>JAYGGE010000121.1:0-2755 GCA_046581505.1 Verrucomicrobiales bacterium | reverse complement strand
CTACCTGAGGAACATCGATGTGCAAAACAAAGCGGTCCAAGGAAGCACCTTCAAAGCCTGGGACGTAAAGCGTCGCGGCGACAACCGCGGTGTCGAAGTCCAGAAGGCGAAGTGATATCGTGGTGCAATCACCACTCGATCACCTAAGCTGTGCTAGTCCAGCGATTTGTGCGCACACACTTTGGCTGGCAAAATGACCCTGCTAATCGTCATAACATTCTGCAGTTTCTTGCGAGAGTTCTCGTCACTTGGCACGCAAAAGTAAAGAGCCCAAGGTTGTAAACCATCCGGAGAACAGGCAGGCATCACGCAGTCATGATTGCCGTCTGTAATTTTGCGTCTGGAAGAGCCATCCTCCCTGCGGGTTCGATTCCCGCCGCCTCCGCTTTTCAAAAGCCGCAACTGCGGCTCAAACCAAACAAGGCTCGTCAGCACCAACTGGCGAGCCTTTTGTTCTTGGTACACGTATCGCAAGATTTTGGCGTTTTCAACGCTCGCCGCAAACTCCAAACGCGGGACTCAACTGACCGCGATCGCACCCTCAAAAAGGCTCAACTTGGCCAAAAGGCTCAAAACCGCGGGACTCACCCCAACGGATCCTGCAAACTTTCCTGAGCGAAAACTATCTTTGGTGAGTCACGATCCAATCGATAATTTAATCGTAATGCCAGTAGCGCGTTCCCTCCAAAACTAGGGATTCCGCCGACATCCGAAGCTAAATAGCATCAGATCCCTTTGTCGGTTATTATCTCTATGTCTTGCGTGACATGCTGGAAACAAATTCTCAATGCAATCAAAATAGGCGGTGGAAGATCATCTGCACTCTCTCCTGAATTGACCCGTCGGCAGCGTAGCTTATCAAGTTGCGACTCTGACGATGACCACTTCGCATGCACGGAATACTGCAGGGGTTTAGGACTGATCCAGTTGAAAGCGAAAAAAGGACACAAAGGTATGAGAACGAATGCGATGACACTAATCTGTGGTGCTTCTATTGCCCTGATGATTGGGATCTCAAATGATTGGGCGGCTGGACAAAAGGCGGTGCCGCAAACGCCGCTCACCGAAGCTGGTCAGAAACTTGAGACACGATATGGCGATCAGCTCAACAAACTTCGTACCGAACTCACCGCCAAGATTCCGAAGAACGATCAGGCAAAGGGCGAAAGGCTAAATAGGTTTCTCACCAGCGACGCGCTGGATGCCTCGTTCGCAAAATACGTCGTCCTGCTCGAAGCCACACCTCAAGGCCTGGCAGAGTTCGCCCAACAGGGAAAAGAACAGGAGACGTTGGTGGAGCGGATGCTGGCGGATGCCGACCTCATGAGGCAGATGCTGATGGCGGACGGCGCCAACGCCAAACGTGAGAGGCGCGGCTACGGCCCGGCACAGTACGGCCAGGCAATGAAGATCTATATCGAAATCCAGAAGGCGAGCAAGAAAGCCGGCACCGGTGTCTTGCATCGACTGGCGCTCGCCATCAGTCTCGAACACGCGGTGCCAATAAAGCAGGTGAACCCCACGGCACAGACCGACGCCTCTGAAACGATAGACCCGGTGAAGCGCTACCTTCACTACGAGAAGGCATACCTGGACGGCGAACTGGATCCGGCGTTCGAGCGACTGAGCACCTGGGAACTCCGCATGGTTGTCAACGGGGACGAGCCGGACGAGACCCTTGCATGGGGGCGCGAGATGCTCCGGAACTTTCGGCCCGACCACATCTTCAACTCGGACTTCGGCTGGCGCTACGTGAGTATCGTCGGTTCCGACGTCAAGTACGGATCAGAAAACGTCAAGCACGACAGGCCTGAGCTGCAAAAGTATCAGAACATCCTTATGAACGGGGGGGTGTGCGGCCGGCGCGCGTTCTTCGGGCGTTTCATTTTGCGAGCATTCGGGATCCCGACCGTTGCTCGTCCTAGTCGCGGCCATGGCGCCCTGGCGCATTGGACACCCGAGGGCTGGGTCGTGAATCTAGGCGGAGGTTGGGGTTGCGGCTGGACCAACACACGTTATGACAAGGACGTCGATTTCCTCGCAAGTACACAGGCGCGAAACAACAGGCAGGCCTACCTGAAGGTCAAGCGGGCCCAATGGGCCGGTGACGCCCTTGGAGAAAAGCGGACCTATGGGGAACAAGGCGGAAACCCCGCCTTCTGGAACGGCGTTGCGCTCCGAACGCAGCGTGAGATCATCGAGAAAGCAAAGGCTGTGACGCTCGATGCACTAGGCGAGGACCTCGGCGAAGCCAACGATCCCACGGTAGCAGAGAAAGTCATGGCCTCGCCCGTAACGCTGGAGGACAGGAAGATCACCTGCGGCGCGAACGGAGTCATATCCATACCGGCCGCCGCATACAGCAAACCTTCCGGCAACACGCGGGAGATCGTTGCCATAAAAAGCTTCGACAGTGGTCTGCAGATCTACCTTCCGCGTTTCTTCCCCCAGGGCCAAACCGTCATGCGCGGCGGCACGTGGAAGGGCGATGCCAACGCATGCACATCCGGCAAGCGTCTCCTCAGCGGTGGCTATGGCAGATACGAGAACTGGGGGCTCCGGGCAGCAGTGTCGTATACCGGTCACGGGACCCCGCGTAAACTAACGCTCGACCTGGGTGACGGCGTGACCATGGAGCTGGTCTACATCAAGCCCGGAACATTCGTCATGGGTGGGGTCAGCAAGACCGATGGCAGGTTCCAGTGCGTCGAGGTTCCTAAGCACGAGGTCACACTCACCAGGGGTTTCTATCTGG
>JAYGGE010000119.1:0-69089 GCA_046581505.1 Verrucomicrobiales bacterium | reverse complement strand
CGATGGCGCTCCTTACCACCTTCAACTACACGCAGACCGATAGCCTGACCGGTTCCGGAACCATAGTGGCCCCGGCACAGAGCACCGTGGGCGGGGTGACAATCACCTGGTCGCAAACCGCGATGCCACAGGCCTCAGTGCGTGATGCGGCCGGGGCGGGAAGCCCGGGCGGAGCGGTTGGCGGCTTCAACGCGCAAGTCGGCGGCAACGGCGGCAACGGTGAGGACGTTGCGCTTTACTGGAACGCCTCCCCGCTGAGCACAAGTGGCGCAAGCGCCCCGGAGCCTGTCAGTGTCGACATCCTGGGCAGCGGATCCGATGGCAAGTCCTACAGCATGGCAGTACCGCTGATATTCTACGGTGATCACGTCCAGAGTGATGAGGATTTCCCCGGCTGGGGAAGGAACGATTTCCGCTGGAGCCTTGAGTATGGAGACATCCTCGGCACCAACCCCGACGGTAGCCCCGACGGTAACCCCAGGACGGCGATATGGCTGTCCCCGACCTTCGCAAAGACGCTCGGCGGCGAACAGCAGCGCTACACCCAGAACACCAATGCGCTGGTTGGGCAACTCAGCAACACGGATACCACTACGGGTGCCGAGAAGGATGCCTACGACAAGACACGCGAAGACCGTAGCGCGGCAATCGGCCAGCCGCTCGAGATCGGCTTCGGTTGGCGCGACCAGGGAGGAATCATCAACGGGCCGGTGCTGGTTGATAATTTCAACTTCCAGGGCCTGCTCGAATACAAGCTGGCAAATGTCACTGTCATCGACACCAGGGGGTTCCAGATCCTGGAGATGACCTACTCACCTGGCGATAACAAGGCATCGTTCTCATGGCCATCGAGTGAGGGTCAGCACTTCATCATCGAGCGCAGCGCTGATTTCATTTTCTGGGAGGAGCTCGATGACACCTATCCGGCGGCGGCGGCACCCGCAGATACCACGACTTACGAAGATAATAACCTGGCCGGCACGGGCAAGATGTTCTATCGCGTGACGCTGTTTTAAGATACGCGGCACAAGGATCTTCATTTCCTTAAGGGGGAGCTTGGGGGTTTAACCATATCCCATGGACCGGTGTGCATGATCACTATGGATCCGCAAGGGGCACCCGGGGGATATGGGCACCTAAAAAAACGTCCCGCCCGATTAAAGGGGGGACGTTTTCAGGTTGGCTTGAAGGCAACTAGGAGGAAGTTTATCCTGAGATCTTTTTCCCTGCGTCGTCAAACTTGGTGCCCTTCCAGTCACCGGTGTCCGCGCCGGCGTCAATCCACTCCTTGAATACCTTGAGTTCAGCTTCGGTCAACGGGTCTCTCTTGTCCTCCGGCGGCATGAAGTCATCATCGGTCTTGTCGAGGGTGACCCGGGTATACGCGAGACTTTTTGCTGAGTTTTTCGGGACGATTGTATCCCCTTCGCTGCCGCCTTCCTTGATGCCGGCGGGTGTGCTGAGAATGAGTTTTCCCTTCGGCTTCTTGGTTCGTCCGGAGGAGGTCTTGTAGGCCTCACGGTGACAGCCCATGCATTTTTTTTCCAGCAGGGGCAGCACATCCTTCTTGAAATCCGCTGCTGTGGCGGGGAGGACAAAGGCAAGTGAACCCAGGACAGTGGTTATTTTCAGTGCAGTTTTCATCGAGTGTTTTGGCTTTGGATACCAGCTTGTGAAATATTTCACAAGCTAGCAATGATATCGCCGGCATGCAAGTCTGGATGGCAGGCAGTGGTATCGTGCTTAAGATTGGACTGCGTCCGTGGCAGTTTTATTCAGCGCAAAGCGGGTTGCGAGGCGGACGGCATTGAGCAGGCTGCCGGTGTCAGCGGTTCCCTGCCAGGCAATGTCAAAGGCTGTGCCGTGATCCACTGAGGTGCGCACGATGGGCAGTCCCAGCGTGATGTTGACGGCCTGGTCAAAGGCCAGTGCCTTGAGGGGAATATGTCCCTGGTCGTGATACATGCAGACAAAGCATGCCGTTGTTGCCCGCCGCCCGGGAAGGAATGCTGTATCCGGCGGCACTGGTCCCTCGATTTCAATGCCCAGTTCTCTGGCGGCATTGATTGCCGGGATAATGGCCTTCTCCTCCTCCCGGTTGCCGAAAAGCCCGCCTTCTCCGGAGTGCGGATTGAGCCCGCAGACAATGATTTTTTGTGAAGGGCGTCCAGGGAGTTTTCCGATGGCATCTGCAGTAAGCTTAATTACCTCAAGAACTCGTTCCTTGGTGATGAGGGCGGCAACTTCGCTGAGACCGACATGGCAGGTGGCGAAGGTGGCGGTAATTTCCTCTGAATACTGCATCATGCAGAAACTTTCACTGCCGGTCTTCTCGGCGAGGATTTCGGTATGGCCTGGGTGGGGGATGCCGGCAAGGTGCAATGCCTCCTTGTTCAACGGAGCGGTGACCATTGCCTCGACCTCGCCGGCGAGGGCAGCTCCTGCCGCCGTGTCGACAAACTTGTGTGCCGCGTGACCTGCCTCGGATGAAAGCCCGCCGGGTTTTATCCCGACAATTCCCGGGGAAGGGAGGTCAAGGACGAAGGGCAGGTCCGCCTTGTTGCTCTTCTGCCAGTCGGCCTCATTCATTACCCGTTTTGGAGGCTCGAGCCCGGTTGCTTCCGCGACCCGGTTGAGAATTGTGGAATTACCGAAGACAATGACAGTGCAACATTGTTCGAGTTGCCTGTTGGTGAGCAGGCGCAGGCATAACTCCGGGCCCACGCCGGCAGGATCGCCCATCGTTACTGCAATGCGTGGTTTGTGATCCATAGGCTGTTTGTTCGGAGCGCGGTGATAATAACGGAGGAGACGCAGGTTTGGTCGCAATTTCAGGCGAGGATTTCCTTCACGATTTTTCCATGCACATCAGTGAGGCGGAAATCGCGTCCCTGAAAGCGATAAGTGAGCTGTTCATGATCAAAACCCAGAAGGTGAAGGATGGTTGCATGAAGATCGTGAACGTGAACTTTGCCATCGATGACCCCAAAGCCCAGTTCATCGGTCTCACCGTGGATGTAGCCTTTCTTCAGTCCCGCACCGGCGACCCACATGGTGAAGGCGTCAATGTGGTGGTCACGGCCAATGGTCTTGCGGATTTCACCCATCGGGGTGCGGCCGAACTCGCCGCCCCAGATTACCAGTGTCTCATCAAGCAACCCGCGCTCTTTCAGGTCAAGGACCAGTGCCGCGCTTGCCTGGTCGGCATCCTTACAGACCTTCTCGAAGTCCTTGTTAAGATTTTCCCCGGGGCCACCGTGTGAGTCCCAGTTGGTGTGATAAAGCTGGACAAACCGGGTTCCCCGTTCAACAAGCCTGCGGGCCAACAGACAGTTGTTGGCAAATGAAGGTTCGCCGCGCTTGGCACCATAGAGTTCCAGGGTTTTGTCGCTTTCCTTTGAAGTATCCATGAGTTCGGGGGCACTGCTCTGCATCCGGTAAGCCATCTCATAGGCATTCAGGCGGGTCAAAATTTCAGGGTCTCCGGTGTCCCTCATGCGGATCCGGTTGAGTTTGCCAACGGTATCGTAAAAGGAGCGCTCGCGTTGTCGGGTAAAACCTGCCGGGCTTTTCAGGTAGAGTATCGGGTCGCCGCTGCTGCGGAAAGGCACACCCTGGAAGGAGGTCGGCAAAAAGCCGCTTGCCCAGAGGGAATTTCCCGCGCGTGGACCGCGCGGGCCGCTTTGCAGGACGACAAAACCGGGCAGGTCCTGGGATTCACTTCCCAGGCCATAAGTCACCCAGGATCCCATGCTTGGGCGCCCCGGTGCCTGAAAGCCGGTGTTCATGAACAGCTTGGCCGGTCCATGGTTGAAGACATCGGTTGTCATGCCGCGCAACCAGGTTACCTCGTCGGCGATCTTGCGGTGGTGTGGAAACATCTCGCTGATGTGCATGCCGCATTTGCCATGGCGGCCGAATTTGCGGGTGGATCCCAGGAGTGTTTCATTGCCTTTGAGGAAAGCGAAGCGCTTGCCCTGCAGCAGGCTTTTCGGTGGAGATTTGCCACTCAGTTCGTTGAGCCTGGGCTTGTAATCGAAGAGTTCAAGCTGACTGGGTGCACCAGCCATGAAGAGGAAGATGACATTTTTCGCTTTTCCCGGGAGCGGCGCGGTGCGTGCTGCCATTGGCTGCGCCGGGTTGATGGCAGGGATGTGCTTGGCGAAAGTATCGCGGGCGAATAACTCGTTGAGAGCAATTACTCCGATGCCAACGCCGCATTGTCCGAAGAAATGCCTGCGGGTTTGATCGTGAATATCGTGCATTGCTTACCTTTGCTGTTATTCGCGGGTGATGAAGTTGTCGGTATTAAAGAGCGCCCGCGCGATGGCAACCAGGGTGGCTGCCTCCGGCAATGAAGTTGCTGCTGTGGCGAGAGCCGGGGAAGTGAGGGATTTTGCCGCGGCCGGATCCTGATTAAAGTCTTTAATGATTGACTGTGCATAGGCCTGTAGAACACGCAGTTCATCCTCACCGGCCGGGCGTCCAAGGGCCAGGAGCACCGCCCTTTTGATGCGCGCATCAAGTTGGATTGCCGCATTACCCGGAACCTCATCTATGATCCGCAGGGCCAGCCCCTGGGCAAATTCCAGGAAAGCCACATCATTGGCGATTGCCAGCGCCTGCAGCGGGGTGTTGGAGCGCGCCCGGCTTGTGCAGGTGGTTTGGAAATCCGGTGCATCAAAGGTGCCAAACAACGGGTAGGGTGCGCTGCGAAAGAAAACAATATACATTGCCCGGCGGTAGCGCTCACTGCCCTTGCTGGTTGACCAACTTTTCCGGTTCTGGGTAAAGGAATAAATACCTGCCGGTTGCGGCGGCCTGATCCCCGGCCCCCCGATTTTTGTTTCCAGCAGCCCGCTGGCAGAAAGCGCAGCATCGCGAATAATCTCGGCGTCAAGGCGGATGCGTGATTGCCTGGCAAGCAGGAGGTTGCGGGGATCTTTAACGGCAAGATCCCGGCGCACCACCGATGATTGACGGTAGGTCGCGCTTGTTACGATCAGGCGATGGAGTTTTTTCATTGACCAACCGTCCCTGATGAAACGTTTTGCGAGATAGTCGAGCAACTCGGGATGGCTCGGCAATGAACCACGGGTGCCGAAGTCCTCCTCGGTTTCCACCAGTCCCCTGCCAAAGTAGCGCATCCATGTCCGGTTTACGGTGACGCGCGGAGTAAGGGGATTTGCAGGATCGATCAACCAGCGCGCCAGGTCCAGGCGGTTTCCGGTTGCTCCAGTTTTGCTGAGCGGCGGGGAAATTGCGGCAATGCTGCCGGGAGTGATTTTTCCCTCTTCCTTGTCAGGCCGGGTGAAATCGCCGCGGGTGAGGAGAAAGGTTTCCCTCGGGGATTTTGACTCACGCATGACCATCAGGTTAACCTGCTTGGTTTTTTTGGGCTGTGCCTGCGGTGGTATTGAGGCAGGGGCGTGTGCCGAGAAGTCGAGTGCGAAGCGGCCGATCAGGTAGTTGAGGTTGCGCTTGTGCGACAGGCGAACCTCAATTTGTTTTCCTTTTACCGCTGCCGGCCGCTCGAGGATAAATGTCGCTTCATGCGGGGCGTTCATTTTGCCGCCTTGACCTCCGCCGACATTGATTGCCCAACCGCTTTGCGGGTTGCTGTCGATGGCGTGCTGTGCCGGGTAGCCGGGTTGGGAGTGGTCGGCAATGGCGTATGCCAGGGCTTGTTCCCTGCCGTTGATGAGCAGCTTGATATCACTTAATACAAAATTTCCGTTGGCTGCCCTGCCCGGGCCGTTTCGCGGCAGCGAGTCATGGGGGATGACCCTCAGCCTCAGTGCTGATAATAAAGGGAGGTCGGTGGTGACGGTAACGTGGTAGCTGTCATTTGCGCCTGCCGTGTTATCGGAGAGCAGTGAGTTGTCCTCAAGTTTGCGCAGGGGAGCGCCGGAGGTGGTGATGTGGCGCACATAGCTCACGGGTTGCCAGTCAGGTTTTTTTGCGCCCTGTTTTTTTGATGAAGAGGGGCTTGCAGTGGTGATTGTCCCCGTGTTTTTGATCAATTCACCTTCGCCAATGCTTATCGTGGGCCCGGTATTGTTGCGATCTTCGGCGTTGTTAAAGAAGGCGAACATTTGATAATATTCACGCTGTGTGATCGGATCGAACTTGTGCGCGTGGCATTGCGCACAGCCGATGGTCAGGCCGAGCCAGACTGCCCCGGTGGTGTTCACGCGATCCATTGTAGCTTCGACACGAAATTGCTCCGGGTCGCTTCCCCCTTCCTGGTTGATCAGGGTGTTTCGATGAAAGGCAGTCGCGGCGACTTGGCTCTTGGTTGCGCCCGGTAGCAGATCACCCGCAATTTGTTCAATGGTGAACCGGTCAAATGGCATGTCCTCATTGAGGGAGTTTATGACCCAGTCCCGGTACGGCCACATCTGCCGTTCACTATCGATTGCGTAGCCGTGTGAATCCGCGTAGCGCGCCTGATCCAGCCAGTGCCTTCCCCAGCGTTCACCGTAGTGCGCATTGGCAAGCAGGGAGTCAACCAGGTTTTCATAGGCATGTCCTGAGTGATCGTTCACGAACGTGGTGATTTCGCCGGGGGAGGGCAACAGGCCGATAATATCGAGGTAGACCCGGCGTATCAGGGTGTGCCGGTCGGCTTGCGGAGCAGCCGAGATGGATTTCTCGTTAAGTTTTTTTCTGATGAAGTGATCAATTGGGTGCTCATTTGCCGGTGGCTGTTGATCACTCAAGGGTTCAAAAGCCCAGTGTCCCTGATACTCTGCCCCCTGAGCGATCCATTGTTTGAAAAGCAGAGTCTCGGATTCGGAGAGCCTTGGCTTTTTCGATTTTGCCGGCGGCATCAACTCTTCGGCATCTTTTGTGCTTATCCGCTTCAGGAGTTCACTGGCACCCGGGTTTCCGGGCACGATTGCCGAGTATCCGCCGAGGTCGCCCAATGCTCCCTCGCGGATGTCCAGTCGCAGTTCGGACTTGCGTTTTTTTTCATCCGGCCCGTGGCACTGGAGGCAACGGTTTGCGAGGATTGGCCTTATATCACGATTGAAGCTGACCTGTGGTTCTGCTGCGAGTTGTCCAGGAAGCAGTGCTAAGGCTATCAGTGGGAAACGGGGCATTGCAGAGAATAAAAATGACAGTGTGCGGGTCTTCGAACCTGCAGGAATCAGCCGCATCAGGCAAGGAATGCGACCAATATTTTCCATAAACTAAACTTCAACCTGTTGAGTTTTTCGTTTAATATGTTTTTGACAGTGGACATGATTATTCATGTCCCCAACAAGATGCCTGATTACGGGATAGGAATTGATCTCGGGGGAACCGGGATAAAAGCGGCAGCTATTGACCTGCAAAGCGGTGAATGCCTGAGCCGGGCAACTCTTCCCACCCGGGATGGTGAACGGGATGGCGAAGTGCCCGGGTTTGTCTCTGCGGCACGGGAAATCGTTTGCATGTTGACTGATGAAATCAGCAAACCTGCCGGGGTGATAGGGGTCTCAGCCCCGGGGTTGGCAAGAGAGGACGGCATGGCAATTGCCTATATGCCTGGGCGTCTTGACGGATTGGAGGAATTGGACTGGGGGGAGGTCCTGCATTTAAAAGAGCCGGTAAAGGTGCTCAATGATGCCCATGCGGCATTGCTTGGGGAACTGTGGCAGGGAGCCTGCCGGGGAGCAGCGGACGCGGTCATGCTGACCCTTGGAACGGGTGTTGGAGGAGCGATTCTCTCGGGAGGAAAATTATTGCGGGGCGCGATAGGCCGTGCGGGTCATATCGGCCACATGTCCGTTGATTTTGAGGGGCATCCTGATATCTGCGGGACGCCCGGCAGCCTCGAGGACGCCATTGGCAATGCCACCTTGGCAAGCCGGTGTGAGGGGATGTTTGCTGACACTCACCAGTTGGTATCCGCTTATGCCGCCGGTGACGAGCGGGCAGCACGGGTATGGCTGCGTTCCCTGAGGGCACTTGCGGCAGCAGTTGTGTCACTGGCGAACATGCTTGATCCGCAGATCATTGTCATCGGTGGCGGCATAGCGGAGGCGGGGGAGAACCTGTTCGGCCCGCTTGAGGACCTGGTTGGTGAGCGCGAGTGGCAACCGGCCGGGCAGCGGGTTGACATTGTCCCGGCAATGCTCGGCTCCTGGGCGGGAGCGTATGGAGCAGTTTACAACAGCCGGGCACCGGGTTAATGGAAGAAAGACATGAATCCCTCTGAAGATTATATTCAACAGTGCCGGGGAATTGTTGAACGGGTCGCTGAGCAGGGAGAGTCAATCCGGGAGGTTGCCGGACATTTTGCCGAGTCCATCATGAAGGCGCGCGTTGTGCACCTGTTCGGCTCGGGGCACTCCCGGATAATGGTTGAGGAGATGTGGCCGCGATACGGTTCCTTTCCGGGGTTCAATCCAATTGTGGAGTTGTCGTTGACCTTTCATAATCAGGTGAGCGGGGCAAACGGGCAGCGTCAGGCAATGTTCCTTGAGAACGTGCCGGGTCTCGCCGCGCGGATTCTCCGCAATTTCCACATTTCCGAAGACGACACGGCCCTGGTGGTTTCCTCCAGCGGTTGCAATATCGTGCCGATTGAGATTGCAGAGGAGTTCCAGAGGCGGGGTGTCTGGGTAGCCGGGCTGGTCAGCCTGAAGCATTGCGAGGGCAGTGAGAGTAAACGGTCTGACGGGAGGAAACTGGTCGATTTTTCCGACAGGGTGCTTGATACAGGTGCGCCGCTGGGCGATTCGATGATCACTATCGAGGGCTTAACTACTCCGGTATCCCCGGGATCAACAGTTGGCGGATGCATGGTCGTTAATGCGCTCAAGGCCGAAGTTGCCCGCCTGCTCACTGAGGCCGGGCATCCTCCCAGGGTCTTAACTTCCGCAGCTATCGTCGGTAAAGATCATGCAGTAGAGCTTTTTGAATCGGCATATGATGAGCACTCCCGCCGGATGGCTGTCCTGTATGGGGAGATTGGGAGGAGTTGATTCCGGGGTTGGGGCGGGTAATACTTTCCCGAGCGCTAAAGTGCTCAATTCCCATTCATCTCGGATGGAGTGACAAGCTTCGGGCAGGCACTAGAAGTTGCGGAACGGACCACGTGGCTCGCTCGCGTCCATCTGCTTTAGCCACTTTGTAAACTTTTCCCGGATGCTGTTGAGGATCCCCGGTTTTTGGGCGGCAAGATTCCTGCGCTCCCCGGTATCAGCACTGAGATCAAACAGGCCATTGCCGGCATCCCCCATATCAACCCATTTCCAGTTTCCAACTCGCGCGGCTTTATAGCCCCGGCGTTGCCAGAACATGGTGGTTCGCGGGGAAGGCAACTTGCCCTTGATTACCGGCAGCATATCGAAGCCATCAAGGGTGACACCGTCAGGAAGGGTGGCACCGGCCGCTGCGGCTATTGTCGGGAGAATCTCCAGGCTGGTGAGGAACTCGTCGCAGGTCTTCCCGGCGGGCAGTGTGCCCGGCCAGCGTACAATGCAGGGGACACGAACTCCGCCTTCCCACATTTGCCCCTTCCTGCCGCGCAGCGGGCGGTTGTCAGCTCCCCCTCCGCCACCGTTGTCGGAAAGAAAGATAACGAGGGTGTTGTTTGCTGTTCCCTGCTGATCGATTCGATCCAGCACATCGCCTATCGCGGCATCCATGCAGGTGAGTGCAGCACGATAGTCCCTGCGCCTTGCATCCTTGCTTGGCACCATTGCCTGCTTTCCATAGCGCATTCCCTTTACCAGCTCGACAGCAACCGGAGGATACATTTTCTTGTATTCTTCCGGTGCCTGCACGCTGCCTCTGATCACGGGATCAAGGGATGAGGAACCGTGTGGGGCGTTGAAGGGGAGGTAAAGAAAGAACGGGGAGTTTTTCGTTTCATCAAGGAAACGCAAGGCTTCACGCCGGAACAGGCTGGTGGCATAGGTTCCCTGATCCTCCCTGGTCCTGACGTTGTTGCGGAACATGCTGTGCATTCCGTAGCGTTCGTGTGTGTAGTAATCGATGCCGGTATTCACGAAGCCGTAGAAGTCGTCGAAGCCACGCGCCGGCGGCAGGTATTGCCGTAGTGCACCGAGGTCCCATTTGCCGTAAACAGCACTCTTGAAGCCCGCCGGTTTAAGCATTTTCGGGATCATGATCTCACGCTGATCCATGCCGCCAATCCATTCCCAGGTAACCTCGTATTCCTGGCGTGACTTGTATTTGTATCCGTAGTCAGGAGCTTCATTGCGTATCATGTCATAGATACCGTTGCGTTGCGGGTAACGGCCGGTCATCAGGCTGCCGCGTGACGGGGTGCATGCCGGCCAACTCACGTAGAAGTTGGTCAGGCGGATACCCTCATTTGCCAGGCGATCAAGATTAGGCGTGATGATATCGGGATTGATGATGCCGATGTCGTTGTATCCCTGATCATCGGAAACGATCAGCAGCACATTCACCGGAGTTGCACCGGCGGTGCCGGGTATCAACAGGGACGCAACAATTACCGCGGCTTTACAGGCGGAGATGGCGGCGTTACCGGGCTGTGCTATGGCACATGGAATGGCGACAGGCGGGCATGGATGCCAACTCTGCGGGAAGATGATCGGGCGCAGCCATCCAAAGGTCCTGTTAATTGCCCGTGCCATCACTTAATTTAGCCTCTGGCATCAGAGTGTGTGGGATTTATTATCACTTTTTATCCCGTCCCTGAAGGGGTAGCGTGGATGCCTGATGACAACGATTACCCTGCCAGCGGTTGAAGTCGAGGGGACCCTTCTGGAGACCGGTTGCGGGAAGCTTCGCGTCCCCGGGTGTTCGCTCCGGGAAAGGATAATCCAACTCGATGATCAGCTGGTGTTTAAGCTTGTTGCCGCGGCGCGCACGGCTGCGGAGAGCGCCTATGCGCCATTTTCGCTATTTAAGGTTGGAGCGGCACTTGTCATGGAGGATGATCCCGAGGAAACCATTATCTGCGGATCAAACGTTGAGAACAGTTCCTACGGCGGCACGATCTGTGCGGAGCGAGCGGCGATTTTCAATGCGTCAGGTCGTGGACTGAGGAAAATCAGGTTTTTGGTAGTGTCCACCGTGGCGACGCTGCAGAAGCCGGTCAGTGAACGTTCACCGTGCGGGTTTTGCCGCCAGGTGATCCGGGAGTTTGCCGATGAGCAGACTTTGGTGATCTGTGATTCAGGCATGGAGGACACCCTTGGTGACATTTTTGACATTGAGCGCCTGTTGCCTTTTGGCTTCCAATTTTCCCCTTCCCAAGCCGATTGAGTGATTGACCCGAAAGGAAAAACTTTAATTTCTCAAGAAAGCCCGGGTTGCAGCAGGGCGACCTTTTCATAGCAGCGAGATTGATTATCCTTTTGGCACCTGATCTGCCGTCGTGTGATTAGTCCCAGGGCGAGTTTCCCGGGGACCCACTAACGCCGCCATAACCATCATGGCTTGTCCAGTTTTTCAGTCCGGCAATTTGCTTTACCGAGTAAGCCCGGACCTTGCAGTAATCTGCAGTGATCTCGATGAGCACCGGAACTTTTTCTTCTTTCCCCATTTTTAGATGAGAAACAAGGTCCCGTGAATAGTAACCTATAAAATGTCCCGGGAAATCAACGAAACTCAGGATGACCTCCGGGTCCTCGATTTTGCTGGATTGGCTGTGACGGATTTCCCAGGTCATCATATATTCGCGGGTCTTTATCTGGCCAATGAACGGGCCATACATGAAGAACAAAAAAAGGGCCGTGTAGATTGCCAGAGCAATGAGTGTCACCTGCCATTTTCGCTTCTTCGACCGGGCAATCCGGCAAGCAAGGATTGTCAGCAGAATGACACAGGGAAGACCGATAACATAGAAGAAGGGACGGATATCAACCCATGCTGGAATCATCAGCACTTAAGGTTCAAGTATCGATGCCGTGATCAAAACAAATCTGTATCAAGTCTTCTTGTCGGCAATACCGGGCAGAGACTCAAAGGCTGCCCGGAGGGGGATCTCCCTGGATTGTCTCTGGACCGGGTTGTAGCGCGGGTAGATGCCGTCAAATATTCCCCGCAGTGAGAGCGGTCTTGATTGTGAGTTACTGTAGGTGAGCACGATCTCAATTTCGCCTTCATAGGTAAAGTCGTCTGGCCCCTCGTCAGTCAGGCGGATTTTTCCGCTGAGCAGGGCGTAGCGCAGTTTCCCGTCTGAACCTGCGGGTTCTATTGCCAGGTTCCCCTCGACCTTGCTGATCTGGTAGACTTTCTTGGTTTGCTGGCTGGTACGCTCCATGACTCCCGGCGGATAGACCTGGGACAGCCATTTTTTCAGCAAGGAAGCCTCTATGGTGCTCTTCTTGCGCGGATAATTAAGCGGTTTCCAGTCTTTTCTGGTGAGGGCAACAGTCTCCACAACCGGGGCGCGGTAGGCTATCATGCGTTCCTCAAGCAGGCGCACGAAGATGCGGATACCGGATTGTTCAAGATCCGGCAGCTTCAGCGGATGTTCCTTGGTCGGCGTCCCGGCCAGATTTATTTCAGGGATGGCCTTGCCCAGTTCGCGCACGGTGTAGTCCCCCAGGGATTCACGTATTTGACCACCCGGGAAGCGTTGCGCTCCCATGCGGCGAAAGGCGTCAAACCAGTGAATCAGGTTGCCTTCCGAGTCGAGGACGGCCAGGTCGACATTGCTCTGTCTGCCTTGGAATCCGCGGCCATTGAACCCGCCACCATTGAATTTCTGCCGCCAGACCTCGCGCACGGGTGCGGGTATGTCGGGGTCATTGCGGTGACCGTGCCAGGAGGCGGCAATGAAAGGGCGCAGTGTGCGGACTACCTGCGGATCGATGAGCGAGGTCCCACGGACCTGTGTTGCAGTAGCTCAGCAGTGTCCCGAGGTGAGGTCGCCGTATTGCGCATGGATAATGACCAGAAATACTGGACGCTTTTCGCGGAGTGCCCTTTTCTGGGCTTCCTGCAGGGAGGATGCCCAGTCGATCTGGTACATCACGAGTTCATCTGCCTGCGGGCGGAAGTCATTGTAGCGTTCGAGCACGGACTGCACTTTTGGTGTCTGTGAGGAGATGATGGCGGCGGGAACCAGTGGTAAACAAAGGGCAGTTAAAAAGCGTTTCATTTTCTTGATCCTTTCGGGTGGGGTTGTGTCCGGAGGGGCAATGTTTTCTTATAAGAATTGCTGGGGAACATTGGCTTTCTGGAGCGTGTAGAGTTACTTTATTTTATCATAAGGGTATTTCATTACCATAAGGTTACAGCAAAGGATTATCTGCTAAGCCCTAATCCTGGGTGGGGGAAAGCTGTCGTTGAGCACGGCTTAATCACCTAAACTTTTTTAACTGGCGTGCAGCAAGCGTCGTGAACAGAGTCAGTCAGCGGTAATTATGCGGAAGCGGTAATGATTGGCTCGGCGAGTTTCTCTGCGATACGCAGGAAAGCCCTGGCGGTTTCACTGTCGCCAAGTGCCACCGGTATGCCGGCATCTCCGGCTTTACAGGTGTCCATTTCGATCGGAATTTGACCGAGCAGCGGCACACCCAGCCGCAGCGCTTCCTTTTGACCTCCGCCCGTGCCGAAGATTGCATAGTGCATGCCGTCGGAAGGGCAGAGGAAACTGCTCATATTCTCGATGACCCCGAGGATTGGAACATTGACCTTGGCAAACATCGACGCTGCCTTACGGGCATCAATCAGTGCCATTTCCTGGGGTGTGGTCACCACGATAGCCCCATCGACAGCCACGGTTTGAACTACAGTGAGCTGGATGTCACCGGTGCCTGGAGGAAGATCGATTACCAGGTAGTCCAATTCGCCCCATGCACACCCCCGCAGGAACTGCTGTGTGTAGCGCGTGGCCATCGGGCCGCGCACAATAACCGGTGATTGGTCGTCAACCAGGAAGCCCATTGACATCAACTTGATGCCGTGTGCCTCGATTGGTATGATCTCGTTCTGTTCAGTGGCCATCGGTCGCGCATTTTCCTTGCCGAACATCAGGGCAACACTTGGACCGTAGAGGTCGCAGTCGCAGAGCCCGACTTGCGGGGAGCCCTCCTGCCTGGAGAGTGCCACGGCGAGGTTTGCAGCTACCGTTGATTTGCCTACCCCGCCTTTTCCGGAGGCAATCGCGATGATCTTTGCTATCCCGGGTATTGATGACTTGTTTACCGAGCCGCTGCCGCCATTGCCATCGGGTGGATCCTTGATGTCAAAGTCCAGGGTTACCTTGCCAACCCCGTCAATGCTTGAGAGTGCGTCTTCAAGCTCAGCGTGTATCTGTTGGGCAATTGCCGGGTCCCGGGTTGCCAGTTCAAGTTTTACAGTGATGTCAATTCCTTCAATGGATATTGATTTAATGAGGCCGAAAGATACGATATCCCTGCTGAAACCCGGATAGTTAATGCCGCTGAGAATATCGCGAATAGCGGTTTCATTGATCATGGAGCGGGTATGTTGGTTGCGGGTTCCGGCAGGGTCAAGGCAGTGTTTGTGCAAGCTATGTAATAGCTTGCCGGGCTGGATCCCCAGCTAATAGCTGCGACGCAGGTGACTGGGAAGGATTCCCAGTTCGCCGCGATATTTCGCCACTGTTCGCCGCGCAATCTTGATTCCTTTTTCCGAGAGTTCTTTAACGATTTTATCGTCACTGAAAGGAGTGCGGGAGTTTTCGAACTTAACCAGCCGGGAGACCTCCTGCTTGACACTGGTGTTGCTCATTGTTTCACCGCTCTCTGTTTCGTATCCGGATTTAAAGAAATATTTCATCTCAAACACCCCCCGGGGAGTGGCAATATATTTGCCCGCGATGGCCCTGCTGACCGTGGTTTCATGGACGCCAACAACCTCAGCGATTTGTGCCATGTTCATGGGGTGAAGGTGGGCAATCCCCTTGTCCAGAAAATCGCGCTGACGCTTGACGATTTCCTCCGCAATTTGCCGAATCGTCTCCTGTCTCTGGTGGATACACTTGATCAGGAATTTTCCCGCCCGGATCTTGTCGCGGATGTATTCCTTTACGTCCGGGCCGGCCTTGCCGCCGGACATGATGTCCTTGTAGGTATTACTTATTCTCAGGTGCGGGACATTGTCATTGTTAATGACAATAAGGTAATCGTTGCCGTCACGTTCAACACTGATGTCCGGCGTGATGAACTGGTTGCTTCCGGGTGAGAACTGACGTCCCGGCTTTGGATTAAGGGTGGCGATCATCCCAGCGGCTGCGGTAATCTGTTCAGGGCTTACACTCAGGCGACGGGCTATTTGGGGATAGTGCTTACGGGCAAGTTCGTCGAGATGCCTGTCGACAACGCGGTATTCAAGGCTGTGGGATTTGTCCAATTTTCTGAGTTGGATCAGGAGACACTCGCGTAGATCCTGTGCTGCCACCCCGACGGGGTGGAAAGACTGCAGTAACAGCATTGCTTCATGAAGCTTGGCTAAGGGCAGGGCATTCTCGAGAGCCATTTCCTCAATGTTCAGTACCAGCAACCCGTCCTGATTAATGTTGCCGATCAGCATCATGGCGAGATCCCGGATTTCTCCCCGGGCTTCAGATGTGGCAAGTTGTCCAAGGAGGTGCTCTGAAAGTGTCTCCGTTTCCACCAGCGAATCCATCATGTGTTGCCGTCGCTTGACTTGGTCCTCGTGTCCCGGGGAATTGGAGCGGCTTTGCTGCATATAGTCTCGCCACTCCTCATCAAGCTGAGACAACTCAGAGAATTCCTCATCAGTTTCCTCGTTGTCCTGGTCGAGCTTTTCCTGTTCCAGGGAAATGTCCACGGATTCTTCCTCAAGGACGGGATTGCCTGCAAGTTCCTGACTAACCAAATGATTGAGTTCAAGGGCAGTGGCCTGCAGAATAGACAGGCTCTGCTGCATCTGCGGAGCGAGCTTTTGCCGCAGATCGAGCGATTGTCTTTGCGTTTGATGGAGTCCGAGAGTTGCCATTGAAACGTTGGTTCGATGCGGCAACCTTGGTTTAATCCCTACAGTGATTCAAGCAGGTTTCCTGCCAATCTTCCTGTAAAATTGCAAATCCTTGTAAAATAAGTGCTAGAGGTGTAATTTACGCAGTGCTTCAATACGTGCGACTACCGGCGGGTGGGAATAGTTCATGAATACATAGAAGGGGTGGGGGGTGAGGTTGCTGAGATTGTCGGCGGAGAGTTTTTTCAATGCGGTGACCAGCGATAAGGATGCCCCTGTGAGGCTGGCGGCGTAGGCATCCGCTTCAAATTCATTACGCCTGCTGAGGATGCTCATTGCTACGGAAAGGATCCTGCTGATTGGCTTGAAGAGCATTGCGAAGAAGAGGAACGAGCAATGAATTGCCGGCGGCGTTACACCGAATGCTGCTGAGAGGCTCTCGTTTTCAATAAAGAGGTTCAGGAGGAAGAAGAGAATGCCGGTCTGCATGATCCCGAGCAGCATTGTTTGCATGATATGCTTTTTTTTGTAGTGTCCGATCTCATGGGCGAGGATTGCTACAAGTTCATCGGTGGTATGATTGGCGATTAAGGTGTCATAGAGGGCAATTTTCTTGTTTTTCCCGAACCCGGTGAAAAATGCGTTTGATTTACTGGAGCGTTTTGACCCATCCATTACTGAGATCTCAGTCAGGGGAAATTCACACTTTGTCGACAGGGCATTGATTGCATCCTTGAGTTCACCATCATCGAGTGGTTCAAATTTATTGAACAAGGGCAGTATAACTGCAGGTGCAAGGTAGGCCATCAGCAGCGAGAAGGCGGAGAGCGCGCCCCATCCCCAAAGCCATGCATTGCCATTGAGGAGGTCGGTTGAGAATAACCAGAGCAGCAGCGCGAGGATTGCCCCCCCGATTACAATCGCGAGAATCCCGCCTTTTACCTTGTCGGCGAGGAATGTACGGAGCGTGGTTTTGTTGAAACCAAACTGATCCTCAATCGTGAAGGTGTCGTAGAGGTCAAAGGGAAGGGTGAGGATTGTATTGCCCAGAAAGATAATGCCGAAAAACAGCAGGCCGGAAATTACTTGTCCGTGTTCCCATGAGTCGATGATGCCGTTTAGCCAGTTGAACCCTCCAATGAGCCAGAATGCCAGGAACAAGACCAGGCCGTAACTGGATTCAAGAAAACCGAAGCGGGTGGTGGCCCGTGTGTAGTTCTGCGATTTCAGGTATTTTGCAGAGTCAAAAACATCAGTGAATTCCCCGGGCAACTTGGGCTTAAGGGCCTTAAGGTTGAACCACTCCGAGACCAGGTCGAGCAGGAAGATAGCGACCACGGCGACAAGGATGATCCAGAAATATGGGTTGTACTCGGGCATTGGGAAATGGAATGGTGTGAGAACCTCAGGCTGCGGCACAGGCGCCGTCGGCGACCGGAGACTTTGGATAAAGATTCATGTAATCGCCGGCGATTACGTCGAGTTCACGGAGAGATTCCACCCGGCAAAGAGCAGCGCGCAGGCACTTGCTCCCGGGAAGGCCTTTGGTATAGGCCATCAGGCGGGAGCGCATTGCCATCATGGTTCTGCACTCATTGCCGTAGCGTCCCCACGAGATGGCGTCCTTGCAATGCCGAGTAATGAGTTTCCAGCGTTCTCCGGCTGTCGTCGGTGCCGGGTGCTCTCCGGTTTTCAGATAATGCTTCGCATCGCGGAATACCCATGGATTTTGCATTGCGGCACGGCCGATCATTACACCGCGAACTGCGGTCTGGGTTTTGCGGTGCTCAACGTCGCATCCGGAGGTGATATCGCCGTTGCCTATGATCGGGATTGTGACGGCCCGCGCGCAGGCATCAATTACTTCCCAGTCTGCCTCACCGCTGTAGCCCTGTGAGCGGGTGCGGCCGTGTACGGAGATTGCTGCAATTCCACAGTCTTCCAGGATACCTGAGACCTCGACAGCATTGATCATGCTATTGTCCCAACCGACACGGATCTTGCCGGTTACAGGCACCTGCTCCCCGATTCCCGCGACCACTGCCGAGGCAACCTCTGCCAGTGCCGGGCAATTGCGCAGCAGCGATGAACCGCCGTTCTTGGCTACCACCTTGTTGACCGGGCATCCGAAATTCAAGTCGATGAAATCCGGCCTCTTCCAATCAATGATTTTTTTTGCCGCTTCCGCCATGCGTTTGCCGTCGGCTCCGAATAGTTGCACCCCGATCGGGCGCTGGGTGTCATCGAATTCAGTGTATTTACGCGTGCGCTTGTCCCGGCGGATGATGCCTTCCGAGGATACAAACTCGGTTACCATGACATCCGCACCGAATTCCTTGCAGATAGAGCGGAACACCCGGTCGGTGACGCCGGCCATGGGTGCCAGGTAGAGCGGAAATTGTCCTTTTGCGAACCAGGGTAACATGAAGTGGATCTTTAAAATACCGCCTGAAAGGGCAAACGGCAAGTTGAGGAACTTGCTGGGCAGGGGGCAGGCAAACTGGGGCGTTGACCTTCGTAGCGTCGATTGTTAGCAGTTGCAGTGAACTCTGCATGAATGATGAACAGAAAAACACGTTGCGCGATCGTATCCTCGATCGGTCAGTTGAAGTTGAGATGCGCATTGAGCAACTCCGGGAGGCGACTCTGCCGATTTCTCCCGACAAGGGGCTTGGCCGCTTGACGCGCCTTGAGGTTATGCAGGACAAGAGCGTCAACGAGGCGGCACTGGAGCGCTTGCGCGATGAATCTGTCCGTCTGCATAATGCACTGGTTAATATTATGCGGCCTGATTTTGGGAATTGTCAGAACTGCGGGCAACAAATTGCCATTGAGCGCCTCCAGGCACTGCCGGCAAGCACGCTGTGCATGGAGTGCGCCTGTTGAATCTTCCTGATGGGATTAAAAAGATCGATGTCAGCACCTTTCCGGATTCTTCTCTACTATCTCTACAGTCCAGTTGATGACCCGGTGGATTTTGCCGGGCAGCAACAGGAACTTTGCCAAGATCTTGGCCTTCGCGGGCGGATCATCGTTGCAACCGAGGGAATTAACGGCACGGTCTCCGGCGAAGCTGCGGCAACCGAGGCATACATGGAGGCAATGAAGGCAGACCCGTGCACTGCGGGCATGGTGTTCAAGATTGATCCTGCTGATGCGCATTCCTTCAAAAAACTTTCGGTCAAGGTCCGTCCTGAAATAGTCACGCTGCAGCATGGGCGCGAGGCGGATATTGATCCCACGGTACTTGCCGGTCGGCGACTTGCCCCGGCAGATTTTTATGCTGCCATGAAGCAGAAAGGGGCACTGGTGCTTGACGGGCGAAATAAATATGAATCCGACCTGGGGCGCTTCAAGGGTGCGGTTTGCCCGGAGGTTGAGAATTTCCGCGATTTTCCGGAATGGATCCGCAATAATCTGGCGGGTGCCAAGGACCGGCCGATCCTCACTTATTGCACGGGGGGAATCCGTTGTGAGAAGCTTTCCGGGTTTCTTTTAAAGGAGGGCTTCAGCAATGTTGCCCAGCTTGATGGCGGAATTGTCAGTTACGGCAAGGATCCAGCAGTGCAGGGGCGTGATTTCGAGGGACAATGCTATGTGTTTGATTCCCGGATAGGGGTTCCGGTGAACTTTACAAACCCCACCGTGGTTGCTTCCTGCCGGATGTGTGGTGAGCCCAGTGAGCGCTACGTCAATTGTGCCTGGGAACCCTGTAATTGCAGGATTTTCCAGTGCCATTGTTGTGAGCAAGGGTCTGGCCGATTTTGTTCGGATGAATGCGGCAGGCTTGCAGGGCGCAGCCGGGAAGAACCCCGCTGTCATGGTTTTTGGCAGGAATCCTGAGATGACAGGCAAAATTGGGGATTTTCAGATTTCTGAGAAGCTGAATATTCTTGGAATTTCCGCTTGTGAAATTTTTCACAAGCCAGTATAGGAACCTTGAGCGAATCCCGGATGGCTAACTTTTTCCCGCGCTGGACGAATACCCTGCCTTTGCAGGTGGTGGTAGCCCTTGGAGTCATGGGCCTCGGCGTGAGTGCCGCAGTCACCTATTATTTTACCCCGAAATACACCCGGGTGGGCTACCAGCCGGATCAACCTGTGCCTTATGACCACAAGTTGCATGTCGGGCAACTCGGTATGGATTGCCGTTACTGCCATTCCTTTGTGGAGCAGTCAGGACACGCCAATGTGCCTTCCGCATCCAGCTGCTGGAATTGCCACCGGCACGTAAAGCTTGGCAGTCCAAAGCTGGAACCGATTCGCAAGGCGGCCGATAAAAACTACGAGGGCTACGACGGAAAGCCCGTGGAGTGGATCCGGGTGCACCGGGCGCCTGATTATGTGTATTTTGACCACTCGGCTCACGTGAACCGGGGGGTGAGTTGCGTGAGTTGTCATGGCGACATCAGCGAGATGCGTGTCGTGCATCATGCCGAGGCGCAAAGCATGAGTTGGTGTCTGGACTGTCACAAGCAGCCGGAGAAGCATCTCAGGCCGCTGGACGAGGTGTTTAACCTGAAGTGGCAGCCGGAAGATCTTTCCCGTAAGGATTTTACCGATTACCTCGCCGGGAAGGCGGATGCAGCCACGGTGGCTGAGCTTTTGCCGCTGCCGAAGAACGGCAAGCCTGATGAGGCGCTCAGTCAGGAGGAGATCGGCTCTGCCCTCAAGGAACTCTGGAACATTCACCCGCCCTCCCCGAACAACTGCTCGGGATGCCACCGCTAAACTGCCCGCAAGATAAATCTTAAATTTCTCTCTTAAACTTCTAATTATCCCGTGAAACACGTTTGGCACCATCCTGAAAATTCCTCCGCCGCTCAGCGGATGTTCCGCAGTCTTGCGGAATTGCAGGGAACTCCCGATTTTAAAAAACGTCTCGAACGCGAGTTTCCCAGGGGGGCAGCTGAATTTGAGGGGAACGGTGAGGATGATTCCCTTTCCAGGCGTCGTTTTATGCGCCTGATGGGCGCCTCGACAGCCTTTGCGGGGCTGGGAATGGCTGCCTGCCGCAGACCGGTGGGCAAGATATTGCCTTATGCCGGCAGCGTGGAGTGGATGATTCCGGGGAAAGCGGTTTATTATGCCACGGCAATGCCCAGGGCGGCCGGAGCCACCCCGATTGTGGCCAAGATACACGAGGGGCGACCAACTCATCTGCAGGGCAATCCCCTGCACCCGGGGACAAACGGGGGGACGGATCATTTTGCGATCGCTTCCATTCTGGACCTTTATGATCCTGAGCGTTCACGTTCCTACAAGAAGGATGACGTGGCGATCGGGTATGCTGAGTTCAGGTCCTTTTTCCGCGACAAGAAGAAGCAACTTGCAGCTTCCTCCGGAGAAGGGCTTGCCTTTCTTCACGGTGCGGGCACATCACCAACCCGTCAGCGCGTGGCCCTGCAGGTTTCAGAGAAGTTCCCGGAGGCGAAATTCTACCAGCATGAGTCAGTTGACCGTGATGGACTGGAAACTGCTACAGCGAATCTATATGGTTCACGTAAACAACTGGTTTTCAGGATTGATAAGGCGGAGCGGATTCTTTCCGTTGGCTGTGACTTTCTGGGGATTGACCATATCGCTGACGATGCGGCGGGTGACTTTTCCAAGGGGCGAAAGGTAGAGGGGGACGCGAAGGCCGATTCAATGAACCGCCTCTACGTTCTTGAACACCAGTATAGCATTACCGGCGGCATGGCCGATCATCGCCTGCCGGTCAAAGTCAGTGATATGCCCGCTGCCACCGCGGCAATTGCCGCAAAAATTGGTGCATTGGCCGGAGACAGGGAGTTGGTTGCCCTTGCCGGGGATCTCGCGAAGCAAACAACGATCGAGAGCAAGTGGATTGACGGCGTCGCCGAAGACTTGTTTAAAGCCCGCGGCAAAGGACTGGTGGTCGCCGCTTCCCGTCTCGATGCGGGAGTGCATGCACTGGTCATAGCAATGAATGTCGCGCTTGCCAACGTTGGTGAGGATAAGCCGGTGGATGTTGTGGTTACCGACCTTCAGAAATCGGGAAAAATCAGTGAATTGGCGGCGGCGATTGCAGCCGGGCAGGTATCGACGCTGGTGCTCAGCGCGGAAAGTGACCCGGTCTACAGTGCGCCGGCTGACCTTGGATTTGCGGATCTTCTCGAGAAAGTGGAAACGGTCATTCACCTGGGAGTGCGTGATCTTTGCGCATCGGCACATGCCGCCCACTGGCATATTCCCGCTGCCCACTACCTGGAAAGCTGGGGTGATGTGCGCGCCTCGGACGGAACCTATTCCGTTATCCAGCCGATGATTGCCCCGTTGTTCAACGGAGTTTCCGAGACAGCATTTTTACTCGACCTGCTTGCTGATAAAGAGCCGGAGGAAGAAGGCGACGCGGGCCTGGCGGCAGTCAGGGAAACCTTTTCAGTGATTCTCGGGAGTGCCGGTGAAGGCCGATGGTATACCGTCCTGCGTAATGGCTTTTTGAAGGGGAGTGCATACCGGCCGGTTGCCGGGGCCATGGACCGGAGTGCAGCGAAGCAATTGGTTGCCGGGCTGAAACCGGGCACAGGTGGTTTTGAAATTGTGTTCACTGCCGATAACAAGGTGTGGGACGGGCGTTATATCAACAATGGCTGGTTACAGGAACTGCCGGATCCAATTACCAGCCTGGTATGGGACAATGCAGCACTGCTCAGCCACGCGACAATCAAGCAACTTGCCAAGGCCAAAGGCGAGGACTGGTCGAACAAGGATCTTGTCATTGAGGACAAGGCGCACCTGCTCAGGGTCAAGGCGGGTGAGACTGTGCGCTACTTCCCGATCCTGCCGGCACCGGGGCACGCCAGGAATTCCGTCAGCATTGCCATGGGCTACGGGCAGCTCAATGCCGGCTCGATTGCCGGCACGCCACAGTCCGCAGGAAAGGACACGGGTGATGTTACCGGCTTTGATGTGTTTGCCCTGCGCACTTCGGCAACCTCTCTTGTTGCCGAAAGCGTAGAGATTGAACTGGTCACCGAAGAGGTCGAGTTGCGGGAGGGCTACAACACCAAAACCTACCCGATTGCCCTTACCCAGGAGCACTTCATGATGGAGGGACGTGCCCTTTACCGCGATGGTACGATCAAGGAACTTGGGGAGGAGGCGGCGCATTACGACCCCGCCCACCCGGAACACGGTTCGTCTTTCCAGAAGCGCGGCATGGATGCGCATATTCCGCCCAACCACAGCATATACAGGGGGCAGGATCTCAGACCCGGTGTTAATCCCAACCAGCAGTGGGCAATGGCAATTGACCTGAACCAGTGTACCGGCTGCAACGCCTGCACGATTGCCTGCCAGTCGGAAAACAATATCCCGATTGTCGGCAAGGATCAGGTCATCGTGGGTCGTGAAATGCACTGGATCCGCATGGATCGTTATTTTGCCCCGGACATGAAGCAGGACGACCACGGCCACTGGCAGATTGATGATGAGGACCTGGAGAATCCTCAACTCATGCCGCAACCCGTGGCCTGTACACAGTGTGAAGCGGCGCCCTGTGAGACGGTCTGCCCGGTGAATGCAACCGTTCACACCGAGGAAGGGCTTAACGCCATGGCCTATAACCGTTGTATAGGCACCCGCTACTGTGCAAACAACTGCCCGTATAAGGCGCGGCGGTTCAACTTCTTTGACTATAACAAGCGGCCGATTGACCAACTCTACAAGGGACCGTTCAGTGACAAGGACAAGACCGGGGTTGCGCCGAGCCTGCAGTTGCAGAAGAATCCCAACGTTACCGTGCGCATGCGCGGGGTGATGGAAAAGTGCACTTATTGCGTGCAGCGTATCCAGGAGGCCAAGATCAACCAGAAACGCATCGCCCGCGACTCCGATGACACCCGTGTACCGGATGGCGTGATTAAGGTAGCCTGCCAGTCAGCCTGCTCCGCCGGTGCCATTACCTTCGGGGACCTTTCCGACAAGCATTCGATGGTGAACAAAGCCAAGGCATCGCCAAGGAATTACGAAATGCTCAAATACCTTGGCCTGCGCGCCCGCACTACTTATCTCGCCCGCATTAAAAACCCCAACATGGACATGCCGGGAGCTGAGCATGTCGGCACGGTAAGCAAGAATTTCCACTAACACTTTTGCCCGGGTTGGACGGCTTTCTTATTAACAACTTAAACATGGCCGAAGCCTCTACATCTGACACTTCACGACCTGTGATTGCACGGGAATCGCTGGTGTTGAACGAGCGCCCGATGAGTTGGGTTACCAACCGGATCTGCGGCATTGTCGAAAATCGGCAGCCGTTCCTGTGGTGGGTCTTGTTTGTACCCTGCGTTATCCTGATGGGGGTGCTCGGCTATTGCCTGGCGTACCTTGTGGTGACCGGCGTCGGGGTCTGGGGCAACAATCATCCTGTTGGCTGGGGCTGGGCGATCACCAACTTCGTTTTCTGGATCGGGATAGGTCATGCGGGAACCCTGATCTCGGCGATCCTGTTCCTGACCCGGCAGAAGTGGCGGACTTCAGTGAACCGTGCGGCGGAGGCGATGACGTTATTTGCCGTCATCTGTGCCGGTATTTTCCCGGCAATCCACGTCGGGCGCTTCTGGATGGTGTGGTTTCTGGCCCCGGTTCCCAATGCCAACGGTATCTGGCAAAACTTCAAGTCCCCGCTGCTCTGGGATGTATTCGCCGTCTCCACTTACTTCACGGTGTCGGTGATTTTCTGGTATGTCGGGCTGATCCCCGACCTTGCCACCCTGCGTGACCGGGCCAAGAGGGGCCTCAGGAAAGTGGCCTACGGTTTCTTTGCGCTCGGATGGCGCGGGGGAAACCGCCAGTGGCGTCATTACGAAATGGCTTACCTTCTGCTTGCCGGACTCTCCACCCCGCTGGTGCTCTCGGTGCACTCGGTGGTTTCCTTCGATTTCGCCACATCGATTGTGCCGGGTTGGCACACTACGATCTTTCCCCCTTACTTTGTCGCCGGCGCAATCTTTGGCGGCTTTGCGATGGTCCTTACCCTGATGATACCGGCACGGAAGATTTACGGGTTGCAGGACCTCATTACCCCGAAGCATATCGACAACATGACAAAGATCATCCTGCTGACGGGAACGATCGTGGGATATGCCTATATCATGGAGCTCTTTATTTCCTGGTATGGCGGCAACAAGTATGAGCAGGCTGCCTTTGCCAACCGCACCGGCGGCTACTACTCGTGGGCATACATATGCATGTTCTCCTGCAATGTGATCGCGCCTCAGCTTTTCTGGTTCCGTTACTGCCGGCATAACCTGTGGATCGTGATGGCGGTCTGCATGTGCGTGAACGTCGGCATGTGGTTTGAACGGTTTGTCATCATTGTGACCTCCATTGCGCAGGACTTCCTGCCCGGAGCATGGGATTTTTATCATCCGAGTTGGGTCGAGATCTGGACCTTTGCAGGAACCGTTGGCCTGTTCCTTGGCCTGTTCCTGCTTTTCATCAGGTTCTTCCCCGTGATTGCGATGTCCGAGATCAAGGGGGTGTTGCCGAAGAGTGACCCGCATTACCTGCCGCCGGGAACTTTCACCCACGACGCCGAGGGCAGTGAAATTGACAATGACGGGGAACAATAAATTCTTCCGCTTTTTAAACATAAAAGACAAGTAATCTGGATACCCTGAAGAGAGTTCACGGCTATATCGCCGAATTTGCCAGTGCGCGGGATGTTTACCACGCAGCGGAGAAGATGCGTGATGCCGGCTTCAAGCGCTGGGACGTCCACTCACCATTCCCGATTCACGGCCTGGATAGAGCCATGGGCCTCGGCAAGTCGTCACTTTCGTGGTTTGTTTTCATCGGCGGTGCCACGGGCACGTTAACAGCTTTCCTGCTGCAGTTCATTACCCAGGTCGTGATTTTCCCGACCTATGTGCAGGACAAGCCCGCCAGCATCACAACGCTGCCGGCATTTTTCCCGGTGATGTTCGAACTCACGGTCCTCTTTGCCGCCTTTACCGCCCTGTTCGGCAGCATGATTCTCAACCGGCTGCCGCGGTGGAATCACCCGCTTTTTGTCAGTGAACAGTTCAGCCGCTTCTCTGATGATGCTTTCTTTATCTGTATTGAGGCGCGTGACCCGCAGTTCTCCAAGGAGGAAACCAGGGCCTTGCTCAAGAAAATGGGCGGCACGAACATTGAACTGATCGAGGACGAGATCTAGAACTGCCATGCGTTACCTGTTCCTTGCCATGATTCTCGGTGCCTGCCTGGTGGTGGGCATGTTCGGTTTCCGCGGGCACAAGTTCAGTGATACTCCGGTGGAACTGTTTCCGGACATGGACAGGCAGGAGCGGATCAACGCGCAGAGCAGGTCGTCGTTTTTTGCCGATGGTGCCGGTGCCCGTGTCCCGGTTGCAGGGGTGCTGCCCATGGGCTTTTCGATTCCCGCCAGACCGGTCGAGGATGGCGAGGCCCTTCTTGACGGGTTCAGCCTGCCGGGCAGCTATTTCAACTCCGGGCGCATCGGCGAATACTATGGCGACGGGATGCCCAAGGGAATCCCGGTTGACCAGGCCATGCTGGCGCGTGGCAGGGAGCGCTTTGGCATCTATTGTGCCATCTGCCATGGCACTACCGGCAATGGTGAGGGGACTCTGGCAAATTTCGGGAACATGCGCCCGATAGCCAATCTTCATATGCCGCAATTCTCTGATCCTTCTAATCCGCAATACCGTCCGGATGGGGAGATATTCGAAATTATAACCATTGGCAGGGCGCGCATGGGTCCCTATGGAAGCGTGATCCCGGCTGCCGATCGCTGGGCGATTATCGCCTATGTGCGTGCCCTGCAGGATGCCGCCAAGAAGGCTGCTGTCCCTGCCAAGGACAATGCGACTGCCACAGCAACTCCAAAGGTGCCTGTTGAGGTTCCTGCAACTACCGAATAACCACTGATAACCTTTAAAGAATAACAGCATGACTGATCACGAAGCAACTCTCGCTGAGTTCCCCATTGAAGGGGAAAGGGTGGAGGTTTCAAAATTCTCAAGGATCATCCTCATTGCGGCGATGATCGGCGGGATTGGCATTGCCGTCAGTCTCGGGATTTTCCTTTTTGGAGGAGACTCGCAGGTCAGGAAATCGTTTTCCTATTCCTGGCTTTTTGCCTGTTTTTATTTTTTCACCATTGCTGCCGGCGGCCTGTTCTGGGTTCTGCTGCATCATGCGTCCAATTCAGGCTGGGGGATTGTCGTGCGCAGGATCATGGAGCATCTCGCCAACATGCTGCCGTTTACGTTCCTGCTGTTGATCCCGATTCTTTTACTGAAAACACCAAGAGAGGCGCTTTACGAGTGGATGCACCTTTTGAGTATCGGTGAGGTGGATACGCTACTGGCGGCAAAGGCTCCCTACCTGACGATGGGATTCTTCTTTGTCCGCATCTTGCTTTATGCCTTTGTCCTTTCAGGGATTGCATACCTTTTACGCAGATGGTCACTGCAACAGGACAGGACAGGGGATGTCCGGCTGACCTTCCTGGCGCGCAGGTTCAGTTGCGGGTTCATTCCGGTGTTTGCCATTTCCGTGACGTTTATAGCTGTGGATTTGTTGATGTGCCTTGACTACACCTGGTTTTCAACAATGTGGGGGGTATACATTTTCGCCGGGTCCGCCCTGAGTTCAATGGCGGCGATTATCCTGACTGTCACCGCCCTGCGAAGCCGCGGTTATCTCAGCAATGTTGTTTCAATTCAGCATTACCACATCATGGGTAAGCTGATGTTCGTCTTCACGGTGTTCTGGGCGTATATCGCGTTCAGCCAGCTTTTCCTCTACTGGTATGCGAAGATCACCGAGGAGACGAAATTCTATATCCTGCGGAACACTGAGGGCTGGTATTTTGTAAGCCTGTTCCTGGTGCTCGGGCATTTTGTGGTTCCGTTTGCATTTTTGCTGCGTCAACAGGCCAAGAAGGACGTGCGGCAGATCTGTGCGGCATCGGTATGGGTGCTCTTTGTGCACATGATTGATATTTACTGGATCGTGATGCCGGAGCGCGGTCCTTCCATAACCAAGGGGAAACTGCTTACTATCCCGGGTGCCTTGTTCCTTGATGTGATTGCAATTGTGAGTGTGGCTGCCGCGATGGTGTTCCTCTACCTGCGCTCAATGGGCAAATACAGCATCTACCCGGCACGCGATCCCCGCCTGCATGAGTCGATACGCCTGGTCAGCTGACTCAGCTTGAGTAAATTTGCAGAACTTTAACCATTAACACTGAACTTAATCTTGGATACCAGCGTCGACAGCTCACCGCTCAAGCGTTTTTGCGCTTTCTGGCTGGGACTTGCCACGTTCTCCGCCTTCGGCATTTTCGGCTTCTGTGCCTACAAGCTGACAGGCGGTGATCACGATAGTGCTTATGAGACTGCCTCTGAGCAGCGCAGGCAGTTGAGGGAGGTAGCCGAGAAGGCACAGGAGGAGAAGTTAAAGGCGGCTCCGGTTGACCTGGCCGCAGCGGTGAGCGTTCTCGGGGAGCAACGGGATTCCAGGAAGCCCGCTCCCGGCACCAGGGCTTTTGAGGAATGGATGAAGCAACAGGCGGCAGCCGCGGCGGCAGCGACTCCTGCCGCAACCAACCCGGTAAAAACTCCGGTTGTTAAGTTGAGCATCGATTCCCTTCCCGGCGGGGTCATGAAGTACAAGCAGACAGAGGTTACAGTGAAAGCGGGCAGTGTGGTCGAGTTGACTTTCACAAATCCTGATGTGTTGCAGCATAATTTCATCCTGCTCAAGCCCGGCACCAAGGAGAAAGTCGGGGCACTGGCTGATGCCATGCTGATTGACCCGGAGGCCATGAAAAAGCAATACATTCCCGAGTCCGGGGATATCCTTGCCAAGACCAATCTTGTCAATCCGTTTGGCAAAGAGGTAATTGAGTTTTCCGTTCCGGATGAGCCTGGTGACTATCCCTATATCTGCACTTTTCCCGGACACTGGCGCCTGATGTTTGGAACCCTCAAGGTAACCAAGTAAGAAACCGACCCAGAAACTGCTTTTCACCCGAGATGACTGACCATAAACAAGCTGATGAAGACGTCCTGCGGCGCGCTGCAATTGACCGCTCCGCGCGTCTGCCGGTGTTGTTCTTTTTCACCAGCGCGGCGGTGTGGCTGGCGATCTCGGTTGTTCTCGGCTTTATCCAGTCTGTCAAGTTATATGCCCCGGGTTTCCTTGATGCCCCCTGGCTGTTCTTTTTAAATTACGGGCGCTCTAATCCCGCTTTCATGGGAGCCCTTGTCTACGGCTGGTCGATCCAGGCGGGAATGGGTGTTGCGATATGGTTGATGGCCCGCCTGTGCCGTGCCGAGGTTAAAAACCCGCTTACCCTTGTTGTCGCCGGCCATTTCTGGAACCTTGGGGTGCTGATCGGCGTGCTCGGTATTTTCGCGGGTTACGGCACTTCAATGGAATGGCTGGCTTTCCCCAGGGCAGTGTGGCCGGTTCTTCTGGTTGCTTATTCCCTGGTGGTGGTGTGGTTGATCACCATGTTTCAGCGCCGTGAGCCGGGTGAGGTCTACATCTCTGTGTGGTATATACTGGGAGCCTGTTTCTGGTTTCCCTGGATTTACATCACCGCAAACGTGTTTATCCATGTTCTCCCGGGGGCTGCGGTGGCGAAGGCAGCGACCAACGTCTGGTTCATGAGCTCGATGATCTTCCTGGTGCTGGTGCCACTGGGCCTGGCTTCAGCATATTACTTTATCCCGAAGATTCTCGGCCGTCCCGTTTACTCCTCACAACTGGCCAAGATCGGGTTTTGGGGGCTGGCGATTCTTGGTGGCTGGACCGGTATCCAGAAGTTCATGGGCGGTCCTTTACCGGCCTGGATGCCTGCGGTCTCAGGGGTTGCCGTGATCCTGATGCTGGTGCCGATCCTCGCCATTGCAATTAATCACCATATGACGATAAAGGGTAATCACAGCCTCATTGAGACCAGCCCGACGATGCGTTTTACGGCAGCCGGCGCGCTGGCGTTCACGGTTTTCTGTATCCTTTCCGCCCTGAGCGCGTTCTTCTCGCTTGGGCAGTTTACCCAGATCAGCCAGACAACCATGGCATTTCAGTTGCTGGCGGTTTACGGTTTCTTCTCGCTGACCATTTTCGGGGCGATCTATTTCATTGTTCCGCGATTGACCGGATGCGAATGGCCGAGTGGGTCACGTATACGGTTGCATTTCTGGTTTTCCACATATGGGATTGTTTCCCTCGTGTTTCTCCACTTTGTCGGCGGCATCTGGCAAGCGGCCGCTTATTCACAGTTTGATGCCCCGCTTGAAAATGCCGTGAGCGCCGGCCGACCCTATGCGATCGGTGCCTCGATTGCCTGGGCCCCGATCATGGTTTCAAATGTAATGTTCCTCTATCATCTCAGCCTGATGGTCCTGCGCCTTGGACGTCGCAATGAGGACCCGACTCTTCTTGGCCACCAACATCCCGCCACCTGACCAAATTCCCGCCGATGTCGTCTTTCCGAAATTTCGTCCTGGCTCTCGCGGCCGCGTTCTTTGTCCCGTGGTTGTGCCTTATCGTGATCCCGCATGCCAAGATGAAGGCGCAGGACATTGAGGTCTGGGAGGATAAGCAACTCGGCACGAAATCGAGTTATCCTGCAGGCACCCCGAATATTTTCAGGCAGGGGCAGGCAGTCTACGCAAGGGAAGGATGCGCATTGTGCCACACGCAGATGATCCGGCCAACCTATCTGGGTTTCGAGTCCTGGCGACCGGGCTTCGGCAGGGGGGGAACCCGTGAGAACCCGGTGCGCATCCGTGAGACTCTGCCCGGGGACTTTAGCGGTGAACGATTTGCCTACCTTGGCGTGCAGCGGGTGGGGCCGGACCTGAGCAATGCCGGCTACCGGCACGATGAGGCATGGCACCATGTGCACCTGTATGATCCGCGCTCGAAGCGTGATTTTTCAGTGATGCCCTCCTTCAGGCATCTTTATACCAGGCGCAAGGTTCGCGGGCAGCGTGCAAAGGATGCCCTGGCACTTGATGGGCAACTCGACCCGGGGAAAGGATTTGAGGTGGTTCCCACTGAGGCTGCGCGTACACTGGTTGGTTACCTGATGACCCTGAAAAAGGATACCCCGCTGCCTCCCGTCGCAGGGGAACAGACGCAGACGCAGGCCCCGGTTCCGCCGGCCGGCGCGGACAAGGTAAAGAAAGGTTGAACGGGATATTGAATAATGATGAGCGAGAATAACGAAAACCGCGATTACGAGCACAAGCCTAGTGTCCGTGAGCACGCCTCAGCACGGCGCGAGAAGCAGGATCCCGAAGCCGGGTTCGAACCGCTTTCCCTCTGGTTTTTCAGCATTTGTGCCTGTGTCCTCATGGTTGGAGGAGGTTACCTGGGGGCAAAGAGCGCAGGATTTGATTTCGGTAGCATTCAGGTGAGCGGCTACAAGGCCGGCGCTCCCCCGAATTTCACCCCGGTGGGTCCGGTGCTCTCTGAGCGTGATAAATATTTTAAAGCCGGTGAAGCGGTTTATAAGACAGTCTGTAATGGCTGTCATCAGGCCAACGGGAGAGGGCAGGGACAAATTCCCCCACTGGTGGACTCGGGATGGGTGACAAACGGCACCGAGCGCATGGCACAGATCGTACTCAACGGCATTCGCGGGCCGATAACGGTGAACGGGACCTCTTACGGTGCGCAGGAAATGCCTGCCCAGAAAGGTGCGCTTAGTGATCAGCGCATCGCGCAGGTAATCACCTATGTGCGGGAGAGATTTGGCGGGATCGCCGACGCGGTCGTCACCAAGGAGATGATTGCCGATGCACGCAACCGGCATGGTGACCGGGTGGCACAATACACAGCGGGTGAACTTGCTGCCCAGGATGCCATGCTTCCCGGGGAACAGCCTGCGTGGATGAATCCCGAGACGGATGCAGGTGAGGGGGAAACTTCCGGTGAGGAAAAAAATTCCGGTGACGAACAGGATCCTGCCGTTAATGATAAGGCTCCCGAGAGCAAAGAAACCAAGTAAGATTTAACGAACCAAGCAACCCATGGGGGCCGAAGTATCCACAGTAGAAGCCGAAGAGGCGCACGCCTACGGCGATGATTATCACAATCTGCCGTTCTGGAAGAAGTATATCTTCTCCACCGACCACAAGATCATCGGGTATCAATACGGCATCACGGCACTGATTTTCCTGGCCATCGGGTTTTACCTGATGATGGTGATGCGCTGGAGCATCGCTCACCCGGACAAGGAGTTGCCCGGCGTCCTGGCATTTTTCTTGAACAAGTCATGGCTTTCAGACCAGGGGCTTGTCACCGGCGACCTCTACAACATGTTTGGTGCCATGCACGGCACCATCATGGTGTTCCTGGGCATTGTCCCCCTGGCCTTCGGTGCCTTCGGCAATTTTGTGACACCGCTGCAGATTGGCGCACCTGACATGGCTTTCCCCCGCCTGAACATGGCGAGTTACTGGGCTTACTATCTCGGCGGTATTCTGATGCTGACCAGTTTCCTGCTGCCTTCGGGAGCCGCGGAGGCCGGCTGGACAATGTATTCGCCCATCGCAACCACCGCGCAGCTTGATGAGGTCAACCTGTGGTTTACCGGCCAGACATTCTGGCTCTTCGGCATGGTGTGCCTGATCTCCTCGTCACTTCTCGGGGCGGTTAATTTCATCACCACGATTATCAACCTGCGTTGCCGCGGGATGACCTGGATGCGCATGCCGTTTTTTGTCTGGGCGATGCTGGTCACCGGTTTCCTGCTGCTGCTGGCATTTCCGCCGCTGGAGGTTGCCGCGATCATGCAGCTCATGGACCGCCTTGCCGGCGCGAGTTTCTTCATTCCAACGGGTCTGAACTTTTCCGGCGCCGGGAGCGTGGATGCCGGGTTGCTCGATGTTGCCGGGGGCGGGTCACCGCTTCTTTTTCAGCACCTGTTCTGGTTCCTGGCGCACCCGGAGGTCTACGTCCTCATTCTCCCCGCGATTGCCATCGTCGGGGAGATTATCCCGAATAATATCCGCAGGCCGATCTGGGGATACAAGTCGATGGTCTATGCGGTGATGGTGCTGGGCTTCCTTGCTTTCATTGTCTGGGCGCACCACATGTATCTCACCGGCATGGGCAACGTGGTCTCGACATTTTTCCAGGCCACCACCGTGATCATTTCCATCCCTTCGGTGGTACTCCTGACCTGCCTGTTTATCTCTCTGTGGGGTGGGTCGATCCGCTTCACCGTGCCGATGCTCTGGGCGCTGGCTTTCCTGCCGATGTTCGGGTTCGGGGGGCTGACGGGGCTGCCACTGGCGTTCAACCTGATTGATCTCCACCTGCATGACACCTATTACGTCATTGCCCACTTCCACTACATTGTCGCACCGGGGACTATTTTCGGTCTTTTTGCGGGCATCTACTACTGGTTCCCGAAAGCCACCGGCAGGATGATGAACAACAAGCTCGGTCACCTGCACTTCTGGCCCTCACTGGTTGCCATGAATGGTATTTTCCTGCCGATGTTTGTCCAGGGGATGGCCGGGTTCCATCGCCGCTGGTATGACGGCGGGGCAAATTATGACGAGGTCACCAGCAGGATACTCTTTGAGGAGGGTTCGTTCTTCGCCAACCTCTTCAAGGACGGCAGGGCAATCGAGATGATTGACCTCAATGTCTTCATGACTTTCTTCGTGTGGGTGCTGTGCATTGCCCAGTTCCCCTTTATCTTTAATTTCTTCCACAGCATCTTCAGGGGACGCAAGGCGGACGGTGACAACCCGTGGCGGGCCACGACCCTTGAATGGTTGGCGCCAAACCGTCCCCCGCACGGCAACTTTGTCAGTGAACCTTGTGCCTACCGGGGCCCTTACGAATACAGCGTCCCCGGGCATGAGGATGATTATACGCCGCAGTTTGAGCGCGGCAATGACGGCGTCATCCTCGGAGAAGAAGATCCACCTGCCGATGCGGAGAAAAACGCACATTAGAATGCATTTCAACCAACTTAACCAGTCACCGTAAAGGATGCAGATTCCCTTTGAAGTTAAACCCCGGCCTGATACCGGCCTCTGGAATGCCAAGCTTGGCATCTGGCTGTTCCTTGCATCCGAGGTCATGTTGTTCGGCGGCTTGTTTTCCGGCTACGTATTCCTGCGGCTCGGGTCATCAGCAGAGCCGGATTATTTCTGGCCCCAGGGAACACTCAGCGTTCCGTTCGGATTCGTAAATACCATCATATTGATCTTGTCCTCGGTGTTCGTGGTGGTCGCGTGGCTGCAGGTCAAGCTGGGTGATTTCAGGAAATTCCAGATCTGGATGGGGCTGGTGGTGCTTTGTGCCGTGGTGTTCCTTATCAACAAGGGATTTGAATACAATGCCAAGTTTCATCATTACGGCATCAAGTTGTCTGACAACTCAATTGTTGAGGGCCATGGGATTGATGACACGATCCGCTATGAGGGGATCAGTGAGGTGACAATCGACGTGCAGCGCTTCAACGGCGAGTTCCTCAATGCGGTGGCGGGGGATTCCCCGCCGAAGTTCCGTGAAGTGGTGGACGGCAAGCCTTCCGGGGAGCCCTTTGAGTTGAGCGTGGCTGCTGTGCGCAGGATTGAGTCACGGATTAATGATGCGGCCCGGGAGGCACACCTGAAGTCCGTGCAGGAGGGGAAAACCGATCTTGACTGGCTGCCGGCGATGGGCGTGAAGCAGCTTATCCTTGTCGCCGGTGAACCTTTCTCGATAAGCCTGTCCAAAGGCAGCCTGCGCAAGTCATTCCCGGATGGCGCAAAGTTCAGGGACCAGTCCCTGCTCAAGGGGAGTATTTCAGATAAGACACCGGGTCTCTTCCTGCACGCGGTTGACCGTATTGACCTGCGGGCCTGCGATGCCGATACACCCGAGGGCTCACTGGTCTGGACATACCTTGGCGATGAGCCGCCGCACTCAGGAGCGGATCATGGTCATGATAAGCACAGCGCCCCCCAAATAAGCGGTGAACAGCAGGCAAGACAGGCTGAGAAAATCTACTTTGATGCCCTCAAGGAGGTGGAGAAAAAGGCGGAGCAGAAGGGGCAGGAGCCTGATTTCAGCGAGTTGTTCAATCGCTCGGTCAAGGAATGGGAGAATCCTGAAGGGGAAGTCCTTAGCAGCGAGCCGCCGATCCTGGTGCCATGGAAGGATGTGCGCCTGTATTCAAATTTCACCCCTAAATGGAACACTTATTACGCCATCTATTTCACACTCACCGGTCTTCACGGATTGCACGTGTTTATTGGTGCCGCAGTACTTTTCTACTTCGGTTTTTGCAGCAGGAAGTTCTATGAAAAGAACCCGGAGCACTTTGCCAACCGTGTTGAGGTGGGAGGCCTGTTCTGGCACTTTGTGGACCTAGTCTGGATTTTCCTCTTTCCCATCCTTTATCTCATGTAGCCGGGAAGCCCCGAAGCGACACGCAATTAACCTCTTTTTGACACCAAATGGCCGATACGCCCGAAGAGATCCAAAAACACCTGAAGCTCTACTGGAAAGTGGGGATTATTCTGCTGGCCTGTACCGTGCTGACCGTTGTCGTGGCCAAGGTTACCCCGAGCATTACTGTTGGCCTGCTCATTGCCACCTTCAAGGCGGGGCTTGTGGCGGTAATCTTCATGCACCTGAGTGCGGAGAAGCCGATGATTTACAAGATCATGGTGTATACCGTGTTTTTCTTTATTGGCTTGATGTTCCTCACACTGCTCAGTATGTATGACCCGGTGGTAAGCCGGGTCGCAAACTAATCCAGCGCATTGTCACTCAAGAAATTCCATATCCTTTTTATCAGCCTCGCCACCCTGTGCTTTATTGGTTCCGGGGTGTGGTGCTTTATGTCAGCAGCCAAGGCTGCCCATGGGCTCCTGTTCGCAGGCATTGCCAGCAGTGTGCTTGGCCTGGCTACTGCCGTCTATGGCTTGTGGTTTTATCGCAGCAAAATCCGGAATCCTGATGAGGGTTCCATTGTGTCCAATCAGTCATGATCCCCGCCCTGTTAACGACTCTCGCCTGCGCGACCTGCATGAACGGGCAGGATGAAGCCGAAATGGCGCAGACCATGGCTATCTTATTCATGCTGGTGGTCCTTGCCGGAGTCTTTGCCGCTATTTTCAGGTTCATGCACTATCTTTGCCGCTGTGAGAGGAACGCGGGCAGGCGACCTTAGGACTGAACAGAACCACATTTTTCATCGAAGATTAAGAACCATGCAATTGTTAGGCATCATCAACGAAATGATCGGGCTTCCTGAACTCGCTTCCGAGCATGGAAGCATGGTCGATCACATGCTGGAGGTAGTGCATTGGCTGATTGCCGTGCTGTTGTTCGGGTGGACCGGATTTTTTATTTATTGCCTGGTGCGTTTCCGCAAGAAAAAGAATCCCAAGGCGGACTATCACGGGGTCCAGGGGCACGCCTCCCATCATGTTGAGGTTGCCGTGGTGGTGGTTGAGGCAATCCTCCTGCTTGGCTTTGCATTGCCGCTCTGGGCACAGCGCATCACGGATTACCCGAGCGGGCCTGATGTTGTTCGGGTGCGGGCGGTGGGTGAGCAGTTCAAGTGGACGATGCATTATCCCGGGCCTGACAATAAGTTCGGCCTGGCGAAAAGTGACCTCATTAGTGGCGCCAACCCGCTTGGCATTGACTGGGAGGATATCAATGCAAAAGATGACTTTGTTTACACGGAACTGGTTCTCCCGGTCGACCGTGAGTGTATTGTGACGGTTGCCTCCAAGGATGTGATACACAACTTGGCCCTGCACCCGATGCGCATGGCACAGGATGCAATTCCCGGATCAGTTGCGGACATGTGGTTCAGGCCGGTGAGAACGGGGCGCTGGCAGACAATCTGCGGACAACTTTGTGGAGCCGGGCACTCGGGAATGGTGGGCTACCTGGAGGTGATGGCGCAGAAAGACTTTGATGCCTGGTATAAGGAGAATGCGCCGTCCGCCAAGGAGGATAATCCGCCCAAGGCAGAGCCGAAAGGCGATGCGGATGGAGCGTCCTGAATGGAGAGCATTGTCCTGATCGGGATCAATTGCCCGGGGTTAATGCCTTGAATGGCAAACAGATTTTTCCTGAAGCGGTTATATCACTTGTATCGTAAGGTGAAATGAATGACATGATGACTGGAGAAATTCCGGACGGGCGATGTGTTGAAAGTTGACCGGGGTGAGTGTCCCCATGTTTTGTTTGAATTCCATCCCTTGATCAAGACCGGTGAGCGAAGCAGGCAGCAGAAAACTTCAGGAGGGCTCCGAAGCCTCTTTCACGAGGCAGGACTTCATGTCGTTGACCAAGGCACGGCTGAGCCTGCTGGTGATTGTTACCACCATTGTGGGCTATTTACTGGCAGCAAAGTCGGCGGCAAACGGCGTGGACTGGGTCAACCTGCTGCATACTGTCATTGGCAGTGGACTGGCGGCCGCGGCCGCATCGGTTTTCAACCAGCTGATGGAAATAGATATCGATGCCAGGATGGACCGTACAGCGGGCAGGCCCTTGCCGGCAAAGAAACTGCCTGCTGCCGCGGCGTTTGCCATTGGCTGGCTGCTTGCCGCCCTCGGGATCATTCACCTGGCGGTTAAGGTTAATTCAGCGGCGGCCGCTGTTGCTGCCGCGACATTGGCTGTTTATGTGTTCATCTATACGCCGCTGAAACGCGTCTCGAGCATCAATACCCTGGTCGGTGCGCTTTCCGGCGCCTTGCCTCCGCTGATCGGCTGGTTTGCTGCCGGCGGAGCAATTGGCACCGGGATGTGGTTTTTGTTTGCGCTGCTGTTCCTGTGGCAGCTACCGCATTTCCTGGCAATCAACTGGATGTATCGTGACCAGTATGAGTCGGCAGGTTTTGTCATGTGGTCAAACGGCGATGAGAGCGGGTCGAGAACATCAGCACTGGCGTTGATTTTCAGTGCCGCATTGATGATTCTAATGGTGACTCCCCTGATTTTCGCGTTTGTCCGCTGGTGGGCGGTGCTCGCCCTGTGCTTTGCGGCAATGGTGATGTTTTTGCTGGCCTTGAAGTTTCGATTCACCCGCACCCGGGCTGCCGCCCGCCGGCTTTTCCTCTATACCCTGTTATTTCTTCCCGTTTCCCTTGGGCTTTTGATTCTGGGTTGGCGAGTGTAGGTTTTCCGGTGACCTGAACATTAATGTTAGGCAGTGTGTGAATAAGCGATGTCTGAGAAAGTCCGGCCGAGAATAAATCCGTGGAGTGTCTGGGTGCTCATTGCCGTCATGTTCGGCGGTATCGTGATCACCTTCAGCTGGCTGGAGACCCTGAAGCGGCAGTTCACTGAAGGCAAACCGCCTGAGGTCAGGCCAGTGGAGCGCCTGCGCAGCGATGATCACAGGGGCAGGCAGGCGGAGTTGTTCAACCGTGACGGGTTGCTTTACCTGGTGGGTTATTTTTATGTCGGGGATGAGGTTGAGTCACTTGTCGTGTGCCGGCGCATGGAGGCGATGCGGGCCCCCTTTGCCGGGCAGCAAAGGGTGCGGCTGGTGGGCGTTTCCATGGCTCCTGACCTTGACACCCCGGTAATACTCAACAACTTTGCGCAGAAGCACGGCTACACCGGGGAAGAGTGGACTTTTCTCTCGGGCAACCGTGAGCGCATGCGCAAATACATGAACAGGACATTCCGTTATCCGGGACATGAGAAGCCGGACCGGGAGCGCAAGACCGGGAGCGATCTCTATGCGCGTGAGTTGCGTATCACGCTTGTTGACGGAGGCAACCAGGAGAAGGAGGCCTTCATTCGCGGAATTTACTGGCAAGGCAAGGCGGAGGGGGAAGTGCGCAATGACGGGATGGCTGAAAGTCACATCCGTTATCTGCTTGAAGAAGACATGCCGGGTAAAACGAAGAGCACTGATGAGCAAGGAAACTAAAATTATTTACGGTATGGGAGCCATGGCTCTGCTGGTGGTCGCAGCTTATTTAGTACTCTGGAAAATCAGCAGTGCCCACCTGGTTGTTAATGCAGGCAGGGATACCCCGGAGATAAAGCGCCTGGTTGACCGTGACCTTGAGCTTGTCGATGCCAATGGCACAGCGAGGCGATTCAGCGACCTTGAGGGCAAGGTATGGCTGGTGAGTCACGTCTTCACCCGCTGCCCCGGGCAATGTTCAGGAGTATGCGCGGCCCTTGATGAGGTGGTCGGGGAGGTGGCAGGCGGGGAATCTGTGCACCTTGTCTCAGTCAGCCTCGATCCTGCTCATGATCGGCCCCGGCAGCTCAGGGAGTTTTCACAGAAACATGACCTTGTACGGGATAACTGGTGGTTTGTTACCGGCGATGCCCCGGCATTGAACCGCTACATGAAGGAGGTATTCTGGCTGTCGGCACAGGAACGTCCCGAAGCGGACAGGAATAACGTGAATGACTTGTTCATACATGACCCGAGAGTGGTGTTGATTGACCACAGGATGCGTATCCGCGGCTGGTATGATCCCTTTAACCCGGCAAGTGCCAGGGAACTGGCGAAAGCACTCCAGGCCGCAGTGGCTTCCGCCAGGAAGTCCTCCTGAGAAGAACATGACCCTAGACCATTTTCCTGCCCTTAATGCAACACTGAATGCGCTGGCCACCTGCTTTATTATTGGCGGGCTGATCTTTATCAAGCGTGGCAAAAAGAGGGCGCATGTGTCATGCATGGTCACAGCGATCGTTGTGTCAGCAGCATTCCTTACCTGTTATTTGATCTATCACTATGCCCATCCGGTTACAAGGTTCACGCATCCCGGGTGGCCGAAAGTTCTTTACCTGACCATCCTGTTTACCCATATCCCGCTTGCCGTTCTGGTAGTGCCCCTGGTCCTTCTGACCGTCATTCCTGCCTTGCGACAGCGTTTCGACCGGCATAAGCGGGTGGCCCGCTGGACATATCCCGTGTGGCTCTATGTCTCGGTAACCGGGGTGCTGGTCTACATGATGCTTTACCGCTGGTTTCCGCCCGTTGCAGGGTAGTGTCAGGAGAGGACTTGTCAGCGGCTTCCTGTGAATGCATAGTTACCTGCCATGCGGGGGGTTCTACTGACAGTGTGTCTTGCCGGCTTGCCACTGGTTACCAGTGGCAAGTTGATTTTTCCCGAGCGCGAGCAGGAGCTCAATGCAAAGCCCTCCGATGAGAAGGTGAGCTTTGTCTTCAGCTTCAGCAACGGTGGCGAGAATACCGTCAATATTGAGGACGTGAATGTCTCCTGCTCCTGCCTGAGCGCGAAGACCGACAGGTCGTCGTATGCAGCGGGGGAGAAAGGTCAGCTAGAGGTGGTGTTTGCGATCGGAAGTTTCACCGGGGTGCAGCGCAAGGCACTGACCCTGGTCAGCCGTGATGTGGGTTCCCGGGAGAATGAGCGCACCGGTCTGCTGGCGATCTTGAATATCCCGGATGTGATCACCATTGAGCCTGAACTGCTGCAGTGGTTGGTGGGGGACAAGCCGGAGGAAAAGGTGTTTACGCTCAAGGTCGCGCATTCCAATCCCGTCAATATCAGGAAAATCACCTGCTCGCGTGAAGGATTTGAATTCAGGGTGATTGAGAAGGAGAAGGGACGGCAATACGAGATCCGGCTGAAACCGCAGGTGACATCAACACCGCTGCTCGGCTTGCTCAAGATTGACACGGATTGCGCCATATTGAAGCACCGGCGCAAGCTGGCATTTTTCAGCATTGCCAGGAAACGCGGGTCGTGAGGATTTTCCTGCAGTGTGCGCTGATTGCGGGGCTGACGGCGACGGCGGCACTGGCAGTCTACTACTTTCATCCAAACCGGCCGCCACTGTATTTAGACCCCCGGCAGGTTGCGCAGGGAGAGGTGGAACTTGCGGAGGTGCTCAAGTGGGTGAGTGAGGGGGAGGTGGTCTGGATCGACGCCCGCCCGCGCAGGAAATATGAGCAGGGGCATCTTGAGGGCGCGTTCCTGCTCAACGAGCAGGATGATTTCAATGCCCTGTTGTTGCCGATCTATGCAGAACTTGCCAACCGTGCCGATCGTCCCTTTGTGGTCTATTGCGGATCCGACCTGTGTGCAGCGAGCAGGCGGGTTGCCGGCCTTCTGCGTGACCGGGTGGGAGTTGCCGATGTCTTCGTGCTGAAAGGCGGCACCAGGGTGCTGCGGGATTTAGGGATGCTGCCCTGATTTTGGGGAGCATCCTTCAGGAAGCCTGCTTTTTCTTGGTGTTTTTCCTGCCGGATTTTTTGTCCCTGGGCTTTTCGAGCGCAGGGTAGAATCTCGAGGGTGAGTGCTCCCTGGCCATTATGGCTTCAATTCTTTTCACCACTGCGGGATTGCCGGGGGCAAGGTTGACTGATTCTTTGGGGTCGGCGAGGACATCATAGAGCTGTAGCGGGGACTTGGTCCCGAGCCTGATGGCCTTCCACCTGCCGGTGCGCACCGCCTGCTGGAAGGGGTGGTGAATTTCCCAGTAGAGCGGGGGCCGGGGCTGCTGTTTCTCCCCGAGCAGGGTGGGGACAACTGAAACACTGTCTTTATTGTCGTGGTTGATTCCAGCCAGTGCGCAGGCAGTGGCAAAGAAATCGACATGCCCCCATACAAAGTCGCTTTCTGTGCCGGGACTGATTTTCCCCGGCCAGCGGACGATCATCGGCGCCCTCAGGCCGCCCTCGGTGAGCTGGCGCTTGACTCCGCGGAATGGCCCGGCACTTCCCAGGGGCTTGACGAAGGGCGGATTTGGACCGTTGTCCGAGGTGTAGAAGACAATGGTTTGCTTATCGATTTCAAGTTTCCTGAGCAGTTTCATTAACCGCCCGACGTCACTGTCGAGATGTGTGATCATGGCGGCATAATTCTTTACCGTTTGCGACCAGGGCTTATCGGAATAGGCCTCATCACTTGGGGTCACGTATTTTCCGTGAGGCAGGCAGACCGGCAGATAACAGAAGAACGGCTTGTCCCCGCTGTCGCGGATGAACTGCAGCGCGGCATTAAAGATCGGGATGTGCGAGTAGGTTCCCTTTTCCAGGGGAATTTTCTCGCCGCCGTTCTTTACCAGGTGATCGGTGTAATAGTCGTGGGCATGGACTTGGTCGAGGTAGCCGAAGAACAGGTCAAAGCCGTGCTTGTCGGGAGTGCCGGTTGTTCCCGGGTTGCCGAGTCCCCACTTGCCGAATCCCCCGGTTGCATAGCCCCGCTGTTTAAGGATGGAGGCGATTGTGGTGTCCGTGGCGGCTAAAGGCACCAGGGGTCTCCCGGCAAATGAACCGAGTGCCCCGGTGGCGGTGTTGTCGCGGCGGGTGCAGTGCCCGGGGTGCAATCCGGTCATCAGGACACAGCGTGTTGGGGCACAGACTGCGGAGCCTGAATAACAATGGGAAAAGCGCATGCCCTCGCTGGCGAGCTGGTCGATATTCGGTGTCAGCAGATGCCTTGAGCCGTAGCAGGCGACATCACCATATCCCTGGTCGTCGGCCATTATAAAGACAATATTCGGAGCCCTGTCAGCGCCGTGGGCAGCGTGGGTTCCAAGCAGTCCGGCAAACAGGGCAAGGCAGGCAGCGCAAAATCTCATGCAGGTGACAATGCCGCCAAAGCGGGGGCAGGGCAAGGGGGGGAAATAACTACTGGATAGCCCGCCAGTTATCCTGAACAATCTCCGTGATCTCGATATACTGGGCACCACCCGGGGTCCTGGTCCATTGCAGCCCGACAACGGGGAAATAAACATGGTCCCACTTGAATTTCTGCTCGACGAGGTCTGCCAGGGGCAAGCCGTGATTGATGAAGGCGTAACCCTCGTAACCGGGAATGGGTGACTTGATCCGGAAGCAGAACTTCGAGCCGAGTTGCGGAACATCGGAGCGGAAATAGTGAGCCCGCTCGAGGATGGCATGGAAGGTCTCGGGCTGCGGCTGGTAGACCCTGATGAACTTGCCGAGGAGATTGTCATGGAACTGGATGAATGATGTCCAGTCGACCAGGCAGCCGTGCTGGGTTTCCTCGACAGAAACCGGGAAGCCGGCGGGATGTTGCGCGGTTGTGAGCTGGAAGATGTGGAATTTCCGGTTGCTTTGAGGTACCGGGCTGCTCAGCTCGTATTCAATGCCGGTGACGTCGAGCTTGATCGGGTGCTTGCTGTAATAGAGCTCCATCTTCGGGGCCACGAAGTCCGGGGTCTGGACGTGCTTGATCCTCTCATCGATGCTGGCTGCCGAGAGAAACGCGTCTAGGGCATCACGTGCAGCATCCACTCCCGTGGCCGGAGGAGCTGCCTGCGGCTCCGGGGCAAGAACCTGCGGGGTCTGCGCTGCCGCCGCCGGCTGCGGTGCAGTTGCCGGGGGGCTGGCCTGCGGGGGTGCGGGAGTGAGGGCGGGAGAGGAAGCAGGAGCAGCTTGTTCGGCAGGGGTGTGTTGTTGTTGCGGAGGATCCGGCCGGCCGGAGGAGGTGACATCCCCGGCATCTTGTGGTTTTGCGGGGCCACTCAAAGGGGTTGTTGCGGGAAGAGGCACAGGCGGAGCGGGGAGGGGATTCATCAACAGCATCGCCACCACGCCACTGCCGGCGGAGAGCAACACGACCAAGACAAAGGACACGGGGTGCAGGCTCACCCGTCGTTTTGCGGGTGCTGTGGATGAGGGACCCGGTAACGAGTCCCGGGTTTTCGGGCTTTCGGGGAGATCCCGCCGGGCAGGGAGCGGGACGCCATTGGTGATTGGTTCGCTGTCGACAGCCGTGCGGGATGCACTGGCCTGGCCGGCGACCCTGGAGGCGGGGGCGCGGATGATTGACTCTGCGGGCTGTGATTGCGGGAAACGCGGGAGTGCATCCGGGCTTTGGAGTTGCAGGGCACTGGTCGGGCCACTCTCCCCCTGCGCTGCCCGGGGTGAGGGTTGCGGCCCCGGCAGCGGCGTGTGGGCAGGGGCGGAGACTGCTTCCGGGTCGTGTTGAAAAGCCACTGGCTGCGGTGAGGTGATCTCGACCCGGCAATGGGGGCAGGGACCCTTGACGCCGGCCAAGGAGAGCGGAACCCTCAGGCTGGTATCGCATGCGGGGCAGTTGAAATTGAGCGTGTCTGCGCCTGGGGAATCCATGTTGCCGTAAGGTAAACTCTAATGCCCTGTAGATGTTTAAAGGCTATTGATATTTAAGGTGCTGTCAAACAGTGAAAAAACGTGGCATGAGCTTTCCAGGCAGGGTGCAAGTGTCCCCGGCACGACACACCCAAGCGAAAAGGCACACGAGATCTGGGCCCGGGCGATCGTCCCCAAGCTCAAGGAGATGATGGGGAAATAAAGCCCGGACAACACAAGGTGAGGGCAGCCAGCCGCAGATCGCCTACTTCTTGGACTTTATACGGCGCTTGTGTTTACCCGTAAGCTTCACAATCAATTTATCTGCGCTTAATATAGACATTTCCCACTCGTGGTGATCCTTGTCGATCACGCGATGATGCCCCTTTATCTGGTTGCCATTATCGTCATGGCCGTGCCACGTCATGATTTTCCTGGCATCATTCCAGTTGCCATAGATGTTACTGGTAAATTCAGGAGAAATAACAACGGACCGGTAGTTCTTCTTATTGGGATCATAGGTTAATACCCAAACGAGGGCATCCGGAGTGGCCTGTTCCACAACAAAGTTTTTTTCCGGGGACCATTTTCGAACACGGGTCATTTTGCTCGTCTGGCTCTTTGCCGGGTCACCTTCAGGAAGCACTGTCATTTCTGAATCCCAGGAACCGACAAATAACTTCATTACCTCCTTTGGTGACAATGGCCTATCCTTATCCGCGCCCATCAAGGGCGTGCACAAACAACACAAAACGGTAAGTATAATTTTCATTTCTTCTTTTTCTTTTTCACGTTTACTTCATTCCAGGGCTTTGCACCCACACGCCCGGCCCAATCCTCATAAGCCTTGCGCAATGCCGTCGCCTTTTCCGGCAGGGTTGCGGAAAGATCCTTAAGCTCACTGCGGTCTTTGCCCATGTCATAGAGCTCCCAGGGAGAATCATGGATGGCCACCAGCTTGTAGTTTCCCCTGCGCACAGCACGGTTGCCCTCGTGTTCCCAGAAGAGCGTGCGTTCCTGTTTCTTGTTCCCGGCAAAAACAGGCAATAAACTCTCCCCCTCCATGGTCTCCGCGGGTAACCCCGCAGCAGCAAGGCAGGTGGGTGCGACATCGATCAGGTGGCTGGGAGCGTGGCGCAGGGCACCCTTGGCCTTCACTCCGGCCGGCCAGTGCACGATCAGCGGGGTGGCCACCCCGCCCTCGTGGGTGTAGCGCTTATACATGCGGAAGGGAGCGTTGCTCAGGTTTGCCCAGCCGCGGCCGGAACTGGAGGACCAACCGCCGCGCCTCCCCCACTCCTTGTAATTATCCACGCGCGTTTCCGGGTGTCTGCCGTTCTTGGCAAAGAGGCCGCGCCAATCGTGCACGCCGGTGCCGGGCACACCGTTATCGACCATGAACAGGATCAGCGTGTTGTCGAGCCGGCCGGCTCCTTTAAGCTTCTCCACCACCCGGCCGATGTTCTGGTCCATGCGATCGATGATTGCCGAGTAGAGCGCCATTTTCAGGTCCAGCTCATCGCGCAGTTTGGCGTCGTAGGTTTCCCACTTTGGAACGTCCAGGGGCGAGAGCGCCCATTCTTTTTTTATCAATCCCAGCTTCACCATCCGCCCATAACGTTGCCGGCGTAGTTTGTCCCAGCCCACGTCCCGGAAGCGGCCGCGGTATTTCTTGGTGTCCTCCGCCCGCGCATGCAGCGGGAAATGGGGCGCGTTGTAAGCCAGATACAGGAAAAGCGGCTGGTCGGCGTGCTGCTTGAAGGATTCATCCATGAAATGCAGGGCGTAGTCGGTGAAGACATCGGTGGTGTACCATTCCTGATCGGGGTGCAGGTGGTTGACCGGTGTCTCGGTGCCGGGCAGCACTTCCGTCTCATCGAGAAAAACCGGGCAGTGTTTTAATACGGTGAAGTAGGAATCGATAAAGTTTCGCGTCCCATAAAAACGATCAAAGCCGCGGGCGGTGGGTGACTGCTTTGGCTCCGTTCCCAGGTGCCACTTGCCGGTCATCATGGTGCGGTATCCGCCCTTCCTCAGGCGCTCTGCCAGAGTCGGCACGTGGGGCAGGATGGTGCCGCTGTAGCTGGGAATGCCCCGATCCTTGGTCATGTGGCCCATGCCCGCCTGATGCTGATAAACTCCGGTCAGCAACGCCGCGCGGGAGGGGCAGCAGCGGCCGGTATTGTAAAACTGGGAAAATCGCAATCCATTGGCGGCGAGCTTGTCCAGCACCGGCGTATCGATCTCTCCACCATAACAGCCGAAATCTGAATAACCGGCATCATCAGCCAGGATCAGGACGATATCCGGCTGCTTCCTGCCTGCCTCAATTGCAGAAAGGCACAGACAGAAGGCCATCAAGGCTATGAGGGCGGGTTTCATGGCCACAGTTCTACCGCAAACGGCGAGCGGCGACAAGGTTCGAACCAAGGCAACGGACCTGCACTCCGGTGTGGCTGCAATTTTGCCCTCAGGATCCGAGTCCCCATTCAAGGAGTTTCTGTGAGTCGTTCCAGATCTTGCTGGTCGTGCTGCCGAGTATCACGACGATGATTTCCCGGGCTCCTTTTTTTCCGGAGCTCACCAGGCATTTCCCGCTGGCTCGTGTGTAGCCGGTTTTCAAACCGTTGCAGTAAGCTGAGCGGTGCAGCACCTTGTTGGTATTGCTGAAGGTGGTGCGTTTCCCGTCAGCGAAGCGGAAGGGCAGTTTCCTGATTGAGGTCATGGAGCGGATCGTGTTGTGGCGATAGGCCGCTATTGCCAGGATGCCAATGTCGCGTGCGGTTGAATATTGCCCGGAACTGGTCAGCCCGTGCGGGTTCTTGAAGTGGGAATGATGCATGCCGAGGCTCTTTGCCTTTGCATTCATGGCGCGGGCGAAGGCTTTCTGGCTGCCTGAGTGGTCCCGGGCCAGGCAGTGGGCGACATCGTTGCCGCTGCGCACCAGCAACACGGCCAGCAGGTCCGATTTTTTGTAGCTTTGGTTTGCCCGGATATTGATCTTCGTGGGCTCGACCCGCGTGTCACTCCCGGTGACCTTGACCCGGGCATGGAGGTTGCCCCTGTCAAGGACAACGAGGGCGGTCAGCAACTTCTGGATGCTGGCTACCGGGCGCTGCGCGTCAGGTGACTTGGCAAACAGGATGTCACCGTTGTGCGGGTCAAGGACGATGACGGACTTGCCGGCCACGGCAGGGGCGGGATTCTTCGGCCGGTAAGGTGTGGTTACCCGTTCCGGGGTCCGGGTGATCGTGCTTATCAGGCGGTTTGCCTGGCGGTTTGGTTCAGCCTGTGCAGGGCACGGCAGTGTTGCTGCACAGAGGATGCCGGCCAGCAGCACGCCGGCAGGACCGGCAAGCCGGCGACAACCATCGCTCTTGACCGGGAAATGCAATGGAGAGAATTGGCGGTTCACCGGCTGGTTTTTGCGGAATTGATTTTCAATGCGAGACTGGAACTGGGAGTTGCCCCGAGATCAATTGCTCGCTGATAGTGGCGGCGGGCGAGTTCAACGGCGGGAGGTTTTTTTTCCATGTACCTGATGGCAAGGTTGTAATGCGCCTCGGCAAACCCGGGATCAGCGCTCACTGCTTCCTGCAGTTCACGCTCAGCGGCCACGGCCCACCCCCTTTCCAGGATTGCGGCGGCGAGGTAATTGTGGGCGCGGGCGTTCTTCGGTTGCTCGGCAACGGCCATGCTTAAGGTTGCAATCGCGCGGTAGCTGTCCCCGGAACGGAGGTAGGTGACACCAAGTATCACGCGTGCCTGGTTGAGGCCGGGATTGACCCGCAGTGCTTTTTCCAGATGCCTGCGTGCTTCATCGTATTGCTTTAACTCAAGGAAAGTCGCGCCGAGGTTGGCGAGGGTGAGGGCATTGTCCGGGTCGGATTTGAGGATCTCAAGGTATGCCTTGCGCGCTTCCGGCCAGTTGCCCTTGAGAAAAGCCTTGGCCGCGCGTTTGCCAATGGCACTGGTCAGTGGCGGTAGGCTACCTATTTCAGAGGACGGAGCCACTCCCACCCGCACCGGCCCCTTGTGCCCGCTGCCTTCAGGCACCTGTGCAGAGCAGGGCGATTGTGCGATGAAAACGCCGATAACTGCTGCGTAGAGGGCACTGATGGCTAAAGTGACCATAATATTAAGCAAAATCTATATTCAAAAAAAACTTGCACAACGTCCATTTTTCATGACTGTTCTTAAGAACACTGTTCTTATGCTTACAAACCGCCAGCAGCAATTAGTCGATTACCTTCGCGATTATCATTCACAGACCGGATTGATGCCATCGACGCGGGAGATCCAGAACCACTTCGGGTTTGCCAGCCAGACCGCAGCGGTCAGTCACCTCAGGGCCCTCGAGAAGAAGGGGGTCATCCAGCGCGTTGCTGGCAAGGCGCGGGCGCTGGTTTTTCCCGAGGAACTGGCACGTGAGGAAATTATGGATGTTCCGATCTATGGCCATATCGCGGCAGGAATGGCAGCTGAAGCTGAGCAGGAACAGGAGGGCTGCCTTTCAATTGATATCACCTCACTGGGAATTCCCCGCAATGCGAAAACTTTTGCACTACGTGTGCGTGGGGATTCCATGATTGATGCGCATATTGTTTCCGGTGATTGTGTGGTGCTTGAGTTTAGGGAACCGCGCAACGGGGACATTGTAGCCGCCCTGATCGACGGGGAAACCACCCTGAAGCGTTTCATCCTCAAGGATGACCAGCCTTACCTGCAGGCCGAGAATGAGCTGTACCCGGATTTAACGCCGGTTCGGGAATTGATTATTCAGGGAGTGATGGTGGCCCTGCTGCGCCGTGGAGAGGGTAAAGTGGCCTGAACAGAGTGGCTGGATAAACGCCCGCCGTGCTACACGGCTTTTTTGTGGAGGGGAGGGATTCAGTGAATGAAGTTCCGGGTTTTGACGGGTGTTTGATACAGGCATTGGGTCGAGCAGTCCGTAATGATGTGCTGTGGTGCAGCGCCATGTGTCAGAGCTTGACAGGGGCTTTTCTGGCCTTGCGTCCCTTGCTGCCGGTCAGCAACCAGCCTGCAATGGCACCGCCGGCAAGGCCAAAGGCGTGACCGTGCCAGGATATGCCGTCTTGATTGTGCAAAAGGGTGAGCAGGATGCCGCCGTAGAGAAATCCTGCAAGCAGGGCGACTGCGCCTGAGCGCAGATCACGGCTTAAGCAGGCATGCACCAGAAGGAAGCCAAGGTAGCCGAAGATCAGGCTGCTTGCTCCCAGGTGGGTTTTACCCGTGTCTGCGAGGAACCAGATGGCTATTCCTGAAATCAGTGTCGCAGCGGTACTGACAAAGATGAACGGTTTGCGGCCGCTGAAGAGGGTGAGTCCGCCAAGGACGAGAAAAGGAATGGTGTTGCCGATGAGGTGGGTTTTGTTGGCGTGCAGGAATGGCGCCACGGGAATGCCAAGTAAGCCCAGTTTTTGCCCGGGCCGGATTCCGTAATCCCTGGCGCTCCAGCCTTCGATTAACGCATCAATGGCCCAGATGCCCCAGAATACCAGGACAATGGCGAACAGGAAGATTGCATTGTCGAAGAAAGCGTGACGTTTACGTTTAGCCATCGTCGACACCATGCTATGGAAGGGTGCGATCCGAAACCGGAAAATGACTGTCACGAGATTTGCCCCCAGCCCCACCGGCAGGCTGCACCTGGGTCACGCCTTCAGTGCCCTATTTGCCGAGACGGCGGAAAAAAAGGAGGGGGGCAGTCTCCTCCTGAGGATTGAGGATATTGACAGCACGCGCTGTCGGCAGGAGTTCACGGAGGGAATTATTGAGGATCTTTCCTGGCTTGGAATTCAATGGTCCCCTGAAGTCATGTTTCAATCAGAACGCCTCGACTTTTACACTGAGGCCCTCGGGAGACTTCGAGAGCAGGGTTTGCTCTACCCGTGTTTTTGTACCCGCAAGGATATCGCGAGGGAAATTGCGGCAGCCGGAGGGGCTCCGCATGATCAAGCGGATGCGGTTTACCCCGGGATATGCCGGAATCTTCCTGAAACGCTGCGCCGGCAAAGAGTTGCAGGCGGCGAGGCACATGCCTGGCGGCTGGATTCCAGGAAAGCCGTTGAAATGGCCGGCGAGTTGCACTGGACGGACCTGGACCTGGGCAGTCAGCGCGTTTGCATGGACAAGCTTGGGGATGTCGTGCTTGCGCGCAAGGACATTACGGGCAGTTATCATCTTGCGGTTGCCGTTGATGATGCCGGGCAGGGCGTGACACTTGTCACACGGGGCGAGGATCTCCTCGACTCGACCCATGTGCACCGGCTGCTGCAGGAATTACTCGAGCTGCCGGTGCCGCAGTGGCATCATCACCGCCTGCTCAGGGATGCTGAGGGCAAGCGGTTTGCAAAGCGTGAGGAGGGCATGACACTGCGGACGATTCGTGAATCGGGCAAGAGTGCCGCTGATGTGCGTGGTGATCTGGGCTTTTGATATCTTCTATTTCCTATTTTATGATCCGGTGATGAAGCATCTTCTTTTAGCCTGCGTTGCAATCCTGCCGGGAAGTGCCGTCGCCAAGGACGGATTCATTGACTTATTCAACGGCAGCAACCTGGCAGGCTGGCATAATGTCAACGGTGCGCCGGATACATGGTCGGTTAAGGACGGGGTGATTCACTGCACCGGCCGTCCGGTTTGTGCATTGAGGACCCTGAAACGTTACGAGAATTTCATCATGGAGCTTGAGTGGCGTCACCTTAAGCCCGGTGGCAACGCCGGCATTTTCATCTGGGCATCATCTCTGGCCGCTCCCGGTCAGCCTTTCCTGCGGGCGGTGGAGGTGCAGGTGCTGGATCATGCCTACGGCAAGTCTGACTGGTTTACCACCCATGGTGATGTGTTTCCGATCCACGGTTCCAGGATGAAGCCCTTTGGCCGTCACCGAGGCATGCGCAGTTTTCCCTCCGAGGAACGTTCCAAGGGCTCACCTGAGTGGAACCATTACCGGATTGAGTGCAATGGCGGTACCCTTCGGCTGCATGTCAACGGCAAGGAGGTTTCCGGCGGCAGTGATTGTGACTGGCGCCGGGGTTACATCGGCCTTGAGTCCGAGGGATCCCCGGTGGAGTTTCGCAATATCCGGATTAAGGAACTGCCGGCAGGTGATGCAGGCGAGGAGTCCAGTGCCCCGCCGGAGGAGGGTTTTAGCACACTCTACACCGGCACCAGCCTGGAGGGGTGGCGGGTTCAAGGTAAATGGCAGGCGGCAGGGTGGCAACTGCGCTGCACGGGTGGGGGCAGCCTCTGGAGCGAGAAGGATTTTGGCCCAGGTGAACTTGTGATTGATACCAAGGCGGGCAAGGGCGAGGAGGTAGGGGTGATCCTGCGCGGGGTGGAGGGCACGGGCATCCGCTGGCAGTCGACGGGTAAATGGCAGCGGACCAGGATCGAGATTACCGGCAGGGAGGTCATATTGCGGGATGCTGAGGGCAGGGAGCAGGGACGTGTAGTCCTTGACGCGGCGGATCCACCCACCGGGATCATTGCACTGAAAGCTGCTGCCGATGCAACCTTTGCAAATATTTATTTTCACCCCGATCGGTGAGCTTTCCTTTGCTAAAACGATGATTGTCGCTAGGATCACCGTTTCCAATATTTTGCTATGAGCGAAGACATCAAGATAACGATCAAGACCGGAAAAGGTGACATTGCCGTGACTGTTTATGCCGGGGATACTCCTGTTACCGCGGCAAGTTTCCTCAACCTTGCCTGTCGCGGCTTTTATGACGGGATTACCTTTCACCGGGTGATACCCAATTTCATGGTTCAGGGGGGTGATCCTACCGGCAGTGGCAGTGGCGGTCCCGGTTACAAATTTGAGGATGAGTGCCTTGCCAGCCTGAAGCATGACCGCCCGGGTATACTGTCGATGGCTAATTCTGGTCCCGTTACCAACGGCAGCCAGTTTTTCATTACCCATGTGCCGTGCCCGCATCTTGATGGCAAGCACACGGTGTTTGGTCACGTTACCGCGGGGCAGGATGTCGTGGATGCAATAGGGGAGGGTGACAGTATTTCAGGTATTGAGATTCATGACCCGACTGAGGCTCTTTTCGCAAGTCAGGAAAAGCGGATTGCGCAGTGGAACCAACAACTTGACTGAGAGGAGCGGGAGAGTGGCCAGCACGCGGCATGTTGTCTGTAAGACGGAGGTAATTGCCGAGGGCAGGGGGGAGAGCTTTACAGTTGCGGGTGTAAAGGTTGCGGTATTCAACATTGACGGGGAGTTCTTTGTCCTTGAAGACCGCTGTAGTCATGCGGATGCGCCCTTGGCAGGCGGTTATGTGCACCGGCGTGAGAAGTGCGTTGCCTGTCCCTGGCATGGCGCGGAGTTTGACTTGCGGACAGGCAAAACGATGGCGCCGCCGGCATGCGAGGATATTAAAGCTTATCCTGCGCTTGTGGAGGATGGGCAATTATCGATTAATCTCCCGGACTAGTCCAGGAAGGCTCCCGCAGGTGGCGTGATCACGCGTCTTCGCGTTTTGGCAGGAAAAGCCTGAGGGTTGTGCCCTGTATCGCAATGCTGAAGATGACCACCATATAGGTTGCCGTGAGGATGAGGTCGCGAAATTCTCCTTTTGGCAGCGACAGTGCCAGGGCGACGGAGATTCCGCCACGCAATCCACCCCAGGTCAGGGCCTTGATAACTCCGGGTGAAAATTCGCGGGAACGCTTGAGAATTATTACCGGCAGCGAGACCGCCACCAGCCTGACTGCGAGGATAAGCGGGATTGCCAGAAGCCCGAAGATCAGGTAATCGGCCTGGAATTCCAGAATCAGGACCTCAAGCCCGATAAGCAGGAAAAGCATGGCATTGAGTATTTCGTCAATGAGTTCCCAGAAGGTGTCGAGGTGTTCCTCGGTTTTGCGGGACATTGCCAATGAGCGGGCCTGGTTGCCTATGATCAACCCGGCGACGACCATTGCGAGGGGACCGGATATGTGCAACTGGTTGGCAAGCGAGTATCCGCCTGTCACCAGCGCAAGGGTGATGAGGATTTCGATCTGGTACTGGTCGATTTTCCTGAGCATGGTGAAGCCGATGAATCCGAGCGCGAAACCGAGTGCCAGTCCACCAATAATCTCCTGGGCGAACAGGGTTACAATATTCCCGACTGTTGGCTGCATGTTGCCGGTGGCGATGGCAAGAAGTGAAAGAAAGACCACCACCCCAACCCCGTCGTTGAACAGTGATTCACCGGTTATTTTTGTTTCCAGTGACTTTGGGGCACCGGCTTTCTTGAGGATGCCGAGAACGGCAACCGGGTCAGTCGGCGAAATCAGTGCGCCGAAGAGAAGGCAATAAATGTAGTCAAGATTGATTCCCAGGATCTTGAGCAACAGCCAGCATCCGGTCCCGGTGACAAAAGTCGAGAAGATCACCCCGACAGTGGCGAGAATGGCAATAATTCTTCTTTGGCTTGCCAAATCGCCCAGGTTTACATGCAGTGCTCCGGCGAACAGCAGGTAACTGAGCATGATGCCCAGTAGCGCCTGGTTGAATTCAATACCGGCCACAAAGCGGGTGGCACTCTCCGTGATTTCCGGGATAAACTGGCCGGCAACGATGATGAGCAGTGAAAATATCAACCCGAGGAGCATCAGGCCGATGGTGGTGGGCAGCTTTATGTAGCGGAAATTGAAGTATCCGAACACTGCTGCCAGGGTCAGGAGGACGGCAATAATGTCAAAGGTGTTCATGAAAACGGAAAAATTTCTCAATTAAGGGCTAAGCCAAGATTCCCTGTGGTCAAGCGGTGCGGCAGGGTGTTAAGGTTCGCCCGGCTTTGCAGCAGTTGTCTTGCCGTCATCAATTCATGAGTGAGCGTTATCAGATCAAGGAGAAAATCGGACAGGGCGGGCTGGGTGCGGTTTATCGTGCAGTCGATACGCAGTTGAAGCGTGAGGTGGCGCTCAAGCGCCTGTTGCCTCCCGAGGACAGTGAGGCCTCGCAACTCAGCAGTGACGCCACCGACCAGTTGCTCAAGGAGGCGACTACGCTTTCGGCCCTTCAGCACCCGAATATTGTCACTGTTTATGACGTGGGCAAGGACGACAAGGGTGCGTTTGTTGTCATGGAGTTCCTCAAGGGGGAGACTTTTGACCAGACAGTTGAGCGTGGGGCATTGACGGAAAAGGATTTTCGCAATGTTGTCCTGCAGACGATGGAGGCACTGGCCGCCGCGCATCATGCAGGAGTCGTGCATCGGGATTTGAAGCCCAGTAACCTGATGGTCAACTGGCTGCCCAGCGGCAAGTTCCAGATCAAGATTCTTGATTTCGGCCTGGCGAAGTTCAGTAAGCAACCTGCTGCCCAGACCATTGACCAGGGGGATGCAATCCTTGGATCGATTTATTTCATGGCACCGGAGCAGTTTGAGCGTGTGCCGCTCGATGCACGTACCGACCTCTACTCGATGGGGGCACTTTATCATTATTGCCTGGGAGGCAAGTATCCCTTTGATGGAGACAGCGCGCCGCAGGTGATGGCGTCGCATCTCCAGAATCGTGTGGCACCATTGGGTACAATCCGCCCGGATCTGCCGGCATGGATGAGCGATTGGGTGATGTGGTTGATTAGTAAACTGCCGGGTGATCGTCCTGCTACGGCGCAGCATGCGCTTGAGCTTTTCCAGGCGAGGAAATCCGGAGGCGGGGCGGCTGGCAGCCTGATTCCCGGTAAACCGGTGTTGGTTGCCGATTCCCGGCCTGTTGCGGCAAGGTCTGCTGTTGTTGCGGGTGGAGCGCAAACTGCTCCCTTAAGCAGCCTGCCCAGCGGGGAAATCCCCAAGGCCCAACTTACCGGGCCTTTGGCCGGCGAGGATGACGAGATGGACGGCAACTTGATTCAAGGCAAGGGTTCCCGGAGACTGCCGCTTCCACTGTGGGCAATGATCACCATCCCGATCCTGCTGATCGCGCTGGTGGTGGTGATCGTGCAGAAGAAGGCGGCAAAGGGAAAAAGGGACATACGCGATGCGCGCATTGCGGAACTGAATATTACCGAGGATCCTCACGGCACTGCTGAGGATGTCGGCAAGTTCATCGCCTTTATCGAGGAGCAGGAGAAAATTTCCAATGATCTTCGTTCGATCCGGAAACCCAAACCCGAGGTATTGGAGAAAATCAAGAAAGCTGACAACAACGTGAGTGCTGCATTGACCACGCTTCAGAGGCTCAAGGGCGATGGAGTTGATGAGGCAATCCTTGGACAACTGCCGAAGGTATCGCCAAGGATACGCTCCGGGCTGATCAGCATCATTGCGATCAGGGGAAATTCATCGGCAGTGCCGGCGCTGATCGACTACGTCAATGCCAAGGACAAGGAGGTAAGTGACATTGCCATTTATGCCCTCGGTGAGTTGGGGAATCGTGATAATATCACAATGCTGATCACTGTGCTCGAGGATCCCGCTTCCGAGGATATCGGGAAATCCCTTGTCAATGCGATTATCAGGATTTCCCAGAAGATTGCAGATATTGAAAAGCGCAGCATTGCTGTGCGGGCTGCCTTGAAGAGTGCTTCAACAATGAGTGATTTCCGCATGGATCTGCTGTATATACTTGGGCATCTTGGCGGAGAGGAGGCGTGGGGGGAATTAAAGAGGGTTCTCACAGGAAGTAACCTCTCTGCACGCAAGCAGGCATTAAAGGGTCTGAACTCGTGGCCGGATGGAAAACCCGCGGAGACGATTTACCGGATCGCGAGAAATGATCAGGAAGATAAAATTTTAAGGGCACTGGCACTGCAAACATATGTTTCCCTGCTTGGCAATACATCGGATCTGCCGGACGAGAAAAAGGTCGAGCGTATTAGCGAGCTTTTATCCCTTGAGGGGGGCAGGCGGGTGGGGAAAACGGACCTTGTGGCTGTCTTGTCAGTTCTGGCGGCCCCGGAAGCGAAAGCGTTGGCTGACTCGCTGAGTTCCGATGCCTCACTTGCCGCTCTCGGAAGGCTGGCTTCCGGGAAGATTGCCGAGAGCCTTGGGAAGTTGGTGACGGCGGGAACCGGTGACATTTCACTTCGGGCAGAAAATGCAATCGTGCTCGGCGATGGGGGCTTTGAATATGAGCAAAGCGCTGCTGCGGTCGTTGGCTGGACGCATCCGGGTTACCATGTTGCCTGGCCGGTTAAATTTGAAGTTCCGGGGAAATACTCAATCCTGGTGAATGCGGCAATCCCCGAAGGGGGTGGAGGTGAGTTTGAGGTGAAGCTGGCCGGCACCGTGAACGCGGCGAAGACCGGGGACGGCGTTAAGTTCCAGGAGATACCGGCCGGGAGTGTCGAGATCGGGGAAGCCGGTACTTACCGCCTGTTGGTTATCGGGGTGAATATAAGCGGGCAGGAAAAGGAACTCATGCAACTGCGCGCGGTTTTCCTCAAGCCTGAATGATTACTCCCGGGCCTAGCGACGCTCCCTTTCCCAGGAAGACACTTTCCCGTTGCGGAACTCAACAACGGCCGCGGTGTAGGGAATATGCTCGATTGTCGGCCCGAACTCGTAGAACGGACCGCAGTAGCCGTAATGGTGACCGTAAGTGTAGCCGATATGGATGTCCTGGCGAATTACCGGCATGTGCCTGGTATACCGCCATTTTTCAACGGCAACGCCATCACCGGTTATATCCCTGATGCCGCTGGGTTGTCCCCATGAGAGGTAGACGGCATCCTGATTCATGCCTTCAAGCAGCCTGCCTTGCCCTATTGCTTCTTGCTGTGTCCCGGAAAGGGCGGCATACATTGCGGGGTTTTTCTCAATCCTGTCCTGCAGGGTTTGCGTGCAGTTACACAGCAACAGGCATACCACGGCAGTTAGGGTGATGACAGGGAAGGGAATTTTCATGGTGGCGAAAATCACTAAAGCAGTTCAAGTATACCTGAGAAAGGGCGGTTAACAACCACCCAGCAAGATGCAAGACACCCACGGGCATAAAATTTCCTACCTCCGGGTTTCAATTACCGACCGCTGTAATGAGCGGTGTGGCTATTGCATGCCGTCAGAGTTACAGGAGTGGCTTCCCAGGGAAGGGGTGCTTAGCTACGAGGAGATCCTCCGGGTAGTGGGCATTGCCGCGGGGATTGGCATTACAAAAGTGCGGGTGACCGGTGGAGAGCCGCTGACGCGGCGGGACATCATTCCTTTCCTCGGGAGGTTATGCTCCATTGCAGGTATCAGCGAGGTCGGTGTGTCGACTAACGGCACCCTGCTTTCCAAAACTGTCCCCGGGTTTGCCACGACTGCCGGGGCCTTGGTTGCTGCCGGTGTTCGCAGTGTGAACATTTCACTCGATACGCTTGACTCCGAGGCGTATGCCGCAACCACCGGGCGTGATTATTTTGGTCGCGTCATGTCGGGTATCAATGACGCCTTGGGAGCCGGCTTTGAGAGGATCAAGCTGAATGCTGTGCTGATGCGCGGCAGGAGTGAGGGGCAATTGCTGCCACTCGTTGAGTTTGCCAATGAGAAGGGGCTTCTTTTGCGGTTTATTGAGTTGATGCCGGTGAGTACCGGGGATGTTCTGAGCGAGTCGAGTTTCTTTCCGACAGCAACGGCAAGGCGGTCACTGGAGGAAGTTTTCGGTAACCTGCAGCCCAGGGCGGACTTCAAGACCAATGGGCCGGCAAGCTATTTTGCCGTTCCGGGACGCGATCAACTGGTGGGTTTCATCGGTGCGATGACCAACCTGCATTTTTGTGAAACATGCAACAAGCTGCGCCTGACCTGTGATGGTAAGTTGAGGCCCTGCCTGGGAAGTCACCTGGAATTTGACCTGATGAAGGAGATTCGCGGCGGGGCGAGTGACAAGCAGATTGTCGAGTTCATAGAGCACGTAGTGCGGCGCAAGCCAATGGAGCATGATTTCAGGGAAAATTACCAGCCCGGGCGGAAGATGATTGCCATCGGGGGATAAAGAGCCATGGAGGAATTGTCACACGTGAAATCTGACGGTAGTGTATCAATGGTTGATGTTTCAGCGAAGCCTGAGCAGGTGCGTGCGGCAAGTGCGCGCGGGTTCGTCCGGATGAGCCGGGAAACATTGCGGCTGGTGCGCGAGAACGGCATCAAGAAAGGTGATGTATTGACTGTTGCGAAGCTTGCCGGGATCAGTGCGGCGAAACAGACTTCCGGCCTGATTCCGCTTTGCCATCCTCTTCCCCTTTCGCATGTGCAGGTTGATTGCGAACTCCGGGAGGAAGGCATTGAGGTGCTGGCAATTGCCAGGACAACCGGCAAGACCGGTGTCGAGATGGAGGCACTTACCGCGGTATCCGTTGCCGCCCTGACACTCTATGACATGTGCAAGGCAGCAGATAAATCGATGGTTATTGAGGGCATAGCCGTCCTTTCCAAGGAAAAAACAGAAAAACAGTGAAGGTTGGCATTATCACTGTATCTGACCGGGCGGCAGCCGGCGAATATGAGGATCATGGCGGGCCGGCACTGGGCAGCGAGGCAAATCGTCGCGGATGGACGGTACTGGCTGATGCACTGGTTCCTGATGATAAGGCCAGGATCCAGGAGGCAATTCATGCGTTTTCAGCTCAGGGCTGTGGCCTGATTCTGACTACCGGCGGAACCGGGATTGCGCAGCGTGATGTAACCCCGGAGGCAGTGCGTGAAATCATGCGGGTGGAAATCCCCGGGTTTGGTGAACTGATGCGCATGCGCAGTGCAGAGATTACGCCCAATGCGGTACTCTCACGCGGTATAGCGGCGGTTGTCGGGCATTCCCTGGTCATTACCCTCCCCGGCAAGCCCCAGGGGGCAGTGGAGTGCCTGGGATTTGTTGAGGGGGCGATTGCGCACGCGGTGAAGCTGTGTGCCGGGGAACCTACTTCATGTTGAAGTTTTACTGACCGGTTTACTCATCATGGTGATGAGGTGCCCTCAAAGCCGCCGGCTGGCTCTCCTTGAGTTGTTCTGCCATGACTTTCCTCGCGGCGCGGCTGATCAATACTGTCACTGCCAGAGTAGCCAGCAGCCCAAGGAAAAGCAGCAGCCACTCACCTGCGGATTTTTCCTGTTGCGCACCGATTCTTCCCAGCGATCCCAGGTAAACATAGGCGAATGTTCCCGGGATCATTCCGATCCATGAGGCAAGCACATAGCCGGGGAAGCGGACTTGCGTAAGGCTTAAGGCATAGTTGAGCAGCGTGAACGGGATCAGTGGGCTGAGCCTGGTAAGCCCGACGATCTTCCATTGTTCCCGGCCAATGGCGGCATCTATTGCAAGCATACGGGAGTCGCGCCTGATTTTTTGCCTGATCCAGTCGCGTGCCAGGTAACGACCGACGAGGAAAGCGGCTGAGGCCGCAAGCGTGGAGGCAAATGACACCAGAAAAAATCCTTTCCAGAGGCCAAAGGCGGCACCGGCGCCGAGCGTGAGGATTGAGCCGGGGATCAGGATCACGGTGGCGCCGACATAGACAAGTATGAACAGCAGGACTCCCCAATGCCCGAGTGATTCTATGCCAACAATGAAACGCTGCAGGTGGTGACTGATGCCAGGAACACCAAGTGCCCAGATTGTGATGCCCACGCATAAGGCGATCACCAGCCATTTCAGCCAATGTGTCTTTTTGGGCTTGTTCATGGGAACGGACAGGGTCACTTGTTGCCGCTTCCCTGTCACCTGGTCAGCAAAACATCGTGAATACCCCCCGATGGTGATTCAGGGGCGTATTGGGAAACCGCGGTATTTTAGTCAGGTTGACACCATGAGGTGAGGCGAATTAAGTGACAGGTAACTGTAGCAGGTGTCATGACGAAACCAAGCAAAGCGATCCAGATGGAACTCGACAATTTCATGACCGGGCTGATCCGGCGCAATCCGGGTGAGAAGGAGTTTCATCAGGCAGTCCTTGAGGTAGCGGAATCGCTGGTTCCCTTTATCCAGGATCATCAGGAATACCGGGAAGCCCAGATCCTGGAACGGATGACTGAACCCGACCGGATCATTATCTTCCGTGTTACCTGGGAGGACGACCGGGGGAAGATCCGTGCCAACCGCGCGTTTCGTGTGCAGTTCAACAATTCAATTGGCCCCTACAAGGGGGGTATGCGTTTTCATCCCAGTGTGAACCTCAGCATCCTGAAGTTCCTGGGGTTTGAACAGACTTTCAAGAACTCACTGACAGGCCTGCCGATGGGTGGAGCCAAAGGTGGAGCCAACTTCAACCCGAAGGGAAAATCTGATCACGAGGTGATGCGCTTCTGCCAGTCGTTGATGGTTGAGTTGCACCGGCACATCGGCGAGGATACCGACATCCCGGCGGGAGATATCGGGGTAGGCGCACGCGAGATATCCTACATGTTCGGGCAGTATAAACGCATGAAGAACCGTTTTACCGGCATCCTCACCGGCAAGGGGCTTTCCTTCGGCGGCAGCCTGATCCGCACCGAGGCAACAGGTTACGGTGCGGTCTATTTCATGGAGGATATGCTGGAGAACCGGGGTGAGGGTTTTAAAGACAAGGTATGCGTGGTGTCAGGCAGCGGTAATGTCGCGCTGTATTGCATTGAGAAACTCGGGCATCTTGGTGCAAAACCGGTGACGGCTTCTGATTCCGGAGGTTTTGTCTATGATCCCGGGGGCATTATTGATGAGCGGTTTGAATTCCTCAAGGAGCTCAAGGAGCAGCGCCGTGGACGCGTAAGCGAGTATGCCGAGAAGTTTGGCTGTGAATATCACGAGGGTAAGCGACCCTGGGCGGTGCCCTGTGAGCTGGCATTCCCGTGTGCGACCCAGAATGAGTTGAATGGTGCTGATGCGGCGCAACTGGTGGGCAACGGGGTGATCGGGGTGGCTGAGGGGGCAAACATGCCTACGGACTCCGAGGGTGTCGGGGTGTTCATGGAGAATAAGGTTCTCTACGCCCCGGGCAAGGCGGCCAATGCGGGGGGGGTTGCCGTTTCCGGGCTGGAGCAGAGCCAGAATTCCCTGCGAGTCAGTTGGAAACGCGGGGAGGTGGACGCCCGCCTGCGCACCATCATGCGCGAGATTCACCAGCAGTGCGTGCTCTATGGGACCGAAAAGGATGGCACGGTGAATTATGTCAAAGGTGCTAACATCGGCGGCTTCGTAAAGGTCGCCGATGCGATGCTGGCATATGGGGCTGTTTAAAGGGGTGCTGCAGGATTACCCGTAATTCCGGTAAACACGTGCGCAATGGGCTGCCTGGTTAACCGGAAGGCAGGCAATCATCACCCGCACCCGATTCCGCCTTTTCGCCAGGGGGACGGATCAGGAAGTGAAATCCCACGCCGGCCAGCAGGCATCCTCCTGCGAGAAAGCCCATTGAGCGTATTGCCATGTCCCCCCAGCTTTCCTGGAAGGAAATGAGGATGGAGGCGAGGAGGATCGCGATTCCGTTGAGGATTTTAACCACGCAGTTGAACGCTCCCCAGTAAACTCCAACCATGTTTTCTGCTCCCCTTTCCCTGGCGCAGTCGACGACCCCCTCGGCTTCAAGCCCGAGGAGAACTGCTATCATGGGTCCCCCCGCGCCAAACACGAGTGCCGCCGTGATGAGAGGAGAGCCGATCAAGTCCTTGCCCAGTAAACCGCAGCAGGCGTAAACGAGAGCAAGGGCAAGGGAGGCGTAGAGCATGCTGCGCAGCCAGCCGAGGCGGCGTTGAATCCGCGGCACAAAGAGGAAGCATGGGATGGCGGCTCCGAGCAATGGCCCAAGGAGCAGGGCAACGTCACTGATGGAGCCGCCAAGCAGGCTTGTTGCGATGAATGGAGCAGCCGCAGTCATTATGGTGAAGGACATCTGTGAACCTCCGAAGAGGGCAATGAGTGCGAGGAATTTCCGGTGGCGCAGTGCCTTGGTTATACCGGACCACAGGGAGATGGCGCCGGGTTGGTCATTATGGGCGGGTTGCTTTGCAATGCCCTTTTTGTCAGGGCAGGCAAAGAAGGGCAGGGCCATCAGCAGGATCGCCACTCCACTAAAGCTGGTCGCGGCCATGGCGTAGCCTATTTTCTCAATGAGCAACCCGCTTATCACAAATCCAATTGCTGAGGCCACTACGATGCCCAGCCCGAGTAAGTTGGAAAGCCTTGCCCTTGTTTGCATGTTCCCCCCGGAGTAATCGTCAACCAGGCTCCAGTAGGGGATGGCGTAGAAGGTGTAGCCGACAAAGAAGACCAGCAGGCCGAGTGTTAACAGGATCCAGGCCAGGGCTTGCGGCATAGCGTGGTTTGACACGAAGGTTAAGCCGAGACCGATTGGGGCCAGCGAGAAGGAGAACCAGAGCAGGGTTCTCCGCTGATGACCCCTTCGGACCCAGGCATCGCTCAGTTTGCCGGCGACCGGGTCCGTAATCCCGTCAAAGATCCGGAAGGATAAAAACACAACGCCGAGCGCGATTGGCGGGAACATTCTTGTTCCCTCGATGTCCCAGCCTCCATAGTAGAGGATCTGCTGATAGAGAAATCGCGCCAGGCCCATCATGCCGACCTGGCCGCAGAAGAAGAGCAGGTAGCGGGTAATGGACATGGAGGATTGATTATACCGGCGGATTACGCGCTAAACCTGCCCGCGTTGCAGCATGCCTTTGAAAACTTCCAGCTCCTGTTGTCGCGCTTCATCAATCCCGGGATAGCGCATATCCAGTGTGCGCAACTTCTCCAGGATGACGGATGCGACAATCAGGCGCATGTTGCGCTTGTCATCGGCGGGGACGACGAACCACGGGCTTTGCGGAGTTGAGGTTTCGTTGATCATTTCCTGGTAGGCTTCCTGGTATTGATCCCAGAATTTACGCTCCTCCAGATCGCCTTCCGAGAACTTCCAGTTCTTTGAGGGTTCCTCGAGCCGGCCCAGGAACCGTCGTGCCTGTTCCTGCCTTGAAATGTTGAGGAAAAACTTCAGGATATGGATGCCGTTGCGGTGTGCGTAGCGCTCGAGGGATCGGATATCCTCAAAGCGCTGTTGCCACAGGGTGTCAATGTCCGCCGTGTGCTCGGCAGGGATGCGCTGATACTGTGTGATGATTTCGGGGTGGATACGGGCTATCAGGACCTCCTCGTAGTAGGAGCGGTTAAAGATCCCGATGCGTCCGCGTGGAGGGAAGTGCTGTGTGGTGCGCCACATGAAGTCGCGGTCGAGTTCCTCTTCACTTGGTTGCTTGAAACTGTGGATCTCGACCCCGTGCGGGTTCACGCCGCTCATCACCCGCCTGATGGTGCCGTCCTTGCCTGCGGCATCCATCGCCTGGAAAATACAGAGCAATCCGTAGCGGTTGTGGGCATACATCATGTTCTGCAGGGTGTCGATTTTCCTGCGTAGTTTCCCGAGTTGTGCACGGTAGCCTTTCTTGTCAGTGTAGAGTGGCGTGACGATTGTCGGTAGGCCGGTGATTTTGAAATCGTTTTCTCCGCTTTGACGGAACTGGGAAAGGTCAGCATTGGGCTTCATCGGCAGTTATTATCCTCTGGAGAGGGCACAAGCGGTAGTGAAAAAGACGATCTTTACCATGAATGGCTTTGCCGCGGGTATTCACTGAGCTAGGTTGCGTGATGCTCAGGTGTTACTTGTTGTTTACAGGCGTTTTTATTTTTCTTGGCGGTGTGTTGTGTGCCAAGCCGCCGATACCAACGCCTGCGGATGCGCCGGTGCTGGGTGACTGGGATCCTTACCTGCTCAAGCAGCTGCTGGAGGGTGAGCGGTTGGGAAAGGATGCCGGGATCAAGGATATTTTCCAGCGGGATGATTTCAAGAAGCTGGTCAGCAAGCACGGCTTAAAGCTCTTCGGCGGCCCAATGCTCGGTGACCTGAGTGATGTTGGCGGCACCGTCTGGCTGCGCACGGCGGCACCGGCAAAAGTACAGCTGCTCATCGGTGATGAGGTGAAGGCATCGGGGCGAACCACGAAGGCGGGTGACCTGGCAACAACGCTGCGCCTTGAGGGCTTGCTGCCGCAGACTGTATACGCCTATGACATTACCGTGGACGGGGAACGGGTTTTCGGTGAGGAAAAGAAGCGCCCACGGTTCAGGACTTTTCCATCGCGTGGCGCGAAGGCCGCCTTTGAGGTCTGCTTTGGCGGCGGGGCGCGCTATAACCATGCCAAGGAACGCATCTGGGACACCATAGCGGCAAGGAACCCGGCGGCCTTCCTTTGGCTGGGGGACAACCTCTACATTGATGACCCGAGGAGCAGGACGCGGCAGCGCACGTATTACTACCGGCGCCAGCTGCGCCCTGAGTTTCGGCGTTTGGTGGCACGCTCTGCACAGTACTCGATCTGGGACGACCATGATTTCGGGGCCAATGATGTTTCCGGCGGCATTGCCGTCGACAAGCCCGGCTGGAAGATTCCTGTGTGGCGAGTGTTCCGGGAAAACTGGGTGAACCCGGCTTACGGCGGCGGTGAGAAACATCCGGGTTGCTGGTATTCATTCAATATCGGTGACGTGGATTTCTTCATGACTGATGGTCGTTATTACCGTGACTTCAAGAAGGCGAAGACCATGCTGGGAGAAGTCCAGAAGCGCTGGCTGCTGGACTCGCTGAAGGCCTCCAGGGCCACCTTCCGGGTGATTGCCTCGGGAACCCTGTGGACCGAGCATGCCGACAAGGGCGGTGCGGATTCATGGTGGGGGGTGAGGAAGGAGCGCGAGGAGATCCTCTCGCTCATTGACCGCGAGAACATCGGCGGGGTGATCCTGCTCTCCGCTGACCGTCACCGCACGGATGTCTACCGGATCCATCGTCCGGATGGCTACACCCTTTATGAGTTTGAGACCTCAAAGCTCACCAATGACCACACCCACGGCACCAAGAAAGAGGCGCTGTTTTCCTACAACAAGGGCAATTACTTCGGCTCGTTGAGCTTTGACCTCAATGCTGAGGATCCGGTGATGACTTTTCGCTGCATCACCATTGATGGCAGGGAGGTTTACGCGCTGCCCTTGAAGAGAAGTGCCTTGCAGAAATAATGCCCTTTAAGTGGTGGCGAGGATACGGGCAACGCGCAGGCCGTCGGCTGCCGCCGAGAGAATGCCCCCGGCATAACCGGCGCCCTCACCGGCGGGAAACAGGCCGCGGGCGGAGGGACTCTGCATGGTGTCGTCACGAAGAATCCGCAGTGGCGAGGATGAGCGCGTTTCCGTCGCTGTCAGGACGGCATCTCCACGGCTGAAGCCTTTGATCTGTTTGGCGACCCCGGCTGCCGCCTGCTGCATGGTGCGTACCACGTAATCCGGCAGGCATTCACGCAGGTCGGTGAGTATTACACCCGGCCGATAGGAGGGCTTGACCTTGCCCAGTTCCGTGGAACTGACCCCTTTCAGGAAGTCACCCAGCAATTGCGCGGGTGCCTTGCCCTCAGCACCACCGAGCCGGAAGGCGCGCTGCTCCAGGTCACGCTGGAAGTTAATGCCGGCCAGGGGATTGTCATTGTCCCCAAAGTCCCCGGGAAATACCTCGACCATGAAGCCGGCGTTGGCGTTGGCGTCATCGCGCGCGTAACTGCTCATGCCGTTGGTGACGATGAGACCGGGGCCAGAGGCAGAGGCGACCACCAGCCCGCCCGGGCACATGCAGAAGGAATAGCAGCTGCGTGCCCTCCTGCCGCGGCCGCGACGCACAAATTTATAGGGTGCGGCGCCGAGCCTGGGGTGGTCCCTGTTGGGCCCGTAGAGAGAGCGGTCGATCATTGACTGCGGGTGCTCGATGCGTGCGCCGACGGAGAATGACTTGGCTTCCATCGCAATGCCGTGGCCGTGGAGCATTTTGAAAGTCTCCCGCGCGCTGTGGCCAACGGCGAGAATCACTTTATTCGCCTCGATTTCATCGCCTCCGGCGGTGCGCAGCCCGCGCAGGGAACCATTCTCCAGCAGGATATCATCGAGGCGGGTTTCGAAACGTATTTCCCCGCCAAGCTCGAGAATTTCACTGCGCAGGGAACGCAGCACGGTGATCAAGCGGTCCGTTCCGATGTGTGGCTTGCCCTTGATCAGGATATCCTCAGGTGCGCCATGTGCGGCGAGTTCCTCAAGCACGAAGCGTACCGCTCCATCGCGGTCCTTGATACCGGTATAGAGCTTGCCGTCAGAGAAGGTCCCGGCACCGCCCTCGCCAAACTGCACGTTGGACTCGGGGTCGACATCACTCTCGCCGCGCCAGGACCGGGTGACATCCCGTGCCCTGGGGCCCGCCGACTTGCCGCGCTCCAGGATAATCGGCTGCAGTCCCGCGCGGGCAAGGGTCAGTGCGGCGAAGTAGCCGCAGGGACCGGCTCCTATGATCACCGGCCTTTGCGTGTCCTTTGCAGGGACTTCAGGGACAGCGAAGGTGACCTGCGTTGCGGACCGCACGTCAGGACTCCTTGCAGCGGCAATTATTTTCTCCTCCTCACCTTCCGCATCGGCATGGATGGTATAGATCAGGCGGATCACACCATCCCCCTTTTTGCGGGCATCAATGGCGCGCCGGTGGATTTTCCAGTCGCGAAGCTGGCCGGGACCGACGCGCAGCTTGCGCAGCAGGGCCCTCTGCAGTGCCTCGTCGTCGTGATCGACAGGCAGGCGGATTTGTGAGATTTCAATCAAGGTGCGCCACTATGGGGGCAGTCGGAGCCTTTGTCATTGGAGCATTCGTCCTTGCCTTCAGGCTGTGAATACAATCAATTACAGGAAATCGCAGCGCGGTGAACCTGCCGATGCGATTTGTTTGAACATGACCGGGGTAATCAAATTCAGGCCGCTCTACATGGAGCGGGTATGGGGAGGGCGGAAGCTGGAGGGCATCTACGGGCGCGGGTTGCCGGATGACTCCGCCCCGTTTGGGGAGTCCTGGGAGATCGTTGACCGGGAGGCAGAGCAGAGTGTCGTTGAAGGCGGTGAGTTTGCGGGAAAGAGCCTGCACGAGTTGTGGTGCCATCACCGCGAGCAGGTTTTCGGGGCGGGGCTGCCGGAGTCGGGGCGGTTTCCCATTTTGTTGAAGATCCTTGATGCCAGGGAGCGGCTCTCGGTGCAGGTGCACCCGCCGGCGGATGTGGCCCATCAGCTTGGCGGTGAGCCGAAAACCGAGATGTGGTATGTCGCCCACGCCGAGCCGGGGGCGGAGATTTATGCGGGGCTTTGCGCCGGGGTCACGAGGGAGGACTTTGAGCGCGGTGTCGGTGAGGGCACTACCGCAAGCCAGGTGCACCGCATCGCGGTCAGTAACGGTGACTTTATCTTCATTCCCAGTGGCCGGCTGCACGCCATCGGCGCCGGGCTGGTGATCTTTGAGATCCAGGAAAACAGCGACACCACTTACCGGGTTTACGACTGGGAGCGTGCCGGGCTTGACGGGAGACCGCGCGAGTTGCACGTCGGGGAGTCGCTGCGCTGCATTGATTTTAACGACAGCGAGCCGGCGGCGGGAACCGCGCAGGGCGATGTCCTGGTGGAGTGTCCGCAGTTCAAGGTGGAGTGCTGGCAGCTGCCGACGGGAGGGGCGCGTGTCGCGGGCGGTGACGGGTGCTTTGCGCTGCTGGCGGTGGTCGCGGGAACACTGCGCTGCGGGGAAAGGGAATTTTCCCCGGGTGACTTCTTCCTGGTACCGGCGGCGGGCGGAGTGAGCCTGGAGGCGGGCACCGCGGTGACACTGCTGCACACGACCCTGCCGGTGGAGGGCTGAATGCCCCGCTTTGCTGCCCTGTAATCTAGCTTAGGGCCGAGCGGATTGCCCCGGCAAGGGCCCCGTCCTGGCGGGCAAAGACCGTGCGCAGGTCGATGCGGTAGAGTTTGTCAGCAGCGTAGCCCATGACCGGCTGCTCCCCGAGGCGCAGTCGCCTGGCAAGGGCGGTGAGTGACATTTTTTCCGGGTCAATGTCAAGGGTGACCGAGGGAATTGCCGAGCGCGGCATGGTTCCGCCGCCGATGCGCGACTCGCTTTCCCCAATGGTTATCTTCGCGGGGAGGTCGTCAAGGCCGGCGATTATTTTTTCAGCCCGTTCACGCAACTCTTCAACGGCAGTGGAGAGCATGGTGAGCAGTGGCACGTCGGTCTTGCCCTCGAGGTAGGCGGTGGTCACCTCCTCGAGCATGGAGAGGATCAGCTTGTCGCAGCGCAGTGCCCGGTAGAAGGGCTCCTGCTTGATGCCGGCAACCAGGTCGGCGCGCCCGGCGATGATTCCCGCCTGTGGGCCGCCGAGCAGCTTGTCGCCGCTGAAGCAGACCAGGTCGACGCCCTGTGCGATGATTTCCGCGGGGGTCGGCTCGTGCTCCACCGGGCCGAAGTCCTCGGTGTTCACCACCGCACCGCTGCCGAGGTCCTCGCAGAAGGGGATTCCGTTTTGCCTTGCCAGTTCGGTCAGTTCACTGGTTTGGGCATTCTCGACAAAGCCACCCATAAAGAAGTTGCTTTGGTGGACCTTGAGGATCATCGCGGTTTCCCCGGAGATGGCTTCGCGATAGTCGGCGAGGGTGGTCTTGTTGGTGGTGCCGACCTCGTGCAGTGTCGCGCCGCTGGCGAGCAGGATGTCGGGGATGCGGAACCCTCCGCCGATTTCGACCAGCTGGCTGCGCGAGATGATGACCCGGTGGCGTCGCTCGCGCACCAGGTGGCGCAGGATAATGACCAGGGCTGCGGCGCAGTTGTTGACGGAGGTCGCGGCTTGCGCCCCGCACAGGTGAGCCAGGCACTTCTCGAGGAACCCGGCGCGCTTGCCGCGCTCGCCGCTGTCCAGGTCGAGCTCGAGGTTGTTGTAGCTGGTTGCAATTTCGGTGAGTTTTTCCGCTGTCCTGTCAGGCAGCGGCGAGCGGCCGAGGTTGGTGTGGATGAGCACACCGGTGCCGTTGATGACGGCCACCAGGCGGGTGCGGGCAAGCTTTGCCAGGTTCCCGTCAATGAACTCCACGACCTCCCCGAAGTCGGGGATTTCCTCCTCACTGGTCCTTAAGCGCTCGATTTCCCCGCGCACGGCGGCAACCACCACGGGCCTGGGCAGGCTCTCGTGTTCTTCGAGGGCCTGCAAAAGCTTTTCAATGGCCGGCAGCCTGCGGAGGTCCTTACCCATGGCGGCTGATACCATGCGCCATAATCCGGCGCACTTCCAGCAGGATCCTTTTTTTCCCGGAACCTG
>JAYGGE010000048.1:0-2365 GCA_046581505.1 Verrucomicrobiales bacterium | reverse complement strand
TCCCGGGACATTTGACCGGGTGTATAAAGCGGTTTAACGGGGAAAAATGCCGAACGTCAGCATCTACCACTACCCCAACTGAGGATCCTCAAAGAATGCCCTGGCGGTCGCCGGGGAACTGGGAATCCAACCCGAGGTCATCCTCTACATCAAGACGCCGCCGGATCGAAACGCACTGGAAGCAATCATTGCCGGACTTGAGGATCCCGTGGAGGACCTGGTGCGCAAGGATTCCAAGTTCAGGAAACTCGGACTCAACCCGGAGGATTTCGTCGACAACCCCGGGGCGGTGATCGAAATCCTGCTCAAGCACAAGCAGTTGCTGCAACGCCCGATCGTGGTTAAGGGCAGGAAGTCGATCATCGGCAGGCCCAAGGAGCGTATTTTCACGTTTCTTTCCTGAAAAAGTCAGGTGACGGTAAAAAGTCAGGCTCCCAATTGCTCAGTCGGACTGCACTGCGTAAGGCTCACACATGAGAGTTTCTGTCCACTGCTCCCGGAATTCCGCGCAGGGGGATCAGCATTTCAATGAACGAACGTCCACTATGTAAAACCAAAAATTCTGAATTTTCACATTAATTTTTAAAATGTTGACTCAAATCGCAATGATTCTTACAAAGAATCTAACCGTCATCCAAATCCCACTAGAAATGAAATCCCACAATATCCGTATCGTTTTCGCGACCCTTGTTTCCTGCGCGATCGCCTTCCTCATCAGCTTAAGCAGCGCATCAGCTGAAACCCTCGACACCCTTGTCGAATACGGCAATGCCGCTACTGCAAAAATACCCAACTCGGCGGGCAACGCCCATGGTGCCGACTTCAGTGGTGCGGCAACCAATACATACATCATCACCGCGGCCGGAACCGACATCTGGGGCAACAGTGACCACGGCAGCTTTATTTACGATGCCGACGTCACCCGTGCTGCCGGCTCAAACTTCTCTGCGGTTGTGCGCTCGGTCTCCATTGCCGCCGACCCGGCTGAATTACTTGCAGGCCAATGGGGGCGCACCGGGGTCATGGCCCGTGACACCCTTGACGCAAATTCTCCGAATGTTGCCCACATCCGCAAGACCAATACCGGCAATGGCGGCCATACGGTTCTGCAGGGACGCAAGAATGCCGGCCAGGGGACCGATCGCGGTCCTGGCAACAATGGTCAGTTTACCAACGGCGCGCAGAACAACGCCAATGGCACAGTGCGCAACACACCCATCTGGCTCGGACTGCACCGTGTCGATGGCAAGTGGTATGCAAATTGGGCTTCGGACAATGGCGGAGCGCCGGGCACATGGAGTGCGCCGAAGGAGCGTTTGGACAATGCGGGTGCCAACATGAACGGCGATGTCCATGTCGGCCTTTGCCACCAGTCACACGGCAACAACAATGCTCATAATGATGGCGGCAACACCGCCGTCTTTGACAACTTCAGCGTCAGCGATTTCGGCACCTTCACCAGCGGAGGCAGCGGAACCTTAACCCTTGACGGCACGAACGTTGTCCTCAACACCGACGCCTACAAACTGGGTTTCGACCCGGCAGCGACCCAATGGCGTGCCGATCACATCACTGCGGTGCCTAGCATGACAATCAACCCGGGCAAGCTCAAGGCCGATATCTACATGCAGAACAACGGGGGCAACTCGGGTGCTTTCAATATAATGACTGCAGGCCCCCCGAGCGGCACCGCCTACATCGAGACAATCTATTGGTCCTCGAACAACTACACACAGACCAACGCTGCAGGAGTCAATCTGTTTGCCCAGGCAGTTCCCGGCTCCTTTGGTGGAGGCCAGGATCAATATGGAGTAAACATGACCGGCGAGATCCACATCCCCAGTGATGCTGACCGTGGCGGCAATGAAACAGTCGAGTTCCACGATGGAGTCGATGATTTCACTCTCCTCGTGGTCGACGGCGTCTGGTTAATCGATCACAATGGCTGGAGTAACGTTGACGGCCACAACGGCACGCTGGCCAGCTTCGACTGCAGTGACCCGAAGTTTGACGACGGCGAGTGGATCTCTTTCCAACTCGGCATGTGGGAAGGCGGCGGCGGGGATAACGCCAGTCTCGCCTGGAACGCCCTCGACACCTCGGGTGCCGACAGCGTCACCGGCGGCACGGACGGGACGCTTAACTCATGGAACCCGAACAATGTCGCAATCGGGGCCAATGGCAACGTCCCCCACGCTGGGGATCGCGTTCCCTCGACGAACTTCCGCACCCTATCACCCAACTATGTTGAAGCCACCCAGAGCGGCACCGGGCCAGCAGACGACCTGATCCTGGACAACCCGATCACTGCAGCCACCACGGCCGTTGAGCTCTATGCCGACGGTTCACTTGTCACCACGCTTAA
>JAYGGE010000177.1:0-1643 GCA_046581505.1 Verrucomicrobiales bacterium | reverse complement strand
CGGCAAGCTGTTTCACCATCCGGCCGGCTACATCGACGCTCGCGGCTGGGACGAGTTCTTTCTGCGCAACGCCGCCGCCAAACTTAAAGGCTGGCCACTCGATTCATAGGGCGAAGACACACCCATTCCCGATCCGTTCCCGAACAGTATTTACAACCGAGGCCGTCAAATCACCGGTGGATTATTTCTGGAATGGGGAGCAGTCCCAGATGAACGCGAAGACGAAATGGCTGACTCAAAGCGGGCCAACTGGGCTTGTGACGTTCTGAAGCGACAGCACGAAAAACCGTTCTTCCTGGCCCTGGGTTTATATGCGCCGCACTTTCCCAACTATGCGCCCCAGAAGTACTTCGACTTGTACGACGTGGCGAAAATTAAGGCTCCGCCTTACAACGACGATGATCTGAACGATTTGCCGCCGAAGATCAAACGCAACAAGACAAATCGCAAGCGTCTGCACCATGAACGTCTGGTTGAACTTGGTGCTGTCGAACAAGCCATTCATGGCTATCTCGCATCAGTTTCGTATGCGGACGCAATGTTGGGCCGTGTGTTGAGGACCTTGCGAGAAAGCCCTTATGCCGACAACACGATTGTTGTCCTTTGGAGTGACCATGGTTATCACCATGGCGAAAAAGGCGATTGGGGCAAACATACACTGTGGGAGCGCACGTCGAACGTGCCGTTTATCTGGTCGGGACCAGGCGTTGCTTCGGGAACGACTGTCGATACAACTGTCAGCCTGATCGATATGTATCCAACGTTTGTCGAAATGTGCGGCCTGTCGCCGGTTGACGGGCTTGAAGGGACATCACTGGCTGACACATTGCGAGAACCGTCAATGGCGATTGATCGCGACGTGTTCCTGCCGTACCTCACGCCCGGCGGCTATGCGATCATCAATCAGAAGTGGCGCTATATTCATTATGACGACGATACCGAAGAACTCTACGACGTCCAACGCGATCCACACGAATGGGAAAACCTAGCCGAAAATGTCGACTTCGCCGTTGTCAAACAGAAACTGCAAGCCAGTGCACCGAGATCATTCGCACCGGCCGGGACGCCTAAGAAACAATTGCGGCTGATTGTCGGCGACGAGCGCTTTCACTGGGAACTGAAGTCAAAGAAAAACGCAAACCGCAAGAAGTAAGGAACGGCAGAACTGAAATTAATGAGAACACTATTTTCTATACGGATTTTCCTACCGTTTATGTGACAGCAGTCACTCGCCGCTGGCGGCGATGTATCACGGTTATTCGACGGTTGGATGCATCGATGAACGCCATATTGTGAAAAGGGCGTTCAACTCCTCAACGACGGCCTGGTTCTTGTCGGCCACATCCTCTCGCTCTCCGATATCGTTCGCCAGGTTGTAAAGTTGCCAGGCCGGGGCACGCTCATTTGAGCCAACGTTTTCATTCAACCGAACAAGTTTCCAATTCCCTTTGCGTATGGCACAGTTGTGGATCTTCCGTGTGGGGATGACAGGACCGCCAGGCTTCTTGGAAAGCCAACTGCGGTTCTGCCAGCAGAGCCACTCGTGTGGCTTGGTTTCGTTCTCGCCTTTGATGTAGGGAACCAAGTCAACGCCGTCGGTGTGCTGATCTTTCGGCATCTGCAGGCCAACCGCACGGACCAGT
>JAYGGE010000098.1:0-30350 GCA_046581505.1 Verrucomicrobiales bacterium | reverse complement strand
CTTGCCGTAGGAGACCCCCGACAACGTGGGCTTGGGAACTGCGGCGCTATAGCCCGACGATTTTTTCCGGGTGTCGGGTTTCTTGACCTCCCCATAAAGGTGGCCTGCAAAGAGGAAAAAAAGAATCGTGGTTATTTTTTTCATGAGGCATCGGAAATGATTTTTTTAGCCAAACTTCAGCTAGGGTTCTCAAGGATTTTTATGTGGCCGGTCAATTATTCTATATGCCAACTCGTCCGCTAATCAGTCAATCTTGACCTTATCAATATGTGGCCTAAGTGCCTTCTCAAGACGCACCATGTCGTTAGTGACATTTTCAATGATATCTTCCCATTTGTCTTTGTCTTGAAATCCGCCGCCAAGTGTTTTCTTTCTAATCCGACAGGCACGTTTCCCGTCAAGCCGCTCCCATTCGATTTCGCCACCTAAAACATTTTCGACTTCCTTCTTATTTTCAAACAACTGTTCAAAAATTGCAAAATTTTGTTCTCCCTTTTCTTTTCCCCGGTCGATGTAAAGTTCAACACCTGCTTCGCGTTGCCAAATGGAGAAGTTAAACGCAAGTCCGTTGATGCCTGCGCTTGCGCCTACCCAATGATAAGCACCGGGACTGATGTTTTCATGTAGCTTTGATTTCTCCTTCGATCGGGCCAACAGCTGAGTCCAAAAGTCCAATCTTTGATGTTGTCTTTCGGAAAGGTTTTTTTTGGTTTTCCCGATATCTCGGCCTTCAATCGTGGGTCCGGCGATCAGTGTCATTAACGGAGCGGGAGGAGAATCATCGATTGTAATTGCTTCAACTTTTACCAAATAGAAATCGGCCGATGATGATTCGTTTAGCCATGAAATTGCTCCAGTGTGTTCTGGCCTCGGGTCGGACACTATCCATATTGCAGTTTTTGCGCCAACTGAAACAAGGTATGTAATAAGTTTTCCGAGATGGTCATGATCACTTTTCTCAAGTTGGTTTTCAATAACAACTGTATTTCCGCTAACATCCTCAGCTACCAAATCAACACTGAATGTTCCGGCCGACTGTTCCTTTTCAGCACTTGCAAGAGAGGTATCGGTAATCTCACTAAGGACATCCAAATTCCCTTGTAACCATTGGGTGAAATCACGGGCCTCGTGTTTCCAAACCTCGCGAAGTGACACTCGCCTTATCTTGCTAATAGTTTTCATTTAGAATGAAGGTTGAATTAGTTGATTTCGCTTGGAAGCTCCTCGCTCTTTCAAAAGCTTATGGAACTTTGGTCACGTACGCATAGAACGCACCCATCGGTACTCCTGCTTTATCGCTGAACTTGACCCACAGCTCATCGCGCCCGGGTTTGAGGTTTAATTTAAAGGTTACACCCTTGTCGCCGGGTTTAACCGGCAGCGTCATTTCCTTTTCTCCCAGCTTAAGGTGCGCTTTCACCGCGGCAAAGGGCTTGCCGGGGACGGCGCGGAAGGGTGTCACCCCGGGCACGTCCGCACCTGCCTTCAGCCCGGCGGTGATGGCGCGATCGGATTCCTTGGGCCAGCGGCGCAGCTCCACGGTGTATTCGCCTGCGCTTTTGACATCTACTGCCCAGAAACCGGTATTAGCCGGTTTCTTCTCGGCATTGCGGATATGGCGCTGGTTCCACGGGGTACTGCCATCGGCAATCCAGTCGTGGCAGGTCAGGGTGACCGGGTTGGCCGCTGGATCAGAATGGCCCAGATAAATCGCTGTTGGCTTGCCAAAGGTCGGCACCAGTTCTTTCCACCATGCGTCATAAAATCTGGTCAACCGGGTCACGACACCTGGATTTGCACTGGCAACATTCTGCTTTTGGCCAGGGTCGGCATTGATATCATAGAGTTCCTTGCCGTTGATGAGCCGCCACTGGTCGGTCATCACCGCGCTCTTGCGCCACTTGATGGGGTCACGCACGCGCTGGCTGTCAGTGACCAGGATCCGGTCCGGCCAGTCCTTGGCCTTGCCTTCGATCAGGGGACGAATATTAACCCCGTCAAACTTCACCCCCTTTGGCGCAGGCACATCGCAGTAGTCAATTAAGGTCGGAACGATGTCCACATAGGAGGTGATCATGTCCACATCCCGGCCCTTGTTGAGCCCGCCCTTGGGCCAGTGGAGGAAGAAAGGCACGCGGTGACCACCGTCATACTCGCTGCCCTTGCGGCCGCGCATGCCGTTATTGTGCACGTTGGCACCGCTGGAGGTGCCGTTGTCAGTGGTGAAAATGAAGATGGTGTTTTCATCCAGCCCCTCCTTCTTGAGGAATGAGCGCATCCTGCCGACGTTGTCGTCAATGTTGGCAATCATGCCGAAAAAGTTGCCGACATTCATCCCCTGCTTTGCGTAAGGCGCGCTGAATTTTTTCGGGGAATGCATCGGGCCGTGCGGCGCGTTGGTGCAGAGATAGACAAAGAAGGGCTTTTTATCATCCTTCACCTTCCTGATGAACCGCTTGGCGTAGTCGAAAAAGACATCGGTACAAAAACCCTTTGCCGGCACCGCCTTGCCGTTGTGAAAATAGGAACCGTCAAAGTAGGCGTTGTTCCAGAAGTCCGGTGTCTGGCCCACGCCGCCGCCGCCATGGCGCAGTACCTCCTGGAAGCCGCGATCCTCCGGGCGGTAGGGATAGTTGTCGCCTAAATGCCATTTGCCGAACATGCCGGTGTGGTAACCGCCATCACCCAGGATCTGGCCGATGGTGACCTCGTTGGCACGCAGCATGGAGCGGCCCATGATGGTGTGCCAGACACCGGTGCGGTTGGTCCAGTGCCCGGTGATGAGCGCCGCGCGGCTTGGTGAACAGGTTGGTGCCACGTGATAATCGGTCAGGCGCACGCTTTCCGCATGCAGCTTGTCGATATTGGGTGTCTTCAGTACCGGGTTGCCGTGGCAGGAAAGGTCGCCGTATCCCTGGTCATCGGTGATGACGAGAACCACGTTGGGCCTTTGCCCGGCGGCAAGCCCGGCAAGGGTACAGTAAATCAAGGAGAGGATAAAAGGCAGGGAGCGTTGTGATGTCATTGATGGATATAGTGAGACTTTAAGGACGCGAAGATTAGCCTATTTGGCCCCTGATAAGGAGGACTATTTAGGCAAGTTTCACGACGGTGCGGGCACCAGGAATGCGGCTTCATGCTGAATAAAGCTGTAATTCGGCAAGCCCGGTGATAAAAATGGGGATTCAGGTATTCCTTAATGGCAATAACGATGCAGAATAACCGGACAATCACTGTGGGCCTGGGCGAGTGGGGGTTTCGCAACCTGCCGATGCGGCGCCACTTTGAGATTGCCCGGAAGCTTGACTTCAAGTGGCTGGAGTTCGGCATTGGCGGAGACCAGGTCGGGCGCCTTCCTGAGTTTCCCGATGAGGCCGAGATTGCGCAATATCGCGCGTTAAACGATGAATTCGGGATCGCGTCACCGTTTTGCTGCATCGAGAATGATTTCACCCTTGCCGACAGTGCTGCGCATGAGGAGATGCTTGACAAGTGTCATCGTCAATTAATAGCGGCGGCGGATTGCGGGGCGACCCACGTGCGGTTGTTTGCCGGGTTTACTCCCGCGGCGGAGGTCACGCCGGAGATCTGGAGCCGCATGATCAGCGCGTTTGAGATCATGGACAGCCAGTGCGCCGGGCTGGGCTTGATCATCGCCATCGAGACGCACGGTGCCATCAAGTTCAATACTGATGATTCCGCGACACATGTCAACTCGGTGACAACCGACCCGGATTGCCTGCGCCGCCTCATTGAGGAGTTGCCGTCGCGGGTGGGGTTCAATTTTGATCCCGGCAACATCAAGGCTGTCCGACCCGACGACCCGGACTGCTGCCTGGAGATTCTCAATGAACGCATCAACTACTGCCACATGAAGGACTGGACCCGCCGGGGCGATGGCTGGGTGGCCGTGGCAATCGGCGATGATGACCTGGATTATGCTCCCTTTTTCAAGCGCATGCGCTTTGCCGGCGTTTACCTTATCGAGTACGAGCCGCTGCACGATTGTGAGGACGGCATCCAGCGCAGCCTTGACTACCTGAAAAGGCTTGAGGCCCGGCACGAAACGCTGAAATTTGAGCTATGAGCGACACATGTGAGCGTTGGCTGCCCGCAGCTCTTTTGCTGCTTGTCATAATGGCCGGTCATGCCGCGCCACTGGGGGCGGAGGAAAAGTTTGAGATTACCGGGGATGACCGTGCCTACTGGGCATTCCAGAGTGTCAAGCGCCCGGAATACGCCGGTATTGATGCGCTCATTGATGTCACCCTCTCCGGGAAGGGGCTTGTCCCGAATCCCCCTGCAAGCCGTGAACAGCTCATTCGTCGCGCGTATTTTGACCTGGTTGGCCTGGCTCCGACATATCAGGAGATCAAGGTTTTTGTGGGTGACGAAACCCCTGTTGCCGATGCCTTTTCAGGTCTTGTCGATAAACTCCTGGCGATGCCCGAATACGGGGAGCGCTGGGGGCGGCACTGGCTGGACGTGGTGCGCTATGCGCAGACCAACGGCTATGAGCGTGATGACGAGAAGCCCAACGCATGGCGTTACCGTGACTACGTGATCGCCTCGTTTAACGCTGACAAGCCTTACCGGAGATTCATCCTTGAGCAACTTGCCGGCGACGAGTTGCCCGACGGCGGGGATGAGGGAGTGATCGCGACCGGGTTTTACCGGCTCGGTGTTTTTGATGACGAGCCGGATGACAAACGTGCCGCGGAGTTTGACGGGCTTGATGACATTCTGCGCACGACCAGCGAGACTTTCCTGGGGTTGACCACTGGTTGCGCACGGTGCCACAACCACATGTTCGATCCTATTTCACAGGCTGATTATTACGAACTGGTCGCTTTTTTCAGGAATGTAAAGCGCTACCAGAAACCGCAAAAGGGGAAAGCCGGTCCGGTGCTTCGCCAGGTGCAAGGCGGAATGGCATTGTGCGTCACTGAGAACGGCACAAAGGCGGGCGACACGCATGTGCTTGTGCGCGGGGATGCCGGTCAGCCGGCGCAGAAGGTCATGCCGCGCCTTCCTGAGATTTTCGGCAACCATTCGCCGGAAATTGTGCCGACTCCGGCAAGCTCCGGGCGCCGGCTTGCGCTTGCGAAATGGATTGCCGACCCTGCCAACCCTCTCACTGCGCGCGTCATGGCAAACCGCATATGGCAATACCATTTCGGTCGCGGCATTGTTGCCACTCCAAATGATTTCGGCAAGGCGGGACACCCTGTCTCAAATGTACAGCTGCTGAACTGGCTGGCGGATGAGTTCATCAGGAGCGGCTGGTCTGTAAAACACATGCACCGGATGATCATGAATACCCGTGCCTATCAGCGTTCTTCTGCCCCAAACGCGGACAATGAGAGAATTGACCCGGGCAACATTCACCACTGGCGCGGCAACCTCAGGCGACTGGAGGCAGAGATCCTGCGTGACCGCATCCTTCAGGCGAGCGGGACACTGAACCTGAAGCGTGGCGGCGAAAGCTTCTTTCCGGCGCTTAATGGCGAAGTTGTCGCCGGGGCGTCGAAACCGGGCCGCGGCTGGGGGTGGTCGCAACCTGAGGAGCGAAACCGCCGCAGCATCTATGCCTTCGTCAAACGCAACATGGTTTACCCGTTCTTCGAGATCTTCGACTACACCAACACGGAGGGCTCGCTTGGTGCCCGCCCGGACACAACCGTCGCACCCCAGGCATTATTGCTTCTCAACAGCGAACTGGTCACAGAGAGCGCCTCCCTGATTGCAGCGCGCGCGCTTGCAAAGGATGATCCCATTAGCGAGGCATTCCGTCTTGTCCTCGGCCGTGACCCCAGTGGGCAGGAGCATCTCAGCGCGTCCGCTTTTCTGGCAGAGCAACAGGAAAAGCACAAGGCAATGGCTGGCCGGATCCTGTTTCGCCCTGATTTTCCGCCCGCACTGTTCAAGGATTATCATGCTGCGCTTCCTGCGCAACGGTTCCTGCGCGGGCCGACACAGGGATGGGAATACTTCAAGGGCAAATGGACCGGCGGCTACGAGGGCATTGTTAATGCAGAGGTGGACTGGCCGCCATTTGCCCTGTTCCGGCCGGCGGGAGCCGATTACCGCTTTTCAGGAAAAGTGCGGCTGGAGAAGAATACAGCCCGTGCCATGATCCTGCTGCAGGCACGGCCCCGCGGGCAGGAGTTTGACGGCTATGCCCTGCTTCTTGATGCCGAAGCCGGCAGGGTTGCCGTGCGCCGCTATTCCGACGGCAAGTTTGAAACACTTTCACAGGAGGAGGCCACAATACCGCGGTTACGTCCCCTTGATTTCAGCGTGGAGTTTATCAAGGGCAAAGTCAACGTTGCCTTCAATGGCCTGAAAATACTCGTCGAGGATTCCGCTCCGGTTGGCGGTGGGGCGGGCCGCTTTGGCGTCAGTGCATGGGGCGGGCCGGTGAGCTTTGACGGCCTGGCCATCGAGAGTGCCGGGGATCGATTTCCCATCATAGATATTGATCACCGCTTGTCCCGCTTTTCATCACCCGCATCACCGGCGGGGGAGTTGCCCGCTGGCTGGAGCGCATTCGGCGGCAAATGGACCGTGCGGGATAATGTGATTGCCGTGACCAAGGAGCAGGGGCCGAAGCTTTTGTGGGATGCTGCCGGTAAGCTGGCAGGGGAAGCTTCATTTACTGCCGGTTTGCGCGTGACGGACGGTGACATTGCCGGCCTGATCATGAATGTCTCCGATCCCAAGGTGGGGGCGGATAACTGGAACGGCTACGAGGTAAGCCTCTACCTCCATGAGCAGAAGCTTGTCCTCGGTTCCCACGAGAATAACTTTTTAACACTTGCTTCCGTTCCGGCCCCGGTGACCCGCGGCAAATGGCATCAACTCAGGGTGCATGTTGCTGGAGACCGGGTAAAGGTTTACCTCGACGGGCGAGATGAGCCCTATATTGACTATAGAATCGCCAAGCCGCTGGCCCCCGGGCTTGCCGGGCTGCGCACCTGGGGGGCGGCAGTCGAATACCGCAGCTTATCTGTCGAATCCGGCGGGGCAAAGTCTGTGTTCAAGCCAACACCCGCCTCCCCGGATGCCGCTGAGGTCAGCAGGATTGTGCTTACACCGGACCCGGATCGCCCGCACCACCGCGCCTTTGAGCAACTTTGCTCACTGCTGATCAACCTCAATGAGTTCATATATGTGGATTGACCGGTTTACATCCCAAAGGACATTATAAACGCTGATGAGCTCCATTACCCGACACCTGCAAGCGCAAGGCCGCCGTGATTTCCTGAGAGCCTTCGGCACCTCAATGGCGGGGATTTCCCTCTCGGGGATCTTTTCCGGCGAGCAGGTTTTCGGCGCGGCACCCGCTTCGGTCCTGGCCAACCCGCTGGCCCCGCGTCCGCGTGATTTTCCCTCCAGGGCAAAGGCCTGCATTTACCTCTACATGTATGGCGGGCCCTCGCAGATGGACCTGTTTGACTACAAGCCGGAGCTGCAAAAGAACGACGGCAAGCAGGTGGACATGGAGATCCGCCGCCGCGAGATCAAGAAATCCAAGCTGCTGGGCTCAAAGCGCGTGTTCAAGCAGCACGGGCAGTCAGGCCTCTGGTGTTCTGATGCGCTGCCCAACATCGCCCGGCACATGGACAAGCTGGCGGTAATCAAGTCGCTTTACATGGATTCCTTTGCGCACGGCTCGGCCAACCTGCAGATGAACTGCGGGCGTGTCCTGCAGGGGCACCCTTCACTCGGCGCCTGGATTGCTCACGGGCTTGGATCCGCCAATCCAAACCTGCCGGGTTTCGTGGTGATGCTGGATGCCCGCGGCGGCCCGATTCCCGGCGCCGCCAACTGGGCGAGCGGTTATATGCCTGCCGCTTATCAAGCTACCGTGCTGCGTTCCAGCGGCAGCCCCATACTCAACCTTTCGCCGCAGGCACAGATCACCCATGCGATGCAGGGCGACAAGATCCGGAGAATTAACCAGTTTAACAAGGCGCACCGTGTCGGGCGCGAAACCTATTCCGAGTTGAGCGCCCGCATCGCCAGCTACGACCTGGCCTATCAACTGCATACCTCGGCACCTGAGGCCCTGGATATTTCAGCGGAGGACGAGAAAACAAGGCGCCTTTACGGGCTTCACCTGCCCAAAGGTGATCATGCCCTCTCAATCCCGCCCTCGCATTTTGGGCGGCAGTGCCTCGTTGCCCGCCGCCTCGTTGAGCGTGGCGTGCGCTTTGTTCAGCTTTATTCCGGAGGCGGTCACCAGCAGCAGAACTGGGATGCCCACAATGGAGTGGAGGAGAATCTGAAGATACACTGCCCGGAAATTGACATGCCGATAGCAGGGTTGCTTGCCGACCTTGAGCAGCGGGGCATGCTTGAAGAGACACTCGTGATCTGGGGCGGGGAATTTGGGCGGCAGCCTGTCTGGCAGGGGGATAATGGCGGCCGGGACCACAACCCGAAAGGGTTCAGTTACTGGCTGGCCGGCGGCGGAGTAAAAGCCGGGACCAGTTACGGGGAAACTGATCCCCTGGGGCATGAGGCAGCCGTTGACAAGCATCACGTCAGGGACCTGCACGCGACAATCCTTCACCTGATGGGCCTGGATCATGAACAGCTCACCTATCACTACGGTGGGCTTGACCAGAGGCTGACAGGAGTTGTTCCCGCCGAGGTCATTCACGGGGTGGTCGCGTAAAGGAGAGGCGAGGCCTTATTCAGGGCCAAACAGGATACAGATCGGTGCGGGGACTTTGATCAGGCCTCTCGTCTGGTAGGAAAGCCCGCCGGTTTCCTGGTTGATCCTGAAGACCGCCACAGTGTCCGAATGTGCGCCGGCGGCAAGGATCCAGCGGGCGCTCGGGTCAATGTTGATGTTGCGCGGCCAGGCACCGCGGATTGGCTCAACTTCCGTGACACTCAGCAAACCGGTTTCCGCATTTGCCAGATAGCAGGTGATACTGTCATTACCGCGGTTTGAGGACCAGACAAACCTGCCGTTGGGGTGGATGAGAATTTCCGCGGCAGAATTAAATGTTTCTTTGGCCTTGGCCGCGTCGCTGAGGGCGGGAGTGACGGTCAGGCGTTTTGCGCGGCCCTTTTCAGCGTTATAGGCAAAGGTGGTTACCGACAGGGAGAGCTCGTTGAGAAGGTAAATGAATTTACCGTCAGCTGAAAAACGCATATGGCGCGGGCCTCCACCCGGGACACTGGCAGCGAGACCATGCCTGGTAATGGCGGGTTTGGCAGTATCGACCTTATAAATGTGGATGTTGTCAGTGCCAAGATCCGGCGTGAAGGAGAATCGCCCGTCCGGGGAAAATCCACACCAGTGAGGATGTGGTGAATCCTGGCGCTTGCCAACAACTTTTGAGCCACCCTTATGTTCCATGACAACGGATTTCCCAAGCTGACCATCTTCGTTAATCGGTAGAAGTGCCGTGGAACCGCCACCATACTGGGCGGTGAGAAGGAATTTCCCGGAGGGATGAACTGCCACGTGTGTGCCCCCGCCATCACCGATGAGCGAGGAGGTAAACTGGTGCAGTGAACCGTCATCCTTGACGTGGAAGCCGGCAACGCCGGATCCGTTTTCAATTTGTGCCACGGCATATATTTTTTTGCCGTCCGGATGCCAGCTGAGGAAGCCGGGACTTTTAATCTCGGCTGCCAGTTGTGCAGTTTCAAGTTTGCCGTTGTCAGGATTGAATTTTGCCCGGTAGATTCCTTTTGATCCCCTTCCTCCGGTGCCGAAATAGACGTCAACAGACTGGGCGGGAAGGATCATGGCCAGGGTGCTGAGAATGGTGATGATGATGTGATGACAGGGCATTTGAGTGAGTGTGGTGTTGTTTTAAGGGGAGGGTTGAGCAATTAAGGGTTTTCTTTATGGCAGCAGGGGTTCTACTTTTTTTGCAAGGGCTGAAAGGTCGAGTTTTGAGCCATCCTTTGGAAAGCTGTTGGGCAGCAGGTGCCAGTTCTCGGTAAATGATGCCTTCGCGCCGGGTTGCAGGATTTCCATCGGGCCGATTGGCTCAAGTTCACAGGCAGGCACCCGATCACGTTGCGGATACCAGATAGCGAGGGTGAGACCGGCAATTTCGCCGTACAGCCGTCCAGGGTAAGTCTTGTAGGTTTTGATGAATGCCAGGTCATTGGGCATCTGGTAGGCGAACCAGCCGGCGAAGGAATCAAAACCCAACTTCGGTTCCTTCGGCGGTGCCAGTATCTCGAGGAAATTACCGCGGCGGCGGATGTTCGGGTCCTCGGGCAGGATCAGCATTTCATCACGGCCGCGCATCATGATGTATCCCCTGGGAAAGCGCTGGTATTCGGGTGAGAGCGGAACCACTCCTATACCTCCGTGTATGGCAAACATGCGTCCCCAATGGCACCAGCGCCGGGTTTCACTGGAGGTATTCTCCATGGTTTGCGTACATGCGAGATGTGAGGAGTTCTCAGCGAGGACAAAATCACGAATCAGGCGGATGCCGGCATCGGCCACCGGCTTGCTGGTGAGGCGAGCGCTGCGCGGCCCGGTGATCTCGGCGCTCCATTGCCCGGACCAAAGCTCGGTGCGCTTGGGAATGAGGTATTCCGGACCGATATCGAAACGTCCCGCTGAAGAGGGTTTCTTGCCATTGTTCGGAGTCCATTGCACCTCGGAAGGATTAATATAAAGGGATTCCCTGCCATCCTGCCTGTAACTGAGCACGCGGCCGCCCACGTGATGGCCAAGCACGGCCACCGTGCCTGTTTTGTTGCTCAGCTCAATGCAGTCGGGATAGCTGAGGAACTTCAGCCGTCGTGCTCCTTCCTGCGCATGAAGGAGTAGAGAGCAGGTGTTAAACAGGCAGCATAGGAGGGCAATACGCGTCGATATTCGGTTAATGGTTACCATAATCCTGACCACCGGACGGGTCTCTTGATTGCTTGCCCGGCCTTGGCATTGGTTAGTTGAAAAGGTTGAGTTGCGGGGACTGGCTCTCAGGCAGTGTCTTTTCTTCTGCGGCCGGGCGTGGCTTGGTTCGGCGTTTTACTGTTGAGTCAGCTTGCTGACCTTCCTCTGGCCGTGCTGAGTTTTGTTCAAGGTGTGCAAGGATGTCCTTGGCGCGGGAGATAATCTCGTCCGGCAATCCTGCCAGGCGGGCAACCTGGATGCCGTAGCTGCGGTCTGCACTGCCCTCGACAATTTTCCGAAGGAAGATGATCTGGTCATTGCGTTCACGCACCGCGATGTTGGAGTTGCCGATACCCTCACGACTGTCCGCCAACGCGGTGAGCTCGTGGTAATGGGTGGCGAAGAGGGTGCGGCAATTTATCTGGTCATGCAGGTGTTCAGCGACAGACCAGGCGATGCTGAGCCCGTCGAAAGTGGCAGTGCCCCTGCCAATCTCATCGAGGATTACCAGTGAGCGTTTACTGGCATTATTGAGGATCAGTGCGGTCTCGTTCATTTCAACCATGAAGGTTGACTGTCCCCGGGCAAGGTCATCACTGGCGCCAACGCGGGTGAAGATGCGGTCAACAAGGCCGATTTGTGCCTTTTCGGCCGGCACAAAGCTGCCCGTTTGCGCCATCAGGGTGATCAGGGCAACCTGGCGGATGTATGTGGATTTACCCGCCATGTTGGGACCGGTGAGGATCGTCAGGCGTTGCCCCTCGGCATCGAGGGTTGCATCGTTGGGCACGAACTTTTCATCGGTGATGAGCTGATCCAGGACAGGGTGCCGGCCTGCGACAATGTGCAGGCAGTGGGATTCATCGAGCTGTGGCCGGCAGTAGTCGAACAGGCGCGCGGTTTCCGCCAGGCCGAGGAGCACGTCAATCTCAGCAAGGGCATCAGCGGTGTCCTGGAGTTGCTCCAGGTGTTCAAGGGCGCTTTCCCGCAGGTTCAGGAATTCTTCATGCTCAAGTTGCTTGGCGCGTTCATCAGCCCCAAGGATCTTGTTTTCCATTTCCTTCAACTCGGGCGTAATGAAGCGCTCGGCATTGACGGTGGTTTGCCTGCGGGTGTAATCGTCGGGAACACTGGCAAGGTTGGCCTTGGTGATCTCGATAAAATAGCCGAAGACATTGTTGTATTTAACCTTGAGCGACTTGATACCGGTGCGCTCGGCCTCGCTTTTCTGCAGTTGAGCGATCCATTGTTTGCCCTCGGTTGAGGCGGCACGCAATTCATCCAGCCGGTCACTGTAACCGTCACGGAACAGGCCGCCGTCCCTGATGGTCGCCGGTGGTTCATCCGCGATGGCGAGTTCCAGCAGGTCCACCAGTTCACGGAAATCGCGCAGGCGCGGCTTGAGTTGATCGCCAAGGGGACCGGCCTTGAGTGCTGTGAGATGATCCCTTGTGTCGGGAACGGCCAACAGTGACTTGGCGAGGGATTGCAGGTCACGCGCATTGCCGGAGCGACCGCTCAGGCGGCTTATTGTACGTTCAATATCGCGCACACATGAAAGGGCTTCACGCATTTTAGCCAGCTGGAAGGGTTCCTCGATCAGTGCCCCGATGAATGCCTGCCGGCCAAGCAGCGTTTCAATATCCCGCAGCGGGTGCAGGATCCATTCACGCAGCTTGCGGGCTCCCATCGGTGTCTGCGTCCGGTCCATGATACCCAGCAGCGTGTGTTTGCGCCCGGCGTGATGTGCAACAAGGTCGAGGTTGCGCGCACTCGCGGCGTCAATGAGGACATGTGCATCGGGGCGGTATACCGAGAGCGAACAGACATGGGAAAGGTCCCTTCGCAGGGTGGTCTTGACATAGTGGCCGATGCCGCCGGCGGCGGATATAGCCGCGGACATTCCCGCGCAACCGTAGCCGTCCAGTGACTGGGTCTTGAAATGCCCGCACAGCAGGGTGCTGGCGGCTTCCTCAAGAAACGCATAGCCATCGTAGGGCGCAGCACTGGCGAGAATCGTGTTGAACTCGGCTTCCTGCTCCTCACTGTAGATTAATTCCGAGGGCGCCAGCCGCCCGAGCTCATCCTCGAGTTCATCACGGTTGTCGAACTCGGCGATCTTGAATTCCCCGGTGGTGAGCTCGAGCACGGCCAGCCCGTAACGGCCATGGTTGTGGTGGATGCCTGCAAGGTAATTACTGAGGTCATCCTCCAGCAGGTTAATATCGTTGACGGTCCCGGCACTGATGATCTGCGTGACTTCACGCTCAACAATTTTCCCCGGCTTGACCTCCCCGACCTGGTCGGCGATGGCAACGCGTTTTCCCGCCTTGATGAGCTTGCCGATATATGACTGGGCTGAGTGGTGCGGCATGCCGCACATCGCCATGCCGTTGCGCTTTGTCAGCGCGACCCCGAGCAGTCCCGCCGCCGCCTTGGCATCATCCATGAAAAGCTCATAAAAATCCCCCAGCCGGAAGAACAGCAGGACATCCTCAGGCAGCCCGTTGCGGATGGCGGTATACTGCTTGAGCATCGGTGTCATGGTTTAAACGACCATTCCGAAAGGAACCTTAAAGGTCAAGGTTCAAAAAGGGATTTGCCAAGGTGCCTGGTAATAAACCGGTGCTCCGGGAAAGCTTTTATAACAAGGATCAGCGATGAATGTCACGGGAGGCGGAGGAATCGTTAATCCGCAATCCATGGCAAGGGGGGCGTTGCTTTAAAGGCTCTTCCTCCTTGACCAGGACTTGAATTTTCTCCAGTGCCTGCTGTTTTTCCGCGAATTCCTGTATAGGAGGTAACCGATAACAGCCGTTGCGGGCAGCACCATCACTGTTTCGGGATCACGGTCCATTTCCATCAGGGCCCACGGACACATGCCAAAAAGCATAAATCCGAAAACAGGAGAGAGACGACGTTTATGGGGAGGGGGTTTGTCAGCTTCCATGTATCTCCTCCACATTCATCGCAGGTATAGAAGGCCGCCGTTTTGCTCGCTCCGGTTTTCGGGTCAGTGCCACGGGATTCCAGGTGATAATCCGTGTGCAGCTCACAGGTTGGGCGCCAGGAAATTTTTGGGTTCGGTGTCCTCTGCCTGATGCAAGAAGGATCAGTCTTATCAACCGGGATTTTTATAGGCTCAGCGTATGCCATGATGTGCAAACTTCACGCCTTCACTTCCGCTTTACGCAAGATGGTGGGGTTTCCGCTATCCCCGTTGCGGCAGAGAAATCCCGGGCGCAGGGTGGCGATGACCTTGTCCCTGGACCCGTCGGAGTCACCCTCGACAACCTGGATTTTGTCGCGGTTGGTTTCATCGATCTTGCTGCCATCGGAATAGCTGAAGGTTTCCACGCCGTGCTCGGCGAGCGCATCAATGAGTGAGCTGCGCATGAGGGCGAGCTGCTCGATCATTTCACCGTCATTGGTGATTGATTTAGCGCGGATGATGAGCTCATCCATCAAGTCAATGCGCCTGATCATCGTGCGGCTCAGCATATGTACAGTGCCCCATTCCAGGTCAGGGGCTTTGCGCAGCGTTTTTTTTCTTTCCCGGAGCCGCTTGAGCTCGGCATTCAGCTGCGTTTCCTCGGTGTGCGCCTCTTCGAGGCGATCCCTTACCCCCTTGAGCTTGGTCTGTGCGGACTGCAATTCACCGGCCTGTGCCTCAAGTTTTACCGTCTCACTGCGCACAGTCTGGTATTTCTGGGCCCGGACCTCGAGGTCGTTGGTTTTACTGCGCAGCCGGGTTGAAGTTTTTTCCAGCTTTTCAACCTCGGCCTGCATGGCTGCGGCCTTGCTGCGGCTGCCTTCAAGTTCGCCTGCGGCAGCGGCGAGCTGTTCACGCAGTTGCGCCAGGTGCCTGGCTTCTCCGGATATGTTCTGAATATCAGCCTGCAGCAGGTGTAATTTTTCCTCTGTCTTTACCAGAGCCTTGGCTTCGCATTGATGGTGCAATGCTGCTTCACCAAACTCCTCTGTCACTGCTGCAAGTTTTGACTCGGCATGGGCAATTTCCGCATGGCGCTTGTCAAGAAGCTCACACTGCTTCCTGAGCTCTTTGAGTTGCGAGCTTAAGTGCTCATGCTCCTTGTGCTTCTCGTTCAGGTCGATTAACTGCGCGTCCAGGGCACTTACTGCCTGCTGGCGTTCTGCCAACATATCACCTGCCTTTAACAGGTCACGCTCGAGAGATGCGTGATCAGCCTGCAGAGACGACGTCGTTTTTTCCGCATCCTTTATTGCCGCATCCCTTGAGGCGAGATCGCTCTCGGCTTTTGTGAGCTGTTGCTGACGTTTTTCCAGACCGGCGGTCTTTTCGGCAAGTTGCTTGATTGTTTTCTCAAGCTTCTGTTGTGCACGCTGGCTGGCTGTAATTTCAGCAGTAACGCGTTTTTGCTCAGTGTTAAGGCCGGCGAGTTTCCTGGCGGCAGCGGTGTTGTCCTCCTTGAGCCTGTCGGCCCTGGCGCTGTCCTTCTCAATCTGTGTGTTGAGCTTGGAGAGTGCCAGCCCTGCGGCCTTGGAGTCGGTTATAATCTTCCCGAGGCGCGCCTTTGCCTCGGCCTCCTCCTTGGTGCCTGCGGCGATTTCCTTGTTGAGGGCGGCAAGCTGCTTCTTCGCCCCGGTATCAGCGGCTTTACCGGCAGCAAGGTCGGCGGTTACCTTGTCGAGCTGCTTGCCGGTGTCGGTGAGCTTGTTGGCGGCAGCGGTGTTGTCCTTCTTGAGCCTGTCGGCCCTGGCGCTGTCCTCCTCAATCTGTGAGTTGAGCTTGGAGAGTGCCAGCTCTACGGCCTTGGAATCGGTTGTAATCTTCCCGAGGTGCGCCTTTGCCTGTGTCACTTCCCGGGTGCCGGCGGCGATTGCCTTCTTGAGCTCGGCGAGTTGAGTCTTCGCCTCCGTATTGGCGGCCTTGCCGGCAGCAAGGTCGGCGTTGAGCTTGTCGAGCTTCTTGCCGGTGTCGGCGTTGAGCTTGTCGGCGGCGGCGTTGTCCTCCCCGAGTTTGTCGGCCCTTGCTCTGTCCTGCTCAATCTGTGCGGTGAGCTTTGCAAGCGCTGTCTCGGCGGCCTTGGAGTCGGTACCGAATTTATTGAGGCGCACCTTTGCCTGGGCCTCCTGCCTGGTGCCGGCGGCGATTTCCTTCTTGAGCCCGCTGAGTTGCTTCTTGAGCCCTGCGAGCTGTTTCTTTGCCTCGGCGTCAGCAGCCTGGCCGTCGACAAGGCCGGCGTTGAGTTTTTCGAGCTTCTTGCCGGCTGCGGTGTTGTCTTCCCCGAGCTTGTCAGCTCTGGCGCGGTCCTGCTCAATTTGTGTGCTTAGCTCTGCAAGCGCTGCCTCGGCGGCCGTGGAGTTGGTTCCGATCTTCTCGAGGCGCGCCTTTGCCTGAGTTTCCTGCCTGGCAGCGGCAGTGATTTCCTTCTTGAGTCCTGCGAGTTGAGCCTTTGCCTCGGCGCTTTGCTTTTTTGTCTCGGCGAGTTGAGTCTTCGCCTCCGTATTGGCGGCCTTGCCGACAGCAAGGTTGGCGTTGAGCTTGTCAAGCTTCTTGCCGCTGTCGGTGAGCTTCTTGTCAGCGGCGGTGTTGTCCTCCCCGAGTGTGCCGGCCCTGACGCTGTCCTGCTCAATTTGTGCGTTAAGCTCTGCAAGGACCGTACCGGCAGCCTGGGAGTCTGCTTTGAGCTTCTCGATGCGTGCCTTTGCCCGGGTTTCCTTCCTGGTGTCAGTGGCGATTTCCTGCTTGAGCTCGGCGAACTGTTGCTTCGCCTCGGTGTCAGCGGCCCTGCCGGCAACAAGGTCGGTGTTGAGCTTTTTGAGCTGCTTGCCGGTGTTGGTGAGCTTCTTGTCGGCGGCGACGTTGTCTTCCCCGAGCTTGTTGGCCCTGGTGCTGTCCTTGTCGATCTGTGCGGTTAGCTTTGCAAGGGCCAGATCAGTAGTCTTTGAGTCTGCTTTGAGTTTCTCGAGGCGCGCCTTTACCCGGGTTTCCTTCCTGGTATCGGCGGCGATTGCCTGCTTGAGCTCGGCGAGTTGTTTTTCCACCTCGGCCTCGGCGGCTTTGCCGGCAGCAAGGTCGGCGTTTACCTTGTCGAGCTGCTTGCCGGTGCCGGCGAGTTTCCTGGTGGCAGCGGTGTTGTCTTCCTTGAGGCGAGCTTGCTCTGTGTTGAGAAGGCTCACCCGTTTTTCTGCCGCCCTGCATCGTTGGGTGAGCTTGCGGGCTTCTTCTTTCAGCAACTTGGTGGAATCAGTTATTTTTCCACGTTCGCGTTCAAGGCAAAGATTGTCTTCTTTAAGCCGGGCTTCCGATGCCCGTATCTTACCAATACCATTCTGCAACGCGCCCTGTTCCGCCTTCAGGGCGTTACCAGTCCCGTTTAGTTGCTTAAGTTCATCCCTGAGCTGTTTTCTGGTTTCATTTAATTGCTGCAGGTTTGCTTTAAGATCACTGTGTTTTTTTGCGACGGTCTTAGCCTTGTCCTTTGCAGCAGCAAGTTTCAGCTCCGTTTTTTCAAGTGCATTATTGCGGCCATCCAACTCTGCAATCCGGACTTTGCGTTTCTCAATTTTTGCCAACAATCCTGCAACTTCCCCTTTAAGGGATTTATGTTCTTTTTTAAGCTTGCTGAGCCCGGGTTCAGCATTTGCGGCCTTGCGCTTGGTTTTTGTTTTGGAGGGCTGCTGTTTTTTGCCACGCTTCCCTTTTTTTAAGGACTTTTACGGTTTTTCCCGCTGTTTTTTTAGACTTGCCCGGGACCGGCATCTTGATGTGCAGCTTGGTTTCCCCGACCGGTTTATCCAGTCGTGTTTTATCCGATAGAGCGCCGGCCTTTTTTATTTTATGAGGGGCGGCAGACACCTTGGTGGCGGATTCCACGTGAACTGTGGCCTGATACCCCGGTGGTTGCGATTTCACCAGCAACCTGCCCGGTGTTGACATGGCTCTCCGTGATGCTGTCAGCATTTCCCGCTTTTTTGGAGGAACAAGGCGCTTTGGATTGGCTGTGTGACTGGCTGGCGCAATTACGAGTTCAGCGGCTACCTGTCCGAAATGTATGGTGTCGCCGCTTTCAAGGTGCCGGCGCATGATCTTTTTGCCGTTTACCCTTGTGCCGTCCCTGGAATCCAGATCAATGATTTCATACCCTTTTCTGGAGGGGTCAAAGCGAATCTCGGCGTGGAATGATGAAATTGCGGCGTTATCAATAACGATCGAGTTATCCGGATCCATTCCCAGCGTGGTCAGCTCATCGTTCAGCTTGAACGGGAGCACCTGCGTTTCGGAAATATTGAATCGTAGCTCAGCCGTGGGCATCGCTCAGAATGATTGGAAGCTTAAAATGATCGGCTGGGCATTAATTCAGCATGTCCCGGTGAAGAAACGCCGGGGGGATTTTTACAACGAACTGAGGCAGTGTTGTGATTGAAATCAGAAAAGGGATGTTCGGTTGCGGCTAACGCGGGGTGCAGAGGGAAAAATCGCCTGCGGTAAATCGGCACAGGGTGCGTGCTTTGTGTTTCAGTTGCCCCAAGTTATCCCGCAAGCCACTTATAGAAATTATAACATGCAGATAAGAATTCGCAAGGGGTGATTTATCAGCTTTGTTATTGCTTTCAGATATGCGTTTTAATCATGAGATATTTACAATCAATAAACTCATGGCAAACAGGCGCCTCATTGTTGAAACCTTCTTGCGTTGAGGCCTGAATCTTATTCCTGCCGGCCCGCGGGAGCTCAATCCATCTGGCAGAAGGGATACCCGTTGTCGATTTTCCTGCCGTCAAGCTTACCTGTACGGATCAGGCAACGGGGCTGCTGAGCCAGAATGTGGTGACGTTGTCAGCACTGTGCGCGCCCAGCTTCATATTCATCTGGGTTGCGAGCACGGCGGCAGTGGTAAGCCCAATCCCAAGGTGCTTGTTGTCCTTTGAACTGTAGAAGGGCTCCCAGATTTTTTCCATGTTTTCCACGGTAATTGCCATGCCGGAGTTTCGTATTAGGATATCAACCCGGTTTTCCTCGATTGGTGAGAATGCACCAGGCTTATAAATTGCGAAGCTGGCCTGGCCGCCACCCTCGGCAGCGGCTTCAGCCGCATTGGTCAAAAGCTCGAGAAATATATCCTTTAGGCGGCTTGGATCCGCAAGGATCGGGGGGATTTCCGCAGGGCACTTGATGTTTATCTGGATGCCCGCCGAAGCAAAGGGTTCTTTCAGGCTATCCTCAACCATCGGCAGGAAGTCGGATATCTGGAGATCCTGGATAGCAATTTGGCTGCATCCGGCTGCCGGTAGGATGCGCTCTGAGAGTTTGGAGGCATTGATTGAAGCCTCCTTCATGTGGGAAAGATTCTCGGTGGTTGTTTCGTCGAGCCCTTCATCCATAAGGATCAGGCTCGAGAATCCCTGAATGACGGCGAGCAGGTTGTTAAGCTTATGCGTCATGCCCTTGAGGAGCAGGGCATAAAAGTCGGTATTTGCAGAACTTTCCAGTACAAATTGATCGGCAAAGAGGAATTGTGGCCTATCCGCGGCTTCCATATTTTCCATAATAAACAGGTATTTCTCTAAAATAGACCCGATGGTAATTTTAGCTAGCCGAAAATTTAGGAAAACTTGATATAAATAAAGCCTGTTTTAAGACAAGGATGCCGATTAACTGAGGCGGACATGATCCGCAGATGCAATGGACAACAGTGGAGCATCAGGGGATGCGTCATCGGCATGTAGCAACAATTCTCCTTCCCGGCCAAAGCCCCTGACCACACCGGATTGAGTTTTCCCGCCCGGCAGGTTCAGCGTTATCCTGTGTCCTAGCAGGGCGCTTGTTGCTTTCAACTCATGCACAATGGCCGCAAAATCATCAACACAACACAAAATCCGGCGGTACAGGGAACTGAGGATGCTGATGGCGAAAAGCTCCCGCGGCAGGGCTTTGATATGCGGTTGCGAGTTCATCCGCAACGAAGTTGCCGGAGCGGCTAGTTGCCCGGGAAAATCATCGGGTGTACTGTTGATGTTGAGTCCTATGCCAATGACAGCAATGCCCGGAGGATCACCGGTTTTTGCAGGAGTGATGCTCTCGACAAGGATGCCGGCAACCTTGGCGTGGGCGAGGTAGATATCATTTGGCCATTTGATGGTGACTTGAAACTCAGGTCGAAGGGCTTCACACACGGCGAGAGCCGCGGCATGGGTAAGGCGTGTCCAGCGATCAGGTGGGATTGGCGGGCAGAAAGCAACCGAGAGCAGCAGGTCCCTGGAGGGGGACGAAAACCAGCGGGCTCCGCGCCTGCCGCGCCCGGCATCCTGCCATTCAGAGAAGAGGGCAAGGCCGCTTTGCAGTAGCCCGGGATTCCTGCCGACCCGGGTGAGGGCTTCCTGGTTGGTGGACTGGCAGTTGTCCAGGCAGATAACTTGCCAGGGCAGCCCTGCCTGAACGGCACCTTTTTCAATGGAATCACGATCCAGCGGCGGGTGCTTGTTCATTGCCCGTGAAAATCCAGTCCAAAGTCGATAGGGCGTGGAGAGTGGGTGAGGGCACCAACTGAGATCATGTCGATTCCCGTAACTGCGACATCCCGCAGGGTTGCAAGGCTGATACCTCCGCTGGCCTCAAGCAGTATGTCCCCGCGTTCCATCGTGGCGGCCTGCCGCAACTGGCCGGGGCTCATGTTGTCGAGCAAGATGACGTCCACCCCACGGAGTTTAAGAAAATGTTCAACCTGTTCCAGCTGATCGGCCTCTATTTCAATGCGGGTATTCGGGCGGGCTGCCTTTAGGGTGTCGATTGCCGCTTGTATGTCCTCAAGGTTGCCGGCGGCAAGCAGGTGATTGTCTTTGACCATGGCCATATCATAAAGTCCCATGCGGTGATTGTGCCCACCCCCATTGAGCACGGCAGCTTTTTCCAGTTCACGCCATCCTGGCGTTGTTTTGCGGGTATCGAGAATTTTTACTCCCGTGCCCTCTGCGGCGTCCACGAATTGCCGGGTCATGGTGGCGATACCCGAGAGCCGTTGCAGGAAGTTTAATGCAGTACGCTCGGCGGTAAGAATGGATTGCGCCGGACCCGAGACGGTGATCACGGCATCACCAGGATCTGCAGGTGATCCTGGGGCAAGGACAAGCTCAACAACGATAGCCGGATCCACCCTGGTAAATACCCGTGCGCAAACTTCCGAGCCGGCAACCACACAATGTTCCCGGCTGATGATGTTACCTCCTGCCACGGTGCCTGCATCAATAAATGCGGCTGAGGTGATATCGCCGTGCTCACCGAGATCCTCATCAAGCGCAAGGTCTATCAGAGCCTCCGTGGCTTTTGAAATTCCTGTTGCCATCGGGCAACAATAATGAGGACGGCCAGCGGATCAAGCAGTGGTCCCGGGGTCAGGGTCAATCGCCGTAATCCTTGCCTTTGCCTGCCCTGATAATCAGAAGAACCATGATGGTGGCAGCTATAAAGAAGAGCACGGTCGCGATTTCCCAGCCGGCCGGTTCAAAAAACCGGTTAGGCGCGTCCTGAGCGGCAGCTTTTTCTTTGGGATCGACTACAGCAAGCAGGTTCATTGTATTAATTGAGGATTTGGATGCGTGTTGTGAGCGCCAATGTTAGCCGATGTCCGGACGTGATCAAGGGCTTGTAGAGTGAATGTTCATAAACATCAGGCAACTTCATGCAATTTTTTCGCTGCCGAAATAGGGTTGCAGCGCTTCCGGGATGTGGATGCTGCCGTCTGCCTGCTGGTGGGTCTCCAGCAAAGCGACATAAAGGCGGGGCAGGGCTGTTCCCGAGCCGTTGAGCGTGTGGGCAAAACGGTTCTTGCCGGTTTTGGCATCCTTGAAACGCAGTCTCATGCGGCGTGCCTGGTAATCCTCAAAGTTCGAGCAGCTGGAAACTTCAAGATACTCGCCCTGGCCCGGCGCCCAGACCTCGATGTCATAGGTCTTTGCAGCACTAAAGCCGATGTCGCCGGTGCACAGCTCGATTCTACGGAAATGCAGCTCGAGGGACTCGAGGATGGCTTCGGCGTCCCCGGTCAGTGACTCGAGTTCCTCGTAAGAGGTATCGGGATGAACGATTTTAACGAGCTCAACTTTATCAAACTGATGCATGCGGATCAGGCCGCGGTTACCGGCGCCCGCCGATCCGGCTTCGCGGCGGAAGCAGGGTGTATAGGCAACGTATTTTATTGGCAGTTGAGTTTCTGCGAGAATCTTGTCCCTTTCAAGGTTGGTAACCGGCACCTCCGCAGTCGGTGTCAGGAACAACTGGTTGTGCTCAATGCCGTACATGTCGTCCTCGAATTTAGGCAATTGGCCGGTACCGATCATGCAGTCGCGCGCCACCACAAAAGGTGGACTGATTTCCGTGTAGCCATGGTCGATGGTCTGCCGGTCAAGCAGGAACTGGATGAGTGCCCGCTGCAATCTGGCCCCGGCACCCCGGAATACAGCGAAGCCGCTGCCGGCGATCTTGGCCGCCGCCTCGAAGTCAATCATTCCCAGGCGTTCGACAATCTCCACGTGATTCTCGAGGGTATCCCGGGGTGCGGTCTTTTCCCCCCATTCCCGGATTACCGGGTTGGCTGTCTCGTCCTCCCCGACCGGGCAGCCCGGATAGGGAGTATTTGGGACATTTAAGAGCAGGTCGAGCTGGCTGGTCTCAGCTGCCTCCACCTCCTCGGCGAGAGCTTTAAGCCTGTTGCCGATATCACGTACACCGGTTTCAATCTCCGCAGTATCCTCACCGGCTTTTTTTTTCGCTCCGATTTCTTTTGAAATGGTATTGCGCTCGCCCTGCAGTGCTTGTTTTTCTGTTTCGCCGCGCCGTCGGATTTCATCACATTCCAAGAGCCTGTCAATCAGCTCACAGGAGTTTCCACCCCGGGCACGGATGCGCTGCTTGATGTCTTCGGGGTTTTCGCGGATGCGCTTTATATCGAGCATAGCGGCAGAAGGTAGCGCAAACGCGGATTTCGACAACCAGTGGTGCTTTTGCCTGGAAATGACAGCGTGCCGCATCCAGGGGGGATGCGACACACCGTTTTAGCATGGGAGCAGGATTGGGTTTTTGGGTCTCGGCAGAAATTTTGCGGTCTTTGGCGATGTTTTCAGGTTTCTTCTGTGTTCGATAAAAGCGGGATTCTTAAGACGGAGAGGGTTGGGGGTTTCTATATTGACGGGTGAGACTGGCGGATATGCAGGCGGCACATGGAATTTGTTTTTCGGGCTTGAGCATGGGTAATTACACTGCTTGGTAAAGAAACGGACAGTGCGTGATGGACCCGGGCTGGTGACTCTTATAGCCGCGATGGATGAAACCCGTCTGATCGGCACCGGTGAGGGAGGGTTGCCATGGCGGGGAATGACGCGGGATAAAAAACATTTCAGTGACTACACCGCCGGCAAGGTCCTGTTGCTCGGTCGCCGTACTTTTGAGGAGATGCTTGGATGGCTCGGGAATGACCATCGGCCGATTGTAATAACGCGCAACCGGGCTTATGACCCAGGCGGGAGCCGGCAGGTGGCGGGGGACATTGAGGAGGCACTTACCCTGGCAGGCAGCCATGGCGAGAACGAAGTGGTGGTATGCGGGGGTGCTGCAATTTACAGGCTGGCATTACCGTTTGCCGACCGGTTGGTCTTGACCCTGCTGCACGGCAGTTTTGATACGGATGTTCCCGGAGTATATTTCCCCGGGTGGGAGGATGCGAATTTCAAGGAGGTCAAACGGGAACGGTTTACTGCAGATGCTGAGAATCCGTTATCAATGACGTTTCTTTACTTGGCGCGATAAGGCGGGGGACTGGACCCGGATTGTTGCTGAACTGGTGTTGCCATTCGCGGCATGTGCAGTGATTTTCCAGGTGCCCGGGGTGAGTGCAAGAAATGGCGAGGACAATCGGCGGCCGTTTGCCTTCCAGGTAATCTTCTCGGTGTCACTGCGCAGGGGAATGTGCTGTTGATCGAGGTGCAGATCGTGATCCACGATAAAGGTGGCACCGTCTTGCGGGCTGAGTATACGCGGGCCGGTGCCCGGGTTCCTGCGGGTTATCGCTGAGAGGTGGTTGAATTTAGAGGAACACCACAGGGCGTAATCCTCGGGCAGGGTAATGCTGCCCGTTGAGTCGTAGAACATGCCTGAGGATTTTGTCGGCTTGGTGCCGGCCAGGAAAATTTCGGAGATCCGGGACCGGGTTTGTGTCCCGGGCAGCATTCCTGTCAGCGAGTCAACAGGGATTCTGGGAAGGGTTGATTCCGGCAACGGGCGTGCACCGCGATTTGCGGCTAGATACGTCATCATACGCCGCCAGGCGGGTGCTGCGGAATCAATCGTGGAGGATCCGTTCATTGTACGGCCGTTCAGGTTGCCGACCCAGACCGCAACGGTGTAATCATGATCGAATCCTACCGTCCAGGCATCGCGGTGGGAACTGCTGGTGCCGGTTTTTACCGCGCTCCGGTGATCGTTGATGTGCAACGCTGAATGGTGCCCGAATGAGGCGGAGCGCGCACGGTCATCGGCAAGGATGTCGGAAATGATTTCCACTGCCCCGGCGGATGCCATCCGGTGCGGCGGTTCAGGTTCGTTTGCCAGAAAAGTTGGCGGGGCTGTAAGCCCCGAGCGGGCCAGCCCGGCATAGGCGCAGGCAAGGTCAAGTAAGCGGACTTTGCGGTTCCCGAGAACAAATCCCGCGCCAAGTTCTTCGAGTTCCTCGTGTGTGTGCAGTCCCCAGCGGGTCAAGGTCTCAAAGGCCAGCCGCGGCCCTGCCCGGTGCAGGGTGAGGACTGCGGGGACATTAAGGGAATTGCCCAGCGCTTCGCGAATGCGCACCGGGCCGGCAAACTTGCGGTTATAGTTTTGCGGTTCGTACCCGGGGAATACGCGGGGGACGGCGTCCGGAGTGTCGGGCAGCAGGCTGGCGGCGGTAAGCTTACGGGCATCAATTGCCATCAGGTAAATGAAGGGCTTGAGAGTCGAGCCTGCGTGGCGTGGAACCAGTGCGGCATTAAATGCACCTTCTGTTTGTCCTTTCCCGGTGGCGACTGAGGCAAGGGCCCGCACTGCGCCGCTTGAGTTCTCGATAACAACCATGCCGGCATTACGGACATCGTGCCGGTTCACTGCGGCGAGTTGCTCGGCAAGGAAGGTTTCAGCATGGCGTTGCAGCCGGGAATCGAGTGTAGTGGTGATAATCTCTCCCTTTACATGATTGCCCCTGCTTTTCATCAATGCGTCGATAAAGGCCGGTGCTGTTTGTGGCGGTAACTCGTGGCGGACGGACGGGGGGTTGGCGGCAAGACGGTCGAATTGTGCTTCAGTGAGGATATTGAGCTGCACCAGCCGCTTCAGGGAACGGCTATATTTTGTCAATGCGTTACCGGGTCGCAACCAGGGGTTGTAGCGGGTTGGTGATTGCGGCAGCCCGGCGAGGTAAATTGACTCGGCGAGGGTAAGCGAAGCCGCAGCCTTGCCGAAGTATGCCCATGCGGCCGCTTCAGGGCCGATGCGGCGGTTACCGTAATCAAGCCGGTTGATGTAGGCTTCAAGGATTGTGGCTTTATCCCATTGCCGTTCCAGTTTCAGTGCCAGTATTGACTCGCGTATCTTGGAGCTGAGTGCGCGACCCCTGCGCCTGTCAGCCAGCTTGATGGCTTGCTGACTGACGGTCGAAGCACCGGAGAGATGCCCGGCGGTGGTCGCGCTGCGGTAGGCTGCGGCACAGACTGCATACATGTCGATTCCTCGGTGTTGCCTGAAGCGGTGATCTTCGAGAGCGATCGTGGTTTCCGGCAGGTGTTCGCCCATGCGGGACAGGAATACAGGGATATGGACCCTTGCCTCAGCGGTTGAAAGTTGTGCAATGACACTACCGTCCCGGTCAAGGAATACCGGGGTGCCGTTGAGGTCATCCAGCATATTGTCCGGCAATGGAGTCGAGTGGATGGACACCTCGATGACCGCCGATCCCAGCCAGAGCGCGAACGGCAAGATGGCAAAGATTCCGATTGCCGCGTTGCTCAGCGTGGCAGCACCTGCAATGGCCCGGGCTGCGCGGTTTGTACACGCTTTTACGGATGCTAAAATCAGGTTTCTTTGCATACAGGGCATACGCGCGTTTACCTATTGCTTGCTGACGAAGATCCATCGCGTGCCGCCAAGGGCACCAAAGCGCGGTTCATACATCGGTGTCACGCTGGTCGCGGGCCAGGTAAAGCGTCCCGGGCAGGTGACCCGTGCCAGCATGGAGTAGGTGTGGCTGCCTTCGGGTAAGCTGTTGAAGTAGAGGTTGGCACTGCGATCACGAAGTTCCGAGTGGTCGAGATGAAGGCTGTTGTCCCCGATGCTCTTTGGCAGGCTGTAGAACTCAGCCACCTGTGCGAGGTTGAAGTTTACCGTTTCCAGGCCGGCCGGCAGCTCGTCCACCAGTGCGATGTAATAGTGGTTCTTGTCGCTCTGCAGCCGGTAGGTGACCAGGATTTCGTCACCCAGCCTGAACGGGCTTTCAGCGCTGCCGTCCCGTGCGGGGGCAGTCATGTTTTTTATCACGCGCTCGACCCGCAAACCGCGGTCTTCGCGCCTGGAGTTCTCCATGTCGCGCAATACATTGGCATCGACCAGGTAGTAGACAGGTTGCGCATCCATTTGCACACCGACTTTCCCTATCTCCGAGAGTGCGCGATGCCTCCAGGCCATCGAGAATCCATTCCCTGACTTAAGATCTGCACCGCTTCCCTCAAAGGTGAGCTCCTGATAATCTTCCCCCTCAAGCATGGTGGCCAGTGCCATGAGCAGCCAGAGGTTTTCCTGTGTCGAGAGGTGGAACGAGTCGTCCATCATGTCGAGCAGGGCATTGCGCATCCTTGGCTCAAGCTCCCGTGACCATTGCGGATCGGCGATCCTGGACTGTGCCATGTAGGCCACGGCTTTGGCCCGTTTTGAGGAATAAAAGTTTACCGGGTCGAAAGATCCGCGCGGCGGCGCATTGTCGATTTCACGTGCCAGAAGCTGTTGCTCGGCGGGCATGACGCCATAATTGTGCATGGCGAGTGCCAGCATTGCGCGGGCCTCATCGCTGAGTTGGTCGCGATGCAGGTAAAGGTCTTCAAGGACGTCGACCGGTTTTGCGCCGGCTTTCGATTTGCTGTGGACAAACAGCGCAAATGCCCGGGTGCCCCGACTGGATTTCTTGCGGCCCCGGATCACTGCGTCGAGTGCCTTTTGGAGCCGGTCATCAAGACCTTGCGGGATGGTATATTCAAGTTGTCTGCATTCCGCCACCACCCAGGCAGCCTGGACGGTTACATAGGGGTTTGCATAATGGCTCCCCGGCCAATAAGACAGGAAGCCGTCTGCCCGTATATGCTGTGCAATAAAGCGCAATCCCTCCTCAATACGTTCCCGGTAGTTTTTATGCCTTTCGCCGAGTTCCGGAAGATATTCCAGCAGTCCTGCAAGTTGTGTATAGCCCAGCAGTTTACTGGTGCGCTGCTCAAAGCAGCCGTGTGGATATTCGAGCAGTTCCGGCAGGCCCTGGAGTTTTGGCATGAATGGTGAGCGTGAAAGCGTCAGTCCAAAATTGCCCTCGGCTCCCGGCCAGAACTCGGGCGCGACTTTTGCCAGCACGAACTCGGTGGCCTTGCCCGGTATCTTTCCGTAGAGGCCGGTGCGCTGCATGATACCGGGCTGAAAAACAGGCAGCGTAACCTCCACCTCATCGGTAATTGTGGACTGCCCGGCGATGTGCGCGTCAAAGCGGACCTTGATCTCGGAAATTCCCCGCTTGACCCTGACCCGCATCCCGAAGGTTCCGGGCACGTTGGCAGCCAGCGGGCCGGTCTTGGCAGAAGAAGGGCTTAAAGTTTCAAGGCCCTCACCTGCGGTGCAGCTGATCAGCACCTCTGCGGCATTTGCCAGTTGATGCCTGGTTATGGCACGCAGTATGACTTCATCACCGTGACGCACGAAACGCGGCAGTGCGGGCTCAATCATCAGGCGCTTGTTGACCTGGAATTTTGATTGCCCCTGCCCAAAGCGCAGGTCCCCGGTCTGGGCCATCGCAGTTACACGGAATTCGGTCATGTTGTCAGGAGCCTTGAAACTGAAGGATGCTTTACCCTCGGCATCGGTACGCAGTCCCGTGATCCAGAATGCGCGGGGACGGAAATCCCGGCGCGGCTGTTTTTTGCGATTTACCTTGCCGTTACCGCCACCGCCGCCGATAACAAACCCCTTCTCGGTAACATCCGCTTCATTGAATGTTTCAATGTGGTTAGAGAGTCCCAGGTAAGTTGCGACATGATGTCCGCGGTCCGGGTAGAACAGGGTGAAGATTTCAGGGGCTTCCCAGTTGCCGAGTCGCAGCACCGCTTCGTCAACAGCCATCAACGTGACATCGGCATTTTCCACCGGCTGTCCGCCGGCGAGCACATAGACCGTGCCGGTACCTTCCCTGCCGGGTTCAATCTGGGATTGCGCCATTACCGGGTTAACTTCAAGGCGCAAGTCCTCGCGTTTCACTCGCAACTCGATTCGTCCAAAGCGCTCGGCGGGGATCCGGTCTGCTCCGCCTGCGCGCACCAGGTGGATGGTGGCGTATACATTGGGGAAATATTCCGGTTTAATGGGAATATCGATCCTGCTGGCGTTGTGTTTAATATCGACAACGAATTGCTCAATAATCCGGTCGGTTTCCATGCTGACCCAGGCCTTGCCGCCATACGGCGCCTCCAGTGCCAGTCCGGCCGTGTCCCCGGGGATGTAGTATTCCTTGTCAGCTGTTATTTCAAAGCTGTCGGGAGTGTGGACCGGATATGCGGCGCGTGCCTCGCCGGCAAGGGTGATTGGCGCACTGCAGCGCGGGCTGCCGTCAGCCAGGCTGGCAACTGCCACATAGCGACCCGGAATGCCGCCCACATCGACAGAAATTGGCGGGTCACCCTCACCCGGGGTTCTTGCCGATATGGAGTTGATCAGCAGGTATTCATCAAAGTTGCGGTATCTGTAGAGGCCCTCACCCACCTGTTCTTTGACGGTATGGGCCTCGACGCGGAAAATATCTGCCTGAAAGGGCTGGTCGGCGATTACCCGGTCACCTCTATCAAGGGATATTAAATTCAGGTCGATGCCCGGTTTTTTTTCTGCGTAGTTGGCATCCAGGTCAATGGCGAGAATGTGGGGGGAGGGCTGTATATCGCCGTAAAAGGTATTGGATATGGTGCGGCCTTCAGGGGAGATGACATCGACGTTGAGGCTAATACTGTATCGTGCACGGGAGTAAGGAGCTTGCTCCGGGATTTTAACCCTGATCAGGGCGGAGCCGCCGGCATCAAGTTTCAGTTCGCCCTCCTGTGGCGGCAGGGGTGGCAGGGCCAGCGGGGTTTGCGAATAGCGGTCATTGGTGCGCAGGTGACCCGACTCGATTGACGCGGTTCCCCAGTCGAGCGACCAGCGCACAACGGCACCCGCATTTGGGCTGCCGTGAAAGTAGCTTGACTGCACCCGGACCTGCGTAATTTCCGCGCCCTGAATTTTTTCGCCTTCCAGTGCGACATCAAAAAGCGGCGTGCGGTATTCCTCGACCTGTAACCTTGCGGAACCGCACGAATCTGCGTGTATATAATAACTTCCGAGCTGTATGTCTTTTGGGATCAACCATTCGGCCTCCCAGCCGCCAAATTCGCCGGTGGTTGTGCTGCCGCTGGCAATTGTCTTGCCACGGTGGCCTTCGGTGATTATCCAGTCGATTGTCGCGTCAGGCGCATTACGCAGGATACCATCTTCGCGAAGGCGGAGAAATCCCTTGAATTTTGCGCTTGTACCCGGCCGGTAAAGGTTGCGATCCGGGATAATGGTCCCGACCGGCTGGCTAGAGTAAACCTGGCTTCTGATCCAGCCGGAGTTGTGGAAAGTCGATCCACCAACGAATACCGCGGCGTAGCCGCCCCCGGGGGAGTCAATTAACAGATGGCTGGCGGTGTGTTTAATATCGGCACGCCTGCGATTAAAACGGGCAATGCCATCGGCATCGGTAGTCGAGGTGGCAAGCAGGAGGTTCTTTGCGCTCACCATGCGGACTCGAACGTTGCTAATTGGTTTGCTGCCCGACATGTCCTGCACCTTGGCCAGCAGTTCCTCGCCGGTTTTCTTCTTGGTGACAAAAAGGTCGTTAAAGAAAATGATTGAACGATTGGCTGCGAGTTTTCCGGAAGGCAGGGGAGCCGACACTTCAAGCAGGTAGACGCCGTTGGTTATTGCCTGCCCGTTTGTGACCCGCCAGTTGATGTCCTTCGTCCTGCAGGCGCTGGGCGACTTCGGTGCCCTCGACCGAACGAATGACCTGCCCCCTTAAAGTATCCCATTTAGACTTTTTCTTATGGGCTGCTTGAGCGGCGTTAAGCGCCGGAACCGGTAAATCGATTCCATAAGTCATTAAATTTTCAAACTCGGCTAGAACTCCGAGCCCATCCGCAC
>JAYGGE010000017.1:0-36534 GCA_046581505.1 Verrucomicrobiales bacterium | reverse complement strand
CCAGAGCCAGAGCCAGAGCCAGAGCCAGAGCCAGAGCCAGAGCCAGAGCCAGAGCCAGAGCCAGAGCCAGAGCCAGAGCCGGAGCCAGAGCCAGAGCCAGAGCCAGAGCCAGAGCCAGAGCCAGAGCCTCCAGAGTCAGTTAATCTTGCGGAGTTTCAGGAGCGAAGCGTGGCTGAACTTTATGAACTTGGCACATCTCTTGGATTAAGGGTTGGGGGGGTCCGCTCGAAACACGACTTGGTTTTCGCAATCCTTTGTTTATGGGGCAACCGGGGGACAAAGATAGTTGCTGAGGGTTTTCTTGAGAGCGCCAATGACGGGTACGGATTCCTTCGGGTTCCAGCATTCAATTTCACTCCGAACAGTGATGATGTCTATATAGGGGCTAATTTTATTCGTGATTACGATTTGCGATCAGGTCACAAGGTGAGCGTTATTGCTCGTGCACCCAAAGATCGGGAGCGTTTTCTTTCAACCGTTGAGGTCGTTTCGATTGAGGGAGTTCCTGCCGGGACATGGGAGACGCCACCTGCATTTGAGTCCCTGACAGCGATTTCTCCCCGTGAACGGATAATATTGGAAAGAAGTGACAGTGACGCGGTGAGCCCTCGCGTGGTTGATTTGATTGCGCCGCTCGGCAAGGGGCAACGTTGTGTTATTGTGGCTCCGCCGAGAGGGGGAAAGACGATCATGCTCAAGGAAATCGCCAAATCAATCGTTGAGAATCATCCCGAGATAGAGTTGCTGATTCTGCTTCTTGATGAGCGACCAGAGGAAGTTACTGACTTCGAGGAAAATGTACCCGGAGCACATGTTTACAGTTCAACCTTTGACGAGACGCCTGACAGGCATGTGACGGTCGCTGAACTTGTTGCGGAGCGCGCCAAGCGCATTACCGAACTCGGTAAAGATGCGGTTATCCTGATGGACAGCCTGACGAGACTGGCAAGAGCCTATAATGGCATTATCTCCACTAGGGGAAAGGGCAAGGGAGGCAAGGGGCGTACGGGTTCCGGGGGGCTTGACACGAGAGCCTTGCCCAAGGCGAGAAAGATCTTCAGTATTGCACGCAATGCAGAGGAAGGCGGGAGCCTCACGATGCTTGCTACTGCCCTGATTGATACCGGGAGTCGTGCCGATGAGGTTATCTTCGAGGAGTTTAAGGGAAGCGGCAACATGGAGATTGAACTGGACAGGGAGTTGCTTGAGCGACGTATCTACCCGGCAATCAACATACCAAAATCAGGAACGAGAAAGGACGAGTTACTGTATCATCCCGATGAATTAAAACGGGTGGCAATGCTTCGTCGCCAACTTGCTCAACGCCCGGGAGGAGAGGCGATGGAGGTCCTGATTGACCACATTCAGAATTCCGCATCAAACGCGGAACTCTTGCTTACGGGGTTGCGCTAGGGGACGTGTTTGAAATCATGTAGTTACCGTATCGTTGATTCTGATTCATATGAGCGAAGCAATAGATTGCGCATCAGCCTCCAAGGACTTTATTTATGTGGATACTGAGGCCGGGCTCGAGGAACTCCTGGAACAGGTTGGAGGATCTTCATGTGAGCGTTGCGCGATTGATATCGAAGCGGACAGTCTTCACTGTTACGAGGAGAAGCTCTGCCTTATCCAGTTCGCGGCGGCTGATCGTTTTGCAGTTATCGACCCGCTTGCGCTAGAGAATTTACAACCGCTTGTTGAATTCCTTGATTGCACTGAACTATGGCTGCACGGAGCGGATTTTGACATGCGCATGCTGCGACGAACCTTCAACCGGGTGCCGGGCATTGTTTATGATACCCAGACAGCTGCGCGCTTGCTCGGTGCACGCAAGTTCGGCCTTGCAAACCTTGTTGAAGAACATTTTGGCGTGGTTTTGCCGAAGGGGTCACAGAAAGCGGACTGGGGGCGGCGACCACTTTCCCGGAAAATGATTGATTACGCTGTTAATGATGTTCGCTATTTACTTCCCATGGCGAAGCTCTTCACTGAGCGGTTGCATGACTCAGGCCGATGGGAATGGTTTGCGCAGTCCTGTGTGGCTGCTCGTGCGGTTGCGGAGGTGCGCAGGGAAAAGGACAGGGACATGATTTGGAGAATTTCGGGGTGGGGGAAACTTGAGCGCAAAGGCATGGCGTATTTGCGTGCATTGTGGTTCTGGCGTGATGGGGAAGCGGCAAGGAGAGATCGCCCGCCTTTTAAAATCATCGGCAATGATCGACTGCTGGAATACGCCGGGGATTTGCAGTTCGGAAAGCAGGTCAGTTTACCTGAGAGGTTTCCAGCCCCCCCCGTAAGGCGTTTCGTGAAAGCAATTGACGCAGTATCTGACTTGCCGGCAGATCAATTTCCTGAGAGGATTAAGAGGATCAAGGGGAAACGCGACAGTGATGCCGAGCAGCGCTTTGACCGATTGAAGGCTCTGCGTGACAAAGTTGCAGAAGCTCTGGATATCGATGCAACCCTTATCGGCTCACGAACCACGCTTGAGAAGATCTCAGCGCAGCCGGAGCAGGCTGATGAATTGCTGCTAAGCTGGCAGAAACAGCATCTGCAAGCGGTTCTTTCAGAGTTTTCCGACAGCAGATAGGTCCGTTTGGCGGTTTTCCTGTGGCATGCATAAATCATGCTGGCGGGGATAAGGGGAAAAGCATTCCAGCATTCTGTCATTTACCGGGGAGAATAATTCGCTAGGGATTAAGGTTTCTGAGTTTCCAAGAACCTCCGGACAAAACAGATACGGCTACGGACACGACACAAGACATGCTGTTTTGCAGGGCCGATCAGCCCGTTTGTTCCTTCCTCCAATAACTGCGGCAGATGTGTTAAGGGTTTCACAGCGTGCTTTATTATTAAATTTTACGTAAAAAAGACAATAAAGTATTTGTAATGAAAAGTTACGAATAAATTTCATAATTTGAGGGAATTGCCTCTGGCAGGCCGTTCAACAAGCCTTCTGAATGATTAGTGTTGCTGAATAAATGTGATTCTGAGTTGAAGAGAATGAAGCAAATTAGAGTAAATAATAGTTGAATTTTCTATAAATTTTTATTTATTGCTAAGTTATCTTAAATAACTGTAACAGCCAATGAATCAAGCGGGAATAGAGAAACTATATTTATCAAATACCCTGTTAACGCATCGCGTTGAACTCGATTGCAACTTCTGTGGAGGAAGATTATCACTTGATGCTCCCGCAACCGAGGAGGAGGTGCCGTGCCCGTTTTGCCGGGACGGAGTTGATGGCAAGTCCGCCCGATTTTTCAAGCAGGAGGTTGCCATTGCTATAACTGATTCCTGGCTGGCAAAGAATGCCTCTTGGCAGCATCGTTATTCGAAAAAGAAGCGATGGTGGATGCGCCGGCGGTATTGCGAGAAGAAATTAGAGGGGTTGCTTGATTTTGTGTTTACAGGCAATGGGCGGCTTTTTGCGGCTGTCCTCGGAATGGCTGTTGTGGGAGGTGTTCTGGCGTTGGTGCTGGGCGGCGCCTAACGGCTGTTGCTTGCCGTGACAGGCTCATGGCAAATGTGGTGATTACCCCTGGTGTGCTGTCCACACGAATTTCCCCGCCATAAGCCTCGACTGCCCGCTTGACGATCGATAGGCCAAGAGCGGGGCCTGTCTTTTCCGCTCCACGGCTTTGATCGACCCGGTGGAATCTTTTGAAGATAAGTTCTAATTCGGCATATTTGACGGGTTGAAAGCATTCACGTTTTTCTTCGATGATTCTTGAATTTTTCCGCCGTACTAGATAATCTCCTTGTTGCTGTAAGTTTATTGATGAAATCCACCAATCCATTTCGTAAACTGCTACGAGGTTCCCCTTTGCAACCCATCCAGCAACATATGCGAGTGGTCAAAAAGGGAGTCGCACTGATTCCACAGTTGTTCGCGGCACTGAAAGCCAAAGATCAGGAGGAAATCTGTGTGGTGGCGACGCAAATCGACGAGATCGAGAGCGAGGCCGACGCCTTGAAAACAGATTACCGTGCTCACATGCCCTCGACGTTGCTGATGCCTGTGGCTCGCCGGGATCTGTTGATGTTGATTGCGGAGCAGGACAAAATCGCCGACAAGGCCAACGCGATAGGACGCATACTAACCTACCGGAAAATGGAGATCCCGGGGACGTGCTTGTCACTGCTGGACGGGTTAATTGAACATGCACTGGAATCTTATGCCCAGGCTGCAAATGTCATCGAGCAGATGGACGAGTTGATGGAGGGGGGATTTGCCGGCAAGGAGTCGAGGCGGGTTCGGGACTTGATTGTCAAACTCCAGGAAACGGAGGAGTCCGCGGACGAACTGTTAATGAGGATTAATCACACCTTGTTCGCTATCGAGGATCAACTGAATCCGGTTGACGTGATGTTTTGGTATAAGCTCATCGATTATATCGGTGATATCTCGGACCGCTCAGAAAATGTGGGTGACCGGGTGTTGCTGCTCATCGCTCGATCATGAACACGACCTCATTGATTTAATCCTCTTCTCCAAATATAACCATGGAAATCATTGCAGCGAACAGCTGGATATTTTTTTCCCTCGCAGTAATTTTCGGTCTTTACATGACCTGGGGAATTGGTGCCAACGATGTCGCCAACGCAATGGGAACCTCGGTCGGTTCCGGAGCAATCACCGTGAAACAAGCGATTATTATCGCTGCGATTTTCGAATTCGCCGGAGCTTTTGTCGCTGGTGGTGATGTTACTGATACGATTCGAAAGGGGATTATCGACCCTGGACTAGTGTCAGATAGACCGGAGTTGCTGTTGTACGGAATGCTCGCGGCACTGCTCGCGGCGGCGATCTGGCTGATGGTCGCTTCTACAAAAGGTTGGCCCGTTTCCACTACTCATACCATTGTCGGTGCTGTTGTGGGGTTTGCGATCGTCGGGATCGGACCTGATTCGGTAAACTGGGGAGAGATCGGCAAAATTGTGGCCAGTTGGGTTATTTCTCCGGTCCTTGGTGGTGTGATCGGGTTTGTTCTGATGGTAAGCATTCGTAAGTTCATCATCAACGCTGATGAGCCGGTCAAGATGGCAAGACGCTACGGACCCATCTATGTATTTCTCGCGGCGTTTATCGTGGTTCTGGTGAGTCTCTTTAAGGGCCTGAAGCATCTAAATCTTGATGTTTCGTCTGGTCAGAAATTTCTTTGGGCCGCGATCTTCGGAGTCCTGCTTGCGTTAGTTGGCAAAGTCATGATCAATCGAGTAAAAGTGGACGTCAGCGCGGACAAGGATTTCCACTACACGAGTGTCGAGAGAATGTTCCGGCCGATGATGATCTTCACGGCCTGCGCGATGGCATTTGCTCACGGCTCAAATGATGTTGCCAACGGCATCGGGCCAATGGCCGCAGTGATTGGGTTGATTCAATCGGGAGGAGAAGTTGCACAAAAATCGGCGATGCCGATTTGGATCCTGTTGATGGGCGGCTTTGGCATCGTTATCGGCCTCGCCACACTCGGTTATCGGGTGATGCAGACAATCGGGGAGAAGATCACAGAACTGACACCAACACGAGGCTACAGTGCCACTCTCGGCGCGGCTTCCACGGTAGTGCTTGCCTCGACCAATGGCATTCCGGTATCGACGACTCACATCGCCGTTGGTGCGGTCCTTGGTGTAGGATTGGCACGTGGGATCAGTGCGGTGGATTTGCGGGTGCTGATCAATATCGTTGTTTCTTGGATAGTGACATTGCCGGTCGGTGCGGGCCTTGCGGTGCTGATTTTCTTCATGTTGAAGGGGATTTTTTCCTGATAAATCGTCCCTGCCTCGTAGCGCATTCAGGTTGACTGCTGATCTGCGGACCTTTCGCTTTTAGGTGCGGGAATTGCGTCGACAGCTATGCTTTAGGTAATCCTGTCAGTCTGATCAAATCACTCAATGTAACGACTCTGTAACATTTGACCCTTAGCGGTATTCGATGGGGCTGTAGATAGATGAAATCAGCTTCTTCGCAATCGATGCGTTTTTTATTGGCACCGTGTATTCCCTAGGCGGGAGGGGTGTGGGAATGGTCCATGGGCACTCATGGGAAAGCTTGTCGAAATCACTTCCGGGCGACTTCGGTAGGGTGTAGTGTTTACGCCCTTTCGATGTCCATTCCATACATAAACCGGGAACTCAGCTGGCTGGAATTCAACCAGCGGGTGATCAACGAGGGAGCGCGCAGTGACCTGCCTCCCCTTGAGAGGCTGAAGTTCCTGGCAATCGCAGCCTCAAACCTTGATGAATTCTTCATGGTACGGGTGGGCGGTCTGGAAACGCTCCGCAGTCTGGAGGAGAGCAGGACGGATCCTGCAGGGATGAGTCCCAGAAAGCAATTGCGCATGATCCGGCAGCGCGTTGAGGTCATGGCGGAGGAGACCGAGCGGGTGCTGGAAGAGGAACTTTTTCCTGAACTGGCGAGGCACAAAATGCAGGCATTGCCCGTTGGGCGGCTTAAGCCCGGGCAGGTTGATTATGTGGCCGATGTGTTTGAGGAGTCCATCCTGCCTCTTCTCACGCCGGTTGAACTCCGTGGTGAGGAAGTCGGTATTGGAATGGTTCCAGCCCTGTGTCTTTGCCTCTTGTGTGAGATTGGCTCGAGTGAGGAACCCGGCAACACAGGATTGCGCAGGGTTCTTGTGCCGCTGCCTTCAACTCTGGACCGGTTCATCCAGTTGCCGAATGTCTCAGGATACCGGTTTGTCCTGCTTGAGGACGTGGCGATGAATTTCATCGGCAGCTTATTCCCGGACGAACTTGTTCGCAGTTGCGGGCTGTTTCGCCTTACACGCAGCAGTGACACTTTTCTGGAGGAGGACGCCTATGATCTCGCCCGCCAGATGGTTGATGTCCTTGCTGAGAGGAAGCGGGGGGCCTGTGTGCGACTTGAAATTGACGGTAGTTTCCCTCCCGAACTCATTGACGATCTCCGGTCTATCGTTGGTGCCCGGCAAACCCATGTGTATTGGAGCCGGGTACCCCTTGGGCTCAGAAACTTCATGGAACTTGCCGGGAATAGTGATTTTGAGGCCTTGCAGGAGGTCCCTTGGGCACCGGTCATTGCTCCGGGATGGGTGCCGGGAACCAATATGTTCAAATGTTTGTCTGATGGCGATCTGCTTCTTCATCACCCCTATGAGAGTTACGATCCGGTGATGGCATTTCTAGAGCAGGCTGCCGTTGATCCTGATGTTGTCTCGATTAAGCAGACACTTTATCGCACAGCAAGCAATAGCCGGGTTATCAGTGCACTGATAACTGCCGCTGAGAACGGCAAGGGCGTGACCGTTGTTGTTGAGCTCAAGGCGCGTTTTGACGAGGCTCGCAACCTTGAGCGTTCAGAGGAACTGGTGAGGGCCGGTGCGCAGCTTATATACGGGGTCAAGGGACTCAAGACGCATTGCAAGGCAACCTTGATTGTGCGTAAGGAGGGAAATAATCTGAGGCGTTACAGCCATTTTGGAACAGGTAACTATAATGAAGTCACGGCGCGGGCTTACACTGACATAAGCTACCTTACGGCACGCGAGGATTATGGGAGAGAGGCCACACAGCTTTTCAACGCCCTGACCGGGGGAATTAAATTGCGGGAGATGAACCACCTTACAGTCGCCCCCTTCCTGTTGCGCAAAGAACTGCTCTCGCTCATTAATGCGGAGGCCGCAAGGGCAAGAAATGGCAAAGAGGGGAGAATTGACATTAAAGTCAACAGTCTGCAGGATGAACAAATCATCGAGGCGCTCTATGCGGCATCCAATGCCGGTGTAAAGATTCGCCTTAACGTACGCGGGATTTGTTGCCTGCAGCCCGGGATTAAAAAAATCAGTAAAAACATTGAGGTGTCAGCCCTCGTAGACCGTTATCTTGAGCATACGCGATTGCTGTCATTCCACAACGGAGGCAATCCCCGTGTTTTTCTCTCAAGTGCTGATTTAATGAAGAGGAGCCTTGATAAGCGGGTAGAATTGATGGTTGAGGTTACTGACGATTCTGCAAAGAGTCGCTTGCTTGAGGTCATCAGCTGGCATTTCAAGGATAATGCGCAGGCGTATCGACTGGAGTCTGATGGTACCTACCAGCGTCTCAAGCCAAAGAAGGGCAAAAAGGGGGTTCGGGCACAGGAGCATTTCCAGCGCCGGGCCATTAAGAGTGCCGGACGGGTGGCTGCCGCCCGGGAGATGAGGCTCTTGCCCCACCGTCCGCCAGAGCAGAGTGGAATTGTTGTGGAGGACGCATCCTAGGGCGGAGGGATGAGTGCAGCAACAGGGCGTCAGGTATTCAAATAATTTTATTTTGCCCTTTGACAGGAAGGGCAATGATTGGAGTTTGTAGATGATGGCAGTCTTGCAGGACTGCCCGCTGTTTAAATGGCGAAAAAATATTCGGTTGGTGTTGACTTGGGTGGGACTAAGACGCTCGCGGCTGTTTTTGACGGCAAGTATCAAGCTCTGGGGACAGCGCGGGCTGCCACTGAGGGACACAGGGGGGCCAAGGAGGGCTTGAAGAGGGTCTGGGCGACTGTTCAGGATGCTATGAAGGAGGCATGCGTGGGCCTGGATGAGGTCACGGCATTTGGCATTGGTTGCCCGGGAGTGGTGGACTTTGAAAAGGGGATCCTGCGGGAGGCTTTAAATCTGGGCTGGAGGAAGGTTCGAGTCGGGGAATACTTTTCCAAGCGCATCGACAGACAGGTTTGTGTTCTAAATGATGTTGATGCCGGAACCTACGCTGAATATATCCTGGGAGCTGGAAGAGGCGCGCGTTCAGTGCTTGGCGTTTTTCCCGGCACCGGCGTTGGAGGGGGATTTGTCTATGAAGGGAAGATACTGCGCGGGAAGGCCGTCTCCTGCATGGAGGTGGGGGAGTTGCGCATGCTTGGATCGACGCTTGAGGGAAAGATGAACGAGCCGATTACCCTCGAGGGGCTTTGTGGACGGCTTGCTGTTGCCGCTTCATGTGCAACGGAGGCAGCCCGAGGCAATGCGCCGAGCATCATGGAAAATGCCGGCACTGATATACATAGTATCAAGAGCGGCATGATCAAAGAATCGATTGATGCCGGAGAACGCGCAGTGCTCACGATTATGAAGAGGAGCGCCCATTACCTCGGGATTGGAGTGTCGAGTGTTATTGAACTACTGGCGCCGGAGGTTGTGGTGCTGGGAGGAGGGTTGGTTGAGAAGATGCCTGAAATTTATCTTGAAGGCGTCTCCTCTGTAGTTCGCCGCTATGGGTCAAGGGCGCTTGTGCGTGATGTTCGGTTCGCGGTTGCGGAGATGGGCGATTTTGCAGTGGCAGCCGGGGCTGCGGCATACGCTGTTGGGCAGGGGGCTTAGTGCGTCATGGTTGTTTTATAGCGCATTGAAAATTTGTTATGTGCAAAGAGAAGAGGCGGCGATTGTGCGCCGGTTCTTTGCACCCTTTATATAGTAATAGAGGGTTCGTTTTCTTAGGCGGACGCAGTAAGCGCTGAATTAAAAATAAAAGCGCAGCGCAGAGAAGATGGCGTAACCGTCGTAGTCGTTACCGGCATCCATTTCGGAGAATTCAATTCCTGCCATGAACTTGAGCTTGTGATCGTTGAGGTAATCATTGAGACCCAAATAGAACGACTGGAAGCGGTCTCCATTTTGAGTTCCGGCTTTTGTCTCGGTTACTAGGTGCATCCGGCGTATTTCATTAGTGCTGCAATCGGGCAGGTCGGAACTTATATCGACCATTTGAAACTGGTAGCGTCCCACTAGTGTGAGATTGGTAAGCCGGAAGGCCCTAGAGTCACTGTAGAGGTGCGGGATGTAGCATAGATCCTCAAATGCTTAATTTACTGGCTTCTTCTCCTCCTGCATTCGTGGAGGAAACAAGAAGACGGTAGCCGGCTGCCAAAGTGATGGCCCGGGCATTATGTTTTGCATGTTTTCTGTATTGTTATTTTTCGATATTTGGATTAGGTCACGTTTTCGTCAGATATCGGGATGATATGAACCGGTGCTGCGAAAATTGTGCAGATTGAAGCCATCATTATGAAAGTGCTTGCAACCATCGGCATTGCGGACATGATTGCGCATGGAAGGGGAGTTTTCTCTTGGTCTCAGTTTTGACGATGTCCTGCTTGTCCCGAGCAAGAGCGCCATCTTGCCAGCGCAGGCAGATATAAAATCCGTACTGACCCCGGACATCGGCTTAAACATCCCGGTGCTTTCCTCGGCGATGGACACCGTCACGGAGGCTGAACTGGCTACTGCTCTCGCGCGTGAGGGAGGGATGGGTGTAATCCACCGCAACTGCCCTGTAGAGGAGCAGGCCGGCTACGTGGCAAAGGTCAAGCGCTCGGAGAACACGGTAATCCAGAACCCGGTAACGGTCAGTGAGGAGACCACCCTTGCGCAACTGCACCAGGTGATGGAGGAGCACGGGGTTTCCGGGTTTCCGGTTATTGATGCGCAGGGGGAACTTGTCGGCATGGTCACCAATCGTGATATCTGGTATGTTGAGGATGAGTCCACCCGCGTGGCTGATATGATGACGCCCAGGGATCGCCTGGTTTCTGCACCGAAGGGGGCTTCGCAGGGGGAGGTGAGACAAATTCTTTATGCAAACCGCCTTGAAAAGCTGCCCCTTATTGACAAGGACGGGAAACTCGCGGGCATGATGACGGCAAAGGATATTGAAATCAGGCAGCGCTACAAGAATGCCTGCAAGGATGCCAACGGGCAGCTTCGTGTCGGGGCAGCCATTGGAGTGGGTGGCGACTCGAGGGAGAGGGCTGCGGCAATGACAGAGGCCGGAGCGGATGCTCTGTTTGTTGATGCTGCCACTGGCCACACGACAAGGGTTCTGGACCTGGTCAGCGAATTGGCTGCCAGTAATCCTTCCATCCCGGTAGTAGCGGGGAATGTTGTCACTGCAGAGGGGGCAAAAGATCTGACGGCTGCCGGAGCCAGCGCGATCAAGGTGGGAGTGGGACCGGGTTCGATTTGCACCACTCGCGTGATTTCGGGAGTGGGCATGCCGCAGTTTACCGCGATTCAGAATATTGCAGAGGTATGCATGGGTGAGGAGGTCACGGTGATTGCTGACGGTGGAATTCGCTATTCCGGTGACATCGTCAAGGCCCTGGCAGCAGGTGCAGACCTTGTTATGCTCGGGTCCCTGCTGGCCGGGGTAAGGGAATCACCCGGGGCCATGGTCAACTGGCAGGGGCGCACCTTCAAGGAATACCGTGGAATGGGTTCACTTAAGGCAATGCGCCGCGGTTCAAGCGATCGATATGGGCAGAACGCCTCGGGCAAGCTGGTTGCCGAGGGGGTTGAGGGAAGGGTGCCCTACCGGGGCAGACTGGCGGATATGATTTTCCAGTTGGTTGGCGGTCTGCGTTCAGGAATGGGGTATGTGGGTGCTGTTAACTTGGAAGAATTACGTGACAAGGCCGAGTTTACCCGCATTACGCCGGGGGGACTCAAGGAGAGCCATCCTCACGACATTGTTGTCACCGAAGAGCCGATTAATTATCAGTCAATGGATTAGGCTAAGAGTCGATGCCTCCTAGGCTGCTTGGTTTCAAGCCGGATAACTCCCCAGCATGGACATTTCACCACAGATCGCTGTCATTGATTTCGGCTCACAATACACTCAGTTAATCGTGCGGCGTTTGCGTGAGTCCGGTTATTTTGCCAAGCTCTATCATCCGAACGACCTGAAAGAGAACCCGTCACCCAAGGGAGTGATTCTCTCGGGCGGGCCGCGCAGCGTCTCGGATACGGATGCTCCTGACATTGACCTCGACTATCTCCGTGATCTCGGTGTTCCTGTGCTGGGCATCTGCTATGGCATGCAGTTGCTCAACAAGAAACATGGGGGCAGGGTTGAGCCCGGGACAACCCGGGAGTATGGCCCGGCTGAGCTCAGACCCGAGGGTGAGAGTGTTCTGTTTGATAAGATGAGCAGATCTTCCCAGATCTGGATGAGTCACTCGGATACCTGCACGCAACTGCCTGATGGAGCCAAGGTTATTGGTCGCAATGAAGAGGGCGTGCCGGTTGCAATCCAGCTTTCGCCACTGATTTACGGTATCCAGTTCCACCCGGAAGTCACCCACACTCACGAAGGGAAGAGAGTCATTGAGAATTATCTTTCACTGATCGATGACCCACCGCGCTTCAACATGGATTCATTCAAGGATCTGCTGATTAAGCAGGTGCGCGAAGAAGTTGGCGAGAGGAAGGTTATCTGTGGAGTATCCGGTGGAGTTGATTCCACAGTCCTGGCGGTCTTGCTGCATGCGGCGGGTGTGAAATTGCGGGCTATCTATGTTGATAATGGCCTGATGCGCAAGGGCGAGACTGCTGAAGTCAGAAAGCAATTTGAAGAACTAGGCATCGAGCTTGAAGTAGTTGATGCAGGAACTCGGTTCCTTGATGCGATAGCCGGCATTGATGAACCTGAGGAAAAGCGCCGTCGCATTGGCAACATGTTTGTGGACGTATTTTTTGATGCTGCCGAAAATATTGAGGTCCTGGCTCAGGGTACGCTTTACCCTGATGTCATCGAGAGTGCCACCAGTGGTTCCATCGCTACCACGATCAAGACACACCACAACAGGGTTCAGCGCATTCTTGAACTGCAGAAGGAGGGCAGGGTGATCGAGCCCCTTGCGGAACTTTTCAAGGATGAGGTGCGAACTCTTGGCAAGAGCTTTGGAATCCCCCGCGATATTCTTTATCGGCATCCGTTCCCGGGTCCTGGACTGGGAGTCAGGGTTCCGGGAGAGGTTACCGAGGAAAAACTTGAGATTGTGCGCGAGGGGGACGTGATTTTCATACGGCATTTGAAGGAGAGCGGCTGGTATGACAAGGTCTGGCAGGCTTATTGCGGCCTGCTTCCCATCAAGACTGTTGGAGTGAAGGGGGATGAGCGTTCATATGAGTGGGCAGTTTCGTTGCGTGCGGTGATCAGTGAGGACGCAATGACTGCGGACTGGGTTGAACTGCCGGCTGATCTTCTGCGCAGGATTTCCAATGAAATCCTTAACAGTGTAAAGGGGATTAACCGGGTATTCTACGATATATCGACCAAGCCTCCCGCAAGCATCGAGTTGGAATAAGGGATTGCCATGGGTTCTTGACGGGGGTGTTGATGGACAAGAAGAATTCACGGTGATAAATTCAGTTGCTGTGACCGCCGTCATGATGTCCGGCTGTCCTGCCTCCAAGAATGGCAGAGCTCAACCATTTCCGTAAATACGCGATTGCGCAGAACGAAGAGGGAGATCCGCTTGAAATCCTGCGCGATGAGGTACGGGTGGTTTGTCTCGGTTTTGACACTGCCCGCCATCGGTTTGTTGAGATTGGAGCGTTGACCGGCGGTGGGCGTGAATTGTTTATCCGGAGGGCCAAGCTTGCTACTTCCCTCAGGCATTCATCGATTGCTTCTGTAGTGGATTACGGCAAGGAAGATGACAGCTGCTTTTATGTCAGTGATTTTGTTGACGGTGAAGTGATTTCCGATTACGCGGCAAGGATCAAGGCGATCCCTCCCGAGACAGTCGTATCTTGGTTGCTGGAGCTTGCCGAGGGGTGCGTGTTCCTTGATACGGCTGGACTGCAGGCCAGTGTTGCAAGTGCCAGGATCTGCATGACAGGGACTGGCACTGCCTCGGTGAGGATTGTTGATCACGGTATCACCGGGACAGACAAAAAGTGTCATTTTGGTGGAGAGTTGGCAGACCTGCTCGAGCAGTTGACCAACTACCAGAGCGCGGGAGAGGTGCCGGTTTATCCGCCTGAGATCGGGGGACTTAGTTCGACGTTGCGCGGCATCAAGAAGGCGGACGAGGCTGTTGATGCCATTTGCAATGCCGGGATTGATTGTAAGGAGCCGGTGATTTTAGCGGGCCAGCGCCCCCGCCTGTTATTGGAAAGGCAGTTGTTCCGGAAAATCCGCCCGGAGCATGTGCTGCCCGAGAGGTATTCTGTGCTGCAGCGCGCGGGTGAAATTTCTCCTTACGAGAGCATTGTTGAGGATTCGATGAGTGGGGTGTCTCTGAGAATCCTGATTCTTCCCCCGGAGCGGATAATCCCGGAACGAATGCTTGATATCTTTGAGGATTCGGGATGTCCTGCCTTGATTGGCTGTGAGGCTTTTTGGAAGCATCAGGATTTTCGACTTCTTGCAGAGCGGGTTGAGACGGGATTCTCGCTGGCGGATTGGCTTGATGCTGTGCCCCGGTGCGAGGCAGTGGAAATAGCGGAAATACTTGATGGATTAGAGGCGATGCTGGCGGAAATCGCAACAACGGCATTAAATCCGAGATTGCATCCCGCGGACATTTTTTTCGTGTTTGTCGAAATTGATGAGGATGAGGTAACCCTCCTCAGGAATGGTGAACCCGTTGTCAACTGGCCTGCATTTTATCTCAAGGCGCGTCCTCACCGAACTATTCGCGCGCTGACGGACATTGCTGATGGGGATGTGCCGGGAGGAGCCGAGGAGGTTTTTTCGGCAGCAGAGCGGGGGGAATGGCTCCCATCGGCATTAATAGTTTCCTGGTATCTGAGCCTGAGGCGAAGAGGGCTGGTTCACCAGGCAGCGGAACTGGCTGTAAACTTGCGGGATGTGAGCTGGCAGGAGGATGTCAGGACCGATATACATGAAGGAGATGAGGCGGGAGAATTGCCTGCGGATAACGAGTTAATGGTGAGCCCGATTGCCGAGGCTATGGGGATTATCGGTGACGAGGGGTGGCAGGATGTAGAGATGACGTCCAATCCCATTGCACGACAGATTTGGCTTGGGGATGAGTCGGGAAATTTTTCAAATGAGGACGGGGAGTTCGATGAGGAGGAGGAAAGCTCTGATAAGCCGGGAGAAAAGGCGATGAGGGTTGTTTTTTTCCTGCTTGCAGCTATTGCCGTGGCAATAGCGCTTGCTCATTGCAGCGGCAAAGCTTTTTGGCTGTGATAAAGAGACAAGAAAAATGTGATGATCAGCGCTGAACCTGTTGGCAATGTCCGGGCATACCTCGGAGAGGGGCCTTGTTGGGATAGTGGCATGAGAGAATTACTGTGGGTGGATATCCTGGGATGCAGTGTGCATAAATATAACCCGGAGGATGGGGGTGAAGAGAAAATCAAGGTGCCTGGTAACCCGGGGTGTGTTGTGCTTGGCAGTGACGGCACACTTTTGATAGCAGTTAATAATTCCCTGTATTCGATGAAGGAATTCAGTGAGGCGGGAGAGTTGTTTGCTGAAGTTGAGCAGAATTCCAGGCTCCGCTTTAATGATGGCAAGTGCGATTCGCTGGGCAGGTTGTGGGTTGGCACAATGGATCGGGAGGAGAAAGAGGCAATCGGGGCACTTTACAGGATTTCAGGCAGGGAGTCGCAGACACCGGTTTTGCAGGGGGTCATTGTTTCCAACGGTATAGCCTGGTCGCCTGATGAGAGTGAGATGTATTATATCGATAGTCCTAGGCGCTGTGTATGGGCGTTTGATTTTGACCGGGAGTCCGGGGCAATTGCCAACAGAAGAACAGTGGTTAAATTTGAATCGGATGACGGCTTCCCGGACGGGATGACGACGGATTCAGCGGGAAGGCTTTGGGTGGCCTTCTGGGGTGGGGGAAAAGTCCTGTGTATTGATCCGCAGAGCGGTAAATTTGAGCTGCGACTCGATTTGCCGGTGAGCAAGGTTACTTCCTGTGCATTTGGCGGAAATAACTTGGACAGGTTGTTCATAACGACAGCCAGAGTTGGCCTGACTGATGATGAAGAACCGCACGCGGGGCGGCTTTTCATCGCGGATCCGGGAATTAGCGGGGCTCAAAGTCACCGCTTTGTGTTGTAGTCCCGGAGAGAGGTTGACCGGTGACTGCCTGTCGAGCCATTCAGGTGACATGGCGCATCGGCGACAGAACACTTTTCTCCCGAGGCGCAGGAAGGGTCTTGTGTTAAATGTCGTTGATGGTCGGAATGTCGGCGGCAATTCCAGCAAAGCTTTGTTCTGAATCGAGCAATAGAGGATAGTAAGTGCCCTGCATCTTCTCGCCTTTGGGAATCCGGGGATAATTGTCAGCTCCGGGGGCATTGCTGCCGTTTTCCTCACGATTGGATATCACGCCGTCGGCAAAGATATTGATAATGGTGGCCCTCCTGCTCCTATCTGATTGGTTTTCGTAGGAGCCGTGCATCAGCAGGGGGTGGTGGAAACTGGCTTCTCCGGCATTCATTTCCATCGGGGCTTTACGGTCAAAGTCTCCCAGTTGATCCGGGGTTAATTCAGTGCGGATGACGTCCATTTCGCCGGCGAGGTTTTTCTTTTCCAGAAGTCCCCAGTGATGACTGCCGGGGACGTAATACATACAGCCGTTTGTGGTATCCACATCATCGAGAGCAATCCAGCTGGTGAGGTGTGCCATGGGGGCGGTCCAGGTCCAGTAGGAATAATCCTGATGCCATGCAACGACACCGCCATGTCTGGCAGGTTTGCTGAATAGTTGGTCATGGAAGAGGCGGAAACTCTGTCCGAGTAACTGGTAGGCGGCCATCAGAAAGGCGGGGTTCCACAGAGCATCATGAAAAGCCGGGCGTACCCGCCACGCTCCGAGGGCGTGGAAAAGCGTGGTGTCAGGATCTTCTGATTCGTTGCTGTGGTATTCGTAGAAGAATTCCCGGCCCGGGTGTGCGGGGTTTGCCATTTCCTCGAGTTGGATGCGCAGGGATTCGACCTGATTCTGGTTGAGCAACTTTACCCCCTGCAGGTAGCCTTGGTGCTTGTAATGAAGGAGTTGCTGCTCAGTCAGGGTGTATTGCAACCATTCCTCCGGCCCGACAGGACAGGTAAAGAGTTCTGTGAGCAGGCCGGTCTTTAGTCCCAGGTCAGTTGTCATAGTTAATGATGGAAGGCATTTAGAATCTTATTTTCCCATTGCGCTCTGTCTTCTCTAGGCAATTGTGCGAGAGGGTGAAGAATCTCGTTGTGATGGTGGGGGATTGGCTGGAAGCTGGAAAAAGGGATGGAAAGAAACAACTCCAAACGCATTAGTGGATTGCGGATGTTGACTGCGCTGGCCAGCATTGTGATTGTCATTGGTGGGCTCAAGCTGGCTGCCGGTCTGCTGCTTCCGGTAATTCTCGCTTTTTTTCTTTCTGTGGTGAGCTTGCCCATCCTGCGAACACTCAGGGAAAGGGGTTTACCGAGGTTGCCAGCAGTGTTGCTGACTGTAATTGTGGATATTGGAATTCTGAGTCCGGTGGTGATGATTGGGTTGAATCTGGCCACTGAATTTCAGGACAAGTTTGAGTATTATAACCGGGGTCTTGCAGACAGGGCCGAGGAATTTCAGGGATGGATCAAGGAGGAGTTTGACTATGAGTTAAAGGTTGAACCCGGTGAGGTCATGCAGGGGGTGGAGACTTTTGTCGTGGGCTTCCTTGGTGGGGCGGCTGAATTCCTGAAGGATTTTACCTTCGTATTGATAATAATGATTTTCTTCCTTACTGAGGCTGGAGGGTTCACCAGAAAAATGGGAGCTATCAAGCTGGCGAGGGGACCTGACCTGTCACGTTTTGCTGAAGCGGCCAAGGACATCCAGAAATACCTTGGGATAAAGACGATAATTAGTGCCGTCACAGGTATTCTTGCCGGGGTGCTGACCTGGCAGCTGGGATTGGATTTTGCGCTGCTGTGGGGGATGGTGGCATTTTCCTTCAACTATATTCCTGCGATCGGGTCGATTATTGCAAGTATTCCGCCAACCTTGCTTGCCCTCGTTGACAAGACGCCCGGGGTTGCGTGCTTTGTGTTGCTCGGTTTTTTGGCCATTAACATGCTGCTGGGCAATTTCATTGAACCGATGCTCCTGGGAAGGAAGTTTGGAATTTCTGTCTCAATGGTGATTCTTTCCGTGGTGTTCTGGGGCTGGGTATGGGGCTTGATCGGGATGTTCCTTGCCGTGCCATTGACCATGTTGCTTAAGGTTGCTCTCGATAATTCCGATGAGTTTCAGTGGCTGTCGGTGGCTATGGGTAAGCATGACCCGGTTGCGGGCGGTGAGGATCCCCACTAGTCATGGCGGAAGTGAAATTTAATCACGTAATGCCTTGTAGACAAGTGGCTTAAGCTCTTTTTCAAGCATCCACTCATAGGGCATGAAATTGCGCAGAGTGATGACAATGAGGCCATCTTTTGGGGAAATCCAGAAATGGGTGCTTGCCGCCCCTCCCCATCCGAATTCCCCGGCAGGACCGCCGAAACCCCAGTCGCTTTGTGCCTTGCGCACAGAAAACCCGTAACCGAAACCGATGCCTTTGCGGTTGTCTCCAATACCGATATTGGGGATTGATGGGGGCAGTTGATTCTGGGTCATAAGGATGATAGTTTCCTCCTTGAGTAGGCGCTTGCCATCAAGTTCACCGCCATTCAGGATCATCTGGCAGAAGCGGAAATAATCATGGGCCGTGGAGCAAAGACCGCCGCCGCCGGACTGATGCACCGGTTTTTTCAAAAAATGGCTAAGCCCAGCGGGTTCGTTGACCTTCAGTTTTCCTGAGAGATCCCTCGTGTGCTGACTGGTCAGGCGACTGGCTTTTTCTTCAGGCACATGGAAACCGGTATCCGTCATCCCCAGGGGAACAAAGATCCTCTCGCGAATAAAGCTTCCAAATGATTTGCCTGAAACAACTTCAACCAGTCGTCCCAGTACATCAATGGATACACTGTATCTCCAGGTGCTTCCAGGCTCTTCCTGCAGTGGTATTTTCGCGAGTTTGTTTATCATCTGCTCAAGGGATGAATTGCGGTCTAGAATGTCATGGGTGTTGTATAGCGTCGCGACCGGCCCACCGATAAAGCCATAGCTGAGTCCCGAGGTATGGCGCATCAGGTCGGCGACAGTCATGGTGTTTTTGACTGGCTTGTGTTTACCGGAGGTATCGAAAACGGCAAGCCTTCCCAGTTCAGGAAGATGCTTGGATACTGGGTCTGAAGGGGAGATTTTTCCTTCCTCGACCAGCATCATTACAGCAGTGGTGGTGATGGGCTTGGTCATTGAATAGATGCGAAAAATGGTGTCTTTCTCCATTGCCGCACCGGTTTTCAGGTCACGGAGACCGCGTGCCTCGTGCATGGCGATTTTCCCGTCACGCGCAACGAGGGTTACCGCTCCCACAATTACGGCATCATCAATGAGTTGCTGAACCTTGTTGCCCACCAGTGTGAGTTTCTTTTCAGCAAAGCCCCGGGGCTTTGCTGCCAGTGCGGGAGTACTGAGTAAGGCAACGGCAAAGCTGATGAGGGATAGGACGGCGATTGCTTTTTGCATGTTCTGATACAAGCGCAATTATCACTCGGCATCAATATCAGGTTGCTGTCCTGTTGATTCGGCGTCGAGTATTGACTTGTGCCAAAGTCTACCGATATCCGTGTAATTGATACGGAACTCTATATCCTGCCCGTTGAACTGCGGGTGCCCTTGAAATTTGGCAATCAGGTAGTCACTGCAGTCAAGTGTGCGCGGGTCAGGGTCAGGATCAGGGATCAAAATGGTTCAGAGGCTGAGGGGTGGGGAGAGACGCCGCTGAGTGTTGCATGGGTGTGGCCGTCGGAATTGGGTTACGGTGAGCGCGAAGCGAGGATTGTTGATTTTTGCAGGGCATCCGGAAGGGAATTACAGAAATTTGATGCAACGGGGCATCCGTTGGAACTAGGCACGGACTTGATTACAGGGATTTTGCCGCGCTTGAAGTCCGAGCACGATGCGTTGCACCCGGGAAGGGATCCACTGCCCTATCTTGCGGCGCTTGTTGCGTTTTCCCCGTATGACATCGCAATTTATGACGCATTCGGAAATCTTCACGGGAAAGGTGTATTTTCTCTTCTCGGGAGAGAATTTCTCAACAAGGATCTTGGGGATTATCTTGAACCAAACACGATTTTTAATGGCAGGCACCCTGCTGATTACCTCGTTTCCGGACTCAAAAAGCTGCCCGTGTGGCATTTGGTGGGGGGACTTGATGCGATTAATGAATCAGAACTTTCAGGCAATGAACCCGATGACGGCTACCCGGTTCTCCTGCGTGACTGGATTCGGCGTGACGGGCTCAATTGCCTGAAGATCAAGTTACGCGGAACTGATTTTGATTGGGATTGCAGGCGGCTTGAGGATATCGGCGTGATAGCCGTTGAAGAGGGAGTGGATTGGCTGTCTGCTGATTTCAACTGCACGGTCACTGAGCCGGAATATGTAAATGCCGCGCTTGATCGCCTGAAACTCGAGTCACCGATGACTTTTGAGAGGCTCCTGTATGTGGAGCAACCCTTTCCGTATGACCTTGCCGCCAACCAGATTGCTGTCCATAGTGTCAGTGAGCGCAAGCCGCTGTTCATGGACGAGAGTGCACATGACTGGACTTATGTCAGAATGGGCAAATCACTTGGATGGAGCGGGGTTGCGCTCAAGACCTGTAAGACGCTGAGTGGAGCACTGCTTAGCTTGTGCTGGGCGAAACAACACGGAATGGAACTGATGGTCCAGGATCTTACCAACCCCATGCTTGCGCAGATTTCACATGTTCAACTGGCGGCACATGCAGGGACGATTATGGGAGTGGAGAGCAACGGCATGCAGTTTTACCCGCAGGCATCACTTCCGGAGGCCAAGGTTCATCCGGGATTATTCAGGAGAAGAGGTGGATTGCTTGATCTTTCGAGTCTGGGAGAAGCCGGCTTTGGCTACCGGGTCGATGAGGTGTCGAGAAATCTGCCCAGTCAGGAACTGTAAACAAGGCTAACAAGGTCATGCTTTACCTCAAAAGGGCTTTAAGGGGGCTTAGCTTTCGTAAAGCGATTCATCAGGAACCGGAACTAGCAGGTAATCGCCGATACGAAGTGAACTGTTGGTGGGGGAAAAATCGTTAAGGATGCGCAGTTCATCAGGGTTTGTCCCAAATGAAATTGCGATAGAATGCAGGGTGTCACCGGGCTCGATTTGATAGAACCCGTAACCTTCCGGAGCAATCATTTCACCGCTGGCTGTGGGTTCAGGCTTTGGGGCGGGTGGTTGTTGCTTGGAGCTGTCCTGTTGTTTTGCGAGAGAGGGAAGGGAAGATTCACTTGGGATTTTAAGTTGCTGGCCAATGTGTATGGCGTTGGGATCAAGTAGCCGGTTGGCAATAGCTATGGATGTGGATGTCACCCCGAAGTCGCGGGAAATGCTGCTGAGAGTATCGCCTGCACGAACAGTGTGAGTTTTTCCAGGAACCGGCTTTCCCGATTCAGTGAAGGGAATTGCCTTTGGGGCTGCTGGTGGTCCTTTGTGAGCGGGAATTAAGATTTCCTGTCCGATGCGGAGGGTGTTCGGGTTGGTTATATGGTTCTCTGCGACGAGTCGATCGACACCTACCCGATAGCGTCTTGAGATACTGCTGAGGGTGTCTCCGGCGACAACGCTGTGCCGAATGCCATTGGCATCAGTGATTCTTTCCGGGGGGTTGTTTTCCGATGTGACATTATTGGTGGAGGGATTGGTGTTGCGGTATCCGAGTTGAAGCTTCAGGGAATCCATCTCGCCTTCCAGTTTTCCCACTCTTTGTGTGGTGGCATCCAGTTCACCTTTTACGGCATTGATCTGATAGCTCAGGTCGGGCGCAGCTCCATAGCGATTTTGTGCGTCAAGAACGTGATTGTTGCCGAGTGTGGCAATAGCCAGTAGCAGCAGCGAATATTTTGCAGGAAACGAGTTTTGTGACAAAAACATCGATAAATTTTAAAATTTTTATTGGTTAACTCAAGTTAAAAATGTGGAGAAGTTAGATTTTTTTGCGACATTAGGGCATATTGTTGAAGAAAATGCTGCGATTTTTCCGATTTTTACTGCTCAACGCACTTGCCTTCGGCGGGCTGGCGTTACTGTCGGTGTCAGCAATTAACCTTGTGCAAACAACCGGGGTGCTTCCCAATGGACACGATTGGAGGGTGGTTTTGAGGAATGTAATGGGCTCTGAGGCGATTGCTGCGGGCGAGTTAAAGGTTCGCAGATCCATCAGACCGCGCGCGGTGGTTGTCCTTGATGCCGGCCATGGAGGTGCGGATGGCGGAACGGTTGCAGGGCAGTCTCTCGAGAAGGACCTCAACCTGAAAGTTGTACATATGGTTGCGGAGGAACTCAGGCGCGAGAGGATCCGGGTAGTCTATACCCGGCAGGGGGATGCAACGGAAGATTTAAAGGTTCGCGCGAAGTTTGCGAACGAGTTTCCTGCGGGGCTTTTCGTGAGCATCCATCATAATGCTTCCATCAGCGCCAAGCCTGAAGGTTTTGAAACTTATTACACTTATCCCAAACCTTCATCGATCCTGAGGGCACAAAGGAAAATTTTCGGGATGCAGAGCGGGGGGAAGTTTGTTGACCGGCGCGGAGAATTTCTGGCACGGGAAATCCAGACAGCGTCATGCAGTGCAACGCAGGCGGCTGATCGCGGGATAAAGAACAGTCATTTGGCCCTGACACGCTTGGTGTCGTGCCCGGCAGTGTTGGTTGAATGCGGGTTTCTCAGCAACGTCCGTGAAGGAGCAAAACTCAAAGACAGAAAATACAGGAGCAAATTAAGTGCCGGTATTTCACGGGGAATCCTGGCTTTCCTCGCGAAGGTTGCTGAAGACCCGTCCTATGGGATCGAGTTTGCAAAGCCAGCTCCAGTTTCCGTTGACGAGGCTCCGATCCTTGGGCAGGCGGCGAGGTAAGGCTGAGAAGCATATTCGCATGGCATAGGCATGCTGCCGTAATGGCAGACCATGAGCTTGGTTGCTTGCGCCAAGTGAGGATGTGGTCACGGCAATGTGCTTTATGGCCCGGGGACCTCCACCCACCGGGATTCCATCCAGCTTTGCATGCCGAGCTCGGCAAGTTGAACTCCCTTTGCTCCTTCGTGAAGTGAGTGGTGCCATGGTTCATCAAGGACAACGTGGCGCAGAAAATCCTGCCACTGTATCTTGAAGGCGTTGTCGTATACGGCATCCTCGGGTGCTTTCTGCCAGCCATCGAGAAATTGTATTGGCTGCTCAACATCGGGATTCCACACGGGTTTGGGTGTATCGGATGCTGATTGCAGGTAGACATCACGCAACCCGGCAACCGCCGAGCCCTTTGTGCCGTTTATTTCCACGCTCAGGAGATCATCACGGCGGACCCTTACGCACCATGAACTGTTGAACTGGCAAACCGTGCCGTCCTGGAGAACGAAGATTGCATACGCGGAATCGTCAGCCGTGCAGGGGAACGGATCGCCGTGCTCGTTGCAGCGTTGAGCTATATCGGTATTGCCGTAGGCAACCAAGCGCTTGATTGGACCAAAGAGATCATTGATGAGGTAATGCCAGTGGCAGAACATGTCGATCATGATGCCGCCGCCGTCTTCTGATCGATAGTTCCAACTGGGGCGCTGGGCAGGTTGCTCCCCCCCAAGGCCGGTGAATACCCAGTAGCCGAATTCTCCGCGCACACTGAGGATGTCGCCAAAGAACCCGCGTTCCCGCAGTGCGCGCACCTTGCGAAACCCCGGCAGCCAGAGTTTGTCCTGGACGACACCGTTTTTGAGCCCTGCGTCCTCAACGAGATTGGCAAGACGGAGAGCCTCGGCACTTTTTGTGGCGGTTGGTTTCTCGCAGTAGATTGCCTTGCCTGCAGCAGCAGCCATCTCGATGAATCTACCGCGCTGGAGGGTGCCGGAGGCGTCAAAGAAAACCTCATAGTTGCCATACCTGCCGTTCAGGGCACCCTCTACATCGGTAGTGTATTGGAATGGCTCTCCGGTGGTTTTTCTGCCGTGTTCATCAGCGAGGGCGCGCAGCTTTTCCTCGTTGCGCCCGGTGAGAATGATTTCAGGCATGATCCTGTGGCCGGATTCAAGCTGGATTCCCCCCTCTTTGATGATTGAGCAGAGGGAACGCTCAAGATGCTGGTTGCTTCCCATGCGTCCGGTGACGCCATTGAGGATAATGCCGATACGGTGGGTCATTTCACTGGAGGGTCTTGAAGGATTTAATGATGGCGGAGAGATAATCGTTCTGATCGGTTGCCCACCAGCGACTGGAGAATATCTCGACTTCGTGGTAACCTGTGAATCCCGCATTGCTGAGAGCAGAGGAAATCCTTGCTATGTCGATGCATCCCTCTCCCATCAGAGCCCGGTCGTTCAGAATGTCAGAAGTGGGTGTTATCCAGTCGCAGATATGGTATGCGGCAAGGTTGCCGGATGCAGCGGCTCGTGTGATTTCCGATTCGAGGGAAGGATCCCACCAGGTGTGGTAGAGGTCGCAGGCAATGCCGAGGTTCGGATGATTCCCCAGGGACTCACAAAGTTCATTGGCTTGATCCATGGTATTGATTGCTGAACGACTGTCGGCATACATGGGGTGAAGGGGCTCGACGGCGAGGATTATTCCCGCTTCTGCGGCATGTTCAATGCAGGCGGCAATGCCATCACGGATCTGCAGCCTTGAGTCGTTGAGTGACTGCCCGGCATAAGTGCCGCAGACAAGTACAAGTGAAGGCGATCCGGCGGCGGTGGCTTCATCAATCGCGCGCAGGTTGTCGTCAATGGCGGCCTGTCGCCCCTGTGCGCTTTCAGCGGGGAAAAACCCTCCTCGGGCTACCGAGGCAACAGCCAGCCCTGCATCCCTTGCCTGACGCCCCACTGTGGAGGGCTTGCGTCCCTCGAAGTTGTAGCGCCAAAAGGTGATGGCGCTGACACCGGCGGCGGAATAGTTGGCGATACACTGTTCAGTTGACCAGGGTTTGGTGGTGATGGTGTGTATTGCTAGTTTGTCCAGTTTATCAGTCATCAGGGTGCAGGAGGGGAGGGCAATGTTTGCGGAACACAATCGAAAAATCGATAATCGGAATTGTTGGCGATTTTGCCAACGTAGAGGGCGAGTTCCCTGGCGTGGTAATCGCCCCACATTGAGGCTTCTCCGTGGGAGATCTTGCTGCCTGTGGGGATATGGTCCCAACCGTTTGGCTGGTGGTAGATGGAATGCAGTATCAGTCCCTGATGTGTGTCCGAGATGCTCAGGAAGGGTTCGCTGAGCAGGTGTCCGGTTACCGTTAGGCCTGCCTGGAAGTAGCGTTTGCCCTCATCACTGTCCATGCCGAGGTAGCGACCCAGGCGCAACAGTCCCTGCGCGCCGATTACTGCTGCAGAGCTGTCGACAGGCTCGTGATCGTTGAAGGGATCGCAGCGGCGCTCGAGATAGTCGCTGCCGAGTTTATGGAGATGCGGTGCGCCGGTGTCCCAGTAGGGGATGCCGTCGGTAGGGGTGTTGTTGATGTAGAAATCACAGGTGGCGCGTGCAGCTTTCAGGAAGATTTTCTCAACCTCTTTCCTCCCGCCAAAGGCTTCAAGTTCGGTGTCATCCACTACCCTGAGCAACTCGAGCTCTTCACTGAAGCCGAGCATGGCCCAGGCCAGTCCGCGTGTCCAGGTGCTGAATGCGCTGTAGCCCTGCTGGGTGGCAGGGCAGCGAAACTGGCCGGTGACGGTGTTGAATACCGCCTCGTGAGTTGTCCTGCCCGGTCGGGTGTCATAACGATCCCGTCCATCGCCATAATAGATTGAGTATTGTGCGGTTGACTTCGCGTGTTCGATTAACCTGCCAAACAGTGAGATTTCCTTGTCACCCTCATCCATGCAACGGTGTCCCAGGAGGTGCCCCAGTGCTAGTGAACGGCAGGAACGGATGGTGTCGACAAACAGGGAGTGCGTTCCGTTGAAGGAGTGGATGAAGCCACCGTTTACGGTGCTTGTCCAGCGTCGTGCCTGAACGGCTGCTGATAGTTTGAGGGCCAGACGGTAGAGTTGCGCCTCCCACTCGCTGCCCGTGTAGAGGCCCATTTCGTGCAGTCGGAGAAGATTGCCGTAGGTGGAGACGTTATTGAAGCCGTGATCGTGTACGCCAAAATGACTGAGATGCGGAGCCATCCTAGAGAGCGTGTTGCTGCGCGCGAACTCGAGGAACCATTGGTCTCCGGTTGCCTCAAACTGGAGAATCCCCGAGCCGTATTCAAAGCCCTGTGTCCATTCAGTCCAGCCACGGGTGGCGTATTTACCTGCAACTGTGAACACCGGTGATCCGCCGGCGCGGTCATAGGTCCTGTCGATAAGTTGGATCTTGCTTCCGGAGAGTTTCCAGAACGCATCAAGCTGCGGCGTGAGATCCGCAGCAGTCAGTGAGTAATCAGGTTTGAGCATAATTGAAGGTCAGCTGTTGCGGGAACCTAGATCCTGCGCAGATGGAAGCCGCCATCAACAGGTATTACATGCCCGGTGGTGAATGGAAACGATCCCGAGAGCAACGCGACTGCAGCTTTCCCGAGATCCTTGCCGCTGCCCCAGCGTGCCAACGGCACCAGTTCTCCATCGGCGAGGATCGCGTCGTATTTTTCCTTTGCCCCGGAGGTCATGTCAGAACTCATGATCCCGGGCTGCAGGTCATTGACGAGGATTTTATGCTCGGCAAGCCGGGAAGCCCAAACGGCAGTGGCCATTGATAATCCCGCTTTGGATATGCAGTAGGCACCACGGTTAATCGAGACTGTTGACGATGAGATTGATGAAATATTGAGGATCTGGTAATGAGGCAGGCGGTGAGTCCCGGGATTGCTGATCATCCACTGGGCAGTTGCCTGTATCAGGAAGTAGGGAGCCTTGAGATTGATCAGCATCACCGCGTCGTAGGCTTCCTCTGTGGCACAGAGACAGTCCTGTCGGTTGGGCTCTGTAATTCCGGCATTATTGATGAGGGCGTCGATATGCCCGAAAGCCTCCACTGTTGCGGGCAGGATTTTCCTGCGTGCCTCTGGGTCAGAAAGATCCCCTTGTATCAGGTGAAACTGCTGATGTTCACCACTGACGAGCTCTGCGCACTGTGAGGCGGTTTCCTGCGCACCGCTTCGGCTGTTGCCGTAGTGGATTGCCACGCTCATCCCGGCGCGTGCAAGTTCAGTGGCGATCCCTCGACCGAGGCCGCGACCGGCCCCGGTAACGAGGATTACCGGAACTGTTTCTGCTGTATCCATAACTGACACGCTAAACTTGATGGATTTGCAGCAGGTAGAACGAAGAGGCTTGCAATTAGCATTTTTTCGACCATTATTTTTATCCTAATCCATTTTTTCATTGGTAATGAAGGGATACCGGCCACTGCTCATCGAGAATCTTGGTATTTGCCTGCCCGGCATTGAGGTCATCCGATTGCAGCTCAACGAGCACCTGCCCGGGGCCAAGCTCGGGGCCCACAGTCATCGCTACGGACAGCTTCTGGTTTATCTCCGGGGACGCGGTGCGCAGAGAGTTGGCGGCAGGTGTTACGCGGCGAGAACCGGGACTGTCATTTACGCGGCGCCCGGGCAGCAGCACAGCTTTGAGCGGGAGCGGGAACGCAGTCCGGTATGCCTTGTTTTGGACATCAGGCTGGATGCTCGGTTTGGCCGTGCACAGTCGCAGGTTATTGGCATGCTTTCCGCGACATCTCTCAATCATATCCGTTCGCGAGTTTCGCAACTCTTCGCAATGCGTGACATCGGGGAAAGTGACCGGCAACTTACTGTCGGGGCGACTATCCTGGATGTTCTGGATGCTCTGCTGCGGGCTGTCGGCAGACTTGATGAACGATCTGCTGGCACTGCTGGACCGCGTTCGCTTACCCGGAGTGCGGAACGGGCGATATTATCTTCTCTGCCGGATCCCGCAATCAACCTGGTGGCTCTTGCCGAGCAAATTGGTTATCAGCGCGATCACCTTAACCGTATCCTTAAGTCAGAGTGCGGCCTGACGCTGGGGCAATTACGCGCTCGGCTCCGTTTGCGTGAAGCGCAGCGTTTTCTGCGGAGGGAAATGGCGATCGGGGAGGTGGCCACTCATGTCGGGATTGATGACCAGAACTACTTCGCCCGCTGGTTCCGCGCCCAGACAGGAATCAGCCCGAGTGCCTGGAGGGAACGATCCTCAAGTTTTCCGGGGTGAGGGCCGGGAGCCGGTGCCCGGATCTATGGCTTTTTAGTTTCAGGAGAAGGAGGGGCCGGCACTGGAGCCGGAGGGGTAAGTGCTGCGCTGCGCACAACCTTTGCCTTGCCCTCAAGTTGCTTGATGTAATCGCGCACGGAGTCCTGTTGCTTGGGGCCATCGAGTTGCTGGCTGATTTGCTGCTTTACTTGCTCAAGTGACTGCACGCCGCCCTCAGTGCGTGCAGTGACCTTTATCAGGTGGTAGCCGAAGTTGGTTTTGACCACCTCGCCGATGCTGCCGATCTTTTGGCTGAAGGCAGCCTTTTCAAACTCTGGAACCATCTGTCCCCGACCGAAGGAACCGAGGTCACCGCCGCGAGCACTGCTCGGGCAGTCGGAATGCTTGGTGGCGGCCTTGTCAAAGCCTTCGCCCTTTGCGGTGATGAGCTGGGTGCGAAGTTTTTGGATTACGGCAAGTTTCTCGGCAGCGCCTTTCTCCCCGGCGGCAGCGTCGGTTTTCAGAAGGATGTGGCTGGCGGTTACGCTTTCCTTTGTTGTAAAGGAGGCCTTGTTCTTCTCGTAGTAGTCGGCAATGGCCTTGTCGTCAGCCTTGGGTATGGCATCGATGCGCTTGCGTATGTGTGCGCTTATAATCAGTTCCTCTTCGATTTCGGCAGTAAAGCTGACTTCAGTATGCCCGGAAGATTTAAGATAATTTGCGAAGGTCATGGTTGGGGGCATGGAGTTCTTGACATCACCGAGGGCTTTCGCGATTTCCCCGGCTGCGGGTTTTTCCTCCGCTGCTTTTGCCGCGTTGAGCAGGAGGGCGCGGGCAATAAGCTCTTCGCCCATCTGCGGGGTGGCTTGTTTAATTGCTGCCGCACGCTGCTCGTCCGGCATGGCTTCAAACTGGGGCCCGTAACGGATGCGCAGGGTGCGTTCAACATCCGCGGTGGTTATTGCGATGCCGTCAATGGAGGCAAGTTCCTCCGCTTTCGCGGCAGGGGGTTGCGTCTTCTGTTCTGTGCTTTCAGTCTTTGCGTCCGGAGCGCAATAGGATGTGGCTGCGGATCCAGCGATGAGGGCGGTGCAGACAATGATATTGAGGTGTGTTTTCATGTGAAGTGTTACTGGCAGAGAATTTGCTGCTGGCAGCAGAGATCTGCCAGTAAAATGAAGCGGGATCATTCTTTCGTGGAGAACGTAGATACTGACAACTCATCTTTTCCGGGCAAGCGCGTTTACAGCGGCATGCCAAAGTGGAAAGGTAAGGTTATATTAAGGAACATTTTGGAAATTCAACAGCAGCCAACTAAAGTTTCTCTCTGGTTAAAGATCAGTTGGTTTGCCGGCATGTTGCTGGCAGTGGCGTTGTGGGTCTGGGCGTGTGGTGCGTTGCGCTATGTCATTGGGGTGCCGGGACCCTTTGTCATGGTCTTGTTTTTTCTCGTGCCATGGGCGTTGACGCGTGGGGGGCGCTTGCGGAATGTCGCTGTAGTTTGTGTGGCAATTGTCATGCTGTGGATGCTGTTGGCCTACGCTTTTACAAAGCCGCGGGGTGATCTGGAATGGGAGGTTCACTGCTCGAGATCCCCGGCGGTTCGTGTTCTTGAGGGCGGCGGACGGGTGGAAATACATAATGTTCGCCAGTTTAAATGGCATGGAAGTGGGGATTTTGACCCATCATGGACATTCCAGACTTATTATATGGATCAGCTGCAATCCCTTGACCTTGTGGTGGAGCCTCTTGGGGCTTCAGAATATTTTGCGCACACCATGCTCAGTTTTGGCTTTGGCGCGGAGCGCAGAGTGGTGATTTCTATCGAAGTGCGCAGGGAGAAGGGTGAGTCCTTCGGTATCCTGCCCGGGTTCTACAGGCAGTTTGAACTGTTTTATCAGATCAACAGTGAACGGGATGCCTTTACGCTTCGTGCAACCCGGCCCGATGTGGACCTTTATGTTTTTCCGGTCAAGGCTGAGGCGGAGTTTATTCGCAGCCTGTTTCTTGACATGGTTCGCGAGGCCAACCAGCTGAATCATCATCCGCAGTTTTATCACTCGTTAAGGGCAAACTGCACCACAAAGCTCTTTGACCATGTGAACATGGAGATTGGTTCGCCGATAGGTTACCGTCGCGAGATCCTGCTGCCGGCACAGGCGGGAAAACTCCTGCATGAATTGGGCTGGATGGATACCGATCTTGGCTACCAGCAGGCAAAGGAGCGTTTCCGCCTCGGGGATAAGGTCAAAGAGTTCGCCGAGCATCCTGAATTCTCGAGAAAAATTCGTCAGTGACGTGCGGGTTGTGTGGGAAAAGTTCAGGTCTCCTAGAACTTGTTTTTCCACATCATGGACTCCACCGGCAGTGGTGAGCGCTTGTTGTATTTTGCTGATTTCTTGGTCGAGTAGGGGGTGTCGATCTTGCCGCTGACTTCAAAGTAGATCAGCTGGCCGATAGGCATCAGGCGGTAGACGCGAACCGGCTGTACAACGGAGATCTCGAGAGTCCAGTGGTTGCAGAAGCCGACATCACCCTTGCCGGCGGTGGCATGGATGTCGATGCCGAGTCGTCCGATGCTGCTCTTGCCCTCGAGGAAGGGGACATGCCGGTGCGTCTCGGTGTATTCCTCGGTGACGCCAAGGTAAATAGTTCCCGGGTGCAGGATAAAGCCTTCCTCGGGGATCTCGAACATCTCGACTTTGTTGTGCTTGCGGACATCAAGGGTTTTACTGGAATAGTTGGCGAGTGTCTTGCCGAGGCGGACATCATAGCTGTTGGTGCCGAGTTGAGACGGATCGAAGGGGTCAATCACAATGTCGCCGGTGGCAATGGCTTGGCGAATCGCTTGGTCGGAGAGGATCATTTCTAAAATGAGGGATGGCGGCGAGAGTTAACTGAAGACGACCGTTTTGTTCTTGAAGACTAGAACCTTGCGTTGTGCGTGTGCCCAGACAGCCCGTGCCAGAACCACTTTTTCCAGATCCCTGCCGCGGCGCACGAAATCAGGGACGGACTCTCGATGACTGACGTGGATTACGTCCTGGGTAATGATGGGTCCCTCATCGAGTTGGGCCGTGACGTAGTGGCTCGTTGCCCCGACAAGTTTCACGCCACGCTCGTATGCCTGGTGGTAGGGGCGTGCGCCGGCGAAGGCGGGCAGGAAGGAGTGGTGGATGTTGATGATCTTCTCAGGGTAGTGATTGACGAATGAATCACTGAGTATTTGCATATATCGGGCAAGGACAAGGGTATCGACTGTGTGGCTTTTGAGCAGTTCCATCTCAGCGGCCTCCTGTGCGGCTTTGTTCTCCGGGGTGATCGGGAAATGAGCAAAGGGCACCTCAAAACGTTCTGCGGCACTGCGAAGATCCTCTCCGTTGCTGATGATGAGGGGAATGCCGACATCGAGCTCGCCTGCCTGGTGACGTGAGAGCAGGTCGTAGAGGCAGTGGCTTTCCCGGGTTGCGAAGATTGCCACGCGGGGGCGCTGGTCGCTGTAGTGGAGTTGCCAGTTCATCTGCATAGGGGAGGCGATGTCTTCCTGGAAAAGTCTTGGGAGATCTTCGTCACTTAATTTAAAATCCTGCAACTCCCATTCGATACGCATGAAGAATGCCCGGTGCTGGGTGTCGACGTGTTGATCGAGATAGATGATGTTGCCGTTGTGCCGGCGGATGAACTCGGCAACCAGCGAGACAAGCCCGGCCTGGTCGGGGCAGGAGATGAGAAGGATTGCGTTGTGTGTGGAAGTGGCCATTTGAAGATTTGGCAAATCGCCCGAATGACTAACACTGCCATGGAGGATGCACAAGTATTCAGAACCGCCTACTGCAACGCGAATCTTCAGTGGCGTGAGATTTAGGTATCGCCAAACCCGGGAGAATTTTATTAGATGGACCGGGTTGCCGATGTCCCGAAGATTGTGGACTGCCCGTGAGAGAGAGAGTTGACCGTTTGCATTCATTCCTTATGCGTCGACAAACGTTAATTGTTACCAGCGTGTCCGGTCTTGTGTTGATTGCCGGCGCGCTGGTTGCGGTGTCTGTTTTTCGCCAATCACCGCAGCCTCAGAAGAAAAATCCGCTGATTGAGCCGTTGCCGGACAATGGCGTGGTCACCTACAGCCAGGGAGATACGGACCAGCGTACGCTTTACCTGCGTCGCATTCGTAACGGAGTCATGCAGGAAGTGCAGCTTGTGGCCGCCAAGGGCAAGGGAGGGGATATCATGGGCGTGATTTCCTTCGATGGCCGTTGGCTTGCCTTTGCCCGTAATGTTGCCCCTGCAGGTCCGCGGGCGGCAATCGACGGGCAGTGGCCCGGCTTTGAGAAGGAGGACTACCATAAATTTCATGCCTGGGACATTTACGTTGTGCGCATTGATGGAGAGCTGCCCGCATTACCTATTCGCGTTGGCCATGGCTACTGGCCGAGTTGGGGTGAGGATTCCAGCGGGGCGGTGAAGACGCTTTATTTCGGTAATTTTGAGCAGGGTGTTATTCATGCGGCAGTCATCCGTGATAACGGTAGCAGGGCGGGGGAACCTTACGTGCATGCAAAGGTGCCGTACTGGACTGCTGAAGATCATCACATGCAGGTTGCCCCGGACGGCAAGAAAGTGGCAATCAGGATCAATGGAGCAATGCACATCAAGGGACTTAACGGCAAGGCTGCCGACCAGCTTTTGAGGAAGGGCTGTCACCCGTCATGGATGGCGGACAGCAAGTGGATTTTCCTTGCCGCGTCAAAGTTCTGGCACATTGACAACGGACGGCGTCCGGGGTCCCAAGGCGGAAAATACCATTTCGGCTCCTCCTATAACATGAAGTGGGCGGTAACCCTGTCCGAGTTCGAGGAGAACAGGCAGAATTGCGGGTTTAATCTATGCCTTTACCCGATGGGACTGGTCAAGGGAAGGCTTACCATGTACATGGACTTTGCCGAGGTAATCAGCCGTAAGGGCAGTTGGCCGGATGTGCATGAGTTTGAGGATGTAGCCACCGGGGAGTGAAGGTTGCTAATTAGAACTGCGGGATCAGCCCATCAGTCAGCCAAGCTGCCGAGGATTTTGTGCGTGAAAAGCACCACGGTCACCATTGATAACCCTGTCCTTGACGGCAAAGGGGTATTTTACACGGTGAGTCTGAAGAAGGACGAGGATTAATTGGGCAGACATCCCAGATGCGCGACCCTGATCGTTTTCCCGTGATTTTCGGGAAAATGGAAGCGAGGTCATGCGCAAGCCTCCTTTTTGGCTTACCAAAAGGCCCGCCGGCCATTTCCCCCGAATTGGGGAGGAGTTGTAACTTTTTGAGAAAGAAAGTGCTCGGAACAGGAATCGAACCTGCACCCAATTGCTTGGACTAGATCCTTAGTCTAGCGCGTCTACCAATTCCGCCACCCGAGCAAGGTGTTGTCTTGCGACATGAAAAAACAACTACCCGGTCTACCGGAAAGCAGTTGTCAATTCTGCATTGAGTCACAGGCAGGATCAAGCAGTTCTTTTGTGCTTCCTTTGGAAGTAATCGGCAGGGCGTCCTGGCAGGTGGCATGTGATTATGGCTTGTCGTTGGTAATGTGCCGCGGGACAGCCTCGCAGATTTGCCGCCAGCTGCGAAAATTCCACCGGTTTGGAAAACCCTTGCACTGGGCTGGTTTCACCGGGTGTACGCGGCACAGGTTGTTCTCAAGGAGAACGCAGGCCCCTTTAGTATCCTGCTTGAGTGTGAGACCTGAGCGGGATTGGCGCAGGAGGGTGTGGTGTTCGATGAAATTTTCATCTGAGCAACCCAGATGCGAGGCCATTTGAGAAATTTCATGTTCGTCAACCGATACCTCACCAGGCCAGCGGCAGCAGTTGCCGCAGGTTTGGCACTGGTAATGAATTCCTTCAGCTTTCACAATTTCGGAGTCGCCATCGGCGCAAGTCTCCGCTATGAAAGCGGGGCAACAAATTTTGTCGAGTTTTGAAAGTAATTGTAGTAGGAAGTGGCGGGCGTCTCGGGGCAGCTCTGGTGCGTGTACTTGGCACTGAGCACGAGGTTTCCGGACTTAGCCGGAGAGACCTCGACCTTACTGATATAGCAGCGGTTAGAAATGTGCTGGGGGCAGCGGATTTCGATATATTGCTGACGCCAGCGGCACTTACCAAGGTGGATTACTGCGAGCAGAACGTGAAGGAGGCAATGGCGGTAAATGCCATCGCACCCGGAGTAATGGCTGAGGTGGCCAGGGACAAGGGCGCGCAAATGATTCATTTCGGTACCGATTACGTCTTTGACGGAATTGATCCTAACCCGAGAAGCGAGGGTGACCCGATCAATCCGCTGGGGGTATACGGTAAGTCCAAGGCTGAGGGAGAGAGTGCTGTGCTGGCAGTGTCAGAGGAATTCGTGGTCGCGCGCGTGTCGTGGGTATTTGGCCCGGATCGGCCCAGTTTCCTGGATTCCATCATAGGCAGGGCCATGGAGTCGGAGGATGTCAGTGCGATTGGGGACAAGTATTCAAGCCCGACATTCAGTGAGGATCTTGCAGAAATAGTCAGGGTGCTTTTTGGCCGGGCTTGGTCTGGTGGGTTGCTCAATATGTGCAACAGCGGTTCGTGCAGTTGGCAGGAGTATGGCCAGGTTGGAATTGATGCCGCGGTAGCATGTGGCATGCCTCTTCGTGCACGCCGGGTAAAGGCGATTTCACTGGAGGAAATGGGATTTGAGGCGCCCCGACCAAAGTACACCTCGATGTCAGTGGAGCGCCTGACGGAACTTTGCGGTTACCGTCCGCGCCCCTGGCAGGATGCTGTTATTGATTACGTGAAGCGGTTTGTGGCCACATAATTAAGCAGTTGCACATAATTTTCATGTTTTTCTCTCACCGGCTAGGGAGACGTTGTTTTGTCTGAGATGGGTGAACGGTGGTGCAACTGCCTTGCGGACATTGATTTTTAGGGATTCTTAAGTGGATTTGTGCATAATCTGCATCTATGTCCCGTTAAATAAAGGGTAGCCAATTTCCCGGGATTCGACAGAAATACGGCAACTACTTCGTATTTAATGATACGTCGGGAGAAATGACGACTTAAAGCATGTTTCGCAGACTATTTGGCTTTTTCACTACGGATATAGGAATCGATTTAGGTACCGCAAATACTCTGGTTTTTCTGAAAGACGAGGGGATTGTGTTGCGAGAACCATCGGTCGTTGCCGTTAAAACTGGAACAAGTGAAGTGCTGGCAGTCGGAGATGATGCAAAGCGGATGTTGGGACGCACCCCGGGGAACATCTCGGCAATACGACCCCTGAAGGATGGAGTAATCGCTGACTTTGAGATCACCGAGGCAATGCTGAAGCATTTCATCCAGAAGATTCAGCCGCGCCGCCGTTCTTCCCGCACTCGCGTTGTTGTAGCGGTGCCCTCCGGGATTACCGAAGTTGAGAAACGTGCCGTGAAAGACTCCGTAAGCCAGTCCGGGGCGGCAGAGGTTTACCTCATTGAAGAGCCAATGGCGGCGGCGATTGGTGTTGGAATGCCAATTCAGGATGCTAGCGGGAACATGATTGTGGACATTGGCGGTGGCACTACCGAGGTCGCGGTCATCTCATTGTCCGGGATGGTTGAAAAGTGCAGCGTGCGTGTTGCCGGCGATGCACTTGATCGCTCTATTATTTCCTACATGAAGCGTGTTTATAACCTGATGATTGGTGAACCGACTGCTGAAGATGTCAAGATACGCATTGGGTCGGCATGTCCTCTCGAGAAGGAAACAACGATGGATGTGAAGGGACGTGATCTAGTGGAGGGTTTACCGAAAACGATTACCGTTAGTTCATCGGAAATTCGCGAAGCGATGTCCGAACCGCTTTCCGCAATTATGGATGCCATCAGAACGACTCTGGAAAAATGTCCGCCTGAGTTGGCTGCTGATCTCGTGGATCGCGGGATTGTGTTGGCGGGAGGAGGAGCCTTGTTACAGGGGCTTGATAGGTTTTTGGCGGAGCAGACCGGTGTTCCTGCACACATTGCGGAAGACCCGTTGAGCGCTGTGGCTGAGGGGGCGGGAAAAGTCCTTGGTGAACTCGGGTTTCTGAAGAAAGTCACCACTGCCGGCGTTTAAAACGCAAAACTGATGCCCTGCCGTTGAGTTGTAGCTATGAAGAAGTCCAACCTTATTGCGCTGGGTGTTTTTGTGTTGGCACTCGTTTGGCTGTTCACCCTTAAGAATAAAACCGTCAAGAATATCCAGTCCAAGATCCTGGGGATATTCGGGTTTGCTCATGAGGCGGTTGCCTCGGTGACTTTCGATAATGACGTTATTAACGGGGAAGCGATAGATGCCGCTGATATTGCGTTAAAATATAATAAGGATGAATTGGCGCAGCGCTACAGTGAGTTGCTGAAACAACTTTTTGAGTTGCATTTATGGAGAGGGCAGTTTGATCTGCTGCGCGAGGAAAATATTGAACTCAAGCGCTCACTGAATTTTGTTGATCTCAAGAGTCAGCAGAACCAACGTCTGATTGCAGCCCGTGTCATTAACCGGC
>JAYGGE010000167.1:0-4368 GCA_046581505.1 Verrucomicrobiales bacterium | reverse complement strand
GCTCTCCGGCGTTGAGTAGTCCCAGGAGAAACTCGTGGTAGACATTGTTCCCCTGGCCGTCGCTCTCGGCCACCGTGCGATATGTGTATGTCTGCCAGGATGAAAGGTCGCCGGAGTCGTGCGGCGCCCACGACTCCGGATAGCGGTTGTCCGCATCTGAGTCGCGCAACTCCAGGCTCGAGCCGCCGCCATCCGCAATTTCAGGCCACTTGCCTCCATCACGATAAAAGACTTCATCGACGGGATTGCCCAACGCATCGGCAAGCACTACTTGCTCGCCACTATTGGAAAGGCCGCCGGAAAACTGGCCGGCAATTGTGATGGCGGGAAACTTCGCTGCCAGTGTTGCCGCATTTTCGGCGACCACAAGATAGCCTCCCACAGGGATGCTGCTGCCCGCCGGGAATGTATAGCTCACGCCACCCTCTAGGCCCCAACCGGCAAGATCGACTACCTGGTCGCTCCGGTTGTGCAGTTCGATCCATTCTTCGGGATCGGCCTGCCACGGAATGCCGGGAATTAATGGAGTTAATTGTTGCCGGTTCACCAACTCCGCGCCAAAGACCACGTCGCTGCTGGCAGTGCTCAATTGATGCACTTCGACTGAGAGACGGTTCGTGCCGTTGACCAAGCTACTGCTGGATATGGAACTCTCAACAATTGCGGCATTGCTGACACCGGAAGATGCCAGTGTGGTGGGAATAACCGCTCCCCCAGAAAGATTGAAACGCTCGACCTCCACGCCGTTGAGATAGAAAATGGCGCCATCATCGATAAAGTGACGCAAGCTCAACTCGGACTGAGCGGGATCATCCGTATATTCGAACTCGATTTCAAAATAGTAAGTAATCTGTGGCTGGGAAACCGTAAAGCCTGTCCGGATAGGCTCGGCCAATGCGGAGCTTTCTCTACCAAGAAGCGCTTGACCCGAGAACCAGTTGATGTTGTCCACGCTGTGAGCACTAAGTTGCCAGCCCGGGGCCAGGCCTCCGCCTGCGCTGTTCTGGTTGTATCGCCAACTGGCGTCGATGGGCAGGAGGATCTTCTCCCCAAAAGTCGGTGGCGTGTCCGGCGTGCCGGGCTTGGGATAGGCGTGGTAGAGTATTTCGTTGATCACCAGGGAGTCGTCCAGAACAATGGAGTTGGCCGTGCCAAAAGTGGCCACATCCGGCCGAAGCCAGCGTCCAGTGTATTCTCCAGGCGACTCCATGCATCCCCGCAGGGAGTTGGACGCTTGCTGTGCGTCGAGCACGCGCAGCTGATCGGGACTGAAGAGAAAAATGCGATCCGCATCCGTGACCACGAGATCATTGCCGAATAAAGCCTCATCCAGCACGAGGTAACCGCCTGCCGGGATATTGCTTCCCGCGGGCAACGCGAACTCTCTTGCGGGATCACCGGAAATGGAAAGTCTCGCGCCATCCAGCGACACAATACCGGGGCCGGTATTTTTCAATTCAACCACAAAGGGCGTATCCTCTGTTGAGGCAGAAATTTCATTGAGACGGATATCGGAGAGCGCATCACCATCGCCCTGAGGATTGAGCGCCAAGTCGAACTTGAGTGAAAGGATCATATCGCTGCTGGTGGAACTGGTTTGATGGACTTCCACCGAGATTCGATTGCTTCCGGGGACGAGCGCATTGGCAGACAATTGGGCCGACTGGATCCAGTCGGCTTCGATACCGCTGCTTGAGGTCGTGTCGGAGTCAACCGCGCCGGCAGGCATGTTGTAGCGGAGGATTTCGGTGCCGTTGAGATAGATGATCGCTCCGTCATCGATGAGATGTCCGATCCGCAGGTGATCAATCCTCGAGAGAGTACCAGCCGTTACTGAAAACTCGGTTTCGAAATAGTGGGTCACGACGAAAGGGCCATTGAATCCCGGTGCTGTCAGTGGCGTCAGGATTTCGGAAGCGAGACGGCTTTCGTATCCAAGTGCTGACGGACCTTCTTTCCAGTCACCGCCTACGGGATGGGCGACCTGTGCCCAGGATGCTCCCAGATCGACATCAGCACCGTGGTAGCGCCAGTTATCACCGGCATCCAGGACCCTGGCCATCTGTAGCGAAATTTCGCCTTGCGGAGGAAAGTTCACAGTGCCGGGGGAGCCTCCGACAAATCGGCTCCCGGCCCAGTGCCCCGTTTGTTTTGTGCCGGCGTCGGGATCAAGCTTGGCCAGCGTCGCGCCGGATCCGTCCGGCGCAACGGGCCAGGGATAGCTGTCATCGTACTCGAGGCGGTCCATAATGCGCCGACCGGTGGAGGATTGGGTAAAGTCATAGAGAATGATCTCTTCGCCATCGTTGGCAAGCGATCCTGTAAATGGGCCCAGAGCTCCGGAGAAACTGGAAGCCGCCTGTAGAGCGGCAGGATCGCCGGCAATCACGAGATAACCGCCGGCATCGATGAGTGTTCCACCCGGAAACTCAAAATTGATACCACCTCCCAGTTGCCATCCGCCCAAATCGATATCAACAGACATCTGGTTGTGCAATTCGACCCACTCAAGCGCACCCCCTCCGCCTGGCGGATGGTAGTTGACTTCATTGAAGACGACGACAGCGTCGCGAGCATGAAGGGATAGGCCGGCAGCGATGGAGCACAGGCCCAGAGAGCATTTGATTCGTCTCATCCAACAGCTTGCGGGGATGAGGTTCATGGTGCTAGGAGGTCCAAGGGGAGGATGGGAAAAGTGTGCGGACTTAGGAGAACTTAGCACGCCGGCGGCTCTCCTGCACGGCCGATCTTCACTTGGCACGCGATGGCGTAAGCGTACCGGGTACAATTTTCAAGAGACCCGAACATTCAGACCATCCCTTGATGTTGAAGATCTTGGCTCAGGGCGCTTCCTTAACCCGACAGTAGAGGATCCGTTGGGAAAGCAGCGCTTGATCGGTAACCGTGAATGTGGTCGATGTACCGGTCGCGAGAACTCCGTCATCTACCTCCAGCCAAAGCTGAAGATCAATACTTACATCGACAGCGTAGAGACGTCCCGACCGACTGTTGAAATCGAGTTCCAGGCCGTCGTTTGTCCGCTCGACTCTGGTAATGGAAAAGGTTACGGGGTGACCACTGCTCATGCCATTTCCGGCATCGTCGAGGACCACGGTAAAGAGCCCTCCCAGGTTCACGACTTCACCTGGATTGTCCGTGGCCAAGCCACCAAGAGGCGACCAAGTCACGCCATTGACATCGCCGGCAGAGTCGGATTCGAAAAGTTCAAACACTCTTGCCGCGTCGAGTGGTGAATAGTCCAGTTCACTCAAGCGCAGATTGCGAATTGCGTTGGCCTGGTGAGGGCTTAGCTCCGATCCGAAAACAAAGATATCATCGACGATACCATCGAGGTCCTGGTTATCATAACGTCCGATTTCGATCTCAATTTCTCCCGGTGAGACGCCCGCGTCGGGCGTTGTCGCTGTTTCGGTGGTCTGTGTTCCTTCCACATCATCGCCAACATAGAGAGTCGCCCTTCCAGCGGGCATGTTGAATGTCCCCACTACATACTGCCACGAACCCGAAGCAATCGTCCCGGCCATGACCGGGCCGGCACCGCTCGCGATTCCAAAGCCCGTAGCGCCAGTGTGGTTGCTGACCGTGATGCCACGGTCCCAGCCGCCGTTGTCGATCGCCATGAATCCATCGAACTCGAATGCTTCCACGTTGACCCATCCTCCGAATGAAACCTCAGGCAAGGCCCCAGGATTGGCGTCGATGGGGATGTTGATGGATCCACCTGAGTTGGGATTGGCGTCAGGATCGTTGATGTCAGCACCCTGACCCCGAAAACCGGAGATGAAGTTCACTTCTGTCGGATTTTGAGTTGGCACAGCTGTGGCGCCACCGCCAGAGGAGTCGAGATAGTCGTCCTCAAATTCGAAATACGCCAGGAGATTTAAGGGAGGGGTCAACGGAAAGTCATCCGGGTCGCGGGGATCGGTGAGGGCAGCTATCTCGGCAGCATCGTCGAACTGGTCCGAATCGGTATCCCCCAGAATTGGATTACTGGTGAAGTTCTGAGAATTGTTGCCCTGCACTTCATCGCCATCGGAAAGTTCGTCGCCATCCGTGTCCGAATTCAAGGGATTAGTCGCGACGCCATCAGGGTTGTTGGCATTGACTTCGTCTCCATCGGTGAGGCCGTCCGCATCGGTGTCGGCTTGCAGGGGATTGGTTCCCTCTTGCCACTCTTCAAGATCAGTGAGGCCATCAGATTCACTGTCCACTGTGCCGTCAATGACCTCGAGACCGCCAAAGTAAAACTGCTCCCAATTGTCACCAATGTTGTCGCCGTCGGTATCGGTGGGATCGGTGATGTCAAGGGCGTCGCTGTCGAAAGTCAGCCCTGCGACAAGTGCCCCG
>JAYGGE010000171.1:0-17601 GCA_046581505.1 Verrucomicrobiales bacterium | reverse complement strand
AAGCAGAGGAAGCAGAGGAAGCAGAGGAAGCTGGCGTTACCGGCAAGTTTAAGACAGCATCAACCAATCTGGGCCTGCGGGTCAGGTCAAGTGAGGCAAAGGCGACGTCGCCGGCAATCGCAATTGGCATTGTATGCGGCTGTGTCTTGCTGGTGATTTCTGTCATTTTTTTTACCGGGGGTGGAGATGATGACAGGGCAAAGAACACAGCGGCGGATTCGGCTGTTGTTGAGGTTGCAAAACCGATAAGCACGCAGCCCAAGGAGGTGGAAAAACTTCCCGAACCCGAACCCGAGGAGCCTGTTTCCCCGGGGAGTGTCGCGCATTTCGACAAGGTGATTCACCCACTTCTCGATCGTTACTGTATCGGCTGTCACGATGGCGTCAGCGAGGAAGGCGGGGTGGACATGGAGCGTTTTGCCAATGAGCGCGAGGCGCTATCCGATCCTGACATGTGGGAACTGGCTGCCGATTTGGTTGAGATGGGTGAGATGCCGCCGCGTAACAAGCGCAGGCAGCCGACTGCCGGGGAACGCAAGCAGATCATCGCCTGGATAAACACTGTTTCAGAACGCTGGGATGCGGGAGTACTGGGCCGCGACCCCGGCCGCACCACCATCAGGCGCCTTAACAAGAACGAATACAATTATACTGTCCGGGACCTGTTTGGATTCCAGATCCGGCCAGCGGATGACTTCCCCGAGGACGGCGCCGGTGAGGCCGGTTTTGACAACAACGCCGACGCGTTGTTCCTGCCGCCGCTGTTGATGGAGAACTATGTCGAATCGGCAGGTGGTATCGTGCATGCCGTCTACCGCAACCAGGCCCTCTATACAAAGTATCTGTTCGCTTTCCCGGCCGGCGAGGTGAAGCCGGATGAGGCAGCCCGGAAGGTGCTCAGCCGCTGGGCTTCGCAGGCATACCGGCGTCCTGCAGAGCAGAGCGAGGTTGAGCGCCTGGTGAAGATCTTCAGGCTCGGCATGGAGAAAAAGAAGCAGGACTACCGTGAAGCGATGAAACTGCCGCTGCTTGCGATTTTGATCTCGCCGAATTTCCTCTACCGGGCGGAGAACATCAGGCCCGGGAAGGAGGTTTACCAGGTGGATGATTTCGACCTTGCCAGCCGCCTTTCCTATTTCATCTGGTCATCGATGCCGGATAGCGAATTGTTCAGGCTGGCCGGGGAGGGACGCCTTGGTGAACCTGAGGTTCTTGAGGCACAGGTCAAGCGCATGCTTAGCGACGAGAAAGCCAAGTCGCTCTCGATGCATTTTGCCGGCCAGTGGTTAAAGTGGGAGGAGTTGCGCTCGCGCACCAACCCGGATCGCAAGAAGTTCCCGGGCTTTGACTTTGAGCTCCGGGTTTCACTGTATCGCGAATCGTCACTGTTTTTCGAGAACATGGTGAGGGAAAACCGCAGTATCCTTGAGCTGATCGACTCCGACTACACTTACCTCAACCCGCGCCTTGGCCAGCATTACGGCATTGAGGGGGTAACCGGATCGGGATTCCGCAAGGTTGCGCTCAAGGACCCGAACCGGGGTGGAGTGATCGGCATGGGCAGTGTCCTCAGTGCCACCTCGTTGCCGCTGCGGACAAGTCCCTCGATTCGCGGAGCGTATGTACTTACCGAGTTGCTGGGAACGCCGCCGCCGGCGCCACCGATGAACGTGCCGCAACTGCCCGAGGATGATCGCCAGCTGAAGGCGGCCAGTTTTCGCCAGGAGTTGATCGACCATCGTTTCATCCCGGCCTGCAAGGCATGCCATGAACGCATTGACCCGATTGGCTTCGGGCTGGAAAATTTCGACGCGATCGGTCGCTGGCGCACCAGTCACAACGGCCGCCCGCTCGACACCAGCGGGGAATTGCCCGACGGCACGAGTTTCTCCTCGCCGGAGAGCCTGAAGAAGATCCTGATGGGCAAGCGTGACCTTTTTACCCGCAACATGGTGGAAAAGACGCTTTCCTACGCGCTCGGTCGCGCGCTCTCACCCTATGACCGCCAGACGGTCAAGGCCATCACGAGCAAGGTGATGGCAGGTAGTTTCAAGGCTCATACTCTTTTTATTGAGGTTGTCGGCAGTTTCCCATTTCTTCATTGCCGTGGGGACAGCTATGCGCCACATTAAGGATGTAACCAGCAACAAGGTCAGTATCTCTTTGATGTTCTGGCCTTTAAAAGGCTTAAAATCAATCCAGAAGACCATGTCAAAGAAACCCTGGCAAATTTCCCGCCGCCACATGTTGCGCGGTGCCGGGGCAGCAATGGGGCTGCCCCTTCTCGAGGCGATGATGCCGGCAAGCGCGCGTGCGGCCGATGACAGCGGGCGCTATGATTTTGACAAGCCCAAGCGTGCCGCGGGGGCTGCGGGTGCCGAGGGACAGCCTGTCCGGTTTGCGGCCTTCTTCATGCCCAACGGCGTTAACCATGCCGACTGGGATGTTAATCCCGGCAAGATCGACCAGCTTTCACGAACCCTTTATCCGCTCGAGCCGGTCAAGGGCTACGTCAATGTGTTCAGTGGGCTGCGAAACAGTTCCGGCGGGCATGACCGGGGAACCAGCAGTTTCCTCACCGGCAGGTCGCCAAAGAAGACGGAGAATGCCGCCGAGGTTGATGTCGGTAACGGCAGCATTGACCAGTTGATTGGCACCGCCTGCGGTGGCACGATCCTGCCCTCCCTTGAGCTGGGCATGAGCCCGCCGCGCCGCGGTTCCGGTGATGGCATCACCAAGATCTACGGCAGTCACATCTGCTGGAAGGACGCCAACATTCCTGTGCCGCATGAGTTGAACCCGCAGCGCGCATTTGATCGCCTGTTTCGTTCCTTCCGGACCACCCGTACTTCAGCACTGGGCAAGATTGAGCCACCGACTCCTGACAAGAGCGTGATTGACATCGTCCTTGAGGATGCCAAGAGCCTGATGAAACAGGTCGGCCGGGCCGACCAGCAGAAGCTTGACCAGTACTTGAGCTCGGTGCGCGAGGTTGAGGACCGCATTATCAACAGGCGTGAGGCCAGCCAGGAGCGTATAATCACTCCCGACATGTCCAGGGAGATACACGCCACACGCCGGCAGATGACCAAGGCGCTTGGGGAAACCCGCCGCAAGGACAGTATCAGTGCGGTGCCGCAGATTGGTTACCGTGAGTATGGCAGGCTCATGATGGATGTCATGGCATTGGCTTTCTGGAGTAACTCGACACGTGTGTCGACACTCATGTTCGGTGATGGTTCACACGGCAGGAACATGTCATTTATTGAGGGAGTTAAGGGCAACCACCACTCGATATCCCACCATGGCAACAAGAAGGGTTCCCTGGAGATGTTCAGCCTGATTAATACTTTTTTCGTTGAGCAGTATGCCTATTTCCTCGGCAAGCTGGAGGGCATGGAGGAGGGTTCGAGCAATGTCCTGGAAAACTCAATGGTGTTGCTGGGTTCGAACATGGGGGATGGCCAGAGTCACAGCTCGGGCAATATCCCGATCATTGTCGCCGGCAGGGGCGGTGGACGCATTACCACCGGTCGTTCCGTGCGCGGTGGCGGTGGTGTTGCCAACCTGCACCGCTCGGTGCTTGATACCATGAACCTCAAGTCTTCGCTCATCGGCGGTGGCGGCGGGACGCTCGGCGGATTCAAGGCATAACCTTTTTACCAATATTGGTCATTAGGGGTTTGATTATCGTGGATGAATCCATCCAGAGTGACGATGAGCATAAGATATTTCACTGGTCATCGAAGCCGAATCTTTCAAGTCCAGAATGCCGTTGAGATCTTTCTGCGGGAAACAGCAATTGGTTGATCAATTTAGTGACCTGTTTTATCAATTGTTTCCTGAATGTTCGAATGGCACGCAAGAGGAGAACCGATATCTGGGCTGGCTGATTGCTTGATCCTGCGGTTTTTGTATAAGGTGGAAATAAAAATTGGCGGGTCATTGGCTTTTATCTGCGCGACCGGATTTTTTGGTGGATGTGAGCGAAATTCCGCCCCGCACTCGACGGTCAACGCTCAACCGGGCATGAGTGTCCGGGAACAAATCGAAGAACGGCAGAACCTCGATGCCACGGTTTGGAAAAAGGAACGTCTTGCCCAGTTTTATGAGCAGCGCATCGTCCGTTTATGGGATGACCTTCGCCGCTCTCAACAGAAGTTTAAAACACTTGCGATGATCCCCCTGGAGCAGTTGGAGGTTCCCCGGGAATCATCCGCCACTGAACTCGGGCATGGCATTCGACGCAGGATCTTCGATGGCCCGTTTTCTTCCTACACCAACGATTCGTTTCATCTCCGTCTGAATGAACTCAACAGCGACGGGTTCCACCTGATTCAATCGGAATGGCATCACCAGGGATTTGATTTTGTCGAGTCCACCAAGGTCGCTGAATCGGAAATCGCTTTTTCGCTGCACCTTATCAATGATTCGAGGCAACGGATGTATATTGTCAATGGGGTGCTCAATGTTACCTGGAATCCAATGGTGGATCATGAGCAGGTTCCCGATCCGCATCGTATTGTCGTGCGGGATCTCTTCCTGCTGGAACGGTCCGGATCACCGGGATTCGAAAAGGTGGCGCAAATTGATGCCCGGGAGTTGAAATCCCCCGTGCTCAGCCTGCAGCCCTTAATAACCTACGACCTGGATCTCGACGGTTTGTCCGAAGTGATTCTTGGCGGCGTGAACCGCGTATTCTGGAATAAGGGTAACGGTCAGTTCAAGCCAGAGACTTTTCTCAAACATTGGCCGGGAGAAATCAGCGAATCAGGATTATTGGCAGATCTCACCGGGGACGGGTTCGTCGATTTTCTCTGTATATCAGCTCAGGGTCTGGCTCCCATGCTTTTTCCGGGAAACGCGCAGGGACGATTTGATCAACCCGGTGCCGCAATAGCCCCGATTTCCTTCCAGAATCCGAGTGCCCTGACTGCGGGCGACATTGATAATGATGGGGATCTGGATTGTTGGCTGACCCAGTACAGGCCGCCCTACCGTGGCGGACAGATGCCCACCCCTTATTATGACGCCAATGACGGGTTTCCCTCTTATCTGTTGCTGAATATGGGCGATGGGCGATTCAAGGAAGTCACCAAGGAGCGCGGCCTTGATGCGAGACGAAACCGACGCACATACTCCGCGAGTTTTGTGGACCTGGATGAGGACAACGACCTTGACTTGATGGTGGTCAGCGATTTCGCCGGGGTCGACCTCTACCGGAATGACGGCAACGGTTTCTTCACCGATGCCCGAGGTGAATGGGTCAAGCAATGGCACAACTTCGGCATGGCCCATACCTTTGGTGACTACAATCTGGACGGGCGTCTGGATTTTTACGTGATCGGCATGAGTTCAACCACGGCACGGCGTTTGAGTGCGATGGACCTGCATCGTGAGGGCTTTCAAGAGCATTCCGCGAAACGTCCGGTCATGGGATACGGCAATCGCATGTACCTCAGGCAGGCAAAAGGTTACAAGGAACCGGGTTTTCGGGACCAGGTGGCCCGCACGGGCTGGTCCTGGGGCTGTTCCTCTTTTGATTTTGAGAATGATGGAGATCTGGATATCTATGTGGCCAATGGCTATGTAAGCGGGAATTCAGCCAAAGATTACTGCTCGACGTTCTGGTGTCACGACCTCTACACCGGCAGCTCTGATGCTAATCCTGTCATCAGTGAACTGCTGTATTCTTCACAGAAAAGCATTGGTGACAGGAGCATGTCCTGGAACGGCTTTGAAAAGAATGCATTATTGATGAACCGGGAGGGGAAAGGATTTTCTAATATTGGATTCTTAATGAACGTGGCGTTATCGAAGGATTGTCGCGGGGTAGTGAGTGACGACCTGGACGGTGACGGCCTTGTGGACTTGCTTGTCATTGAGCAATGGCAAAAGGAGAATTTTAAAAATGGGCAGATCCTTCACGTTTATAAGAATAATACGGATTTGAAAAACAATTGGATCGGCGTTCGATTGAGGGAACAGGGACGGCAAGGCCATGCGGTTGGCACCAGGATCACCCTGCACAACGGTCAACGCACACAGGTCAAACAGATTGTGATCGGCGATTCATTTTTCAGCCAACACGCCCCCGTGGCCCATTTCGGATTGGGAAAGGCTTCGTCCGTCGAGAGGATTGACATCCGATGGCCGTCTGGCAGGACGACTGTATTAAAACAGCCGGCCATCAGGCAATATCATACGATCCACCCGGAAGGATGAAGCTTCCTGACACCGAGTTGCAGATTAATTTTCAATCCCTGGCAGTTCGCTTCAACGAAGCATTGTGATTCTGATGTTCACCATCAGCACTGAATTCCTTGATGGCGGCATACGATTGTTCTGCCGATGGATGAATAAATAGATTGTCATGCCAGGCGTGAAACGCCTCATCAACTACACCTTGCGGGGCATTGCAGGAAGAACCCATGAAATGCAACAATCCAATCGAAGCGTATTACCTGTTGCGGCCTGAGGAGGTCTGGGTTCTTTCATTTTTCCGCACCCGCCTGGGGTTTGGCGGAGAGGGAAGGAATCGAACCAACCAGGGCAGCAGAACTACCCTCAACGGTTTTGAAGACCGCGGAGGCCACCAGGCACCCATCACTCTCCTTTTTTGAAAGGGATGTTTATCTTAAGATGGGAAAGCAATTTATCAAACTTCCTGTTTGCGGCGGGGCAGTGACTTTCCTGCCTGACAAAGTCCCGTGATCGGGCAAGATAACAGGAACTGATGACAGAACGCCCCTTCATACATGATGACTTCATCCTCGGCAGTGACACTGCACGACGCCTGTATCACGGCTATGCGGAGGGGATGCCGATTATTGACTATCATTGTCACCTGTCGCCCGTTGAGGTGGCTGAAGACCGGTGCTGGGGGACAATTACCGAAGCCTGGCTGGGGGGTGATCATTACAAGTGGCGTGCCATGCGCTCCAACGGGATTGAGGAGCAACTGATAACCGGCGAGGCGGGCCAGTGGCAGAAGTTTGAGGCCTGGGCGGCGACCATGCCCAAGTTGCTGGGCAATCCTCTTTACCACTGGAACCAGCTTGAGTTGGCGCGCTATTTTGAGGTATTCGACTTGTTGAACCCGGGTAGTGCGCGTGATATTTATGATCGTTGCAATGCGATACTCGCAGCACCGGGATTTTCGGCGCGCGGCCTGATTGAGAGATCGAAGGTGGTGGCAATCTGCACCACTGATGATCCCTGCGACTCCCTCGAGCATCATGCGCTAATTGCGGATGATCCTTCAGTTTCCTGCAAGGTGCTGCCTGCATGGCGTCCGGACAGGGCAATGATGCCGGAGCTTGGAGCGGACTTCAGCCACTGGGTTGATGCTCTCGGTGCTTCTGCCGATGTTGAGGTGAACAGTTTCAACGCGTTCATGGACGCGCTTCACAGTCGGCATGCGTTTTTTCATGAGCGGGGATGCCGCCTGTCTGATCACGGCATTGAAACTTTCCATGCTGAAGCTTATACGGCTGCGGAAATCGAGGGGATTTTTGACAAGGTCAGGGCTGGTGGAGAGTTGAGTGCCGATGAGGTCGTGAAATTCAAGTCACATATGTTGTATGAGTTTGGGGTCATGGATGCCGGGCGGGGATGGGTTCAGCAATATCACTTCGGTGCCCTGCGCAATAACTCAGCGAGGATGTTCGGGAAACTTGGCAGTGACATCGGCTGTGACTCGATTGGTGACTGGCCGGTAGCGGCACCGATGTCCCGGCTGTTCTCGCGCCTTGATCTTGAGGGCAAGCTGGCAAAGACCATCCTCTACCCGATCAATCCACGTGACAATGAGTTGGTGGGCTCCATGATCGGCAATTTTCAGGACGGCAGCAGTGCCGGCAAGATGCAACTTGGCAGCGGCTGGTGGTTTAACGACCAGATGGACGGGATGCTTCGCCAGATGGAGGCACTTGGCCAACTTGGCCTGTTGTCGCGGTTTGTGGGGATGTTGACCGACAGTCGCTCGTTTTTGAGTTTCACCCGGCATGAGTATTTTCGCAGAATCCTGTGCAACAAGCTGGGATCCGAGATGGAGTCCGGGATCCTGCCAGCGGATGAGCAACTGGTGGGATCAATGGTCAGGGACATCAGCTACAATAACGCCGCAAGGTATTTTGATTTCGGCGTGGAGCAGACCGGATAGAGGGTTTATACTTGGGATATGCCTCACTTCCCCATGAGGATCATCTCCGTCCTGAGCTCAGTGTTCCTGATTGCGGATCCGGGCTTTTCCCAGCAGGTATTCATCAACGAGATCCACTATGACAATACCGGTGCTGATACCGGCGAATTTGTCGAGATTGCAGGGCCTGCAAATACCAACCTTGGGCAGTATGAGCTGGTTTTCTATAACGGGGCGAATACCCGTGCCTACAAGTCTTTAGCACTCGGGGGGACAATTCCCAACGAGGGGGCAAGCGGCTTTGGAGCCCTGGCCTTTACAGTCAGCGGGATTCAAAATGGAGCACCTGACGGGATTGCCCTGCTCAAGGGGAGTGATGTTGTGCAGTTTCTCAGTTATGAGGGCGGTTTCGTGGCAGGTGATGATATTGCCCTGGGAGCCATGTCATCAGACATAGGGGTTAAGGAAACCTCTGCCACTGCAATCGGCAAGTCATTGCAATTGAGTGGTAGCGGATCGGGTTATTCTGATTTCCACTGGGAGTCTCCACAGGAGGAGAGCATGGGTAGGATAAATGCGGGGCAAATTTTTTTGGGTTCAGGGGATCCCATGATCAACATTACTGTTGATCCCGATCGTTTTTTTGAGGACGACGGAGAGAACGCGGCAACGGTGACCCTGACCCTGAGTCCTGCGCCTGCAGAAGCGGTGCAGATTACACTGAGCACTGATCAGGATGTTGCACAGGTTGCTTACCCGAAACGGCTGACTGTTACGCCTTCGGGAGTGGTGACATTTCCCGTAGGCGCGATTACAGACGGGGTGGCAGACGGCACCCGGACAGTGCGTTTAAGTGCCACTGATGCCACCGGGGTTTATCAATCCGCCGCCGCCGGGATCACGATTTTTGACGTCGATTCACCTGCCGGGCGCGGTGTCGCGATCAGGGTTGCATCCTACAACCTTAAATATGGGGCAGGACCGAGGGGAAGTGCCCAATATCAGGCGGTGCTTGCTGTCTTGCGCCGGGTGGATGCTGATGTGATTGCCTTCAGCGAAGCGGATCCCGATGGGGACTTTGCCAATTTAAAGTCGTTGCTTGGTGATCTTGGGATGTCAACCACTCCTGATTACTTCACAAGCAGTGGGGATGCCTTTGACGGAGTTTCCTATGACAGTGGTGATTTCGGCAGTGGTCAGGCTTTGGCAGTGGCGAGCCGCTGGCCGATCATCTCCACTACCCAGATTGGCAGGGGAAATCCCGAAAGGAGGGAAATGACCAGATTTCCCCTGTTTGTCGAAATTGATGTGCCCGATGTGGAAATGGACCCGGCTTTCGTTGCGCTGCACCTGAAGGCGGGAAATACCGATGCCGACAACTTCAGGCGCTCGATTGAGGCGTTGCGTATCCGTGAGTTTATTGAGGTGAACGGCTACTCGGGTGCGAATGCCAATGTGTTCATACTTGGTGATATCAACGAGGATTTTGAGGATTCTCTTCCCGTTTCCTATTTTACCGGGATTGACAGTGCAATCCATGTGTTCGGTGACGGTTCAACTTTGCCTGCCTCATATCAACTCGGAGTTGACCTCGCTCTTCCGCACGGAATGGTGCTGGAATACCGGGACTTTCCAGTTCCCGCTTTCGCACCGCTTTCGGTCAGGATTGTTGACTCAAGGCAACTTGACGGTGTGCGGCGTACATACAATGTCGTCGGCGATGCGCGGCTTGACTATATTCTCGTCAGTGACTTTACCGCGGCCAATGCCGTGGTACAGACTGAAGTCTATAACAGTTTGCTGGATTATTCATATGACGGGTTGCCGAAAAGCGGCGGGCTTCCCGGGGCTGCCGACAGCTTCATTGGCAGTGATCACCATCTTGTGTTTGGTGACTTTGTCCTTGAGCCGGCTTCGCAGGTTGTTGTCGGGATTGAGCCTGCAGAAATGGATGAGAGGGGGATTGAGCCACTGAGGGGGTCCGTTGAGATACTTCCTGCGCCACTGGAGGCTACACAAGTTGCACTAATCGCTGATCGTTCCCGGTTTGACCTCCCCCGGCAAGTGAGGGTTCCGGCCGGAGGCGGGGCTGCGGATTTTCCAATCTTACTCATGGGAGCGGATCAAATCACAACCGACGGCAAAGTCCGTATTACCGGCGAAGCTTCCGGTCATGCTTCCGGGCACGGGTTCGTTACCCTCACCGGCAGGCAGGCCTCCGGGCAGGTGTTGATCAGTCAGTATGTTGAACCACCGAGCGGAGGTTCGCCCAAAGCGATAGAACTGGTCAACAACAGCGGGGTCATCATCAACTTTGCGCACACGCCACTGCAGGTATTCTGGGCAGCCAATGGTAATAATGTCAGCCGCAATGTCCTGGTGATATTGACCGGGACTCTCGATCCGGGCGCGGTGGTCGTGATCGGGGATGAGCAAACCGGCAATCATCTTGTCGCGGAAGGGATTCTTCAGGAGCCGGTCGATTCTCTCGGCGATCTCGAGGACGGGACTGCCTTTTATGGTTTGAAAGGCAGGATTGTGTTTATTAAGGAGACACTGTTTTTTAACGGTGATGATGCCATTGTGGTCAAGCTTGCTTCGATTCTTGCGGATACATTCGGAGTGCCCGGTGAGGATCCAGGTTCGCAATGGAGCGGATCAGGGGTCTCTTCGGCCAATCAGAACATTGCCTTGCGTGATGACGTGGCGGTCGGCAGTGGCGGGTTTACTGACCCGAGTGGGCGGTTTCGCAGGGTTGCGCCTGGTAATGACCTCTCAGGATTCGGCATTGCACCGGTGCTGATGGATCCATACATTGCATGGACTGCATCTTTTGGCCTTGCCGGTATCGCGGCAGCGCCCAGTGAAGACCCCGAGGATGACGGCCTTTCCAACCTGCATGAATATGCACTGGGAGGATCGCCGGAGGAATTTGACCGGCGGCTTAATCCGCGGCCGCTGGTGATTTCGCTGGCAGGGGGGGATTATCCTGCGTTTGAATTGCGCCGCCGCCAGGAGGAGGATCGCTTGCAATACAGCGTAGAGCAATCCAGTGACCTGATAAGGTGGACAACGGCAGAGACGCTTCCCTACGGCAGTGCCGTTGACAATGAGGATGGTACACAGACAGTAATTCTCCGGCTTTTGGAACCTTTTGTCCACGGGCGCGTGTTCATGCGGATGCGCGTGAGCTTGCCCTAGTTGCAGGGATGTGTTCCTGAAAAGGATTTCAAGCCGTAATCTGGCCGGACACTTCACTTCAGAATCCAGCTGTCGTGCTGTGGTGAGATATTTACGCGATAGTGTTATTTGGGAGCATTTGATTAATCCTCTAAAGAATCACTCTGCGCCGCAAAATTTTAAACCATAATTCCTTTATTATGAATTAGTTGAGAGCTTGTGAAAAGTTTCACAAATAGCGCTTGCGGGATTATTTAAGCATTCAATACTAACACTAGGCAATAGTAGCATACCTGGCCACCTGAGAGGCCCTGCTCCCGAGCTCCAAATGGCAGATAAACTGCAGCAATTTGAGACCCCAGATACAGCTGGCAAGGCCGCGCAGGCTCTCGAAGCCTACCAGCAGACAACCGACGATCTTGTTGGTGAGAAACTGACGTTGAACATGGGGCCTTCGCACCCGGCGACCCACGGTGTTTTGCGCCTTATCCTCGAACTTGACGGGGAGGTAATTACAAAAGCCGAACCGGATATTGGTTATCTGCATCGCGGTGATGAAAAGATTGCCGAGAACATGCACTATAATCAGTTTGTTCCTTACACGGACCGGTTGGATTATCTGGCACCACTTGCCAACAACGTGGCGTATGCATGTGCGGTTGAGAAATTAATGGGCTGGGAATTACCGCCCCGTGGCCAGGCGGTCCGTGTGCTTTGCTGTGAGTTGGCACGTATCTCAGCACATCTTCTGGGAATCGGGTGTTATGCGATGGATGTCGGGGCAATGACAGTGTTCCTTTATACGTTCACCCAGCGTGAGAGCGTCTATAACCTTTGTGAGCAGATTTCCGGGGCGAGGTTTACCACCAGCTATACCCGGGTGGGCGGGCAAACGCGCGACATTACACCGGAAATTATCACCGGAGTGGAGAAGTTCTGCGATGAGGTGATTGAGGTAATCGATGAAGTTGATGATCTCCTGTCACGCAATAAGATTTTCCTCGATAGGACAAGGGATATTGGTGTCATTTTGCGTGAGGATGCCATTGGTTACGGACTTACAGGCCCTAACCTGCGCGCAACGGGAGTTGATTTCGACATGCGTAAAAATCATCCTTATCTCGGGTATGAGCAGTTCGAGTTCGAGGTTCCTATCGGCAAGGTGGGTGACAGCTACGATCGCTACTTGGTGCGCATGGAGGAAATGCGCCAGAGCGTTAATATATTACGCCAGGTGTGCAGACAGATGCCTGATGGACCGATCAACGTTGTTGATCCCAAGGGTGCCTTGCCGGAGAAGGAACGGGTGTTGATGAGCATGGAGGAGTTAATTCATCATTTCATTGTGGCGACCCAGGGGATTGATGCGCCTGCGGGGGAAGTTTATTTTGCTGCTGAGAATCCGAAGGGGGAACTCGGTTTTTATATTAACTCGAAGGGTGGTGGAGTACCTCATCGGCTGAAGATTCGCAGCCCTTCCTTTGCAAACCTGAGCATCCTGCCGAAGATTCTTCCCGGGCACATGGTGAGCGATGTTGTCGTTATCCTTGGCAGCCTTGATTTTGTCATGGGGGAGTGTGACCGCTAAAAGCCTTATGGAAGTCCCTGAGGAGCTCGAAAAGAAGGCGGATGATTTCATCTGTCATTACCCGCAGGAGGAGAAGGGCAGCGCTTCATTGCCGCTGCTGCACCTGTTGCAGCGGCAATTCGGCTACATTAGTGATGATGCGATTTCCTGGGTGGCGGAAAAACTCGGGACTGAGCCGATAAAGATTCTTGAACTGGTTACTTTTTACCCGGGGTTCCGGCAGAAGGCCCCGGGAAAATGCCATATAAGGGTTTGCCGGACACTCTCCTGTGCCATGGCCGGCTGCCACCAGACAATGGAGAAAATCTGTGAACTGGCGGGGATAGACCGATCAAATGTCTCTCACCATGACCCGATTGCGGTTTCAACTGACGGGAAATTCAGCATTGAGTTTGCCGAGTGCCTGGCAAGTTGCGGGACAGGCCCGGTTTGTCTGGTTGGTGATGATTTTCATGAGGATGTTAAACCCGAGAACACGGAGAAACTCCTGCAGAGATACAAGTGATGGCTAATCCGAGATATATCACCGGGAAAAAGCCGCATCCGCGCGAAAGGCGGATGATCTTCCGTAATGTTGATCGATCCGGGTGGGATCCTTCGATTGAAACATACTGCAAGGACGGGGGTTACAGGGAACTTAAGAAAACCCTGAAGATGAAGCCTGCGGCAGTGACTGAGGAAGTGAAGGCATCCGGTCTTCGTGGCCGGGGCGGGGCAGGTTTTCCGACCGGTGTTAAGTGGGGATTTATTCCGCCTGATAACAGCAAGCCGGTCTACCTGATCTGCAATGCTGATGAGTCCGAGCCCGGTACGTTTAAGGATCGCTACATTATTCATCAGGATCCTCACCAGCTTATCGAGGGAATTCTGATCTCCAGCTATGCGGTTGGGGCCAAGATCGCCTACATCTACATCAGGGAGGAATTTCCCGAAGGTGCGGTGATTCTTGAACGGGCAATTGAAGAGGCACGAACCGCTAAATTGCTGGGCAAAAAAATCCTCGAGACTGATTTCGAGTGCGAAATTTACATTCATCGTGGGGCAGGGGCCTACATATGCGGCGAGGAGACAGGTTTAATCGAGTCCCTTGAGGGCAAGCGCCCCTATCCGCGTATCAAGCCTCCTTATTTTCCTGCGGTGCTCGGCTTGTATATGTGCCCGACGATCGTTAACAATGTGGAGTCACTTTGTCATGTGAAGCACGTCATCGCGATGGGTGGGAAGAAATATTCCCAGTTGGGCACGCCGCGAAATACAGGCACGCGCATTCTCTGTGTCAGCGGGGATGTGCAGAAGCCGGGTTACTTTGAGATTGAGGTTGGAAAACTGACAATGGGTGAACTCATAGAAGATCTCTGCGGGGGAATGAAGAACGGGCGTAAACTCAAGGCGGTCATCCCCGGTGGTTCCTCGGCAAAGGTATTGCGTGCCGGTGAAACCTACACAATAAGGGATGGCGACAGGGAGAAGACCATCGGATTACTTGATATACCGATGGACTTTGATTCATTGGCTGCCTGTGGTTCAATGGCCGGTTCAGGGGGAGTGATCGTCATGGATGACAGCCGGGACATGACCTGGGTGCTCAACAACATCAACACGTTCTATGCTCATGAGTCCTGTGGCCAGTGCACTCCCTGCCGGGAAGGGTCACTGTGGATGAAGAAGATTACCGATCGCATGCTCTCTGGCGGCGGCGTTCCTTCAGATGTTGAGACGCTCGTATCAGTGGGTGACAATATCGCAGGCCGGACAATTTGTGCCTTTGGAGAGGCTTGTGCATGGCCAACGCAGAGCTTTGTAGCTAAGTTCCCGGAGGAATTCAAGAAACACACGAGTCGCAGGAATATCGGCAAAGCCCTCAACCCCGAAACAAAGACTGCTTCAGCAGATCTGGGCGATTAACTGAAATGGCAGCCTCGAAAGACAGTGGTGACAACCTGGTGAGCGTTCAAGTCGACGACCACTGGATCAGTGTGCCCAGGGGAACACGGATGATCGAAGCCTGCAAGCAGGCTGCCGCAGAGGTTCCGCATTATTGTTATCATCCCAAGCTGACCTCTCCGGGAAACTGTCGGATGTGCCTTGTGGAGATGGGTATGCCGCCGCGACCTGCCCCGGGCGAGGAACCTGAACTCGACGCCGACGGGCATGCAAAGATCAACTGGATGCCCAGGCCGGTAATCGCCTGTGCCAATACAGTTGTCGACGGCATGGGGATTCGCACTCAGTCATTGCTGGCCAGGGAGTGCAGGCAGGGGGTGATGGAATTCCTCCTGATTAATCATCCGCTTGATTGCCCTATTTGTGACCAGGCAGGGGAATGCACCCTGCAGGAATACAGCGTGGAGCACGGCAATGGCGAATCACGTTTCCTTGAAAGCAAGGTGAAGAAGCCGAAAAACGTGGATATAGGTCCGCGGATTCGTCTTGATGATGAGCGCTGTGTACTCTGCTCACGGTGCGTGCGTTTTTCGAAGGAGGTGGTGGATGATGATGTTTTCGGCTTCGTTGACCGGGGCAGTCACACTGTGCTTACTGTTCATCCTGACCGGAAACTGGAGAACAACTACTCCCTGAATACGGTTGATATTTGCCCTGTTGGAGCGCTTACTTCCAATGATTTTCGTTTCAAGATGCGGGTTTGGTTCATGCGTGAGACCAAGTCACTGTGCACCGGGTGCGCGCGCGGATGCAATACGGTGATAGGATCACGGGAGGGAAAGATTTACCGGCAGTCTCCGCGGGAGAATAATGATGTGAACTCTGCGTGGATGTGTGACGCCGGGCGCATGGAATATCATCAGCTTGAGGATCCGGCACGCTTGACTGAGCCCATGATCAAGCGTGGGCGCGAGCACCATACGGTTGATTGGCCGGAGGCAATTTGTCGTGCGGCCAGGGACTTGACGAAGTTCAAGGGTGAGCAATTGGCCGTTATCGCTTCAGGTCGCATGACCAATGAGGAGCTTTATCTGACCAGGACACTTGCAGAAAGTTTGCAGGCCGGGGTAGTGGACATCGTGAAGAGGGAGGGGAAAGGGGATGACTACCTGTATCATTGCGATAAGAACCCGAATGTGAACGGGGTGCGGAAAGTGCTCAAGGTTCGTTCTCCCGGATCCAGGTTGAAATCAATCCGGAGAAGGATTGCGGAGGGGTCAATCAAGGCTCTGCTGGTAATTGGAGAAGACCTCTTTGATTGCGGATTTACTGAGGGAGAGCTTGGCAGCCTCAAGTGTCTTGTTTCCTCGCATATTGTTGCCAATCCGACTGCAAAAATGTCCCATGTTGTGCTTCCCGGGGCAGGTTATGCGGAGAAACGCGGATCGATGATTAATGCCACGGGGCGCTTGCAGCGCCTTAATAAAGCGATTGATCCCCCGGGACAAAGCCGTGAGGACTGGGAAATCCTTCATGAACTCAACCGTGCAGTGGACGGGCTTGACGGTGTCACTGAGCTTGCTGATGTTTTTGCTCAGATGGCGTCGGACCTTTCAATATTCAGGGGGTTGAGCCTTTCCGGCATCGGCGACCTCGGTGTGGACGTAATGGATACCGGGGAAACCGTGCCCCTGCTTGAACGGGAAGCACAACGTGTTAGCCAGGGATTGATCGTTGGTTAAGTAGATAATGGACTGCTCACTGGCCAGTATTGAATTCTCCGCGGTGCTGATCCCCGTGATCAAGATCGTTGTGCTGGTGTTTGCCGTGATTCTGCCGATGGTGGCTTATTCGACCTGGGCCGAGAGGAGGGTAAGTGCGATCATCCAGGACCGGGTTGGACCCAATCGCGTGGGAATTCCTTTTACCAAGATTGGCCTTGCCGGTCTCGGGCAGCCGATCGCAGACGCTGTTAAGTCCATGCTCAAGGAGGACTTCACCCCTGGCCATGTGAACAAGCTGTATTTCTGCCTGGCTCCAATCTTGACAATGGTGCCGGCTATACTGACGTGCGCGGTGTTGCCTTTCGGGAGTGAACTTTTCGGCGAGAAAATGGTCGTTGCTGACTTGAATGTCGGACCGCTTTTCATTTTTGCCATTGCCTCGTTGAGCGTTTACGGCATTGTCCTGGCGGGCTGGTCATCAAATTCAAAGTATCCCTTTCTCGGCGGGATTCGATCCAGCAGCCAGATGATATCCTACGAGATCTCGCTTGGCCTTTCACTGGTACCGGTATTGCTTATTTTCGGTGAACTGAATCTCAGCACCATCGTTGAGGAGCAGAGCAGAAACGGCTGGTTGCTGCTGCCGTTATGGGGCGAGGGAGCGGTATGGAATGGCGGATGGGACCGGTTCTTCCTGTTCTTTCCGGCCTGCATCGCCTTTATCGTTTTCACCACCTCAATTTTTGCTGAGACCAACCGGCTGCCTTTTGATCTTCCCGAGTGCGAGACGGAACTTGTCGCCGGCTATCACACCGAGTATTCATCGATGAAGTTTGCGATGTTTTTCATGGGTGAATACGCCGCAATGATTATTGGTTCCGGGCTGATTGTAACGCTGTTCCTGGGCGGCTGGTCGTTGCCCTTCGGCTGGGATGCCGGCTTAATGCAGATGGCCGGGAATCCGGAACAGGTTCCATGGTGGCTGGGCTTGATTCATATCGCAACCTTCCTTGGCAAGGTGATTGCCTTTATCGTTTTCTTTATATGGGTGCGCTGGACCCTGCCCCGTTTCCGCTACGACC
>JAYGGE010000160.1:0-23612 GCA_046581505.1 Verrucomicrobiales bacterium | reverse complement strand
CGGCTGTCGCCGAGCCGCAATTGAGTTCCTGGTATACTGAACAGAGCGGTAAATACGCACGTATTTTTACCAGCAAGGAAAACGAGGCGGCGGGTATCACCTCGAGCACCTGGAGCCGCGGGCAGGGCAACCAGACCTCGCCGACCTACGCCGGGGTGCACGAGGTCCACCATGATGCCAGCTGGATCTACATCAAGACCAGCGGGCTGGGATTCCATGTCATGGGCCCATGGTATCTCAACGCGGCAAAGACCCAGGACTTCCCGAGCTTTCCCGGCAATACCGCCACCACCTACCGTATCCCGCGCACCCCGAGTGCCTTCAACGGCAGCACCACCACCGGCTTCGGCCCGATCGGCTACTTCGTCGACGGCGTGGCGCTCTTTGACGCCACCGACACCTTCTCCTACATCAACAGCCGCGGCAGTGACGGCAGCCCGCTTGGCGGCGGGCGCGGCGACGGTGTCTGGAACCGCGACGCCTACGTCAACGAGGGCGTCACTTTTGACGCGGCCAATGCCCACCAGGCGATGAACCTGCACCACTACCACGCCAATGCCCCGGCCATCCGGCACCTGCTCGGCGACAGCGTTGACTACGATGCCGGTACCAATGTCTACAGCGAGAACTTCAACGGCGGCCACTCACCGGTCTTGGGCTGGGTGTCGGACGGACACCCGATCTACGGCCCCTACGCCTACAGCGATCCTGATGACCCCGACTCTGCCGTGCGGCGCATGACCAGCGGCTACCGGAAACGCGACGGCGGCAACACCTCCAGCAACCTGAATACCACCGGGCGAACCACCCTGCCGCAATGGGCTAACCGGCTGCAGGGACGCACCACCAACCTCGCCACCAACCGCTACGGGCCGAATGTCAACGTCACCTACATCCTCGGCCACTACCTGGAGGACTATGCCTACATGGGGGATCTGGGGCTCAACCAGGGCAGCGACTTTGACCTCGACGAGTATAACGGCCGCTTCTGCCTCACCCCGGAGTTCCCTGAAGGAACCTGGGCCTACTTCACCACCATCGAGGCTGACGGCACGCCGGTCTTCCCCTACAACATCGGGCGCAACTTCTACGGCACGCCCGCAGGCGGCAATACCAACAGCATCCCCGCCGGCGCCACCCGCACCTTCATTGGCGGGCCGAGCAAGCAGCACAGCGCGCGCAGTGCCGCCAGGGGAGACGGCGTGCTCACCCTCACCTGGGACACCGTCGAGGGTGCCAGCTACCAGGTGGAGCAGGGTGCTGACCTGGTAAACTGGGACGGGAAGGACGCCGGGTTCACCACACAGTCAATCACCCGGGCCACCAGTGACACGCCAAGCCCCGCCACTGACAGGACCGGCTTCTACCGCCTCAAGCGCACCGGTATCGCCGACTATGACGATTCCGGCTTCGACAACCAGTTCGAGGGCACAGGCGGAAATAATGGTGGTGGCGCAGACAACTTTGTCGCCACCTTCACCGGACCTCCCCTTCCTCCGGCCGACGCCATCCAGGAACTGCGAATCGGCAATCCCGGCATCCCGGCTGCCCTCGTCAGCCTCGACTCGAGAACCCAGCTTACCGTCTCGTTTGATGCCGCAGCACTACCCCCCGGAAGCCATGCAGTCTATGTCATCTTCACCCCGCCCGGACGTCCCCAGCTCACGCTGACCTCCACCAACCGATTCTCCCCCTGAGGACAGACGCCGGGGAAGCCGGAGCTCACGCTAACGCTGAGCAACGGATTTGCGGTAACGCGCTGAAAAAGCACACCTCACTTTAAGCATAGAAGGACAAAAGAGTCCTACTTGTCCCAGCCGTTCACCTTGATAAGTGCCTTGAGCTCTTCAATAACAGGGTGGTCGGACGGCATACGCTCATGCTTGACGAGATACTTGACGGCATTGTTGACCTGTATCACATCGCCCTTGCGACCCGCGGGGTTTGCCTTGACCCCGGCCATGAAGGCCTCGCCCTCCTCCTCGGCTACTGCCACCGCCTCGTCATCCACCTCATAGCAAAGGGATTCCATCAGGCACAGGAGCCTGTCCTTGCCTTTTTTTGCAGCCGCGTCCCTGCGAAGATCGGCAGCGATTTCCGCCCGCTTGGCCATTGTCGCCGCAACTGAGAGCTTGCCATCGGTGCCACCATCAACGGGCCGTTTGCGCAACGGGCGATACCAGATATTTCGGAAACGAACCGGGTTACCATGGTCCTGGATCTTCAGCGGCCCTTTTTCCGGGAACACCTTTGGCTTGGAGCGACCCTTGTGCCCGCCGCCGCCTTCAAGCGGCGTCGAGTCCTGCACCACCACGCCGTTGATCAGCACAGTAAAGGAACCCCCGTCAAGGACCACGCCGTCCTTCACAACCGGCCGGCGAAAAATAATGTCGTAGCTCTGCCACTGCCCTGGTGCATGAAGCGGGTTGGCGGCCGGCGGCATCACACCATAAACCGAGCCGGCAAACCCGTCCGGGTAGGTCGGGTTCTTGAAGTTATCCAATACCTGCACCTCGGTTGCTCCCATCAGGAAAATGCCACTGTTTCCCCGTCCCTGGCTGCTGCCCTGCACCTTGGAGGGTGCCGCCCACTCGACATGCAGCTGACAGTCGGCAAACTGCGCCCTGGAACGGATAGTCCCGGAATTCTTGGCACACTGCACTGCACCGTCGACAACCTGCCAGTCAGCCTTGCGGTCCTTCTTCTCGTGTTCCCAGTTGGCCTTGAACGAGGCCGCCGTGCCGTCAAAGAGCACGATGGCATCGGATGGCGGGGCTCCCGGGGTCTTGCCCGGTGTCACCAGCGGCGGTTGCGGGCGGTTCATGTCGTGTACTGCCCACGGGTGAGTGTCATCCGGTGGGTCCCCGTGGAACTGGGCGGAGGCGGAAGAAACACTGAGGGCAACAAGAATTATTGCGAACATCGCGGGGAGGTAAGGTCTTGAATCAATTTTCATGGCGTCTTGATTTAGCCTAAATCGCAGTTGCAGGCAAGCCCTCCAATCGGCAAGGATGACAGGACATGTTGAAAGTTCTCGCCATAGCCCTGGGTGCGGGCCTGACCCCTGCCGGCGCCGTCACGCCTGTAAATTTTGCCGATGATTCCCTTGTCGCCTGGTGCATTGTGCCTTTCGATGCCAAAAAGCGAAGCCCAGAGGCACGGGCAAAAATGCTGGTCGGCCTTGGGTTGCGGCGCTGCGCCTACGATTGGCGCGCTGAACATGTGGCTTCCTTTGAGGCTGAAATCGAGGCTTACAGGAAGTTCGGCATCGAGTTCACCGCCTTCTGGGGAGAACATGAAAACGCATTCGAGCTTTTCATTAAGCACCGTATTAAACCACAGATCTGGAAGACCTGTCCTTCGCCACCAGGTAAAACACAGCAGGAAAGGGTTGCCGCCGCCGCCGCGCAGCTGCAGGAGCTCGCCGTGCGCTGCCGCAAGATGGGCAGTAAGCTGGGGCTCTATAATCACGGTGGCTGGGGCGGAGTCCCGGAAAACCTCATTGCGGTCTGCAGGGCACTGATTGCAAGGGGCCATGACAATGTCGGGGTGGTCTACAACTTTCACCACGCCCACGGACGCATTGCCGATTTCGCTGCAGACCTTAAGCTGCTCAAGCCTCACCTGTTGTGCCTTAACCTGAACGGCATGAATCCCCGCGCTCAGCCGAAAATCCTGCCCATCGGGGATGGGCTCCATGAAGCGGCCATGATCAGGGCAGTGATCGCCAGTGGTTATGGCGGGCCAATCGGCATCCTGGATCATCTGCCGGATGAGGATTCTGCAGTGGCCCTGCGACACAACCTTGATGGCTTGCATCGCTTGCTGGCAGGAGGCGGAAAACCCGGCATTCAAGAATAATGCCGCTAAAAAAACATTTATTGCCTGCGTCAGTTTTCCGTTGAAAAGCCGCTCCGCATGCGGTCATACTGGCAACCCTCTTTCAAACCTTATTAATACAAATGACACCACAAGCTCTAACGACAGCCGCCATCGCCATGGCAATTGCAAGCTCCACGGCCCAGGCCGCCGATACCCTGAACCTCCAAGGCAAAAGCGGTCCCGGGAAGGGGAAAACCATCGTGCTGGTTGCCGGCGATGAGGAATACCGCTCTGAGGAGTCAGCGCCAATGCTGGCTAAAATCCTTTCCCAGAAACACGGGTTTAATTGTGTCGTTGTGTTCTCCTGGAGCGGCGATTACATCGACCCGAACAACCAGGGCGGATTGCGCGGGCTGGAGGCACTTGATGCCGCCGACCTGATGATCATCGGCACCCGCTTCCGCAAGCCGGACGCCAAGGGCGCAGCCCACATCACCAAATTCCTCAATGCCGGTAAGCCGGTTATCGGCTTTCGCACGGCAACGCACGCCTTTAACGGCAGCGGCGCATTTGGTGATGGCGACGGCAAGATCAGCTTTGGACAGTTTGGGCGCAAGGTGCTCGGTGAACAATGGGTCAGCCACCACGGCGGACACAAGCGTGAGGGCGCACGCGGAGTGATTGAGGCCGCCAACAAGAATCACGCGGTGCTCAACGGGGTTGTTGACGTGTTTGCTCCATCCGATGTTTATGGCGTGACCCATCTCACCGGCGATGACACCATCCTGTTGCGTGGCGCAGTCACCAAGACACTGGATCCCAAATCCGAAAACATTGCCGGCGGGAAAAATGCCCCCATGCATCCACTTGCCTGGCTGCACGGCTACACGGCACCCGACGGCAAGACAATGGGCAGCTCGTTCTGCACCACGGCAGGCGCTTCCTGTGACTTCGCCAGTGAGGGACTTCGCCGATTGATCGTCAACGCCGCCTATCATCTGAGCGGCCTGAAGGTCCCGGCAAAGGCCGACGTGGATTACATTGATCCGTTCTACCCCAGCTTCTACGGCTTCATTCGCGACAAGGACTGGTTTAAGAACCTTGATATGCAGGTGGAGGACTACGGGCTGGGCAAAACCCCGCACGCGGCCGATCCGCCGGGAAGCCCGGCATGGCCTTTCCGCCCGGCTCCCGGGAAATAACCGCCCACCCGGTCCCCCGCACGGGATTTAGCCGGAGGCCGGACCACTGCCCGCAATGTGCTCAGTAGAGTCCCTCCAGCAATAAGCCGATGTGCACACGGACGATCTCACCCATTGTTGTGCAGGAATTGAGCGCCGCGGAATGGTGATGCTCCGCGAGCTCGTTGCGTAACCGGGCAACCTTTCCCGGGGGTGATAATTCATCCCCGGACATAACGTCAAGCAATGCTCCGAGCCGATGCTCGGCAACCTTGTACCGCCGGGCCATCAGGGTTCGCTCCTCCTTGCGATACTGTTCAATGGTCGCCTCATTGAGGAGATCATTTATCATTTCAACCATCGGTTGATTATCGCTGAAGAACTGCGCCATGTACATTTGTTGCCGTCCTTCATACGACTGCTGGTCGAAATCGATCGGTCTCACGCGATATTGCACCTCTTCAAAGTCCGGCGTGATATCAACCACGTAGTTCACTGCCCGCATGTCTCCAAGCAGGCGGATAAAACAGCGTTCGTTGAACTTCACGAACTCCTTGGCAATGCGCACCTCGTTGATTTCGTCACGATGCAGCCAGTCGCGCAGGAATACATCCCCGGGGAGTCCCGCAATATGTTCCTCAATCAGGGTATCACCATTGATCAGGTAATTGATGCGGGTTGGCGAGAGGATATGCTCGAGTTCCAGCCCGTATATTCTCGAGGCATCAGCCGATTTCACATAATAATGGTCAAAGTTGTCATTGTAGCGGTTGATAATGCGGATTCGGAATGGCCGTGAATTGCCAAACTCGCCAAAATCAATGCGCTCCACATCCAGGTGCCTGGCCACTGCTGATCCGCCTCCCATTTTAAGATCCGCATAAATCCGTGTCAGCTTGGGACGCAATTCGGCCATCTCCCCCGGCGGGTACATGACGCTCTGCCAAAGCGTTTCCACGCCGGCCGGTGACTCGTAGGGTGCCGTTTCGCTGAACCGTGAAAGATCGCGGTAAATTTCCGGAACGCTCCCCACGTGCCTGCCATACTTGACCAGGTAAGCGTTCAGGGCCGGGCTGACGACGTAGGGAATTTTCTTTTTCGATATTTCCATCTTTTCAATGCCCTGCCGGAAAAACTTCCGGGGAGATGCTCCGGGCGCAACGTAAAATAATGCCGAATGGCTCATTTATTGGGCAACATTCCGTTTTTTATTCCCTGTCCATTCGCCCCTCGATGGCACGCTTGAGCAACACGCGGCCACTTCTGGAAATTGGCGCAAGGGTCGCCGTTATCCCGCTGGTATGGCACTTGATGGTGAAGATTTTAAAGTCAGGGGAAATTGTGGCTGTTTGAATTTCCGCCCAGTAGATTACCTGCAGGTTCCTCGCCGGGCGCCAAAATGGAAACAGTTCAATGCCAAGAGGAGTAAGTATGATGAACGCATGGCGCAGACAATGCACAGCCACCCAGAAACATAAAACCGCAGGCACCAGGGGGACAAGGGCCCACAATGGAGAATCCACCGCAGCCGGTTCACCCGCGGCATTGCCCGCAAGCGGCAGCGCCTTGATGAAAATCCCGCCGGCAACACACAGGCAGGCAATGCCAGCGGTTAAGAATGTCAGCGCCTGACGGGAACGCGTAAACCGCAGTTCCTGCTCGGGACGGGCGATCTTGCGGGGACGGCGGGGCCACAGGCTGGCGGCAAGTTTCTTGACTTCTTTCATCCTGCTGCGGGCCGCGGGCAACAACGGTGACCGACGGCACAACTTCCGGCCTTGCCCCTGCTTGATCAAGGCCTAGCTGATATCGACATATGAGGCGAGACCCTGCACGCCGCCTTCCCTCCCGAATCCACTCTCCTTATAGCCGCCGAAGGGACTGGCGGGATCAAATTTATTGTAGGTGTTCGCCCAAATCACCCCGGCTTTCAATTCAGCAGCCATCTTGAATATTTTGCTGCCCTTGTCGGTCCAGACGCCGGCACTCAAGCCATAACAGGTGTTGTTGGCACGTTCAATGGCCTCACCCGGGGTTCGAAAAGTCATCACCGAGAGTACGGGGCCAAAAATCTCCTCGCGGGCAATGCGGTGGCTGGCTGTAACTCCGGTAAAAAAGCTCGGCTTAAACCAATACCCCTCGCCCGGCAATTTGCAGCCCGACTGATGCAGTTGAGCCCCCTCGGCCAGCCCGGAATCAACCAACTCGCTTATTCGCTCCAGCTGTGTCTTGGAATTAATCGCGCCAATGTCGGTGTTCTTATCCAGTGGGTCGCCCACTCGCAGGGTCTTGATGCGATCGGAAAGCTTGTGGATTACCCGATCATAAACCGACTCCTGGACAAAGAGCCGGGACCCGGCGCAGCAAACATGCCCCTGGTTAAAGTAAATGCCGTTGATGATGCCCTCGATCGCCTGGTCCAGCGGTGCATCATCAAATAAAATATTGGCCGCCTTGCCGCCCAGTTCCAGGGTAAGGTGCTTGCCGCTTGCCGCTGTGGCGGCAGCGATTTGCTTGCCCACCCGGGTGGAGCCGGTAAACGCCACCTTGTCAACTCCCGGATGGTCCACAACGGCCGCACCGGTATCGCCTTTACCGGTGACAATGTTTACCACGCCGTCCGGAAGGCCGGCATCAGCTATAATCTCGGCGAGATGCAGGGCGGTCACGGAGGTCGTCTCCGCGGGTTTCAGCACCACCGTGTTGCCGCATGCCAATGCCGGTGCCAATTTCCATGCCGCCATCATCAACGGGAAATTCCATGGTATCACCTGTCCGCAAACACCTATCGGTTTCGGTTTTTTCCCGGGAAAGGCATATTCAAGTTTGTCAGCCCAGCCGGCATGGTAAAAAAAGTGCGCAGCTACCAGCGGTAGATCAACATCACGCGACTCCTTGATCGGCTTGCCGCCGTCCATGGTCTCGAGGACGGCAAGCTCACGCGAGCGTTCCTGTACCATGCGTGCTATGCGGTAAAGGAATTTTCCGCGTTCAGCTGCCGGCATTTTCCCCCAGGGTCCCGTCAGCGCCTTGCGCGCCGCCTTGACCGCCAGATCAACGTCCTCCCTGCCTCCAGCGGCAATCTCGGTCAGTTTCCTGCCGGTGGCCGGGTTGACCGAGCGAAAAACCTTGCCCGCACTGGCATCGACAAACTTGCCGCCAATATAAAGCGAATAGCGTTTTTTCAATGGCACCGGGGTGGATTCCGGGGCAGGGGCATAGTCCCATCGCTTGCCAAATTCAAGCATCGGCTCCACCGCTGCGTGGTGCTTTTTACCTTTGGCTCTCTTGGTTTTCGATTTTGCCATCACGGGCAGGTTAAGGGAATCCGGGCACTGAGGCAAGACGGGGGGTCTGGCTCCCCGGCGCACAATTGCGCCTGACAACAACCTGCGCGCCCGGCTGTAAGCTATTCGGCGGCTGGCGGCATGGTTACTTTAAGGTTTTGTTTGCTGTTGATGGTCGAGTCCTTGATCGGCGGCAAGCCAAGCAGGAAAGTGGCGAGGTTGCCGGCATCGCCGTTGCGCACAGGAGGCAGGGACTCGGCATTGTATGGCGGGTTGGCCTTGCCTGGATCGGCACGCGTGCCGGGATTCATTTTGTACAGGTCACCGCCGGCATGAACACCGGGACCCCACACGTAAAATGGAATCGTGTAATTCTTTGGTTCATCAGCCTTGGTGTGCGTCTTGGTCGAGAGTCGTCCGCCGTGATCGGCGGTGACAATCATCGCGGTTTTGCCCTTGAGGCGGTTGCTGATCTCAATGAGCGTGAGCAGCTGGCCGATTTGGCGGTCCACCATGGCAACCGCATTGATGTAGGGCGTGCCATTGGCAATATTCCAGCCGCTGCCATGCCCGGCACTGTCACAGTCACGCAGGTGAAGCATGCTGAGGCCGAACGGCTGACTGTGCATGGCGACGATAAATTTGATGACGAGGGGATCAGTGCGTTCGTCAAGGTGGTAGAGGTTGATCTTGTCCCTGCCGTTGTCCTCGCCTTGGGTGTCCGGCTGTCCGTTGCGCTCGTTGTAGCTCAAGTCATAAAGGACAAACTTTTTTTTGCTCGCAAAAAGGGCGGTGCTCAAGCCGTGGTCATGGACCACGCCAAAGACACTCTGCAGGTAGTCTTTCTTGTTGCGGTGCAGCCACTCACCTATCTTCGGGGTGCTGTTGCTCACCCAGCCGTGGCCGGGCTGCCCATTGACCCCGCGGCCGGTAATCATGCAGGTATGGTTGGGCAGGGTGATGGTGTAATCCGCGTCAGTGCGGGCATTGTGGGTATATGAACCCTCGGTAATCAGCCGGTGAAAATGGGGAGCGCCCTTTTCACCCAAAAATTCAACCGCATCAGGACGCAGGCCGTCACAACTGATCAGGATGACGTGCTCCGGACGGGCGGGCGTCTGGATATCGGTGAGCCAAAGCAAAAAAACAGCTACAGCAATGGAGGATAAAAAACGATTCCGGTTAAGCTCGACTGTCATTGGCATTGGTGAATTACGGGATGATTTGAGGGTCTGACGATATGGGAATTCCTTCCCTTCGCCATGGGCAAATTCAGTCAGCAGGTATTGCGTTATACGTAACAAAGCAACAATGCCTAAAGGAAAGAGTATTTACCGGAGTAGTTAAAAGCAGAGTACATATCGTTAATATTTATAAATAGTAAATTGTAGAGGTTATAAATAATCCTTTCCCCCGCTCTTTTATCTAAAAAATTAATTTTTGAGTTCCCTTTTTGATAACTTTTTGGGAAAATCGGCATTGCGGATTGCGCACGATTAACCTTGCCCGGTCCGCAAGCCATCCCCGGCGAGGCGTCCCCGGCTCTTCGTTCGGCTCTGTACCCGAACCCTTCCCAAAGAAAATTCATGACCAAGATACCATCCGTTTTACTGACAGCCACAGTGCTTGCAATAACATCGGCCCTGCCCGCAACCGCACAGGAAGATGCCTGTCTTGGAATCAGTCGCGACACCATTAACTGGCTTAGTTTCATCGGCGGCGAGGGGCCGGCAGACGGGCTCGCCGCTTTCCAAAGTGATCCGGCGGACTCGGCGAACGTCCACATCACTCGGGTGGGAGACGAAACCTCGTTCCTCGCGGGCTACCCCTCGCAGGTTACAGATGGCTCCAACTTAACCGGCTGGGACATCGTCAACGGCAACGCCGCCAATGGCAGTGTGCAGTTTCCCCTGGTGGAATATTCAATGCGCAATAACGCCGGCGGCGATGGTGTGCAATTGCGCATAGAGTATGATTTCACCAATCCCCTGCCGTCGGGTTCCGTGATCGTTGTCGGCAGGTTCAACTGGCAGAAGAATATTGGATTGCGCACACGCGCAATCGCAACAGCATATGACGCCGGGGACAATGCACTGCCGGCAACAACCCTTGTGCCAGCCGCCAACTATAACTTCACCGGCCGCAACAGCGTGGAATCCCTTGCGTGGGATATGGATTATGACAATTTCACCGGGGAGTTTGCACACTGGAAACCGGGCTTGCTGGCAAACTTCGACCAAGTTGACACCGACTGGCTGCTGGTCACCACCGAGGAAGCAATCTCGCGGATTGAATTCGACGTTTTCCAGTGCCCCTGTGACGCCTCCGGGGCCGCATTCCCCTTTCGCATCGGTATCGGCAAGCCGGCTTTTGCAATTCGCAGCGGTAAATTCCACGGCCTTATCGACAACCCCGAGCCCACCACGTTCAATACCGGCAGCGGCCTGCTCAAGGTAAATGGCAAAGGGGGTTTTTCCGCCAAATTCCGCTTCGACGGGGTTGCTTACCGCTTTGCAGGGAAATTTGATGGCGCCGGCAATAACTGGAGCGCCACCGTTGCCAGCCGTGATGGTCCGCCAGTGGATGTCGCCATGGAATTTGGTGCCGATACCACCGGGCAGGGGCTTGCCATAAACGGCACCATTGCCGGCGCGCCGGGCAACTCGACTTTCTCGCTCATGTTCAGCCCCTACTCGAGCGGATGCGAATTGCCGGGCGATATCGGCGGCGGCTACACGGCCCTGGTCGACAGCCCCGCCATCCCCTCACCGAGCCTGCCGGCGGGCAAATGCTACGCAATGGGCAGCGTAAGGGCAAACGGGCATGCCGGGTTCTACATCCGTACGACTGACAATGTGATCGGCTATGCGGGCGGCTACCTTAACCGCCTGAATGAATTCGCTTTCCAGGCCAACGCGCACAGCCTGAGATCCAACAACCGGCGCGAGGACACGATCATTGGCACCATCATTTTTGAAGATATCCCTGCCGTCAGCGATTTCAACGGAACCCTCACCGTCTACAAGTCCGGTGATACCCGCTACCGGAAATATTATCCGTCGGGTTACGAATACGAGGCGGCCATCATCGGTTCACATTATGCGCCGCCTGCCCCCGGGTCGTTTAATATCAGCGACATTATTGTCGATGGCTTATCCCTGAACGATACTTTTTCGCTGGACGGCAGGAAGGCAAACTTTTCTGTCGAGTCCAGTTACAAGCGTGTGCGCTTCTCCCCTGTCACGGGTGAAATCGCCGGAAGATACAGGAACACGGTCGGTGGACGCTGGCGTGCCTTCGGCGGTGTTTTATTCCAGAAAAGTGACATCGGTGGTGGTTGGGCACTGGGTTCCTATACCCGTAATTCAACCGGAAAAATCGGCCTTTTCCTCATCAATGATGTGCCGGAAATCGTGATCGCACCGGAACGTCGCCTGCGGCGAAAAGTGAAAGCAACCGGTGCGCCATCCTTTCGTTTTGAAAAGCCGCGCTAAAATATTGCTGGGCCTTTCCGGTTGCCTGACGGTCCTTTTCGTTACCGTCGGGCTCACGACAAAAGACACAACCGCGCCCAAGGTCCCGGCAGGAAGTCAACTTGACCCTGCCCCGGAAAACGCGTTGTCGGCACTCCCTGAGGGCATCCAATTGAAAGCCGGCCGGCTTCGCCCCGCACATCATAAAGAGGACGAATATTCGCGTTTATTTGCCGCACTCCCTGAACTTACATGGTCGCCTGAGACTGTTGAAAAGACCTTCGCCGCTGAAGATAACGCTAAGCTGCACCGGCAGTTGCTTGCCCTGCTCCTGGATGCGCCCGAGGAACATAAGCCGGATCTCGCTGACCATGTGGCCAACCTTACTCCCGATGGTGATTATGCACCGATTGCCTGGCTAATCTCAAGCCGTGGCGTAAACGGCGCTGCCATGCAGGCATTGCTGGAAGACCTCCACGATCGCCCCGCAAGGCTCAAGCTGCCGGTAATGGCAAACATCCTCTCCCGGGCAGACCATCCCGGCGCGCCCGAGGCAGAACATGCCCTGAATGTTTACCTGCAGGTGAGCCATGGCTATCCCAGCGATGCCTGGCATGCGGAAGTCGAGACATTCCTCGCCACCGGCCAATACTAGACGCCCCGGCCCCTTTGTGACATCCGGCATAACCCGGTTGGCTTTTCCAATCAGTAGGCCTTGGCAAAAATGACCCGTCGCGAGCTGGGTTTGCCGGTGAGGATACACTTGCCTTCCTCGATGAACTCCCGGCCGTTGGGAATGCACCGGATTGTCACCTTGTGCTCCTTGGCAATCCTTTCCTCGTCCTCGTTCGCGCCGGCCCAGTGACACAATGCAAAGCCGCCGTGAATTTCCGGCTTCTCGGGATTTGAGGGGGTGAAATACTCCACTAAATCATCCATGGAATTAATATTCCTGGTGTTGCTCTCCCGTAATGCCGTTGCACGGGCAAGCAGGGACTGCTGTATCTCGCCGAGAATATTTCCTGTGCCGGCCAAAACCTCGTCCCTGCCAAGAAATTGCTTTTCCTTCGGGGACATGTCACGCCGGGCAACGGCAACCGTGCCCTTTTCCATGTCGCGCGGGCCGATTTCCATCCGCAGCGGGACACCTTTTTTAATCCATTCCCAGTTCTTCGCACCACCCTGCATCTCCCGTTTGTCAACCTCCACCCGGATCAGCTCGCCGCAATAGTTCTGCTGTTGCAGTTCCCTGGCCAGTGCATCAGCTGCACTGAGAACTGCCGCGCGCGTTTCCTCCCTGGGGGTAACCGGTAAAATAACGACCTGGGTTGGAGCAACACGCGGCGGGATCATTGCCCCGTCATCGTCACCATGCGCCATAATGATAGTGCCCACCAGCCGCGTGCTGACGCCCCAGCTGGTGGTCCAGCCAAATTGCTTTGCCCCATCACGCCCGGTAAAACTGATGTCTGATGCCTTGCTGAAATTTTGCCCTAAAAAATGGGAGGTGCCCGCCTGGATCGCCTTGCAGTCCTGCACCATTGCCTCAATGCAAAGCGTCCGTTCGGCCCCGGGGAAACGTTCGTTTTCTGTTTTCTCGCCGGTAATCACGGGAATGGCTAAATGCTCGCGCGCGAACTTTTCATAGATGCCGAGGATCTTTTCCGTTTCCTCCCAGGCTTCCCCATCGTTCTCGTGCACGGTGTGTCCCTCCTGCCAAAGGAACTCAGTGGTGCGCAAAAACAGGCGTGGGCGCATTTCCCAGCGCATGACATTGGCCCACTGATTGATCAGCAGCGGCAAGTCGCGATAACTTTCCACCCATCGCGAAAAAGCTGCGCCAATGATTGTCTCGGATGTCGGGCGTATTACGAAGGGCTCGGTCAGCTTGCCGGCTGGAATCATTTTCGTTTTGCCGTCCTTCCCCGTTTTCGCCTCAAGACGATGATGGGTAACAACTGCGCACTCGGTGGCAAAGCCCTCGGCATGCTCAGCTTCTTTCTCGAGATATGACAGGGGGATCAACAGGGGAAAATAAGCATTTTTATGCCCGGTTGCCTTGAACATGGCATCCAGCTGCGCCTGTATCCGCTCCCACAAGCCATATCCCCACGGCTTAATAACCATGCATCCACGCACTTCTGAATTCTCGGCAAAGTCAGCAACGCGAACAACTTGTTGATACCACTCGGAGAAATCCTCCTGGCGGGTCGGGCTGATCGCGTTTGTCTGCTTGGCCATGATTTGCTGGCAATGGTCGCCGCACGGTGCGGATTTGCAAATTATCGGCGCCGGGCCGGCCGGTTAAAACTGTTTCTCCGGGCTTGATGACAGCTGCGGGCCCTGACACAATCCCGGTCATGAACATCTCCGCCCGCCGTCACTTCCTTAAAACCTCAGCACTCGCCGCCGCCGCCCTAGGCGCGGGCAGCACACACTCCCCCGCTGCGACAAAGATCGAGAAGGGATTTACCAGCCTCTTCGACGGCAATACCCTGGAGGGTTGGCACAAAAATCCGCAGCGCATCGGCCATGGCACCGGCGGCACCTGGCGGGCTGAGGACAACAGCATTACCGGCGAACAGGATCCCCCGGGTTCAGGCAATGGCGGCATCCTGCTTACTGATGAGAAGTTCGGCGATTTCGACTTGCGTTTGGACATCCGGCCGGACTGGGGGGTATGCAGCGGTCTTTTCCTGCGCGGCAACGATCGCGGGCAATGCCTGCAAATGATGGTCGATTACCACGACGGTGGTAATGTTGGCCATATTTACGGTGAGGGAACAGGCGGTTTCAATACCCGCCATTTCGACATCGATGGCGACATGAAGGACGGCAAGCTGGTCGGGCTCAAGGCGCGATCAAAAGGAAAGAAGCCCCCGGTCGACTACTCGATCTCGGGTGAAAAGTTCTGCTCAACCTACAAGGTCAACGACTGGAACAGCGTGCGGGTGACCTGTGCCGGCAAACACCCGAAAGTCATCACCTGGATCAACGGTGAGAAAATCTGCGAGTTCAATGCCGCAACCTACATGGGCCCCGGGTTTGATCAGGGCAAGGTGGCCGGAGCCCTTGGCGGCGAGGGCAGTATTGCAGTGCAGGTTCACGGCGGCGGCGGCTGGCCCAAAGGCGCCAAGTGCCGTTGGCGCAACATCCGCATCAAGGCCCTTTAAGCAGCAATTAACATTGCCCTGGATTGCTTTGGCCCGGGCGAACTTGCCCCTCCAAAAACTGCCTGTAAAAAGCAACGCCACGCTCGAGTTCCGCCTCCTCGATCCATTCATCGGCGGTGTGGGCCTGGGCTATATCTCCCGGACCGGCGGCCACCGAGGGAATGTCACCCTCCCCGGCAAGAACAGCGGCATCGCAAAACCAGGGTGCGCCGGCCAGCTCCGGTGAACAGGGCAGGGCAAGGAGGCGCTGGACAAACGCATTTTCCTGTGGTGTTTCGAGAGGATTGCAGCTTAATCCGGCTTGAACCATGCTGTCGCCCGCCCCGTGTTTCTCCAGAAAGGCCCGTACCAGCTTGAGGGCTTTTTCAGGATCAAGGGCAGGTGTCACCCGCAGGTCAACGCATATTGAACAGTCCCCCGGCACAATATTGGTGCGTGACCCGCCATGAATCCGGCCAATATTAATGGTCGGATGGCCCAGCGTCTCGTCGAGGTAAGGGCCGCTGGACAATTCGTGGCTGAATTTTTTCTCCAGCAGGTTCACCAGCCCTGCCATCTTCACAATCGCGTTTTCACCGCACTCCGGCGTTGATCCGTGCGCTGTCTTGCCCGCAGTGGATATCTCCAGCCACAGGGTTCCCTTGTGTTTATGGACGATGTTGCAGCGGGTTGGCTCCCCAACCAGCGCAAAGTCATATTCCCCGGCATGCTTTCTTGCAAAATGGCGGGACCCGGGCTGGCCGGTCTCCTCCCCCATAAAGCCGGCAAACGTGACCCCTATGTCCAGGTCGCTGATCCGCTCAGGTCCCAGTTCCTTCAGGGCCCACAGCATTGCCGCCATTGTGCCCTTGGTGTCACAGGCGCCGCGGCCGTATATTTTCCCCTGCCGCTGCTCTCCCGCGAAGGGATCAATGCCCATTGCGCCCACGCCTACCGTATCCAGATGCGGGCCCAGCAAAACCGCGGGCTTGCCGGCTCCTCCCGGGAAAACCCCCACCACGTTCGGGCGGCCCGGCTCCACCTCATCAAGGTGCACCTGTGCACCGATGCTCTGCAATATACGGCCAACAAGCCGGGCTATTTTTTCCTCGCCGGTATTACTCCCGGCTGTTCCCGGGTCATCTTCCGGATTGACGCTTGGGGTCCGTATTAATGCCGTCAGCAACTCGCCAACCGAGGCATATTCATCCTCCAATTTCATTGTACCCTGCCTTTCCCTCGCTATTATAAACTAAAGTTTTTTTTAAATCCTCCCCACACCCGAGGCAATGTAGTCAAGATACCAGTCCACGTATTTGGGAACACCTTCGGCAATCGGCATTGCCGGGGAATAGCCAAGCAGTTTCCCCGCTTTTGAAATGTCCGCATAGGTTCGCGGAAGATCGCCCGGCTGTTCGGGCAATTGATTGATTTCAGCTTTTTTGCCCAGGGCCTGCTCAACCAGCCCTATGAGATCCGTGAGCGTGGTGGTCTGTGAGCCGCCCAAATTGAAAACATCAAAAATTGGCCCGCTGTAGGACAGTGCCGCGACAATCCCATCAACAATGTCTTCAACATACGTGTAATCGCGGGCACTTGAGCCGTCGCCGAATTTCGGGATGGGTTTTCCCTCGCAAATCAGGCGGGTGAACTTCGATATTGCCAAGTCGGGGCGCTGACGTGGGCCATAGACAGTAAAAAACCTCAGGCAAACCGTGCGGATGTTGTTCAGGTGCGCGTATGTGGAGCAGAGTTGCTCGCCGGCCAATTTTGTGGCCGCATAGGGACTTATCGTCTGGTCAATGCGATCGAATTCGCTGAACGGCAGTTTTTTGTTGAGCCCGTAGACTGACGAGCTCGAGGCAAAGATAAGTTTTCCCGTGCCTGCCTGTTTGATGGCCTCCAGCAAACGAAAGGTGCCCTCTATGTTGGTGCGCAAATACAGCTCGGGGTGCTCGCGTGAGGGGCGCACTCCCGCCCGGGCGGCCAAATGAATCACGGTATCATAAGGCGAGCCGCTGAATGCCTCTTCGAGAACCGCCGGGTCACAAAGGTCGCCCTCTACAACGCGCAGGGACCCCTCGACGGCGGTTATATTGGCGCGTTTGACTGCCGGATCGTAGAAATCATTGAAATCATCAAGGACGGTCACTGACACACCGTCGTGTATCAGTCTTTGAACCAGGTGGGAACCAATAAAGCCAGCGCCACCAGTAACAAGAATTTCAGGCATAGATGCTGCCTTCCAGACAGACCTTCCATCATATAGAAACATGAATTATGCGGCAAGCAAAACCTTCGTGCCTCCACCTACTCCCTCATTTTCTTTTTAACTTGATTAATATGAATAATTTATGCACAATTTTGATGAAGCCTAGCTGATCGGATGCCGGGTTTATTGAAAATCATTGACACGAGGGCAATTGCTCGCATTTAATGCAGATACGCAAACCCTCTATTTTTGCGCTTAAAAAGATTTTAAATCATGAGTGACGAAGCTCCAACCCCTCCGGAAAAACCCTCCTCTAAAACTTCCTCGGTTCCCTTAAAAAAGGAAACGGTGCGCATCACATTGCGCAAGGGCACCGAGTCCGGTGCTGCCCCGCCACCGGTTCCCGGTGCGCCGCCGGCACCCAAGCCTCCGGCCACTCCCGCAGCTCCGGCTTCGCCCCTGGGCGCAAAAACTGTCCCCCTGACCCCGGCTCCACCCGTTGCCGCGGCACCCGCCGCCGGCGCGCCGTTGGCTCAACCAACCGCCAAGCTCACTCCGCTCGGCGACCTCTCTGCCCCGGGCGTCACAAAGCCCCTCCCGAAAGCAACCGTAAAGCTGCAACCAACACAGGCAGCCGGTGCTGTGGGTGCCGGCGCTGCCCCGATTACCACCGGCAAGCTCTCAGGAGAACTTGACGACGATAGCGCAGAGGCGGGCACCACGCCATTTGCTGCCATTTGCCTCGTGCTGGCGTTGGTGGCATTCTCAATAGGACTCTTCACTTCACAGGAGGTTTTCGAGCAGGATAAAAGAGGAGAGCCCGAGTTCTACGTCCCTATCCGTGATTACAAGCACGGCGGCTACGAGAAAGTGGTGCGTGCAACCGGCGAGATTAATTTTCTCTATGCTTTTTCTGACGATCTTCCCGTAATCAGGGAATACGCAACATGGAAAAAAGCTCAGCTGTAGTCCATTTGCGCTCAATTTAACAACCCGTTTCTTATCTGATGCCCTTTGCCATTGTTGCCCTTCTCGCCACCCTGGTTCTTCTGGTCCTTGAAATCCTCAAGTAAGTTGGCAGTTCTGCCGGCAGCCAAAGGGCTGGCTTAATGGTCCCTGTTATTTTAAATGGGGTTTAGCGCACAGCGGGATATCCGGACCGGGCATCCATGATCATAATCATGCCCCTGCGCCCGGAGCCGGATGTATAATTTTACCGAAGCTTGCGCCCCGGGTCACTGCGTGTAATGAAAGGAAGCGGTTGCCCGGGCACCTTATACTATCAATAACTATTCCTTATTTAATAAAATGGCAGACGAAAAAATCGTTACGCTCAATTCTGAAAACTTCACATCCGAGGTCAAGGACAGTGACAGGCCGGTGCTTGTTGATTTCTGGGCAGAGTGGTGCGGGCCGTGCAAGATGCTCAGTCCGCTGCTTGATGAACTGGCCGATGAACTGGGGGAAACCGTCAAGATTGCCAAGGTAAATGTGGACGACAACCAGGCACTGGCAGCCGAGTTCGGTGTTAAATCAATCCCCATGCTGTTGTTCTTCCAGGACGGTGAAGTTAAAGACCAGATTGTTGGAGTTAAGGGCAAGGATGCAATTGCCGCCAAACTGGATGCGTTGCTATAAAGACAAGCATGCTTAATATAATTGGCCGCCCCAGCGGGGTTGATATATTGCCGGTTGGCAGTCTTACTTGATGAGCATTCCCTTACAGCGCACCCTTGCTTCCAGCGCATCTCTGGAGGGCACCTCACTCCACACAGGGGAAAAGGTGACCCTTGCCATGGGTCCCGCGCCGCCAAACAGCGGCATCCTTTTCAGAAGAATTGATCTTGATGACCAGCCGTTTATTCCGGCCGTTGTTGATAATGTGCAACAGGTTGAGCGTTCCACCACCCTCGCTGTCGGGTCAGTAAAGGTTCATACAGTTGAACATGTCATCAGTGCGCTCGCCGGCATGGGGGTGGACAATGCAATTATCGCGATGAATGCCAATGAGCCGCCAATCGGGGACGGGTCAGCCGCGCCCTACGTGGAGTGCATCAAGACGGCCGGCATCACAGAACAAGATCAGCTGTGCAGTGTTTTCGAGGTGCGCGAGCCCATTCATATTGAGGTCGGCGACGGCTCTCTCATCACCGTCGTCCCGGACAAAGAGTTTCGAGTATCCTGCACGCAAGTGGGACCCGAGGGGAAAATGACACAGTATTTCTCCACCAATATTACCCCAGAAACCTACGAGAAAGAAATTGCCCCGGCCCGCACATTTGTCTTTTATGAGGACGTTGAACCGCTGCTGGAAAAGGGTCTCATTAAAGGCGGATCCCTTGAAAATGCAGTGGTTGTCAGGGACAATTCGGTGCTCAGCAAGGAGCCGTTGCGCTTTGAAGATGAATTTGCCCGCCATAAGATCCTCGATGTCATCGGCGACCTTATGCTTGCCGGGAAGCGCATAATGGGACACGTCATTTGTGTTAAGCCCGGCCACGGGCCAAACACGCAAATGGCGCGCCAGCTTAAAAAGGCGTTCGGCGAAATCATTTCCATGACGCCGCCGGTTAACATCCCCACCGGCGAGGGCACCCTGGACATCAACGAGGTGATGCAGATCCTCCCGCACCGCTACCCTTTCCTGCTACTTGACCGCATTATCAAATTTGAAGGGGATAACAAGTGCACCGGCATTAAGTCCGTCACCGTCAACGAGCCTTTTTTCCAGGGACATTTCCCCGGCCACCCTGTAATGCCGGGCGTTTTACAACTTGAGGCAATGGCTCAACTCTCCAGCATCATGCTTCTGCGCAAGCCCGAAAACCAGGGCAAGGTGGGTTATTTCATGAGTGCCGACAGAGTGAAGTTCCGCAAGCCTGTCGTGCCCGGAGACACCCTCTTTATAGAAGGCGAGGCCCTCAGGCTCAAAAGCAGCGTCGGCCATGCAAAGTGCCGCTGTATTGTCAACGGCCAGGTTGTTTCTGAGGCCGAGCTTAAATTCAGCCTCCTGGCGCGGTAACGGTCGTCTGCCGTGCCGGGAAGCCGAGCAATTGCGCCGCGTCCTGCCGCTGATCGTTGCTTGCGGCATAGGCACTTGTGGTTGAGTCTTTTCCTGTTGTGGCCGTAACCAAAATTCACCCCACTGCCGTCATCGACACCGGCGCACGAATGGGTAACGATGTTACCGTGGGGCCTTATTGTTTAATCGGGAATGAGGTCGAAATTGGTGACCGGTGTGTGTTGCATAGCCATGTCACGCTGGAGGGCCCGGCTGTCATCGGGCCGGAAAATGAATTTTACCCGCATTGTGCAATCGGCGGGCGCAGCCAGGATCTTAAATATGCCGGGGAGCCCACCTTTTTGAAAATTGGATCGGGTAATGCCTTCCGTGAGTTTGTCACGGTTAACCGGGGAACCTCGCCCGGGGAAACCACAACCATTGGCAACGGCGGGCATTTTCTGGCATACTGTCACATTGCCCATAACTGTGTCGTGGGGGACGGGGTCATTTTCTCAAACAATGGCACTCTCGCCGGGCATGTAAGCGTGGCCGACGGTGCAATTCTCGGCGGCCTCTCCGCCATTCATCAGTTTTGCAGGGTTGGCCGGCATGCGATGACTGGCGGCTGCTCAAAAATTGTTCAGGACGTGCCGCCCTTCATGATCGTCGATGGCAACCCGGCACAGGTGCGTGGCGTTAATACGGTGGGACTGCGGCGGCATGATTTTCCTGAAGAGCAAATTCGGGCCCTGAAGGAGGCATATAAAGCCATTTATAAGCGCAGACTTACTGTGGCCGAGGCCGTATCCGGGCTCAAGAAACATCATGCCGCTGAAGGACCCGATTATCCCGTTAACGAGCTGATTGCCTTTGTGGAAGCCAGCCGGCGGGGCATTCTTCGTTAGCATAAGAATTTTTTGCGGTGTGCCCGCTTGCTTTTCCGCCGGGGGCTAATCACGGTGCATGTTTCATGGGAAGTGGCCCTTTCTCTGTTGTCCGTCGCCTCAGGGCCGAAGTTGGGTTCCAGATATCTGGTTTAAATTCTTAATGCGGTGACCCCACGATTTTTTTCAGGTGCTGCCGGACGTCTGCAAATGCATCGTCATTGAGCACTGGCCTGCTGTCATTCCGCGCGGCTTGCGAAACGGGCGGTAAATTGAGCCATGAACGACACCCGCCATACTCGCGGCGGTAGTTTATTGCCCGTGGCTTTCCAAGTTTGTATATGCGCACCAAGGCCGCCCTGATGGCCGGTGGATCACCGGTAGACTGGGCCCAGTCAAAGCGCTCGCGGATTGTCGCGCTGCTCCATATATGAAATGGTTCAAGCAGGGATACGGTGTCCCAGAGAGTAAGGGTCCAAATCAAGTCCAGTTGTGCCCAGTACTTGATCTTTATCTCGTCTCCGGGCTGATAGTCCGGCTTCCCGGGCTTTTGTGCGCCGGGCGAACGTTCGGCTCTCACTCGCTCTGACTGTTCATGAAAAAGTGTGGGGAACAAGACGAATTGATCATGCTCGAAGGCAAATCCCGCACGCCCCTCCCGGATGCCCCCCTTACGAAGGATGATGCTCTGTCGGCCGGTTCCAAGTGCCTCACAGACTTGTGACCACTCCTTAAAGGCTACTGATAAATTCACGGCTAAACTGTGGGGTTCTCAGTTGGATGATGCAAGACATTGACTCTCTTCTCTGGCTTGTTAGTGTTGCGCTTCTCGCGCAGGCGGGTGGATTATATGAATTGATTCGCCTTCCCGTATGAGTTTCTTATAGCAATCATCGGGAGACGGTGACCGTAGCTCAGTTGGTAGAGCCCCGGTTTGTGGTACCGGTTGTCGCGGGTTCGAGCCCCGTCGGTCACCCCACCTCGATTTTTTTATACATCTCCAAACATAAAGCGAGTATTTTGTTGGCACACCATTGCCGCCTTAAAAACCCACGCGGACCATGGAGTCTCTGGAAAAGATAATAAATTATAAGTTTAGCAATCCCCTGTTGCTCGCTGAAGCTCTCACCCACCCGAGCCTTGCCTACGAAACAAACAGGCCGCATTTTGATAACCAGAGAATGGAGTTTCTGGGTGACGCGGTTCTTCAGCTGGTGTTAACCGTTGAGCTTTTTGCGCGGTTTCCGGATTTTGCTGAAGGGGCAATGACCAAGTTGCGCTCTTGGCTTGTTTCCCGGGATGCCCTGCAGGAATATTCGCGTGGCATTGACCTGGGAAAATACCTTCTTGTTGGCAAGGGTGAGGATGTCTCCGGCGGGCGCGAAAGAGCAGGTGCACTTGCGGACGCATTTGAATCTCTTGTCGGTGCCATTTATCTGGACTCAGGCTTTGAGGGGGCGCGCCGTTTTGTCCTGTTCTGCGCATCGGCAAAGATGAAAAGAATTTCCGCTGGACCCATCGAACAAAACCCAAAGGGAGAATTACAGGAAATCCTGCAGCAGCTTTCCAGCTTTCCCCCTGCATACTTTGTTGTTGATGCGTCCGGCCCAGCCCACGAAAGGGTCTTTGTCTCCGTGGTTAAATGGGGTGAATTGACCCTTGGTCGGGGTTCAGGATCAAGTAAAAAGGAAGCTGAGGTGGCCGCGGCTGGAACCGCGCTTAAAGAAAAGCTGTGGGAGGATTAGAAGAGTTGGGAAGAATTCTACAAGATCTATTCGCGGCTTATTTTCAGTGTTGCGGTCAAGTCCGGCCTGCGTGATGACGAGGCCTCTGATGCTGTTCAGGAAACCATTTTTTGCATTGTCAGGCAGCAGAAAGAAGGCAAATACGATCCCCAGAAGGGATCATTCAAGGCCTGGTTGATGAACCTGACGCGCTGGCGGATCACCGATCAGTTCCGCAAGCGCAAGAAAGACACCGCGGTGGCCGATTTCGGCTCACCTGAGAATGTCCGGCGCACGCCTGTCCTTGGTCGCTATGAGGATCCTGATGACCCGGATATCGAGAAAATGTGGGATGCGGAGTGGAATAAGAACCTGACCAATCGCGGCCTGGAAATCGTCAAGAATCTCGTTTCACCAAAACAGTTCCAGATATTCGACTGTTACATGGTTAAAGGCTGGCCGGCTTCCAAGGTGAAGGCGAAATTAGGACTCACCTTCCCCCAAGTCTATCTCGCTAAAAACCGTGTTGGTAGAATACTGAGAAAAGAGATCAAGAAACTTGAGAAGACAGATTGGCAGGGACTCTCCAAAAACCCCTAGCCCGGCGGTTTTTCCTGCCGCAAACTTGTTGAACAAAAAACTTAATTACCGGTAAATATGCTGTTAATATTTGGGCGTAGCTTTTAAATAAAATGTTTAGTCCCATAAAATGGCCGCCTGTTTGCGGCCTGTTTACAACTTATAAACGGTGGCCCGGAAGCGTGGAACACCTTTCCCGGAAGCGTGGAACGCCGGCTTTGAAAAGTTATTCGTGCCTTTAAGAAGAAGAAGAAATATTAAATCCCCACTCCTTTATATTAAAGAGCTGGGAAC
>JAYGGE010000090.1:0-10448 GCA_046581505.1 Verrucomicrobiales bacterium | reverse complement strand
TGCCCGCCGCTGCCTGCTCGCCCGCAAGCTGGTGGAGAAGGGCGTTCGGTTTGTGCAGCTCTATGCCAGCACCTGGGACAGTCACGATTACATTGCCAAGGCACACGCCTCGCGGATTCACAACGTGGATCAACCCATCGCAGCCTTGATCAAGGACCTCAAGCAACGTGATTTGCTGGATGAGACGCTGATCGTGTGGATGGGTGAGTTTGGCCGGACGCCCGATAACGGCATTCGCGGCGGCATCAAATACGGTCGTGACCACAATCCCAAGGCCATGAATATCTGGCTGGCTGGCGGTGGTGTTAAGGCTGGCCACACGATTGGTGCCACGGATGAGATTGGGGCCAAGGCGGTTGAAGTCGTGCACCCGCTGCGTGATTTGCACGTCACCTTGCTGCGCTTACTTGGTTTGGATGACAACAAGCTCACCTACTTCCACGCCGGTCGCCATAAGCAACTCAGTCAATTTGGCGGCAAGGTCATCAAGGAATTAATAGGCTAGCAATCTGCTGTCCATACCCGTTACCCTCCCGGCTACATTCATGAGAAAATCCATCCTGTTATCATTTGGGGCACTGCTCCTGCAGCCGATCATTGCGCACTGCCTGCCGGAAAAAACCGGGGAAGCCCGGGCAGAGCTCTTTGACATGAAGGAGATGCTGGATGCGTCCACCCTGGAGGTGGAAGTGCTCAGTGACTGGCATGCGGTCGAAGGTGAGGTCGCGACCCGGCAGAAACTGATCACCATTCGTGTGGGTGAGCTGCTTCCTGGAAGGGAATACCGGGTAGCGGTGCGCATGATTGTCCCGGCTGAGCGGAAGGCCAAGGGGTTTCACCTGACCGGGGGCAATGTCCCGCAGCGAATGCAGGGGGACACCCGTCCCAGGGGCATGGACAGCGAGTTGATCAGGGGCGGGGTCGGGCTGGTGCAGACGGTGGTGCAGGGCCTTGAGCAATCAGGACAGGGGGAACTTGGCCGTGCCGCCAACAAGCGCTTCATCGAGACGCTTAACCCGCGTTACTCCATCCAGTATTGGGGCTGGCCGGCAACACTGATGCGTGCGGTGACCGCCGCCTACGCGGAGAAGGGACATTTTGAGCAGGGCAAGGTTGCCCTTTCCGGCGGGTCGAAGAACGGCGCATCACCCTCGGTTGCCATTATCCACGACAAGCGCATGAGCGCGCTGCATGCCGGGGTCTCGCCGGTCTGGGATTCACCGCTGCGCCTGTGCGACCGGGATGCCTGGGATGCGCTCGAGGACGATAACCGGCGTTATGTTGAGGGTCTCAGGAAACGCAACCCGCGCCTGAATACCGGGCGCTTGCTCAACCATTTCTTCCTGGGCGGAACATTCGGCCCCGTTTACAATGCACAGGCATTGGCCGCAGGGCACAGCTGGAAAGAGCTCCAGGAGTTGGCCGGGCGCATGGCTGAGCAGGTCTTTATCAGCCGTCACCTCAAGGCACTGAAAGCGCGCGGGGTGGACCTGTATTTTCACCCGGGGACGCATGATTTTGTCGCCTTCGACATTGCCTGGGGCGGCAGGAACCACCCGCAAATCCCCGTGTATCTTGCCGCCAATTCCGGGCACGGCCACAGGGGGGGGCATCCGCACAAGGAGAGGGACGAGCAGAACAGGCCGGCGTGGCTGGCAGAGCATTTCTTTGAGGGTGTTGAACCCCTCCTTGAACCGCCGTCGGTGAAGTCGCGCCTCAAGGCGGGTCATCTCTCGGTAAGCGTGAGCTTCAAGCCTGGTTCCGTCGCCGAGAGTGGTCGGATCTGGTGGATTTATGACCGTGGCCCGGACGGCAGCGCCGGATATATCCGTGACTTGATTCCCGATGAGCAGTGGCGGGACATGGAACTGGATAAGGCCACGAACACATGGACAGCCGAGATTGAGCTCAAGCCCGGCATGAAGAGCATTGATTTCTTCAGCAATCACCGCAAGAGGATCAGGCACAAGTCCGCAAGTTACCCTTGTTATATATCCAGCCCCTATACGCGGGTCCTGCTAAATGGAAGAGGGTAAGCTGAAGCCGGTCCCGTTACCGGTTGCATTTTTTTCAGTTATCCTGTTATCGTCACTTGCATGGACTCTCCAATCAGCTAACTCACACAACACATGTCAGCGCAGGTAATGAGCAGAACCCTCCCTTCACTGTTGTTGTTATCCTTTGTGGTGTCAGCTGCATGCGTAGATGCCCGGCAGTGGCATGCGCTGGCCTCACCGGGTGGATCCTTTGCAATCGAGTTCTCGCTCAGCGGCAAAGGCAGGCCGCTGTATCGGGTCAAGTGGAGGGGGGATGAGATTATTGCGCCGGGCGGCATCGGGTTCATCGAGACCGGAGGAGTTGACTGGACACGTGGGTTCAAGGAAATCCAGGCAGGCAACTCCCTAGTCCATGACGCTGACTGGAAACCCATCTGGGGAGAACGCTCCTCGGTCAGGGATCATTACCGGGTTGCGACTTTCACCTTCAGGCGAGGCGCGGGTACGGCGGCAATGAAGGTTGAGGCGCGGGCCTATGACCAGGGGGTGGCCTTTCGTTACCTGGTGGATCCCCATGGAAAGAAAAAATCAATCCGTATCGAGACCGAGGAGACCAGGTTCCGCTTCACCGGCGCGCATGATGTGTGGGCCGTCTACTCCGCCCAGGGCAAGTATTCCAGGGTCAAGATAGGTGATATAAAGCACAGCATTGAGCGTCCCTGTGTCCTCGAGACGCAGGACGGCAAGGTCATCGCCATCGCCGAGGCGGCATTGGTTGATTTCTCGCGGATGCGCCTGCGGCGCTCTGCGGATGAGCCGAACACGCTGGTTTCCCGCCTGCACGGGCCGGTCACCTCGGCACTGCCCCTGAAGACCCCGTGGCGCGTGGTGATGGCCGCGGACCGTGCCGGGCAACTGCTCGAGAACAATGACCTCCTGCTCAACCTCAATGAGCCAAGTGAGATTGCCGACCCGGGCTGGATCAAACCCGGGAAGGTGATCCGGGAAGTGACGCTCTCAACCAAGGGCGGGCTTGCCTGCGTTGACTTCGCGGTTAAAAACGGCCTGCAGTTCATTGAGTTTGATGCCGGGTGGTATGGTTCGCAGTCAGATGAGGCGTCTGACGCGCGCACTGTCTCGAGGCGGGACCTGGACCTGCCCCGTGTCATTAAATACGCGAGGGAGAATGGCATCGGGGTCATCCTTTATGTCAACAGGCGCCACCTTGAGCGTGACCTCGACAAGTTGCTCCCGGTCTATCGGGAGTGGGGCATCGTCGGCCTGAAGTTCGGCTTCGTCCAGCACGGTGACCAGAAGTGGACGCGCTGGATGCACGGGGCAATCGCCAAGTGCGCTGAATACAGGATGATGGTCGACGTGCATGACGAGTATCGGATGACCGGGTGGCAGCGCACTTATCCCAACTTCATGACGGCGGAGGGAATCGGTGGTGACGAGACCCGTCCCACCAACAAGCAGGCCCTTGCCAACCTGTTTAACCGGATGATCGCCGCCCCTGCAGACCACACTTTCTGTTACTACAGCGGTCACGTGGACCAGGTCTCCTCGCACGCTTCCCAGCTGGCAAAGAGTGTCTGCTTCTTCAGCCCGTGGCAGTTCCTTTTCTGGTATGACCAGCCCTCCAGCGCGCAGGATGAACCTGAGCTTGAGTTCTTCAGGGAGTTGCCGACCACGTGGGATGACACCAGGGTCCTGCACGGGGCAATCGGCCGCTACGCCGCCATTGCCCGGCGCAGCGGAACGCAGTGGTTCATTGGCTGCTTCAACGGGGGCAAGCCAAGGACACTTGATTTGTCCTTAAACTTCCTTGAACAAGGAAAAAAATATGAGATGCGCCGCTATTTTGATGATCCCGGCAGCGGGACGCGCACCAGGGTCGGCATTGAAAAAAGTGTGGTGGACCGCGACACCGTGATCAAGGCATCAATGGGTGAGCGGGGCGGGGTGGCGTTCCGTATTTTCCCGGCAGGGCCGGGCAAGTAGGAGGTTTCAAGGACATTCCTCACCCTGAATTCCCGCCTGTGTGGAGAAATTCTTCACAGGAAAAAATTAAGGATTGACTTAATTCAGCCAATATCATGTAATGGGCTTAAGGGTTCCTTGAACGGACGACAAGGACACGTGCTGAATCGGCAGACACGTTAGCGACCGCGCAAGGCAACCCGGATTTTTCCCCTTACTTTCCCTTATTGCTCTTTCCCCCCGGGCGGCTCACCTGCCATTGACCCTCAGCGGTGATGCTGAGTTGCACCTTGCCGATACTCACGCTCGCCCTGCCTTGCGCGTCGATTGCGGTGCTGATTGCAGCGGCGATCCGTGCCGCGTCCTCTCCCTCATCGAAGGGGCGCAGCACACTCAGCCAGACCCGGGGCTGCCCGGCCATTAGCTTTGCCCTCGCGAAGGTGTTGTGAACGTTGCCACCGCGGATGTCCTGGGAAGTGCGGTGGACTACCTGGCCGATCTCCGTGTCCTGATCCTCGTGGATGTAGAGGAGGACACGCTTTTTATTCTTCTGCCACCAGGCGTGGTCGAATGCCGGGGCATCAAACCAGTTGTTGCCGCTCTTGGAGTTTTCCCCGGCCCTGATGGACCAGCACGGTGCGGCGTTGTATCCGTCCACATCACTGCAGGGGACGTAGGTGTCACGGACGATGAGGTAACCCTCGGCGCTGAGGATTGCCTGGCGCGTCCAGCGGCTGTTGGCCCCGTAGTAGTTGCGCATGGTGAAGTGGCCGTAGGAATCCTCTCCGCGGTTCTCCGCCTTGAGCCCGTCACGCACCAGGATTGCGCCGCGGTGCCACATCGGCGTGAAGTATGGCGGCCTGGTGTGGGTGTTCGGCGCGATGCCACCGCCCGCTTTGCCGAGGAAGTCGTAGGTGACCCGGGTGTATTGGTCCTGCCCGTTAAATTTCAGCTGAAGGCCCCCGAGGGTCAGTGCCACCTGGCCTTCACCGGGCACGTCGAGTTGCAGTGAGCGGCCTTCACGCCTGCCGCCCTCAACGATGCGCAGCACCGAGTCGCGCAACTTGCCCTCGAGGGTGACGCTCTGTGTTCCCTGGATGAGCTCGACCTTGAGGTTTTCAGGCACCGAGTGGAAGTCGGCGAGGATCTTCTCACCGGATGGCCCTGCGATGCGCAGGTTCTGTATGCGTGTCCCGGACCCGAAGGGGCCGATCCTCACCGAGCTTAGGTGGTAGTCGTTGTTGAGCTGCCAGTATCCGTCCATGTTGCCGTAGGCGAAGCCAAGGTCCGGCCGGTCAGTGCGGCGGAACCTTTCAATTTTCCTGTCGAACTTCCAGTTCTTCGATTCCGGGCCACTGCGGCAGTTCATGGCCAGCTTGAAGGACATCGACGCGTTCTTCCACGATTTTCCCGAGGGGATGTCCATGCCGCTTTTTTCCTGAATAGGGAACTTCATGTCGGGGGGCAGCACGGTGAGCATGTCGTAGGCCGCTTCGCCGACACCGGCACGCCCGCTGGTGTATTTGCCGGTGGTGTGCAGGAACTTTGCCCCCTCAAAGCAGTATTCGTAGAGCTTGCCGTCCGAGTCATCGCAGTAGTGCATGTAGTTGTTGTTGCGGTCGTAGATGAAGAAGGAGGCGAAGGGCTTACCACTCTCCCGGCCCGGGCACAGGTAAAGGCGCTCCGGGGCCCGGTGCTTGTGCGCGCTGTAGTAGCCGATCGCGGCGCCGCCGGCAGGGACTTTTGGCTTGATGCCCCTCTCGATGAACCAGAAGTAGCGCTTCCGGTAGGCCTCAAGGTATTCGGCAGGCACCTCCACGCCCGCGGGGGGACGGCCCCCGAGGCAGACCTGCTCGGATGCCCAGAGAAATTCCGGGTCCTCATACTCCTGCGCCAGCCGATACCAGAGCGTGCTGTCCAGGGTATTGGCCTCGACGTCGTAGTAGCGCGCGTTCCAGGTGTCGGAGTAGATTTCTGCTCGTCCTTCTGAGTTGACCGGACAGCCCGAGTTCGGGTTGCCGCGCACCCCTCCGCCGTGGTTGTAGTAGAGGTATCGGCGCACGTGTTGGTAAAGGAATTCGCGCTCGGTCTTGAACTTGCCCATGCCCTCGGCCATGTCGATGAGCCCGGTCAGGTAGAGCGGACCGTAGGGGTAGTAGTTGGTCTCGGTGGTGTCCCCGTAATCGACCAGCTCAGCCCACAGCGCTTCAAGCCACGGGCGGTGGCGTATTGCGTTGGGGTGGTCGGGGAACATCTTCACCGCGATGGCCGGACCGCCGTTGATCCCGTAGGGACGGTTGTTCACGCCGAGCTCGAGCTGGGAGTAGTCCGGGAAGTCGATCTTCAGGCTGTTGGTGACAAGGGCCTTGAACTTTTCCTGCTCGTCCTTGGTGATCGCCCCCTGGCGGACCAGTTCGGCAAAGATGCGCATCCGCCCGCCGCTGCCCCATGACCGGTGGTTGTAGAAGATGGTGAACTGCTCGTCCTTTGCCCTGGCCTCATCATAGCGGTCGAGCATGCTCAGAAAGTAGGCGCGCAGGATGATCAGCTCGTTGTTGTCTTTGCGGTCGCTGTCAATGTAGCGGGTCAGCAGCCGGTCCCACTGCCAGCCGCCACGGTGCATCGCCGGGCGGCTCCCGCGCACGGCATCGGCAAGATCCCTGATTTCTTCCGGCGAATATTGCGCGTAGGAGGGGCGCGGGTGCCCGGTCTCCGGACCGTCATCCTTTTGCGCGGAGTGCAGCGGGCTGATCGAAGTCAGCAGGGAAGCAAACAGGAAAGAGGCAGCGAAGGGGTAACTCATGGGTTTTCATTTGCTGGCAGTGCGCTTCGGTAAGGGACCTATCACGCGTATGATGCGGTTCAGGTTGCCTTGTCGGTCACTGACGGCCACTTCAAAGCGGACAGTTCCTGCCCGTGGCAAGGGCCTTTTCAGTGGTAACTCCCATATACTGTCCCCGCCATGCCTGAAGAGCGGCGCGAGGTTTTCCCCGGGCCCTTTCCCGTTAACCTCAACGCTTGCCGTGAGCTTGAAGCTTTTCATGTCGATGCCGCTCTGGTAGTCCTCCAGGCCGACCCGCAGGACATTGACCGGACCGGCATGGCCGGGCGCTGGCGAGGCGAGGGTGAGCACGGGACGGTCATCATCAAGGAACCATCCGTATTGGCTGTCGAGGTCGATTGGGCAGCCAAGGTCAATCCAGCGGACAATGGTGCGCTTGGCTTCATCGCTGAGCGGGGCGACCTTGATTGCTTTGCCATCAGGGCCCTTGAAGGTGCCCTTGATGGCGGCCGGCGGGGGCATTTGCTTACCGGTATAATCTATGTCGTAGCGTGACCTGGCCCAGTCCGTCTCGACACGCTTGCCCTGGTGCTCGAAGTGTCCCGCCCCGGGGACCGGTTCGCTGGGGTGGTCACTGTTACTGAACCCGTCAAGGCGTTCACCGAGGGTTTTCCAGGTCAGCAGGCTGCGTCGTGACTGCAGCTTGCGGATGTAGCGCGACGCGTTGGGGTAGCCCCAGGAGTTGTAGCCTACCGGCTTGTGCCCGAACTTTGCCTTCTCGTCCAGTGCCAGGCGCACGTAGGTTCCCGGAAGTTTGCCGTGCCGGTCGACCTGGATCAGGTTCTCGTCGTCATCGAGGATGAGGTTGCCGGCGGGTTCTTTCCATTTCCTGGTGTGGCAGGCAACGCAGTGGGCCTTGAGAAGGGGCTGGATGTCACGGAAATACTCGACGTTGACGACCGACTTGGAAACTTCACGCAGGCCGGTTGATTTTCCGGTGTCCCACTGTTGCCCTGATTGATCGCGGTTCTTGTCCGTGATCAGGGGGGTCTTTCCGGTGAGGTCCCAGATATTGTAAGCAGGGCGGCCGGCCAGGGTCTGGTTGAAATCGGTGGGTTTCTGGCTGTGCGCGTGGCATCCGCCGCAGTTGTTGCGCACTTCCCCGGGCCGCAACTGGTGCCATGTCTGTGACATGTTGAGCACCATCCCGCGGCGGTCAATGCTCTGGAAGGTGAACGCGGTGTCTGCCGGGACCTTGGCGAGGAAGCTGGTGTCGGGGTTGCCGTCAGGGTCGTCGGTCTGTTTGCCGTCGACAAACTTGCGCACCGGGACCTCGCCAAGGATGCGGAGCCGCTCCATGGCGTGGCTGAAGAAGCCGCGCCCGCTGTGCTTGCCACGGTGCCGGTCGGTGGTGGGCATCATGGCCAGGAGGCGGATCGCATGGATGTCACTGTTTTCATAGAGCCCGGCGTCAGCTCCCTGGTTATGCCAGTTGAGCGGCATTCCGTTGCCGTGGCTGGTGAACGCATCGAGCGCCTTCCACGGGTCAGGCTTGCCGCCGGTGTGCTTGTCCCTTCCGGCCCCGGAATAGGTTGACGTTGTTGATCCTTCAGCAACGACACCGTTCGGGTAGCTTTCCCGCTTATACATGCTTGATGATCCGACCAGGGCGTGGGGCGTTCCTGCCGGGAGCGCCTTGTGCTTGCTGCCGTTGTTGGTAATCCTGTCAAGGGTTTTTGGCTCCTTGATCCCGTAGACATGCTCATAGGGAACGGCTGCGCGCGGCCAACTCTCGTTGTATTCGGGGTCGTTCTTTATCAGCAGGAGCTTGCCCGGATCATCGATCACTTCGCCGTTCTTCAAGAGATAGATCCCGCCGTCAATCTGCGGCAGATACTTATACTGGTGGTTGGCCGGGCCGGGGGAGTAGACCGTGAGCAGGTGATTTCCGGGAGCCCCGCTGGGGTGGGTGAACTTGCCGACCGCGGGTGATTTCTTGTCGCCAAGCACTGAGGGGTCGGCGGGACCTTCGCCGTTGAGGACAAAGGGCGTGAGCGACACGGCCTGCTCGGGCATGAAAGGCATGCGGTAGTATTTTCCCTTGCCGTTGTAGTGGCGGCCGAAGCGCAGGGCCGGGTTGCGCGGGCTGCCGATGAACCCGGGACTGAAGGTGACCATTGGCGGGACCTTGATGTATGCGCCGAAACCGGAGTTGTTCTGGTTGTAATACTCCTCGATTATCAGCGAGCCGTCGGAGATCTGGGTCTGAAAATGAAAACCGTTCGATGCGCCCCCTGGGTCAAACGCGCTGAACAGCGGGTTCCAGTTGGTCCCGTCAGGGTGGATGGTCCACACGCCCCACGAGATGCGGCTGCGGATTCCCTGGCTCTCGAGGCTGCTGAACATGATGCGCCCGTCAGTGAGCACTACCGGGTGCAGGGCGCCGGCGATGTTGAAGTGGCCGATCTTCTCGAGGTTCTCCGGATACGCCTCGTCTTCAGGAAGGTCACTTTCCCGGTCGTCCATCACGAAGAGCTGCAGTGCCACCGCGGGGTAGCCCCTTGGGGGCTTGAACCCGTCACGGTTGCTGGTGAACACGATCCTGCCCCCCGGCAACGGGCAGGGCCCCATGTTGTAGACCCCGTAGGCGAAATGGTTCTTTTGGTTTTCCTTGCGCGAGGCGTTGCGGTAATCCTTTGCCCAGTCGCCGGCACCGGTGTTGGGTGTGAATTGCTGGTTGGTCAGCCTCACGATGCGCCTGGTCTTGAGGTGAATCTTGTAGATGTCGGCCCCTTCAGCGGGCGGTGTCCACTGGTTGGCCTTCACCAGGTTGTGGATTTTCACGTAATACACCCAGTCCCCGTCGAGGGACATGATCGGGTCAGTGATACTTCCGTTGCCTCCCTTGACCAGCAGTTCCCCTGAACCGTCAGGGTGGAGCAGCATCAGGTCCGCGCCCGGCTGCATGGTGACCGGCTGCGAGAAGTCCGTGTAGAAGCGCTTGTGGACCTCGTCCCCGGCCCGTGGCGCCCGCACATACACGATGTCGTAGTCCCAGGTTACCGATTTATCGGTTGAGATGTCCGGCACACGGGTCTCAAGGTTCTCCAGAAAAAGCGGTTCCTTTGGCGCGGCCAAAACAGCAACGCTGCCAATGAGCAGAATGATCAGGATGATGGGTTTCATGCAGGTCTTGGTGAGCGTTTTTCTCTTGAACCCGGTAAATGCAATCAGGTCCGTCATGACCCTAGCACGATTCTCTGGTCTTGATCAAATTACCATGACCGGTGCAGGTTTCACCGGAAACGGTCCGCGACACACTGGGGCGCTTAAAGCACAGGGAACGTGCCGGGCCTTTGGCCTTTTCGGTGCTCGCCATGGCGGGGTGCCGTGCTTTAATAATGTTCCTTACCTATTGAACCGATGAAATATCCTGCTCTTGCCATTTTCCCTGCCTTCGCTGCCCTGCTGCTCACGTGCGTGACCGGACGTGCGGAGCAAACTCCCAACGTGATCCTCATTTACGCCGACGACCAGGGTTACCAGGACCTCGGCTGTTACGGCTCGCCGAACATCAAGACCCCGAACATTGACGGCTTGGCCTCCGAGGGCATGCGCTTTACCAGCTTCTATTCCGCCTACTGCGTGTGTTCCGCCTCGCGTGCCGCGCTGATGACCGGCTGCTA
>JAYGGE010000074.1:0-3011 GCA_046581505.1 Verrucomicrobiales bacterium | reverse complement strand
CAGGAAGTCTTTGATGCGGCTGCAAAGGCAGTAAGCCCCGGGCAATGGATCTGGGATGGCGTTCACCCGCTGCCGCAGGGACACGAGCTCATTGCCCGCAACTGGCTGCAGGCAGTCAGTGCCTAAAAAAAAACGGAAACCACGATGAAACCTGTCATTTACATTCTTTGCGTTGCGGCATTTGCCCTAGTACTGCCACCTGCCGGGGCCGCCGAAAAGCCGCCGAACATCGTGTTCTTCCTTGTCGACGACATGGGCTGGGGCGACATCGGCGCCTACGGCAGCAACTACCACCAGACACCGAACATTGACCGCCTCTCAGCAGGGGGAATGAAATTCACCAACGGTTACGCCGCCTGTACGGTTTGTTCACCAAGCCGTGCCGCCATCATCACCGGCTGCTATCCCGGGCGCCTGCACCTGACGGACTGGATCGCCGGCCACGGCAGGCGCAACCCGAGACTCAACATCCCAAAGTGGCAAATGTATATCGATCATCAGCGCGTGACGCTCGCCGAGGCCCTGCAACAGGGCGGCTACAGGACGATGTTTGCCGGCAAGTGGCACCTGATGCCCAATCATGACAGGGAAAAGTTCCCGCAACATACGCCAACCCGCCATGGCTTTGACATCAACGTCGGCGGCCGCGAGTGGGGCCAGCCGAAAGGCCCGGGCAAATACTTCCATCCCTTCGGCATGCCCAACCTCAAGGGGAAACCCGGGGATTTCCTGACCGATCGTCTCACTGACGAGTCAATCGGGTTCATCGAGGACAACAAAGACAGGCCGTTCTTCCTCTACCTCTCCTACTACGCGGTGCACGGTCCGCTGATGACCAGGAAGCCCCTGCTGGAGAAATATAAAGCAAGGTCAAAAGGTTCGGCCCCGGGCGGCAGGCCGTGGACCGGGCGCATCACGCCGGTTTACGCCGGGATGATCGAGAGTGTTGATGAAAGTGTTGGCCGCATCATGGACAAGCTCGCACAGCTTGAAATTGATTCCAACACCGTGGTGATCTTCACCGCCGACAACGGCGGCACCAGCCAGGCATCTAGCGGCGGGCTGCGCGGTGCCAAGGCCACCGCCTGGGAGGGGGGCGTGCGAGAACCTTTCATCATCAAGTGGCCGGGTGTTGTCAAGGGCAGCTCAACAACTGATTCCCTCGCCATCGGCACGGATTTTTACCCGACAATACTTGAGATGGCGGGACTACCGCCACGCCCGGACCAGCACCTTGACGGCGTGTCCCTGGTGCCGGTCCTCAAGAAGAACACAACCATGACCGACCGGACACTCTACTGGCACTATCCCCACTATCACAAGACCAATCCCTACGGTGCAATCCGCGACGGCCACTGGCGCCTGGTGGAGTTCTTTGAGGACGGTGCGCTGCACCTCTTCAACCTCAAGGCCGACCCGGCTGAGGCCAGGAACCTCGCCGGGACCATGCCCGGGAAGACAGCCGAACTGCACGGCAAACTCGCGGCATGGCGCAAGTCAGTTGACGCACAGATGCCGACTCCAAATCCTGGTTACAGGCCCGGTGCCGGCGCCGGGAAAAAGAAGGCGCGTTGAGTTCCCCGCCCCGCTCCAGTTAAACTGCGTGTGTGCCCTGCAATTCGCGCACCAGCAAGCCCTCGGGTTTGGGCGGCAGATATTCACCCCCGGGAGAAGATTGCTGTTGCCCTGGCCCGGGTCAGCTTTCATGGCAGGTATCTAAAAACAAAACGAGTAAACCTTCGCCTTCTTTATCTTGAAGGCGAACCGAACCCGGGCGCTCCCGGACCCATTAAAGGTAAAGCCCCCCGCCCACCGGACTTCACGATTGGTGACAGTTTCCCTGATCGGCTCCGAGACGGCCAGCTGGTTTCCCCCTTCATCAAGGATCACGACGCTCACCGAGCCTGCACTGGAAACATCCGCTGAGACAAGGAGCCTGCCGCGTGGACGCAGAAGTGAGGTTGTGAGCATCGCGGGTTGCTCCATATGCATCGGTTCATACCCTGCCCAGCGGTCCCTGCGAAGCGTGGCAAGGGCCAGGCTGCCCTTTCTCCAGTCAAAGAAATACCAGTCGCTGGCACCGTAATAGATGCGGATCTCGTTCTCCAGGATGACAGGTGCCGCCGGAAAGATCGCGCCCCAGTCGTAAGGCATCGCTCCATACTGCCTGGCTTTTGCCGGCGTGTGCCCGATCAGCGGGGTGCCCGGGCTGATGCGATGCCACGTGTAGGAATCCGCACTCCAGGCAAGCTCAATATGCTGGCGGACACCATCGCGGGATTTGTTGGAAGGATAGTTCATGCAGCCGAGCAAGCCAAGGTATACGCCGCCGTCGCGGAAGATGGTCATGTCATGGAGTTGCTTGAGGGGTGTGCCCTCGAGGATGGTCTTCGACTTGGCCCACTTCAGCGCATCGGCACTCTCGGTGCGGGCGATCTTCCGGTTTCCGGTAACCGGAAGATTGTCATAGTGCCGCAGGATACCCACGTACTTTTGCAACTCCGGTGCCCAGATCATGTTGGCGTGCGTGTCGCTTTCCCCGACGCCCGGCAGTGCCACCTCCTTTCCCCAGTGAAGGCCGTCCGGTGAATAGCGCATCCTGTAACCTGAATCAGTGCAGTAGAACACCTTGTAGCGCCGCTTTGGGTCCGGGTCGTGCTGATCCTTGATGACGCCCGAGCCTCCGGCACCCCGGCAGACGATGTTGTTCTTCCTGTTGCCCTGAAAATCGACGATACCAAGCTGCGGCTTCTGCCAGCGGACACCATCCTTCGACGTCGCGTACAACATGGCCTCCTCGCGGCCGGCCGGCCGGGCATTCATGTAGTCTGTCGACCCGGGATTGCGTTGCCCAACCGGCCGGCCGGTGGTTCTTTGGTCGATGATGAAGGGAGAATACCAGCACTTGTAGAGTTTCTCCGCCCGGTCATAGATGACATTGGGATACATGTTGTCGTATCGTGGTTCCCACCGCCTGTCCTCGCCAAAGAGCGGGTTGCCCGGGTGTTTCT
>JAYGGE010000194.1:0-6330 GCA_046581505.1 Verrucomicrobiales bacterium | reverse complement strand
GTCAGTCTAGTGTCGTAGAGATCCAGCCGCGTTAACTGCGTGAGTTTCTCCAGAACCTTCACATCGGTCAGTTGATTCCTATGGAGATAAAGCGTCTTTAACTGCGTGAGCTTCTCCAGACCCGTCACAGAGGTTATTTGTTTGTAACGTAGATTAAGCTCCGTCACCTTCTCCAAGTCCGCCTTGGTGAGTTCGCCGGTGGGTTTCTTGGCAGCTTTCCGAATCGCTGCCTCAATGACCTTCGCCGATTGCTCCTTAGTTGAAGGTTTCTTGGTTAAAGTGGGGGTGCTGAAGATTTTGCACTTGGGCAATGCCTTTTGCAGTTCAGCAATCTGTGCCTTGGTGAGATCGGGGTTGTTTCCGAGATGCAGATACTGTAACTGCGTAAGCTGCTCCAGACCCTTCACATCGGTCAGTTCATTGTTATTGAGATGCAGCCACACTAACTTCGTGAGCTTCTCCAGAAGCTTCACATCGGTCAGTTTATTGAGAGTGAGATTCAGCTCATGTAAATGCGTGAGTTGCTCCAGACCCTTCACATCGGTCAGTTCATTGTTATTGAGATGCAGCTCCGTCAACTGCGTGAGCTTCTCCAGACCCTTTACATCAGTCAGCTGATTGTAGGAGAGATACAGACGCGTTAACTGCGTGAGCTTCTCCAGACCCTTCACAGAGGTTATTTGTTTGCTATGGAGATCCAGCCGCGTCACCTTCTCCAAATCGGCCTTGGTGAGTTCGCCGGTGGGTTTCTTGGCAGCTTTACGAATCGCTGCCTCAATGGCCTTTGCCGATTCCTCCTGGGTTAAAGGTTTCTTATCTGACCCCATCAAAGGCAGACACAAACAAAACAAAACTGTGAGTAGGGTTTTCATTGCTGAGAGAATCCTAACCCACCATCCTGACTCAGAGAAATAGCTGTGGAGACAACTGTGATCTAAAACAGTGCTTTAATTGGATTTCCCGTACTGGCTGGGGCCGTAAAGCCATCAAGCCCAAGGGGTGAAGCCGGGTTGATATTCATCGCGGTAAAGAGCGTTGCCGTAAAATCCTCCAGAGTTACCGGGTTTGATTTAACGTAAGCCGCTTGTTTATCTGACTCTCCATAAACACTACCGCCCCTAATCCCCGCACCGGCAAGCATTGCTGAATAGCAGTTAGGCCAATGGTTGCGCCCGATGCGCTTGGCGCCCTTACTGATCTTGGGTGTACGACCAAATTCGCCTACCAATACGACCAGTGTGGTATCGAGCAATCCGCGATCCTTGAGATCCTCAAGCAATGTAGCCACTGCCTGATCGGTGCGGGGCAAGGCGAAAGGTAACCCGTTCCATCCATTTTCAAAAATACCTACATCAGCATTTCCGTGCATGTCCCAGGTTTCCACGCTCACAAATTTCTCCCCTGCAGCGAGTCCTGTCCACGCAGCAACATTGACCAATCTCACGCCTGATTCGATGAGTCGCCTTGCCAGCAGTAAGTTCTGGCCTAAGGGATTTCTGCCATAGCGATCCCTGACCTTTTCGCCTTCTTTTTCAATTTCAAAGGCCTGTCTGGCTGCTTTCCCGTACAACAGGTCAAAGGATCTTTTCTGGTGGGTTTCAAATGATTCAAATTCGGATGTGCTTCCCACTGACGAAAGGTTTTGGGTTGACCCCAGCAGGTCCTTGCGATTTTGCATCCGCTCTTTCGTTACATTATCGGGTGTATCAAACGCTCGGACGCGGAAATCATCCGAAGCAGGGTTATCATTATGCTTCTCACCAATCAGCATGGGGGCATAGGTCATGCCCAAGCGGCCACCTGTGAGGTACGTATGATCGGGCGGGGCGGCCCCGCCGCCAAATTTCTGCAACCACACATGGTCTGGGATACTTGCACTGGAGGGGAGCAATTTTGTGACCATGGCCCCAAAAGACGGGTCATTCACCGCGGGCTTTTCACGGCCGGCCAGCAACATCGAGTTGGCCTTTTTATGCTCCGATTCCTTGTGCGTCATCGAACGGATAACTGCGTATTGCTCGGATAACTTGGCAAGCCGCGGCATTAATTCACAGATCTTGAATCCGGGTGTGGCTGTCTTGATCGGTTTGTAGGGGCCGCGAATCTCCTGTGGCGCGTCGGGTTTCATGTCCCATGAATCGAGTTGGCTCAGTCCGCCATACTGGTGGATGAAGATGCAGGACTTGGCCGAGGCACCTGAACCCAGAAGTTGTTCAGCATGAAGGAAGCTGGGCAACGTTAAGCCCATGGCACCAATACCACCTACCTGTAACAGGCGCCGTCTCGAGAACTGCTGCTGGGGTTGATGGTTCAAATGAGACATTTGTTTGGGCAAGAAAGAAGGAGTTATTCTATCTTTTGGTATATCGAACGGTTTTCCAGCAAGACCATTCTTTGGTGAGCTTCACTAACATGATAGGTGCCAGCAATCTTTTTCTTTAATGTTGATTATTTAACTGGCTTTGCAGTGATTTCATCTCCTGTATTGGTATTTGTATTTTGCGACAATTCCCCACCAGTGGGTTGCCCGGTTCCCAATTTCTTCGTAGTAAAGTAGGGCTGGAAGACATTGGACATATCTTCAGCTGAAATACCATTTCCGCTGTCGGTGAAACTGACGGTAACGTATTCGTCAGTGAGGTCGCTGTGGACACCCATTGGATTGCCGCCGAGCACAGATATTCACGGGGGTTTGAGTGGAGTTACACTGCCCGATTAAAGATCCAACTGAATTGGCGCGGCTCAATTTTGGATTGGCGGCGCTGGCTTCGCTCGGCCAGTTTTGCATAACGGGCACCCAGGCGGCATAAATAATCCTGTGCCTCCGCAGCCTCGCCGTTGAGCCCGGTTAAGTGTTCCACATCCCAGCTGCGGACCAAGTGCTCCACGATGTCCCCATAGTGCTTAGCCGTGTATACGCCCAACTGCTGTGCAACGGCGGAGAAATGTTCGAACAAGTCGGGACCCGAGCCATCCTGCATCAAATGCGATGGCATCACAACCTGGTCGCGCATTAAATCGCGAAACGCCAGCACCGAGCCATTGGGGTCTTGCTCGAAAATGTGGCTCATGAAATTCGTATATACCTTTTCGTGGCGCGCTTCGTCCGAAGCAATGGCGCTACAAATGCCCTGCAAACTCTCGTCGCCTTCTGCACGTGCGAGTTGGGCCACATTCTTGTGCGAAATCTTGGTCGCCCGTTCCTGGAATGAGGTGTAAACAAATCCTTTATAAGGATCCTGCGCCGTGCCGGGATCAAACCCATTGCGTAACAAATTTTGGATCGTCAGTTCCACCGCACGCATATCCACCCGGCCGGTGAGGTAAAGATATTTATTCAGCAAATCCCCGTGCCGGTTTTCTTCTGCCGTCCAACCGCGCGTCCACTGCGCCCAAGAGCTTGGGTCGGTGCCGGTTTTATCGCTGATGCCCTCGTATCCATTGAGCAATGTTTGATACGTCGGTAGAGCCTCCTCGGTCACCATGTCTCCCACCAACACCACCAGCACTGCGTCTGAGAGCCCCGTGGCGGGTTCGCGGAAGGCTTGCACGCGTTCGACCCAATCCTCACTGGTCATATCCGGCAACCAATCCTGCGGCTGCCAGCTTCCTTCCACTGGCTGCAAATACTCCAGCTGGCTCGACACGAACCCCTCCATACCAGCGATGACTTCCTGCTTTTTTGGATTCAAGATGCGCACTTTCGCTTTGGACCCGAAAAATTATTCATCATCAGGTTGGATACTGGAGAACCCCTCCGTGCACAACCAGTCATCCACAAACCTATAACAATTGGGATCATTTCATTCATTACTCTGGAACATTCCACCTTGTATATTCGTGCACTGGCTTTTTTCAATGATTTTATTTTTTGCGGTTCCTGTAATTCATCATGGTGTCAGTCGTGCCGACAAGGCCCTGCTTATTGGTGATGCCGTGAAACACGAGAGGCATAAAGGGTGCCGGATCCTCCTTCAGGCTCCATGCGATTCCCCGCAACAGGATGAGCCGGTACATCGGGTCAAAATAGGTGTAGGTGTAGTGGCCGGTGGTGGTGCCGAATACCCGGCCCTTGCCGGAGGTGTAGGTCCAGAACGCTTCGCCGCGCGCGCCCTCGCTCTTCAGGATATCCGCGAAGGGTGCGCTGTCCTTGTTGGCCTTGGAGGCAATGGTCCCGATGACCTCGACATTGTCGCCTTTGAGCAGATCCCAATAGGACTCGTCATTCAACCGGACTGATTTGGGCAGCCCGGCAAAGGCCGGATGCTCCGTCTTCAGGAACAAGGGATGATCATGCGAGAACTTGCCCCAATGCGAATTCTTGTTGCCCTGCCAGGAACAACCGATGCATCCTGCCAGCTTTGTTGCCCGCTCTACGGGTCGGACAATGCAGGACTCGTGAATGGAAACGACGCCGCCTCCACGGTTCACAAAGCCCTGGAACATGGCCAACTGCTCATCCGTCAGGTCCGGGAGGTGCAGGAATTGAATCATGAGGTCAGCCCGGTCGAATTGCTCCTGTGCCGGGAACCGGTAGGCCTCATCCACAGTCACCCGCGGAATGCTCTTGAGCATGGGGACAAACAATTCCTTGATGCGGATGTAGTCATGTTCACCCCCACCGTGATCCTCGGGCCCGTAGAGCCAGAGGATGCGAATGTCCCGGCTCAGCTTGGCATCTTTCAATTCCCCCGTGAACTGCATGAGCTGCTCCCTTGGGATTGGTTTGTTGGGGCGCGGGGCAGCCCGTTGTCCACGATCAGCGGCGACCAACAGGCCGACTGAAGCGATCAGGATAATCAGCAGTATTTTTTTCATAAAGCGGTATGGGAAAAAATCCTAGCCTGACATCCTGATTCAGGGAAGACATAAAAATTCCACAAAACGCAATCTGCCGGGGTGCCTATTGCGAGGAGGTTTTGATTCCCTGTTGGCAAGGGTGCAGACAGCTCTGATGAAATACCATGAATACAATTTAGCCGAATTGACTCAACCTGTAGGTCTCGACATCCGAGCATCCGGCATTCACACTAAGCTCATGAAATTGACTTTTCTCTTCCTTCCCATGCTCTCATTTGTCATCGGCCGGCTCACGTTGACTGCCAATGCTGATGACTGGCCGCAATGGCGGGGATCGAATCGTGATGGTATATCCAAGGAGAAAGGCCTTCTTGCCGAGTGGCCGGATGACGGACCAACCCTGGCCTGGAAAGCCACTGGCCTTGGGGTCGGTTTCTCAAGTATCGCAGTCGTGAAGGGAACCATTTACACCCTGGGTGACATGGACGACGGCAGCTGCGTCATTGCACTTAGTGAGAAAAATGGCAACCTCATCTGGAAATCCAGGATTGGTGATGCAGGAGGGCATAAAGGGTATCCCGGAACGCGCAGCACGCCCACTGTGGACGGGGGACAAGTCTTCGCATTAAACCAGCATTCCGATATCGCCTGCGTGGACGCGGTATCCGGTAAACTGCTATGGAAAAAGAATCTCGTCACGGATTTTGGCGGCAAGATGATGTCAGGATGGAAATACAGTGAATCCCCCCTGGTTGACAATGATCGTGTCATTTGCACGCCTGGCGGCAAGGACGGGACGCTGGTGGCACTCAACCGAAAGACCGGTGCCAAGATCTGGCAGACCAGTGATTGGACAGACACTGCTGCCTATTCATCCATCATCATTGCCACCATTCACGGCACTCGCCAATACATTCAGCTCACCGGTGAAAGCGTTGCGGGAGTTGATCCCGACACGGGAAAGGTTTTGTGGAAAGCCGGGCGCCCGGGTCGGACGGCCGTGATCACGACCCCGGTCGTCGCCGGTGACATCGTCTTCGTGACTTCAGGATACGGGGTTGGCTGTAACGGGTTTCGCATTACCAGGAAAGGCACCGGGTGGTCGAGTGAGGAGATCTATGCCAACACCAAACTTGCCAACCATCATGGAGGTGTTGTCCTGGTCGATGGCCACGTCTACGGATCCACTGGAGGCACCTTCCGCTGTGTTGCAATAGAGAGCGGAGAGGAATTGTTCAAGGAGCGCAGTGTGGGTAAGGGTTCCACCCTGTATGCCGGTGGCCGCTTTATCCTGCGCAGTGAAAAGGGGCCGGTAGCCTTGATTGAAGCCACGCCGGAGGGCATGAAAGAAATCAGCAAATTCGAGCAACCTCACCGAAGCAGTGCCAGGGCATGGCCTCATCCGGTCGTGGCAAACGGTAAGCTTTACCTCCGTGACCAGGACATCCTGCTGAGCTACGCCGTGAAGGAGAAGTAGTCTTGATCCTCTGCATATACAGAATAGATAACTGATACCCGCTCACAGACCAG
>JAYGGE010000112.1:0-5746 GCA_046581505.1 Verrucomicrobiales bacterium | reverse complement strand
CTCGCTGCTACCGGGACGATACGACCAGAGTTCCCCGGGTGAGACGTAGGTTGCCTGCACTCCGCTGAAGCCGGATTGAGAACTGCGCCACGCGCCGCCGAGATCGTTATCGAGCCCCGGGTTGATCAGTTCCATTGAGGCACCTGTTCCTCCAGCTCCGACCGGCCAGGGAAAGGATGCCTTGTAGCTTACCGTATCAGCGATTGTGCCATCGGCCCTGCGCAGTTCCAGGGTCTCGCCATTGCCGGCGAGGCTTAATGAGAACGGTCCCAGGGCTGCCACGCCAAACTGTTCCAGAAGCGGGGTCACGCGCTCGGCGATGACCAGGTAGCTGTCGGCCTCAATTTCTGTGTCCTGAGCAAAGGTGTAACTGATGCCCTGTGAAAAGAACCATCCGGAGAGATCGACTGTTGAGGAGCCACTGTTGTAGAGTTCTACAAACTCGTTGGCCGTGGTGTTGGGTTCACTGTTGTAGTGGATCTCGTTGATTACGATTTCCGCTGCCGCATTGCCAAGTGTACAATAAAGGGAAAAAATAAGGCAGGCGGCAGGGGCAGCAGTTTGTGAGAGGAGGTTCATTGAGGAGAGAGGGATCCTTTACTCCTCACCTTAATCCATGTTCCCTATAAACGGAAGATTTCTCGCTTGCTTATTTTGTGTGTGTCTAGACAAGATCGACGATTGAACCGAAGTCGGGGTCGGCAAGCCGCCGGTAGGTGCGAACAGCAAAGCGATCGGTCATCTTGGCTACAAGGTCACAAATGAGGCGTGTGCGTGTGTTTTCGTCGGGGGCAGCCTCAAGGGTGTTTTCCGCGTCCACCGGGAGTAAACGCAACCGCTGTTTTCCTGTACCGAGATAGTTGTCGGTAAAGATATTAAACAACTCACCGAGCACCCGGCGTGCCTTGTAGTCGAGTTGTTGCAGTTGTGGGGAACGGAATACAAGATCGAGTGAGATTTTCTTGTAGAGCCTTGACTCTGCCACGGTTTCAGGGTCGACAATAACCTGATAGCGGTAACGCGCTGTCTTTGCAGACATGAAGTTTTGCGGAGGTTCAGCGAGTTTTACGGCAGTAATAAAGTCACCCACCTTACGCCCCATCAGTGGCTCGAGTCGCCGTCGCCGGATGGCCCGGCACAAATCATCAATGTGTTCTGTATCGTCATTTGTGAGCTCGTTTAGCGAGGCCCAACGCTCAAGATGTTCCAGATTGATAAAACCGGCGTTGGCACCATCAACAATATCGTTCAACGAGTAGGCGGTATCGTCTGCCCAGTCCATGATCTGGCATTCGATTGACTTGAATTCGTTGCGCTGTTTTCCGGGTTCAAGTTCATTTAGCAGGCGCTCACCATCGAGGGCGAACTCAAGGTGGGTGCGCTGGTTGTCATAAACAAAGTGATTGAGGGCTTCCGGAATCTCGGAGAACAGGGTTTTGTATTTAAGGGTGGCATCAAGGAACGCGCGCGTTGGATTCATGCCTTTATCACCGTAGATGGTTTCAGTTAACAGGCGCAGGGTTTGTGCGTTGCCCTCGAATCCGCCCATCTCCTGCATGATATCGTGCAATACGCGTTCCCCGGCGTGGCCAAAGGGCGGATGGCCGATGTCGTGTGAGAGGCATGCCGCCTCGACCAGGTCAGGATCAATGAAATAATCGTCGCCAAGCAGATCGCCGGCTTTCTTCAGGCGTGCGCAGATCGAGCGCCCGATTTGCGCGACCTCAAGAGAGTGGGTCAAACGGGTGCGGTAGAAGTCATATTCACCGGATAAAAATACCTGCGTCTTGCTCTGCAGGCGGCGAAATGCGGAAGTATAGAGGATGCGGTCCCGGTCTATCTGGAAAGCAGTGCGATACTCGTCAGGGCGGGTGTTGGCATTGACTGATAGAGGGGTGGTGTCAAATTCGCTGTAGAACTGGTTGGCCATTAAAGATCCTTCGGGATTTGAAGCTCACTGGGGAGGGTTCCGGTGATTCTTGCCATGCTACATGGCCAGGAAATTCTTCAACAACTGCATACCTTCGCTGGTGAGGATTGATTCCGGATGGAATTGTACCCCGTGGACCGGATGTTCCTTGTGTTGTAGTCCCATGATTTCACGTTCCTGCGTCTCGGCTTCTGCCGTGATCTCAAGGCAGTCAGGGAAGGAATCGCGCCGGATGATCAGGGAATGATAGCGTGTTGCGTCGAACGGGGAGGGCATCCCCGAGAAAATACCCTTGCTCGCATGACTGATTTTTGATGTTTTACCGTGCATTAAACGTTCAGCACGTATGATTTCGCCACCGTATACCTGACCGATCGACTGGTGTCCCAGGCAGACACCGAGCAAGGGTATTGAAGGGCCGAGTTCCCTGATGACTTCACAGCTTATGCCGGCTTCATTCGGCGTGCAGGGCCCCGGGGAAATACAGATCTTTTCCGGTGCCAGCTTCTTAATCTCATCGACGGTGATCTTGTCATTGCGACGGATCTCAATAGTTGCCCCCAACTCGCCGAAATACTGAACGAGATTATATGTAAAGGAGTCGTAGTTATCAATGACGAGCAACATGGACAGGGTATCGGATGGCTAAATAGCCGGGAATTGTCACTTTGGCATCCTCTTTTAGCACACCTGATTGTGCCAAGACGGGATAATTGTTCCCCAAACACCATAATCTGACTTTATAAACAGGCACAAACCGTGCTAAATTTCCTTAAAAATCCAACCTGATATCTATCCCTGACCATGGCCCGACCTGTTGGCGAGGAACTCGCCAGAAACCCGACCGCTATTAGCCGCCCGAAGGGTGGCTGGTTTGCAAGAATATGGACTCAGCGAGCCGGATCGGCTGCCGGGGACCTTACGGTGGAGAAGATTCGCCTCGAGCGGGCTGATCCCTTTACCCTGTGGATTACTCCCCGCACGGAATCCCGGCCTGGGCCTCGCCCGGGTTCGGCAATTACATCCATTCCCTCAAGGGCATTTACTCTCTGGGCAACACAGCAGGCACCGGCCAATGTCTCCGCGGAAACCCCGATCGACGGTACGGTCGTGGATCAGGTGATTGCGCCCCTTCCGGCGGGTGTCTTTGATGAACCCGTGTTAAGCGAAGAACATCATGAAGAACTCCAAACCGTGCAGTCTTCCGGGGATCCGGCGGCGATACTGCTTTCCGGTGCTTTTACAGTATGGACAACGGCAGAGGCACTTGCCTCCCCGGCAATCCTTACCGTGTCTGCCGGGCAAGTGCAGCCGCCAGGGGATACCCGGGGAAATGAAGCGGAGCAATCCCCACCTGCAAATAGCGATGTTGCCAATCTGGAACTTCCCCTTATCCGTATTGCCCGGTGCAGCGCATTTACCCTTTGGGGGAATGATGCAGAAGGCAGTTCAGAAACCCTTCAGGGGTTGGCCTTAACCGGTGGCAATGATTTTACTGCCGGAGATGCAGGGCAGGGCGTGCCCGGTTCTCCACCGGTTGTTCTTGATACCCCTGGACATTCACCCATGGGAGGGACGGCGCGACTGGTCGCACTGGCTGCACTTATCCTGTTGCTGATCGCGGCCATGTTTGTCATTACAGCAAAAAACAAGCAGATCGGCGATCTCAACCTGGGGGCCGGTGTTGCAAAGGGCAAGATCAATGAGCTCAAACATGACAAGCAGGACCTCAAGGGTCTGCTCGGTGACCAACAGGTAAAGGGTGCCGTGCTTGCCAAGGAACATGCAACCCTGAAGTCTGACTTCGCTGCAGCAAAAGAGCAGTATGCGAAAGCATCTGCAGACTTGCAGGCACGGGGTGATCAACTCGCGCTCAATCTAAAGGAAATCCGTTCCATGCTGGAAGGATCAAAGAGGGATCTTGCGCGGGGAAAAGCCGACAGGGAGCAGATTGATCTTAATTACCGCAAGGCGAGGAGTGGGCTTGAAGCGCAACTGGTCAAGACAGAGGCTGTCCAGAAAGAGCTGGAAATTCAACGCAAAGTCCTGAGCGATCTGGGGGCCAGCATGGAACAGCAGAAAAAGACAGCAGCAGCGGCAGCAGCAGATGCGCGTTTGAAAATGGCAGCAGCCGACAAGGCGCTTGAGGATGCCGGGGCGCAAATGGCTTCCCGCAAGATGCAGCTGGAGCAATCAGAAAAGAAAGCCGCGCTGCTGGCTGCTGAAGTTAAAAAGCTAAAGGCTGTAATCGATGACTTAAAAATCAAGCCTGCCCAACCGCCGGAATCCAAGCCCGACCCTCAGGAAAACCCTGTCCCGGAGGTTGAACCCAAGGCTGCCCCGAAAGACAAGCCGGATGAGGGGCCAATCAATGTCTAGAGGGCTGGTCAGTTCACCTCTCCCCCGTCTCGGTTGCGGGACCCCCGTGGCTGCCGCGTGTTCTTTTTTTTATTACTGAGGCTGTGAGAAAAGGGCGCATCATGGCAGTGTAGTTATTACCAGCGCCCGGTAAACGGGTTCTTTACGCGGTATGATTCGGGCGATAACCTGACTGCCAATATTCAAAAAAATGACCCGTTATTTTCTCACAGCACTATTTTCTCTTTCAGCCATCAGTGGCGCATTCTGCCAGGATCTGTTCAACGGTAAGGATTTAACAGGATGGGACGGCAACCCCGACCTCTGGCGTGTCGAGAATGGTGTCATTGTCGGCGAGACGACAGCCCAGAGGAAAGCCTCCGGAAATACCTTCCTGATCTGGAAAGGCGGCGAAGTCGGCGACTTTGAGCTGACACTGAAGGCCCGTGTTATCGGCAGCAATAATTCCGGCATCCAGTATCGTTCCAAGATTCTTGATGCCAAGAAATGGTCTGTTGGCGGATACCAGATGGACATGCATCCCTCTCCCGGCTATTTCGGCATGCTTTATGAGGAAAGGGGGCGGGGGATTGTTGCCCAGCGGGGGCAAAGGGTAAATATCGACAATAAAGGCAAAAAGAACATTGTCGGCAAACTGGATACCTCGAAGAAGCTGGATCTTTCCATGTGGAACGAGTTCACCGTCATCGCCAAAGGCAATAAGCTCATCCATAAGGTCAACGGCGAGGTGACGGTTGAGATGGTCGATGACCAGCTTGCCAAGCGTGCCATGAAGGGAATCCTGGCCCTGCAGCTGCACGCCGGCGCGCCGATGAGGATTGAGGCCAAGGATATCGTCCTTAAGAAAGCGGATACTGCTGCGGCAGCAGGTCTGCCGCTTTCAACAACGGCAGCAGCTGCGGTCGTGGCGCAGGTGAAGGTGGCGAGTGGGGCTGCCGAGGTGCACCCGAAGGGATTTGAGATTGAGAAAATCTACGATGTTCCCAAGGTGACACACGGGTCATGGGTATCCATGGCGGTTGATGACAAGGGGCGTCTCTACTGCGGTGACCAGGGTGGCAGGGGAATATTTAGGGTTACCCCAAGTGCCGGAGGACCAAAGGTGGAGAAGATTCCGGCGGATATTTCAGGAGCGCATGGACTTCTCTGGGCTTTTGATTCCCTGTATGTCTGCCTTAACGGCGGCAAGCCGGGTTCCGGGCTCTATCGCGTGACTGATTCAAACGGCGATGATGCCCTGGACAAGATCCAGGAGATGCGCCGGTTTGCCGGCGGCGGGGAGCACGGCCCGCACGCGGTTGTTCTTGCCCCGGACGGGCAGCATCTCTTTGTGCTTGGAGGCAACCATACCAAGACCCCGAATCCCGACAGTTCAGCCCTGCGCCTGAACTATGCCGAGGACCAGCTGTTGCCGAGGATGACTGATGCCCGCGGTCA
>JAYGGE010000109.1:0-32688 GCA_046581505.1 Verrucomicrobiales bacterium | reverse complement strand
TGTAGTCCTTACCCAACCCGACATTGCTACCCGGTCGCCACTTGGTTCCACACTGGCGCAGGATAATATTTCCCGGGATAACATGCTCACCGCCGAATTTCTTCACTCCCCGCCGCTTTGAATTACTGTCACGCCCGTTCTTGACGCTTCCCTGACCTTTCTTATGTGCCATGACTGAGTAATGTTAAGATTGAGATCAAATCAGGCACTGATGCCGGTGATTGCCAGGCGGGTAAGCGGCTGACGATGCCCCTTGGTTTTGTGATGGCCTTTGCGGCGCTTAAACTTGAATGCCGTGACCTTCCCTGCACGAACCTGATCAACAACCTGCGCGGTAACGCTCGCTCCGCTGATAACCGGGTCTCCGACTTTCACGCTGCCTTCATCAGAATAAAACAGCACATCCTCAAAAGTTGCGGATGCCCCGACCTCAAGGTCAAGCTTCTCGACATCAATCTTGTCGCCCTCGGCAACTTTATACTGCTTGCCGCCGGTTTTAAAGATCGCGTAGGCCATGTCTATCTAACGTAATGTTCATGCGGCTGAAGTCATCCCGTGCCGCCGGGAATGAAGGGCGGGAAAACTCCCATGAATTAACAGTCCCGGCAAGCCTTTTTTGAATGCTCCCTCCGCGTTTATGTTACAATGAGCCCCTGCCCCCGGGAATCGGAGGAAGGAGTGTGGAAAAATCCGCCGCACTTCAGCAGAATCAAGGGGATAAGAAGGCAATGAAGTTGAATGACATTTGCCGTAAGCTGACTTCCTGTCCGCTATTTGGGGATTCGACACGTCATGACTACCGAGGCGGCAAAGTAAGCAGCACCAGGCAGTTTCAAGAGCAGACGATCAATCTTCTTCAAGAACATGGTCAAACTCGAGAGCTCGTTCTTGTATTTACCGGGGAGTAAACACTGCAGGCGGGTGAGAATATAGTAATAGCTCACCGTTACCTCCTTGAAATAGGATCCCATTAAATCCAGATCGCCTTTGACGAGTGGGCGTTCGTTCACGCTTACTTCCTTCTTCACTCCGCAGTGATCGCGAATCCATTGCAAGGATCTTGAGAAGGCTACTGGCTCCCAGAAGACGATCGTGCCGTTGGGTTTAAGGTGACGGACAAGACCATCCATTGCCATTTTGATATCCAGATGATGCATGATTAACTGAGCAGTGATCAAATCGAATTTCCCGTCGAAACCGTAGGTCATGGCATCACCGGTTACGACACGTGCGCAATCAGTTACATTATCGACTTTAATACGTTCCCTGGCCAGGTCTGTCATGTCTGGAGAGAGATCGATGCCGGTAACATCATAACCCATGAGCGCTAAGCGAGTGACCATCTCGCCGCTGCCGCAACCAAAATCCAGAATCGTTTTCGCTTTGCTCTGATGGATTTCATTGAGGAATCCATGGCGCGCGTGAACTGGCCAGTATTCTGCAGCCTTGTATTCAGAGACCTTACTCTTGAGAGTTGGACTGATTGCACCTTCTCTTGATGCCAATTCCGCGTGAAAGGCGATTTCGGCATCCTGGTCTTGAACTTGATCCATGGTGAAATGATTCTCGGTCGATATCGTAATGCTCTGTGAAGCAAATATGATAGACTTCTGCAAGGAGGCAAAGACACAAACAGCAAACCAGCACCCTCATCGAGCTGTTGCAAATGTGGCCCTTTTATAATGCGGGACCATGAGGTGTACTAAGTTTGCTTAAATTGATATAAATAAAATGAAAATTGATCATAACGATGATATATCCTACCGTCATCATGTTGCCTCCGAATGTCCACCACCTTGAGCTTTTCTACTATGTGGCAACCTTTGGTGGAATCACACCGGCCGTCCGCAACATGCCCTATGGCATCCAGCAACCGGCGATATCAAGCCAAATGCTGCAGCTTGAACGCGAACTTGGGGTGAAACTCTTTAACCGCCGTCCCTTCGCGCTGACACCGGCCGGCAGCGAACTCCACGATTTTATCTCGGGATTCTTTTCCGGGCTGCCGAACATTGCATCTCAATTACGCGGCGAGGAAAGTGCGCATCTCAGATTGGCGGCTTCCGGTACAGTGCTCGCCAATCATATCCCCGATGTCCTTGAGCAAATACGCCGTAAGCAACCCAATCTCCGCCTGACGCTGCAGGAAGTGGTGAAACCTGCCGATATCGAGCTGCTACTGGCCAATCAGGAGATTGATTTCGCGATCTCCACGCTACAGAAATCAATGCCACCGGCAATCAAGACCATTGAGTTGCTCCGCCTGCCACTCATACTGATTACCCAGAGAAAGAATACCGTGAAGGGGTTCTCGACAATTGCCAGAACTCCCGACAGCAAGATCGACAAGCCGCTGATTTCACTCTCTTCAGAACATGAGATCAACCGCATTTTCCAGAATGAACTGAAAAAACGAGGAATTGTATGGATCCCGAGAGTGGAGGTGACCTCACTTGAACTGGTGACAAAATACACCAGCCGGGGATATGGCTACGGTCTCACTATCGATGCCCCGGGCGTCGAAATCCCCGCAGGGTTGCGCAGGATAGCATTGCGCGGTTTCCCGCCGCTGCGTCTTGGCCTCATGTTTCAGGGAAAACTTAAACCCATTGCCGAGCGCTTCGCGTTGGCAGCCACAGCCTACGCAAAAAAACTCAATACCTGACCCGACGTCATTACCGACCATGCATCGGGCCATTATTTTCGACTTCGACGGACTCATCGTTGATACAGAAACCGTTATATATGAAAGCTGGAATGAGGTTTATTGTGCCCATGGGGAATCGCTCAAGCTGGAAACCTACAAGCAATGTGTGGGCAGTGACTTCGGACAATTCAACCCCGAAACCGAACTGGAACGCCGTACCGGGAAGACATTTGACTGGCCGACCATTAATTGCGGGCGGGAGAAATTAATCAGTAAGCGCCTCACGGCACAGGATGCCCGCCCCGGTGTGCGGAAATTTATCGAGAATGCACGCACCAAGGGACTTGAACTCGCTGTTGCATCAAGCTCTTCACGAGCCTGGGTTGCCGGGTGGCTGAAAAAACTCGACCTCCTGAAACACTTCAGTGCCCTGCGCAATCGTGATGACGTAGAGCGGATTAAACCATATCCCGACCTGTTCCTTGCCGCAGCCTCAGCACTCAAGATTTCCCCCGGCGACTCTCTGGTCATGGAAGATTCCGAAAATGGCCTGCGGGCGGCAAAAGCTGCAGGAATGCCCTGTGTAATTGTAACCAATCCGGTGACGGCAGGGGGTCAGTTCAACGGTGCCCTGCTTGAGGCTGAGTGCTTCACTGAAGATTCTATAAACGATTTAATCCGGTAACCCTACCCCCTGAGGAGGATGCTCACAACGGCTTGCAGGTTGCCTGAATCCCGGGCTGCATGGGAAAACTCCAGGGGCACACAGTAATCAGGAACCACTGAAACCCGCCGGATGATACTGCCCGGTCGCAGGTTTTTCCACGCGGATGGACTTTCCATTGGGCCAGAGAACCTCAAGCCGCTTCCAGGGTCCGGGATTCCTGATCTCCAGCCTGTTAAAAGCGAAACCCGCGAGGATCTCAAAAGGCCTGCCCTGACGCAGAGGATCCCACAGCAATACGAAAGGGTTCTCGTAAATCTGCGCCATGCCCTCATTGAGGAAAACCGTCCTGTCGAGTTGTGATTGACCTTCACGAAGTTTCCTGATGGCCGTCTCCATTGTCACTGCAACCTCTTGATCGCCGGCGCGGGTTCCCGGCACAGGATCAGCAGACTTTTGCCTCGTCGGCACCTCCCCGGCCTGGAGGATCAAAGCCGAGAATAAAACAGGGAACCCGACAACCACCTCACAGCCGTTCTTGATTTGTGTTTTCCTCAACACGAAGGCCACATCAGATCAACGTAAAATATACGATCAACAATAATGCACCGAATAGGCAAAAGGCCTTTTTTTACACTTAGTTTACCCGCTACTGTGGCCCACTCAGTTTCACACAGCAACGGCAAAGCCCTCATATCCTCCCTAATCCCCCCTTTACAAGCAGTCCGTGCGATGGCAACAAAGGAGCCGACGCATGCCCAAGGACACCAGCCTCGAGAAAATCCTGCTTATCGGTTCCGGCCCTATTGTCATCGGTCAGGGATGCGAGTTCGACTATTCGGGAGTACAGGCCTGCAAGGCCCTCCGGGAAGAGGGTTACTGCGTTGTGCTGGTCAACTCAAACCCGGCGACAATCATGACCGATCCGGAATTTGCCGATCGAACATATATCGAGCCGGTCACCCCCGAAGTGGTTGAAAAAATAATCAGCAGGGAAAAACCCGATGCCCTGTTGCCGACACTTGGCGGACAGACCGGACTTAATACGGCCATGGAACTCTTCCGCCGGGGCATCCTCGAGAAATACGGTGTTAAGCTGATCGGAGCCAACGCCGAGGCAATCGAGAAAGGTGAGAATCGCCTGGCTTTCAAGGAGGCAATGCTCAAGATCGGCCTTGATCTTCCACAATCCGGCGTCGCCCATACCATCGAGGAAGGAAGGAAAATCTCCCGGACAATTGCGAAGGCGACCAAGAAACATTTCCCCCTGATCATCCGTCCGGCATACACGCTGGGTGGAAGCGGCGGCGGCATTGCCTACAACCGTGAGGAGTTTGAGGAGATTCTGGCACGTGGACTCGATATGTCGCCGGTAACCGAAGTGCTGATCGAGGAATCCCTGCTCGGCTGGAAAGAGTACGAGATGGAAGTGATGCGGGATCGCAATGACAACTGTGTTGTCATCTGCTCAATAGAGAACCTCGACCCGATGGGAATTCATACCGGCGACTCCATCACCGTCGCTCCGGCACAAACGCTAAGCGACAAGGAATACCAGATCATGCGTGACGCCTCATTCGCAGTGATCCGTGAAATCGGGGTCGAGACCGGCGGTTCAAATATCCAGTTCTCGGTCGATCCCGAGACCGGGCGGATGATCGTCATCGAGATGAACCCGCGGGTATCCCGATCATCGGCGCTGGCATCGAAAGCAACAGGTTTCCCGATTGCCAAAATCGCGGCAAAGCTGGCTGTGGGCTACACCCTTGACGAACTTCCAAACGATATCACCAAGAAGACACCCGCCAGTTTTGAGCCCACCATCGACTACTGCGTGGTCAAGGTTCCGCGCTTTACTTTCGAGAAGTTCCCCACGGCTGACCCGACCCTGACCACCCAGATGAAGAGTGTTGGTGAAGCGATGTCCATTGGGCGAACCTTCAAGGAGGCGATGCAGAAAGCCCTGCGCTCACTGGAAACAGGTCGATTCGGGCTTGGTGCAGATGGTAAAGGAAAAGACATTTCCGCCAGCGATCCTGCTGAAATACACGAAAAAATCGCCGTGCCCAATGCCGAGCGCATCTTCTACCTGCGAAGTGCTTTTGCCATTGGCATGTCGGTGGCGGAAATTTTTGAAATTACCGGTATCGACCCGTGGTTCCTCCGTCAGTTGCAGCAAATTTACGAGGCTGAGCAGGAAATTGTCAAGTCCAGGGAATCACTCCCCATGCGCCAAGCCAAAAAACTCGGTTTCTCTGACCGGCAACTCGCTCACCTTACCGGAAAAACAGAACTTGAGGTAAGGGCTGCAAGGAAGAGCGCCGGCGTGATTCCCACATATCGGCTTGTTGACACCTGTGCCGCTGAATTCGAGGCCTTCACCCCCTACTACTACTCAACCTACGGTGAGGAGAACGAGACCCGTGACGGCGACAAGAAAAAAATCATGATCCTCGGTGGTGGTCCAAACAGGATCGGCCAGGGAATAGAATTTGACTATTGCTGCGTACACGCTGCCTTCGCCCTCAAGGAACTCGGGTTCGAGACCATCATGGTGAACTCAAACCCCGAGACCGTCTCAACTGATTACGATACCAGCGACAAGCTGTATTTTGAACCGTTAACCTTTGAGGATGTCCTCAATATTTACGAGGAAGAACGCCCTTGGGGGACGATCGTGCAATTTGGAGGCCAAACACCTCTGAACCTTGCCGCCGATCTCGAGAAGTCCGGGGTCACCATCATAGGAACTTCTCCCGAAAACATCGAGCTCGCCGAGGATCGGAAGTTCTTTTCTGCCCTGCTTGATGAACTCTCCCTCAAGCAGGCTGATGCCGGCACGGCAACATCTGAAGATGAGGCGGTCGAGATCGCCAAGCGCATCACTTACCCTGTTCTGGTACGACCCAGTTTTGTGCTTGGCGGAAGAGCCATGATGATTGTCCACGACGACGACGAATTGCGCGAATACATGCGCTCCGCCGTTGAGGCCAGTCCTGAGCGGCCGGTGCTCGTCGACCGATTCCTTGAGGATGCCACCGAGATCGATGTCGATGTCATTTCCGACGGCGAGACATCCGTTATCGGTGCCATTATGGAGCACATCGAGCAGGCGGGAGTCCACTCCGGGGACAGCGCCTGTGTCATACCGCCATTCTCTCTGAGTGAGAAAATGAAAGGGGAAATCAGGAACGCCGCGAAAACACTGGCGCAAAAACTCAATGTATGCGGATTGATGAATATCCAGTTTGCAGTCAAGGATGAGGAACTCTACGTCATTGAAGTCAACCCGCGCGCATCACGCACGGTGCCTTTTGTCTCCAAGGCAATTGGAGTCCCGCTCGCGAAGCTGGCGGCAAAGGTCATGGTAGGTGAGAAGTTGACCGACCTGGGCTTCACTGAAGAAGTCGTTCCATCGCATTATTCAGTGAAAGAGGCGGTATTCCCCTTCGTCAAGTTCCCGGGCATCGACATCGTGCTTGGCCCCGAGATGAAAGCAACCGGTGAAGTGATGGGAATCGATGCGGATCTCGGCATGGCCTACGCGAAATCCCAGATGGCAGCCTCGGTGGCACTGCCGCTTGAAGGCAATCTCTTCATGAGCGTTAAGGATCGCGATAAGCCGCGGGCGGTGGCAATCGCAAAAGATTACCATGCACTCGGTTTCAGGATATTCTCCACTGGCGGGACGGCGGAATTCCTTGAGAAATCCGGCATCCCGGTAACCAGGCTCTTTAAACTGGCCGAGAAACGCCGCCCGAATGTGCTGGACATGATCAAGAACGGCGAGGTCGATTTCATTATCAATACGCCAAGCACTGATCGCAGCCCGCGTGCTGATGAAATCACTATCCGCAGCACGGCAGTTGCCAATGCTGTCCCGGTAATGACCAACCTGCGTGCCGCCCAGGCCGGCGCGATGGCGATCGAGTCATTACAGAAAGGCAAGCTCGAGGTATCCCCGCTGCAGGACTATCACGCACAATAGCTCTTTACCCGGGAAAGATTCCGCATCTTTTCCCCTCTCTACCCGTCGGACGCAATTCAACAGTCGTTCTTTGCCCTCATGGATTCAGGGTAACCCTGACCCGGAGGAAATTGGAAGGCTCCGTGCCAGTCGTTAAAGACACGCGGTGAGTCACAAGCTCAACATTATCCGGATCGTCCGGAGCATTAGTCACGGTATCCTCAAACAACTGCCCGGGTTGATCTCCTGCTGATATCCAGATCAGGAGATCCTGCGAAGACTCAACCTCATACAGGTAAGTGTCACCGGACGGACTCATCCAGGTATATGCCATCGTTGCAAAGTCCGTGGCACCTCCCTTCATCCTCCGAAACGTAATCGCCAGGTGATTTGTCGGCGGAAGCCCGGCACCGCTGACCTGACTGACTGTCGGCAAAGCGAAACCGCCGGCAGTGGCAGTCAGCGGGTCCGTCCCAAAGGCCACCTCAAGCATGTTGATAATGCTGTCATTATCCTCATCCTCAAGCGGCGGCAGGACCGGTGCCCCAAGCACGGCAAGATCAAAAGTCTGGGTCTCCGTCGAGAAACTATGCGCGCGAACCACTGTAATGGTGACCACCCCGACATCAGCTGCTGAAGGAGTTCCGCTAAGCACACCGTTTGCCGGGTTAATCGACAGCCACGCCGGAGCGGGGTCCTGCAGGCTGTAGGTGGGGATCGAGGTCAATCCCTCGGCCAGGACATCCGCCATTACCAGCTCATTATTGCTGTCATTGACAAGTCCGGGAGTGACTCCCTCGGTATCCGGCTCCGGTGGCACCGGTGTACCGCTCGGCGGCTCGGCGGCACTGCCTATAATCCAGTTTCCTACAGTTGCATAGCCCGCAATGTCAGTGCTGCTTGCGTGTGCGGATTGGCCGTCAATCAGACTGCCCAAGTTCAGGTACCCCGTATCCCCATTCCAGGAAATCCCATCGATATCGCGGCAGTATCTGTCCAACAGGCCAATATGGGCCGGATTGAGGTTGCTCACTTCCCCCCAGCCATCACCGTTGGCCGGGAGAATGAAATAAGCTGGGTTGTTCGATCCGGCAATAATCACGCCGTCTGAAACATCATAATCATCGGGCGGCAGAACCCCGTCACGGAAATCTCCGTTGTAGATAACAATCAGGGTGCCAACAGGAATTGTCGACCAGAGTGTATTCTGGGTGAACTCAAGATCAAAGCTGGCAATGTCGTTGGTCAGGTGAAAACCGCGCATATCGGCACCGACGACGGTCAGCAATTCAAGCCATTCACCGTTGGATTCATTGCCGAGAATCCCCTGACTGACCTCATTGACCTTGAAAAAGTCCGGGAATGTTGCCGGGGGCAAGTTTCTGATCCAGAGATCCACGTCATAAACGTATGGCTCGCCAACCCTTGCCTCGGTGACAGGAGTTGAATTGACCGCGACAATGGTGCCTCCAACACCAATGCCTCCACCTTCCGGCAACATGGGAAAGACCGTCGACACACCCTCCCGGGCATCATCACGCGGGATGATGATGACACGGTAAGCCGACCCCGAAGACATGCTGCCTGCGGACAGGGTCATCTCGCCATCATAAAGGCAGGTGCCGCTTCCCGGGTTGGGAACCAATTCCGGCACGAAATCAGGGGATGCTTCGTCCGGTTCCAAAACCCGAATGATCCTGGTAAATGTATCCGTATTGCCCGTGTCATCTGTCACGGTGAGAGTCACCCGGACGCCCGGCACGGAATCCTCAGTAAAGGTATGCAGCGGGTTTTCCTCGGTGCTGATGGTGCCATCCCCGAAATCCCATTCCAATGACACGATTTCACCACCGACATCCCTTGAGTCACTGGAAAACCTCACCTCCTGGTCCTGTCTCGGCGTTTCGGGGAAAACCTTGAAATCCGACACCGGGACCCAGTCACATTCACCCCGTAAGGTTCCTTTCTCTCCCGGCATATTAATCCATGTCACCCCATCAGGGTGAAGCTGCTGCCACTGATAAGTAAGCTCCGGTTCCTGATAGTCCGGGTCAATAATGACCAGGTTGGTAAGGGTCAGGTCTTCCTGGTCGGTGATTCTCTCGGGATCGAGCACACTCGGGTCGCCGCTGGCGACCATGTTTCCATCTACTATCCTCGGCGGGGTATTCGGGATCATGCCATGCAGGATGACTTCAATTTTATCAAGCCTGCGGCCATTGGCATTGCTGACATCAACACGCCAGTGCCCGCGCTTGCCCCGAGGCTCCGACTGTGTTGCCAAAGAAGGCTGCAACGGCCCCCCGGCGGACACCTGCCCCCAGTGCCCGAGGGACATGAAGGTATATTCCTCGGGAATATCGACCCCGGTCTCGTCAGAGGACATCAGGCTGAAATAGCCGACAATGTCATCGGCGTAATCCAACCTCGGGCCCCAGCCATAGGTCGGGCTGACAAGCGCGACAGTGGCAGGCTCTGTAGTGGATTCCTCCTGCCAGGTCAGCCGCACCTCTGCGTGCTCGACACGGAGATTGGTGGTTGAAGTGAAATCAAAAACGTACTGGTTTAATTCATTGCCGATGGCGTCGCGCGGCCTTGCGGTGCGCTTTACCATGCGGTAATAAGCCGCGCCGCGGGGCAGGTTTGGCCAGATTTCGGCAAGTGCCACCGCAGTGGCGGCATCAACCAGTCCATAACCATACTGCTCGGCATAATCCCAGACATAGGATTCAAAGGGCTCAAACATCGGCGCAGGAATGCCGCCGTTGGAAACAAAGGAGGGAGAGATGGCAGTGCTTGACGCAATCAGGATTTCCTGAAAGTCCCTCCATCCGAGTTTATCACGACCCGCCTCTTCACGCGCCTCGCTCATCAGCGCAATCACGCCACTGACCACGCCGGCAGCGAAGGAAGTCGAATCCTGTTCAGTTGCAATGTAATTATCGGGCGCAATGCCATCCTCATCACCATCAATCGCTGTCGTTGGGCTTGGCGGTGCTGCGGCACAGACAATATTCGGACCGAATTCACCGCCAAAAAATGAGGTCACGGCAATGGTGTGCTTGTCATTGGCAAAGCCGTCATAGGTCGACCTGTCGCCGATATTAGTCCCCGCCGGCGCCCCATTGCCGGCCGGGAAAACATACGGCAATGGCCGGAACGCGACAGAATTGCGTTCAAACTCGTCAAGGGTGATCGGCCCCACGGACGAGGCCACCAGCGCCCCGTCGGGCATGCCCCAGCTGGCATTGTGCACATCAAATTTATGCGTCTTATAGTCGATAATCTCCGAGGTGAACTCATCGTCGGTAACTCCCATGTCCCAGCGAATACATGCCCCCTTGGCCTTCGGGACTATACCGGTGATGCCAACACCGTTGCCGCCGCGCCCGAAGATAATTCCGGCAACCTGGGTGCCGTGTTCGCCGCCGCTCGGGTCATCATCACCATCGACAAAATCAATCTGGGCTGATTTCAGGATATTCTTCTCAAGGTCCTCATGTTCCCAGTAAAGCCCGTCATCAGAAACGGCAATAACCATTCCAATGCCGGCATAGGGACGCAATAAAAACGGCAACCCGAAGAACGGGTCAGCATTCTGCCAGACGTTGGTGATATTCATCGACAGGGGCCCAAGGAGAATATCTGCCTGGGCGCCCAATCCATCGAGCCCGGGAAAAAACCCCGGGTCAGCAGGGAAAAAAACCGCGTCCCCAAGCTGTGAACAGATCTTTGGCGAGATCCTGAAACCCAGCATGGCATGAGCATTCAGGACCCCGGGATGCGCCCGCACCTGCTCGGCTACGGGAATGGTGTCAGCCGAGTTCGACAGCCGGAAAACGGTCCAGCCATTGATGGTGATATGATCACGGTCATGCCCAAGGCCCAACTCCCCGGCAATGGCGTTGGCATGCTCAACGGTGCGGAAATCCTCTCCGAGTTGAACGGTAACCTTGCGTGTCACAAAACGGATCGTGCCGTCGTTTATGGCCTTGCCCACCGGGAAAGCAACCATGCCGCACTCATCCCCGGGAGAGGCCGCCTCACGGGCCGAGACGAAATTGTAGAGCGCCGCGTTGGAGTCCTGCGGCGCTATCAACTCAACAAACCCGCGTTCACCTTCCGGCCTCACCCATACCTGATCAAGAGCCAGCTCAAAAGAGGCAGGGGAAGTCCCATCGACCAGCCGCAGCGCACCCTCCGGCAAGGGATGATAACCCGGAATTGCTGCCCGGGCAGGGAATGCTGTCGTCACAATGAACAATGTGACAGCAGCAATGGAAATAATTGGAATGGGGAACTTCATGGTTTGAACGAGGTTAAATCTCCGGGCAATATTCACGGGAATGATCTAGAATAGCGCAAAATTGAAAGAAATGGAATTCCTCAGTGAGCAATTATTACTGCATTTTTAAGGGGAGATTTTCAATATAAACCTACTTCTCATCAGGTATTCCCATGGAAAAGGGACGAATCGACCCGTCCGGACGCAAGACCAGCGGTCCATCGCCGTGATGATCGCCAATTTCCATCAACCACGGCTGGTTCCCCCAGCGATAGGGGGTCAGGGCATTCACTGCATCAAATCCGGTCGGAAGGTAGGTGGCCTTGCGCTTCTCAAGATCTGCCTCCGAGCTGAGCCGCTTGTATGTGGGACACATCCACGTTTCCTCGGTAATGTCATATTCGGCAAGGACTGTCATCCAGAAATCCCAGAACTTGTCCTCATCACCCAGCGCACTTGCCGGGGGCTGCGGCCAGTGCCCCTTTTCCGTGGTATAAATCTGGAGCCCGGCAAACAGGCTCTTCATGTTGGCCGCGCAGGCAGCTGTCTCCGCTTTCCTGCGAATCAACCCATAGACGGGAAAGCTCAGTGATACCAGAACCGCGATGATGAATGTCACGACAAGCAGTTCGAGGATCGTGAACCCCCTGCCGCCTTGACGCCGCGCACCACCGCCCAAAGGATCATCTGCCCGGGCCGGATCATTATCCGCAGTAAAACCAACGGGCCGGCACCCGGAAGGTGACAGCCCAAAGGATACTTTCTCTGGACTTTGTTTCAAGGAAGGAACAGCACTCCCTCCCCTGTTTCAAAGAAGGAACTTTATAGTTAACTCAGCTGGAAATCAGCACCCGTGCTCCAGGCACACCACCCAGTCACACTAACCGCCGCTAATCTGTGCGCCAAAGACGTATATGTTATGAGGCTCACCAATGCTCTCCGGCAAAGGATTCTCACCACCCTCGGAAGTCACCAGACCCTCTATCTCTATCTCGGTATCACCCTCAATAATGGTGGTGGTCGTGATACGCGTTGAATCAAACGTATCCAGGGCACCGAAGAAATTTGCCTGCCCCCTGCCGGAAAAGCGCATGATTGGTGCCTCCTCGGTAATATCGGCGATGAAGTATGTATTGGCAATATCGATGCTGCGCCCGGAACCGCTGTCCGCAAAGTTATTGATGGTATCGCCATTGGTGACCGCGTTCACTTTACCGTTTACCCAGTCAACGGTTCCAAAGCACCTGCCGACATAAACCGCACCACGGAAGAAAATCACCGACTGATTCAAATTAGGGAGAGGGGCACCCAGGGCCGCCTCACCCCAAACCATGGGAGAAGTATCATCAGCCCAGCGCGCCATTCCCAAGCCGTTGCGAATATACATGGTCGCCTGGTAGACTCCGGAATTCGTCTGGCTGAAATTATTCCCGCCCCAGGGTCCTCCGACGATGGCGGAAGCCGGGGAAGCGGAAAGCACGACACTGACAGCGATGAGGGCAAAAAGCTTTTTCATAGACCATATTTTTCAAGGAAAATGAGCCTACTAGCAAGCCTAATCTGCAGAATTCTCCATTTTTTACGCATTGAAATTCGTTGAATTTTCAGGACTGTTGGCATATCCGTGGCATCATTGACCCATGGATCTGGGCAAACTCGCTGATTATCACACGCATACCCCGCTGTGTCGGCATGCCGTGGGTGAGCCGGTGGATTATGCCCGCCATGCTGTAAAGATCGGCCTGGGTGAAATCGGTTTCTCCGACCACTGCCCCTCCGGGGAAGACGGATTCGACGATTGGCGCATGCTGCTGCGCGAATTCCCGGATTATATCTCAGGGGTGGACACCGCCCGCACCGCGGTGCCGGAGATTGCCGTGCGGCTCGGCCTGGAGATCGATTACCTGGAAAACGGGGAATCCTGGATTGAGCAGCTCAGTTCAATGGCCTCCTATGATTACCTGATCGGCAGTGTTCACTACATCGCTCCCGGCTGGGATATCGACAACCCGAAATGGATCGGTCGCTGGTCGGGAGTCGCAGAAATCGGGGATATCTGGTCAGCCTATTGGCGACTCTATGCCCAGTGCGCCCGCAGCGGTTATTTCGACTTTATCGCGCATCCCGACCTGCCGAAAAAATTCGGTCACACGCCCGACGGCGACCTGCGGCGCTTTTACGAGCCTGCCATTGAGGCCGCATTGGTTTCAGGGACGGCAATCGAGATCAATACCAGCGGCTGGCACAAGGACTGTGCCGAGCAATACCCGGCCCGGCAATTCCTGGAAATCATGAATGACGCCGGGATACCGCTGGTGATCAGCTCCGATGCCCACGCCCCCAGTAATGTCGGGCGTGACTTCGAGCGGGCAACATGCCTCGCTCTCGACACGGGGTTCACCCACAGCACACGCTTTGAGAAGCGTAAGAAAACACTGGTCGCACTGCCCTCCGGGGTATCCGCATGATGCTGCTGCGTGCACGTGGGCGTGAAATACGCTTCCCACGCCGGCCACTGGTAATGGGGATTGTCAATATCAATGACGACTCGTTCTGCGGTGACGGCAGCCTTGACCCCGACCAGGCCATGGCACTCGCCAGGAAACAACTCCGCGATGGCGCGGAAATTATCGACGTTGGCGCGGAAAGCGCACGCACCAACCGCGGCCCGATTTCCGCCGATGAGGAGGTAGCGCGCCTGCAGCCTTTCATAAAAGCCTTTCCGAAAATAACGGACATGGCCGGGATGACGTCCCCGCCGCCGCTGCTCTCTGTCAACACCTGGCGGCCGGAAGTCGTACGCCGGATCCTGCCCCTTGGTGTTGACCTGTTAAACGACATGGGAGCCCTGCCCGATGCCGCCAATGCCCGGCACTGTGCCGAACACGGCACTGCACTGCTGATCATGCACAGCATCGGTCAGCCAAAACAACCGCATCCCGGCGAGCATTACGCGGATGTCGTCAAGGAGGTGGGGGACTTCTTCATCAGGAAGCTGCAGTTAGCAGAAAGTGCTGGCCTGGGAAAAGACCACACTGTTCTCGACCCGGGGATCGACTTTGCCAAGGATCGCGACGACAACCTGCTGCTGTTGCGTGAATTGGAAAGCCTCACTTCCCTGCAACGGCCGATCCTGCTGCCGGTCTCACGCAAAACGGTAATCGGCGAGGTCTTGGGGCTCGAAAAACCGGCTGAACGCGATGCCGGGACCATCGCCTGCGCGGTCACCGGAATGATGCGCGGGGCGACAATTCTGCGGGTTCATAACGTCGCCGCCACCGTCAATAGTGTGCGTGTCATTGAGCCGTTGTTAACAGCCGGAAACAATAAAGGGGATTAATTCCCCGCAGCGGGAACCGCCATTTTTGCCCCGGTAGCCTTCAGCCAGCGGTCAAGGTCGGCGGCAAGTTCCCTGCGCTTGCCCTTCTGCTCAAGGGCAAGGTCTTTGCTCTCCGAGAGGTCATCGGCAAGATTGAACAGCTCCTCTGAGCCGTCCTCATACCAGCGCACCAGCTTGTAGTCACCCTTGCGCACGGATGCCGAGGGACGATTGGCGGAGCCATGGTAATGCGGATAATGCCAATACAGTGCCTTACGCTCCAGCACCCCACCCATCATCAGCGGAGTCAGGTCGACACCATCAAGATGCTGCGCCGGACGCAACGGCAACCCCGCGGCAGCAAGAAGAGTCGGGTAAAAATCCGTGGTTACCACCGGCACCGATGAGACACTCCCGGGCTTTGTCACCCCCGGCCAGGAAATGATTGCCGGCACCCTGACACCACCCTCATAAAGCCAGCCCTTGCCGGCACGCAAAGGCAGGCAGGAAGTGGGTGCGCTGCGTTTGCCCGGCAGCGTGCTCAATCCACCGTTATCCGAGGTGAAGATCACCAGCGTGTCACCCTCAAGCCCCAGTTCGCGCACTTTCCCCAGCACCCTGCCCACACTGCGGTCAACGCTGGCGACCATCCCGGCAAAAGCCGGGTTATTCTGGGTGGTGCGCGTTTGGCCGTATTTTTCCGGGCGCATCCCGACCTTGGCCGGCAACCCGAGTTTGTCCAGCCGTGCTGAATATTGCGCAATGTCCTGCCTGCGTGCCTGAATCGGCGTATGCACGGAGTAGTGCGCAAGCAAGAGCAGGAAGGGGCTGTCCCTTGATTTCTCGACAAACTTTACCGCCTCATCGGCAAGCAGGTCGGTCAGGTAGGAACCTTGGCGTGCATCCTTGAAATCAGGCACATCATGCGGTGCAGGCTTTTTCCCGGGATTCCCCTTTCTGCGAAACGGGTAGTGGTAGGAACCTGGGGCACCTGCCCGGTTAACCCCGCGGTGGTAATCAAATCCCTGGGTGCTTGGGTGATCACCGTCATCGGCCCCGAGGTGCCACTTGCCGAAATAGGCGGTTGCGTAGCCGGCATCCCTGAGCACCTCGGCAAAGGTAAGCTCAGCCTGCGGTAGGGCGGTCACATTCGCCGGTGTCAGCAATACATTGCGCTTCTGCCCCGCACCGATCCAGTCCGTAATCCCCAGCCGTGCCGGGAACTTCCCGGTCATCAGGGCCGCACGGGTCGGCGAACAAACCGGGCAGGCCGCATAGCCGTCAGTAAAGCGCATTCCGCGCCGCGCCAGGGCATCAATATTCGGCGTCTGGTGATACCGGCTGCCATAACAGCCAAGATCCGCCCAGCCAAGGTCATCAATAAAGAAAAAGACAATGTTCGGCTTGCGTGCCTCACAAAGCGCAGCTGAAGAGAATACAACGATGGCCGCAAAAAAAACGGCGGTGATCTTCCCGGACATCAAGGCCCCTGGTGCTTCACTTGATGACGCCGGCTTTCTTGAGCGTCGCGTATGCGCCGTTCTTGCCGATCGTCTTGAGTGCCCGGGCAGTGAGTTTCACCTTGATGAAACGGTTCAGTTCGGGCACCCAGATGCGCTTGTTGCGCAGGTTGGGCTCCACATTACGCTTGACCACCTTGGTAACGTGACGGCCGATACCGCCCTTTTTCTTGGCCAGACCACTACGGTGAATCCTGCTTCCGCGACGGACGCGGGCTCCGGTGATTTCGCAAATTTTGGCCATGACGTGTCGTGGATCGAGAATTTAATGGGGCGCGCAGGATAGGCCTAATCAGCGGCAGGTCAAGGATTTTCAGGCGATTAACCCCCTCTACAGCTTGATTCCATGCCCTCGGGCGACTAGGGATTTCATCAATGCATTCCTTTCACTACCGCGATGGATCTCTCCACTGTGAAGATGTGGATCTCGCCCTGCTGGCCAGTGAGCATGAAACGCCCCTCTACGTCTACTCAGCGGCAACAATCCGCGATCATTTCCGCCGCCTGAGTTCCGCCCTGTCCGGATTGGATCATCACATCGCCTACGCAGTCAAGGCAAACTCCAATCTCTCCGTGCTCAAACTCCTGGCCGATGAAGGTGCGGGTTTTGACATCGTTTCCGGAGGCGAATTATTCCGCGTCCTGCGTGCGGGGGGCACGGCCGCTGAATGCACCTTTGCCGGGGTTGGCAAGACCCGTGCGGAAATCGAGTATGCCCTGGGCGAGGGCATTTACTGCTTCAACGCCGAGAGCGAAGCCGAGCTCCGTTTTATTGACCGGGTGGCCGGTGAACTCGGGAAAGTTGCCCCCGTTGCATTGCGCGTAAATCCAAATGTTGATGCCAAGACCCACAAATACATATCGACAGGAAGGAGTGAGAACAAGTTCGGTGTCGACTTTGATGACATTGAAAACATTTATTCGCGCGCCGGCAGGGAACTGCAGAATATTGAATTGCGCGGCCTGCAGATGCACATCGGCTCACAGTTAACCAGTGTGCGGCCTTTTGTCGAAGCCGTCGAAAAAGTCGCGCCGCTGGCAGCAAGACTCAAAGACGCCCACGACATCGATTTTTTCAGTATCGGCGGCGGTATCGGCATTATCTATGAAGACTCCCTGGCCAGTGGCAGCAACGACTGGTGGGACAGGAAATCCGGGGAGGAAAAGCCACTTACCCTTGAGCAATATGCGGCTGCAATTATTCCGGTGTTGACCCCACTCGGCCTGAAAATCCTGCTCGAACCCGGGCGCATGATTGTCGGCAATGCCGGAATCCTGCTCAGCCGGGTACTCTACAAGAAACAGGGCGGGGCAAAGGTTTTTGCCATCGTTGACGCCGGCATGGGGGACCTCATCCGCCCGGCCCTCTACCAGGGTCACCACGACATCACGCCGGTATCCCAATCCGATGGGAAATTAGAAACAGTTGATGTGGTTGGCCCGATTTGCGAAAGCGGGGACTTCTTCGCCCAGGATCGCGAGTTGCCCATACTTGAAGAAGGTGACTTAATCGCGTTGCTTAGTGCCGGTGCCTACGGTTTCGTGATGGCTTCCAATTACAACTCGCGACCCTTCCCTGCCGAGATCCTCATCGAGGGCTCAAAGGCAAGGCTGATTCGCAGGCGGCAGGACCTCAACGACCTGATCGCCGGCGAAGAGCTTTAATTTAAAGAATCTCCACCCCCTGTAATTACCATTTTTTATGCACGTTCATCCCGGAAAGCCGATCACGATGATGGTCGCAATACTGTTTTTCTGCGTGGTAGTTGCTGACGGTAAAGATTCATTTTTCAAGAAGTCCTCCAAGGCCAGGGGTGGAATGAAAGCCAAAGGGGAATTTATCATTGTCAGTGGCGGCCCGGCATTAAGGAAATGGGAAGATCTTCGCCAGGAAATCGATCAGCACGACCGCTGGTGGGGAAACTTCATCCGCCCGGCACGTGCACGTATCGAAGAACTGCAAAAGCGGCACGGCCGGGATTACCCGATCACCTGGCTTGTCTACCGCCCCGGCTACGTGACACGTGCCAGCGAGGACGGCAAACCGCTGATCTCATGGATCGAATCAGTGCGTGACAAATACAACGTCAAGCTCATCTGGCTCAACACCGGCCGGGACATCATTAGCCACATCAACACCGGCCGGGACCGGCAGCGGATAAAAGTCATCGGTTTCGAGTATTACGGGCACTCCAACCAGTACGCCTTCATGATGGATTACAGTAACGATATCATGGGTGCCTCCACAGCCTGGCTGCACGAGAAAGAGCTGCAGGCCATTCAGCGATCTGCCTTCTCGCGCAGGGCGAAATGCCGCAGCTACGGGTGCAAGACCGGGGAAAGCATGTCTGCCACCTGGCGGGCGGCGACCGGTGTCCGCATGTGGGGTGCACAGGGCAAGACCGACTACTCCAACCCCCTCAAACCAACACTCTCACCCGGTGGATCCTGGAAGCACTAGAATGTTGTTGTTCTGTACTTTCCAATAATCGATTCCTCCCGCATAGTAACTCTCTTCCCGTGAACTTCCAAGAACTCAAATCCCTCTACCAGTTGCCGTTCTTCGCGCTTCTCAAGAAAGCGCGGGAGGTTCACGAGAAACACTGGCCGGAAAATGAAATACAGCTCTGCACCCTGCTCTCGATCAAGACCGGCGGCTGCAGCGAGGACTGCTCCTACTGTGCGCAGAGCGCACGTTACGACAGTGGCATTGATGCTGAAAAGCTGATGCCGGAATGCGACATCCTTGAGCACGCACGTGCAGCCCGCGACAACGGGTCAACTCGCTTCTGCATGGGAGCCGCATGGAAAGGTGTGCGCTGCGGGACCAAGCGTTTCGACGAGGTTCTCAGTATCGTCGGCAAGGTATCCGAACTCGGGATGGAAGTCTGTACCACGCTTGGCGAACTGGGTCCGGAGGAAGCACTGCAGTTGAAAAAAGCCGGAGTCACCGCCTACAACCACAATATCGACACCTCACCCGAACATTACGGGAATATCGTTTCCACGCACAGCTTCCAGGATCGCCTGAATACCATTCGCAATGTGCAGGATGCCGGGATGTCGGTCTGCTGCGGCGGAATCCTCGGCCTCGGCGAGAGCACCGATGACCGGTTGCGCATGCTGGAGATATTGTCGGGATTTAACCCCGCCCCGGAGAGTATCCCGATTAACAAGCTGATGCCGATGCCCGGTACCCCGCTTGAAGGAACCGATCCTGTTGATACCTTTGACGTTGCCAGGACCATTGCCTGTGCACGCATCGCCGTGCCCGGCGCAAGGGTCCGCCTCTCCGCCGGGCGCACCGAACTCAGTGAAGAGGCTCAAGCCCTGTGTTTCTTCGCCGGTGCAAACTCAATCTTTTACGGCGATAAACTGCTCACCGCCGCCAATCCTCAAACACAACAGGACCTGCGCCTGCTTGAAAAGCTGGGCATGCGCACTCAGGCGCCCAACCGCCAACTGGCAGCACCTCCAGCTGAAGCCCAACGCCCACTTGCCCCGAATCCCGCCTAGGCTCACCTGCCCAGGCAAGCGCACCTTTTGCAGGTTAACTGCTGAAACCCGCCGATCCATGAAAAACAGGCTTATCCTGCTGCCCGCCATTATCCTGGTCACGTTCGCAACCGGCGAACACACAGCGGCACAATCACCACCCGCCGCGGAGAACAGCCTGCCGCGCACCTACGCACCCACCCGCCCCAGGACGGCAGCACCAATTTACCCCTGGCACAGGAATATCACCGCCACGATATTCTGGATTGGCGAAAAATCCTCTGCCGCCAACCCGCGCCACAATATTGCCAGTTCCTGGGATACCAGGTGGATGCAGAACTACGGTGGTTACGACGATCCCAATCCCGCCAACCGCTCAGCTGACTTTCGCCCGAAACGCTTTCTCCCGGGACTCAACCCATTCTATATAGCGCTGCCCTACAATGACCGGATCAACTGGTCGAAAACCAAGCCCAGTGCCAGGCGTGCCATCCCCTGGTTCCTGCGCACCTTTGAACGTGAGGGCAAAAGCGTCTGCAACATGCGATGGGTCGCTATCCATTCCCGCGGCAGGATCTGCTATGCGCAGTGGTCTGATGTCGGGCCATTCGAGACCGACGACTGGGCGTATGTGTTTGGTGGCGCACGGCCAAAGACCACTCAAAACGGCGGCGCGGGCATTGACCTCTCCCCGGCCGTGCGCGATTACCTCGGAATTGCCGGCGGAAGCAGTAAGTGCGACTGGCGTTTTGTGGAGCTGAATGAGATTCCCTACGGCCCCTGGCGCAAGTATGGCAGGAACAATCATTTCATCAGGATGGCCGCCAACCTTGACAGGGCAAAGCGCGAGGAGATTGAATTGCTGAAAAAAGCCCGGGAAGAGTGGTTGAAGCGCCGGGGACTGTAACGGGCATCAACCCGCATGCCATTGCCTCCGGTTGCAAAAAAGACAAAAGGCAATCTCCTATTTATCACGCGGTAGGAAAATCCTGTATCTCCGGGGAGACGGCTGTGTTTCGCACCGCCCTGTCTCCATGTGCAAAAATCCGCCCTGCGGCAAAATTGAAACAACCAAATCAGGCAGCAATAAACATTTCCTGCGAATTATCTTTTTTTGTATAGCCGGAAAGTGGAAAAACCCTCATATTCCCCGGACTTAACAGAACAACAGCCCTCGTGATTTTTCTTCATGTGGCATGAGCAAAAAACATAAACAAAATATTCAGCCTATGTCTAAACCACTGACCCGTCGCAAATTTATCAAGTCAGCAGCCGTAACCGGGGCTGCCTCGACCCTGGGCATGCCCGCGATCGTTCGTGCGCAGAATCAGAACAGCAAGCTTCAAGTTGGCTTTGTAGCCACCGGCGGCAGAGCCGGAGCACACGTCGGCTTTACCCACGGTGCACGCAACAAGTATGGCCTGCAGTGCGTCGCATTCGCTGAGGTTGACAAAAACAGCTGGAAGAATGTCCACAGGCACAACGAGTGGAAAGACGCCAAGGGATATACCGACTGGCGCGAGATGTTCCAGAAGCACACCAAGGAAATCGATGTCGTTTTCGTGGCCACCCCGGACCACAGCCATTACGCCCCCTCCATGACCGCCATCAGCAACGGCATCCACTGCTATACCGAGAAACCTTTGGCCTGGTCGGTGCGCGAAGCACAGAACCTGACCAAGGCCTATGAAAAGAACACCAGTGTCGTCACCCAAATGGGCAACCAGGGACACGCCGGCAACGGCTGGCGTCTTGCCTACGAATTCGTCAAGGCCGGTGCCGTCGGCGACATAAAAGAGTTTCACACCTGGACCAATCGCCCGGTCTGGCCACAGGGTGGTGGAAATCCAACGAAATTTGACCCGGTGCCTGCCCACCTCGACTGGGATTCCTGGATCGGACCCGCGCCGACGCGACAATACACGAAGGGTGTTTACCCATTTAAGTGGCGCGGTTTCCTTGACTTCGGTTCCGGCGCCCTCGGTGACATGGCCTGCCACACCACCGACGGCATCTACTCAATCATGCGGCCCGGTTACGCCTCTTCCGCCGAGCCACTCATGATGACCGGCCCGTGCAAGGGCCAGTTCCCCGCCGGAATGACCCTGAAAGTGGATTACCGGGCGACCAAGGACCTCCCTTCATTCGTCACCTACTGGTATGAAGGAAAGAAAAAGAACGGTCAGGACAATATGCCGGAAACCCCGGAAGAACTGAAATCCGAGGGACGTAAACTGCCGCGCACCGGTAACCTCATTGTTGGCACCAAGGGCAAGATGCTGGTCACCGGGGACTACTGGAACAGCCCGCGAATCATCCCCGAAAGCCGCCAGAAGGAATTCGGCAAACCCAAGCAGTTGCTCGAGCGCTCACCGGGACACCATGATGAGTTCATCATTGCCTGCCGCGGTGACAAGCCGCGGGAGTTCAGCCAGTCAAACTTCAGCTACTCCGGCTTCATGACCGCAAACATCCAGCTGGGCAACCTCTGCGCGCGTGCCGGCAAGAAGATCGAGCTGAACAAGGAAGGTGTGATCACCAGTGATCCATCAATTAACAAGCTCGCATGGCGTGTGCCGCGCAAGGGCTGGGACGCACTGAAAACCAATATCTGATCATTCCCTTAAGGGGAAAATCCAATCCGGCCTGTGCTGACACGCAAGCCGGCGTAAACAAAAAACGTCCGGGTCATTGATCCGGACGTTTTTGTTTGGTGGAAATGTTTCCTGTTCTAGTCAGAAACCCATCCGCCTAGAACTTCATCGGGGTTATCCTGATATTGCGATAAGCCACCGGCCCATGGTCCCCCTGGAACATGATTGGTCCCGTGGCAGCCTCCCTGCCCTTGACCCCACTTGGCGTTGGCCCCTTCATCTCGACGTTCTCATGCAGGACCTGGCCGTTCAACTCGACCTTGATGAACCTGGCGTTGCCGGTCTTCTTGCCATTCGCATCAAAAGTCGGAGCCTTAAAATCAATCACGTACTTCTGCCACTCGCCGGGTTTCTTGCAGGCATTCACCTTGGGCGGTTGTGCCCCGTAGATAGCCCCCATGTCGCCACCGCCCAGTTTCGCCCTGCCGTAACTGTCCAGCACCTGCACCTCATACTCACCCATCACGTAGACGCCTGAATTGGCTCCCTTGGGCACCATCACCTCAAGCTCAATGCGGCAGCTGCCCCACTTCTCCCTGGAATAAATGTCCCAGCTCTGCCCGTGGCCGCTGACCTTGTTCACCATGGCACCTGCCCCGGCAGCAACGTCGAGAATCTTGGCATTCTCCTTCGACTGCATTGGCACACCGACCACCCAGGCGTTTTTGCCCTTGCCCTTCGCCTTTGTCATCCAGTTATCAAGGTCCTTGCCGGTAAACGGAATTGACCCCTTTTCCCCGGAAACCCCGGCAGCAGTCAGGGACAAAAAGGCGATCAGTGAAATATTGAGATTACTAATTTTCATGGTTGTAGGAGTTGACCGCCGGCAGGGGAACAATCTCACCCGCAATGCGTGCAGCCGCGCAAATACTCCCTCTGGTCGCACCCGAAAGTCAAGCACATAACAATCCCTAGAAAATCATTGCCAATGCTTTACGTGAGGAATTAAAATATCCGCCATGCAAAAAAAATCCGGAATTCGCGCTATACTGGTGTTGATGGCTGCCCTTGCGGTGCCCCCCCTCTCCCGAGCTCAACTCTGGATCGACTTCAACTCCAACCAGTCAGGCGGAGGCAACCCGGTTGCCGGTGATCCCGCTAATGCCACAAACGCCGTATTCAGCGAAGCTGGTTACCAGTCTTACCACGCCCGGCACGAACAGGCCGCGGACTTTGTCATCGCAAGCTATAGCGCAAGCTTCAGCCAGACCGGCGCTGCCACAATAACTCTCCTGCCGGAATGGCCAAACAGCACGGACCAACGTGTCCGGCAGTCGATCAACCGCGGCGGCGGCCAGGCAAACAGCTGGACGGGCGACAACCAGAACCTGCTGCGCGACTGGATCGGCTGTGACCCCCGCCCCGGCAACGGTGGCAACGGCACCTGGGACGGCATCAACGGCACCCCCACCTATATGCTGCTGACCATTGGCGGGCTTGCCGCGGGTAATTACGACATGACCACCTTTCACCATGACGTGGAACACATGAACTCCTTCTTCACCATTGAGGTCTCCTCCGACGGCGGCGCAAGCTTTTCGGCGCCCATCAACGGCCGGATAACCAACAGCCTCCCCGGCGGAGCTCCCGTAGGCAATGAGCTCCCCGCGGGCACCGCCCCGAACATCGCCGGGGGCGACCCCGCAGACCTGTCATCGACACAGAACTTCTCCTTCACCGCCGGCGGCAACCTCAATGTCGTGTTGCGCTTCGTGGCGTTCGACAACACCGGTGGTGTCCACAGGCAATTCTTCGCCCTGAACGGCTTCCAGCTGGTGCAGGGCCTCCCTTTAGACGACCTCGACGGCGACGACCTGCCTGACGCCTGGGAGGTTGCCAACGGCCTTGACCCAAACGATCCGGAAGGGGACAACGGCGGCGGCGGCGATCCCGACGGTGACAACGTCGACAACGAGACCGAGTATTTTGACGGCACCAACCCGACACTGGCCGACACCGATGCCGACGGCCTCGATGACGGTGCCGAGAAGATCGCCGGCACCAGCCCGCTCGACCCCGACTCGGACGACGATACCCTGAGTGACGGTGCCGAGGTCAATGACTTGGGTACCAGCCCACTGGACGACGACAGCGACGATGATTTCTTTTCCGACGCGACAGAAGCCGCGCTGGGATCCGGCAGCGACCCTGACCTCTTCCCGGTTTCCCCGGACGGGCTGCTGGTGGATTTCTCGTCCACTGCCGGTGGCGGCCAGTCCGGCGTGTTCCACGACCAGACCCGCCAGCCCTACGTCGCCGACCATGAGCAAAACCTGAGCGTGGACCGCAGTGAGGACTATTCCGTTCCCGCCTTCGGCGCCGGGACGAGTGTCACCCTTAGTGTTGATTTCCCGGATACCGCTGCCAGCACCGTCAAGCAGATGATTGGCCGCAACAGCGTCTTGAGCTTCACCGGTAGTGACGCCGACCTCGCACGCGACTGGATCGGGGTCGACGCCCGCGGCACCAGCGGCGGCAACAGTTTCAACACTGCCACCAGTATCCGACTGACCCTCAGTGGCCTGCCGGCGGGAGCCTACCTCTACAACTCCTTCCACCACGACGTGCTCAACCAGACCGGTGACTACGGGGTGTTCCTCGTCGATGCCGGTAACCCCGCCCGGACGCTGATCGACTCGCGCTCAATGACCTCCTTTTCCTCAGGCGACAACCCCGCCGCAGGTGAACCAATCTCTTCACTCGACTCGACCTTCACTGCGGTGATCAACTCGGACGGCGTCACACCGGTGGAGATCACCTACCAGACTTTCGAGGGAGACAATGGCGCCGGCGGAACGCTGGTAACGGAAAGTTTCCTCGGCATCAACGGCTTTGACCTGGTTCCAACCGACGACCAGGACGGTGACGGCATCCCCGATGACTACGAGGATGCCAACGGACTCGACAAAACCAGCGACGATGCGGACCTTGACCTCGACGGTGACAGCCTGACCAACCTCACGGAATTCAACCTCGGCACCCGTCCCGACGCGGCGGATACTGATGCTGACGGCGCAAATGACGGGGCTGAAGTCAATGCCGGCTCCGATCCCTTCGTGCAGGACACCGACGGCGACGGGCTGCTTGACGGTGCCGAGCTCGCTGCCGGCTCCAACCCAAACAGCAGTGACACCGATGGCGACGGCTCGCTCGACGGCGATGACCCGGACCCGACGGATCCCGCCAGGCCAACAGCTGCGGAAACACTGCTCGCCTACTGGCCGCTCGACACCACTGACGGCGCCACCACCCCGGACCTCGGGCCCTACGGCTACCACATGACCCTCACGAACATGAGTGCTGCGAACTTCATCAGCGACGCAGGCCGTGATGTTGCCAGCTTCAACAATGGTGCCCAGACACTGCTCTCCTACACCGCTGTCCCCGGAGATGCGCTTCCCGCCAATCAGCACCCGGTCTTCACCGTCGCCATGTGGGTTAAAATCAAGGGTTCCGGCCAAAGCGACCTGCGTTTTTTCTCCGAGGGGTCCAATTCCAGCAACAATCCGCTCTTCAACATGGGAACCCGCAACAACGGTTCGGACGACTCGATCGATCTCTACCTGCGCGACGCCGGCTCTCCCAACCACCAGTTCTCGACAGGCCTTCCCCTTGATGACACCTGGCGGCACCTGGCCCTGACCTTCAACACCCACACGCAAACCATCCGGCTCTACGTCGATGGTGTCCTCGACCGCGAAAACTGGCCTTTCTGGGATGTTCAGCGTTTCCTGAACACCACCTCCATCGGCGGCATCCTGCGTGCCAACCCGAGCCACTGGATGACCGGCATGGTCGACGATGTCGCGCTCTGGAAAAAAGCACTCAGTGCCGAGGAGATTGGCGAACTTGCCTCCGGTACTGCACCCGACGGTCTCGGCGGCGCGGGTCTGGCCATCACAAGCATTGCCTACAACCAGGCCAATGCCACCGTGACGCTCACCTGGGGCTCCAAACCCGGTAAAATCTACGTGGTGCGCTACACCGACAGCTTGAACGACGATACAGACGGCACTAACCCGCGCTTCTGGCCGGATCTTGATGACAGCGTCCTCAGCGGGGGTGAAACGACCTCATTCACGGATATTGACCTGTCAACCAATCGGCGGTTTTACGTCATCGAGGAGCAGTAATCATTATTATCAATAAGACCGGCCGCCATCGGGTTCCCCGGATTTTTTGTGGGACCACATCTACCGGCTCACCACTTGGCATCAGGCGGGTTTGCAGGTAAGCTTTATCAAGGGTGTTCCCGCCCCCGCCCCCAACCTTGATCCCCTTACCCATGCGCCACTCTTCTGTTGAGATCGCTCTTGCAAGCGCACTGTGTGCCCTCCTCTTCTGTAGCTGTGCACCCGGCCAGCTCCTCGTCGATTTCAACTCCACCACGCAGGACAACGGCCCCCACAACCAAGCAGGCTACCAGCCCTACAATGCCGGGCACGAGGTTGCCGCGGACTTTGTCTCCGCCCGCGGTTACCCGGCTTTCGGCACCACCGTCTCGCTCTCTGTTCATTACCCCGACACCTCGAACAGGCGCGTCCAGCAGATGATTGACCGCGGTTCCGGCAATGACTCCAACTGGCTCGGTCGACAACTCGACCTGCTTACTGACTGGATCGGTGTCGACACCCGCACTGGCAACGGCGGCAACGGTTCGACCGGCGATACCCGCATCATTTTCACCCTCACCGGCCTGCCCGCAGGCACCTACAACTGGCTCTCCTACCACCATGACACCGAGCACGTCATCGGCGAATTTGACGTCGAGTTCTCTGAAAACGCAGGCGTTGACTATAACCCGGTGAACGGCCCGCTTGAAGGTGCCTTCAAGGGCACCGACAGCACCGGCGGCGGCAACCCCTCCGGCCCACAGGTATACACAGGATCAGGTAACCAGGATCCTAAAACCCTGCCCTCCACGGTCGATTTCGACTTCAGCATGGCTCCCGGGGAAGATTTCATCGTTCGCTTTACTCCGGATCCCGGCACCGCCGTCCACGAGCAGTTGATCGCAATTAACGGTTTCGAGATAACCTCAACCACACCACCCGCCGGTCCCTCCGGGCTCACCCTCTCCAGCCTGACCGTTGCCCGGAGCACAGAGATTGGAACCGCGGTCGGTACCCTGACCACCACCGACCCGACACCCGGAGACACCTTCACCTACACGCTGGTAAGCGGCAATGGCGACAGTGGCAACGGGCAGTTCGCCATTAACGGGGAAATCCTGGAAACCGACCGTGACCTCTCCGGCTTCCCCGGTGGCAGCATCCTGTCGATCCGCATTCGCACCACCGACGCCGGCGGCGAGTGGTTGGAAGAGGCGTTTCAGGTCGAGCTGGTCAACGATGCAGACAGTGACGGGCTCGATGATACCTGGGAACTGGGCTATTTCCAGAACCTCGCCGCCGCCACCGGTTCCGGCGACAATGACAGTGACGGGCTCAACAACCTTGAAGAGCAGGCTGCCGGCACCAATCCCGTGAACACCGACACCGATGGTGACAATCTGGGCGATGCCGAGGAAATCAACATCCACGGATCCGACCCGACCATCGCCGACAGCGACGCCGACGGCTTATCCGATGGTGAGGAAATCTCCGCCGCCAACGGCCATGTCACTGATCCCACCAAAGCGGACAGTGACGGTGACGGTTTCAACGATGCCCTCGAGATCGCTAAGGGAAGTGACCCGAACAACCAGGCTGACTTCCCTGACACCCTGTTGCCGCTGCGTCTCAATGAATTCCTCGCGCGCAACGACACTGATATCGAGGATGGTTTCGGCAACAACGAGGACTGGATCGAGATATTCAACCCCAACAGCCAGGCAGTGAACCTCGACGGCTACCACCTCACCGACAATGCCGGCAAGCCCGCCAAGTGGAATTTCCCTGCCATTACGATTGCCGCCCAGGGCTACCTGCTGGTCTTTGCCTCGGGCAAAGACCTCATTGATCCAGGCGGCAACCCGCACACCAATTTCCAGCTATCCGCCGATGGCGAGTACCTGGCCATTGTCAGGCCCGATGGGGTGACAACCGACCATGCCTTCTCCCCCGCCTTCCCCGGGCAGTTCACTGACATCTCTTGCGGTGTAGCCGGCGATATCGCCATCTTCTATCAGGTGAGCACGCCGGGCAGCGCCAACAACTCGACCAGCTATCCCGGCGTTGTCAGGGACACCAGCTTCAGCGTTGACCGCGGTTTCTACGACGCGCCTTTCCAGGTCTCCATCAGTTCCGCCACTGCCGGTGCCTCCATCCGCTACACCCTGGACGGCTCCGAGCCATCGCCAAGCTCGGGAACTATCTACAATTCACCAGTCGACATCACCACCACCACCAACCTGCGTGCGATCGCCTACATGGCGAACTGGCTGCCCACCAATGTGGATTCCCACACCTACATCTTCGTGGATGATGTCGCCCAACAGCCAGCAAATCCGCCGGGATGGCCCGCCACCTGGGGCAGTCACGACGGCTTCAGCAACATCCCCGCCGACTACCAGATGGACCCACGCGTGGTCAATAATTCCAATGGCCTCGGTATCCACACCATCCGTCAGGCACTGCTCGACATTCCCACCGTCTCCGTCGCCATGGATATCGACGACTTCATTGCTGATGCCGCCGGTATCTATGCCAACCCCCAGAACCGCACCGAGAAGATCTGCTCGGTGGAATACATCCTTCCCGACGGGGCGGCCGGGTTCCAGGAAAACTGCAAGATCGAGGTGCACGGCAATGCCAGCCGCCGCCCCGCGCGCATGCACAAGCATTCCCTGCGCCTGACCTTCTCCTCCACCGTCGGCAGGCCAAAGCTCCGCTATCCCCTGTTCCCCGACTCCACGATCGAGGAGTTCAACAAGCTCGTCCTGCGCGCCTGCTTCACCGACTCCTGGGCCCTTGTCTCATGGTCCTCCGGCCGCTACCGGCCGAACGACTCGCAGTATCTGCGCGATGTCTGGATGAAGGACAGCCTGCGCGACATGGGGCAACCCTCAAGCCACGGCAACTTCGTTCATCTCTACGTCAACGGCCTCTATTTCGGCTTGCACAACCTCACCGAGCGCCTTGAGGATGACTTCTTTGCCGACCACCTCGGCGGCAACAGGGGGGACTGGCGCATCAACAAGGACCTCAGCAGTGCCCCTTCCCGCTGGAGTACCATGATGGGTATTCTTAACGGCAACATCGCCAGCAACTCAGTTTACAACTCCGCCAAAGCCTACATCGATGTCGAGAATTATGCCGACTACATGCTGCTGCACTACTATGCGGACTCGGAGGACTGGCCGCATCACAACGGCTATGCTGCGGCAAATTCCAACAGCGGTGACGGTAAATTCCGCTTCTTCGTATGGGACCAGGAAATCGTCCTCGATAAATTCAGCTGGAACCGCTACAACTCGGGATCCGGGGGGGGCGCACCCTTCCAGCGACTGCGACAGAACGGGGAATTCCGCATGCTCTTTGCCGACCGTGTGCACAAGCACATGTTTAACGGCGGGGCAATCAGCGAACAGGGGTCAAGCGGGCGCTACATGGAGCTCGCAGCCCGGATCGACAAGGCCATTGTCGCCGAGTCCGCCCGCTGGGGAGATGTGCAGGAAACCGTTCCCTACGCCAATACACCGGGATCATCGACGAACATCGACGCCGACTACTACCCGCCACTGCTCAACAATCCCATCTACTTCACCCGCGAGCAGCACTGGGTGGTTGAGCGCGACAATGTGCTCAACCACTACATCCCGGTGCTGCACGACCCATCAGACTCGCGTTCCATTATTCGCGAGCTTCGCGGCAACAACCTCTACCCCTCCATTGACGCACCATCCTTCTCACAGCATGGCGGCAATGTTGCCTCAGGTTACAACCTTGGCATTGGTGCACCTTCCGGGACAATCCACTACACCCTTGACGGCTCCGACCCGCGCCTGACCGGTGGCGCAATCAACCCTGTTGCCGGCATGCTCCCGGCAGACACCAGGGTCACCACCCTGGTCGGGCTCGAGGAAACCGGGTGGCGCTACCTCGACACGGGCATCGCCCAGAGCGACAGCGAGATCACGGCCGGTCACCCGGACTGGGGGGCAGAGGACTGGAAGCATCCGGGTTTCGACGACAGCAACTGGGCAACCGGGCAGGCACTCCTCGGTTACGGCACTATCAACGGCAGGGAGATTAACAGGATTGTCGGTCCATCAGGAAATCCCCGTCATCCCACCACCTACTTCCGCAAGGAATTCCAGGTGACCAACGCCAACCTGTTCACCAAGCTCACTGTCAGAGTCATCCGCGATGATGGCGCAATCCTCTATCTCAACGGCCATGAAATCAAGCGCAGCAACATCAATCCCGGCAACCGGCAGTATGGTGACTTCGCACAGGGTTCAGCAAACCCGGAAGGGGAACTCATTGCTCTTGGCGGCTACACCCTGGATAACGGTGAGCTGGTTGAAGGTGCCAATATGCTTGCCGTTGAAGTCCACCAGCAGAGTGTCAACAGCAGTGATCTGGGTATTGATGTGGAAATCAAAGGCACGCGGCCCAACGGCGATGCTTCAGGGGTCACCCTGACCCAAAGCGGCACCGTCAAAGCCAGAACACTCAGCAATGGTGAATGGTCCGCACTCACCACCACCGAATTCATTGTCGGCATCCCGGGCAACTCCACCAACCTCGCCGTGTCCGAGTTGATGTATAACCCTCCCGGCACTTCCGAAGATACCGAGTTTATTGAACTGATGAATATAGACCCGGAGAACTCAATTGACCTCACTGATGTCTCGCTGACCGGCATTAGCTACACTTTCCCCGTTGGTTATGTTCTGGAGCCGCTCGGTCGCGTGGTAATTGTCAAGGACCAGGGTGCATTCGCAGCGGCCCACGACACTGCCGGGGTCAACATCGCCCCGGGTGACTTCTCAGCCACCAGCCTCAGCAACAGCGGTGAGGAGATCGCCCTCCTCGGGGCATCCGGTGCCGACATCCGCCGCTTTAGCTATGGCGACCACGCACCCTGGCCAAGCGCGCCTGACGGCAATGGTTATTCGCTGGTGCTGATCGCCCCGGAGAGCTCACCCGACCACACCGTGGCGGACAATTGGAGATCAAGCACGGAGCCCGGCGGAAACCCGGGCAACAGCGATGCCGCGGAACCGTTTTCAGGTGAACCCTGGCTTGACAATGACAACGACGGACTGACCGGCTTCCTCGAGCACGCCCTCGGCTTAAGCGACGATCAGCCCGGCCCGGGATCCTATCAAGCCGTCGGTAGCGGACTCTTCGACGATGGCACCGGCGCGCTGCGCGAGTATTTGACCATCACCTACCGTCGCAACCTCGCAGCTGATGATGTGATCTTCGAGGTAGAGCTCTCCACTGACGCCACCAATTGGAGCCATGACGGGATTACATTTGTTGCCTCGATCCACAACACCGACGGCACAGAAAGCGTCACCTGCCGCAGTTCCGTTCCGGTTACAGACATCACGCGCCAGTTTATCCACCTGAAGGTGACCAGCCGTTAAGCCCTGCCAATCTGAACCCAGCACAAACAAAAATGAAACTTTCCACCCGGATTCTCTGGATAATATCCCTCACTGTCCCGAATCCCGCCGGGGCCGGGGTGATCATCAACGAAATCCACTACGATCACGAACCAAAAACCGAGCGCGGAGAATTTGTCGAGCTCTACAATGACGGACAGACTGCAATCGACCTGGCAGGCTGGCAGCTTGACGGGGCAGTCGAGTTCGTGTTTCCAGAGGCTGCGCAAATCACACCCGGCAGCTATCTGGTAATCGCCGAGGATCCGGCTACCGTGGCATCACGTTTTGCAGTCACCGGCGTATTGGGTCCCTATACAGGCAGGCTCAGCAACGACGGTGAACGCCTCGATCTTGAAAATCCCGCCGGCGAATCAGTCGATGCGGTCGATTATGGAATTGGATTCCCGTGGCCGAGTGCTGCGCGCGGAGGCGGCGCCTCAATGGAACTGATCAACCCGGGGCTCGATAACGATCTCGGCGGCGCGTGGCGCAGTTCTCAATCCGGCTTCAGCGGAGTGCAGGCAACCTACGTCTCACCCGGGGAACTCTGGTCGTATCGTCCCGGTAGCAGCGAG
>JAYGGE010000103.1:0-12980 GCA_046581505.1 Verrucomicrobiales bacterium | reverse complement strand
CGAGGGTGCTCAGTGGACCGCGGAGAGCCTCGCCGACTGGCTCACTATCGCCGGCGGGGCAAGCGGCACCGGCAACGGCACAATCTCCTACACGGTGGACAGGAACAGTGGTGCTGAACTGCGAGATGGGCAGATCAAGGTGACTCCTGTTGAAGAGTCTGATGAGTGGGAGATTACTACGGTGGATAGTGAAGGGAATGTCGGCTCTTACACCTCCCTGAGCTTTGACCCATCAGGGAACCCTGCCATCTCGTATCGTGACGCCACCAACAGTCACCTGAAATACGCCTCGTTTGACGGGCAGGACTGGAGCACGGCAACAATCGACAGCGAAGGGAGTGTCGGCTGGCACACCTCCCTGAGCTTTGACCCATCAGGGAACCCTGCCATCTCGTATTATGACGGCACCAACCAGGCCCTGAAATACGCGTCGTTTGACGGGCAGGACTGGAGCACGGCAACCATCGACAGCGAAGGGCAAGTCGGCTCTCACACCTCCTTAAGCTTTGACCCCTCAGGGAACCCTGCCATCTCGTATTTTGACGAAACCAACGGCCTCCCCGCCCTGAAATTCGCCTCGTTTGACGGGCAGGACTGGAACACGCAAACAATCGACAGCGAAGGGAATGTCGGCTCTTACACCTCCCTGAGATTTGACCCATCAGGGAACCCTGCCATCTCGTATCGTGACACCACCAACGGCGACCTGAAATTCGCTTTCAAGGCGCCGTTCCGGGGAGGGCGCTGAAACACCCCTGTGTTGCTTCAGATCCAACCAATCCGGTCAGCCTGGCTGCAGTCTATCGACGCCAACGACAAGGGCACATATGCCCTGTGTCCCGCGCCACAGGCAGTGGCGGACGGAAGAACAAGGGGCCTGTGCCCTGCTGCTTTATACCTTGCTTAGCTCGGGCACCTCGAAGCCGGCATTGTCCTTGTCCTTGAGCAGTTTGTTGGCATCGGCGGCGTGCTCGCCGGTGTGACGCTCGGTCTTCGGGTCGAATGTCAACCACGGCCCAACGGTATAGTAGTTGTCCTTTTCCGGGATACCGACACCCTTGCCCATGACCTCGTGCAGGCGGCCGAAATGCTCGGCGGCATCCTTGTTGTCCCCGAACCGGCCCGCCTTCAGGTTGAAGGGGACCTCCTCACCGAGCCGGTAGGAATTGTTCATCAGGTGACCGACCACGCAGCCGTAATGGGCATCGCGGACGTTGCCGTTGGCCATCTCCGGCTTGCCGGCGCGACAGGCGGCGATGAAACTGCCCCAGTTGCCCCCGGGTGTCACCTTGCCCTTGCCAAAGTCAACCTTCTCACCCTTGTCACTGCCCTTGGGATAGTAATTCCTGCCAATGATCCTGCCCCCGTCCTCAAAGTAATACTGGTTCTCAACCTGGCGCTTGTAACCCTTGTAGTTCACGTTGCGCACGTTGAAGAACACCTGCTGGCCGTTGGGATACTCGGCCATGCCGAACATGGTGTTGGGAGTCTGCCCCTGGTCCTGCCACTGGAAGCGCCCGCCGATTGCCATCGCCCGCACCGGGTGGGTCTGGTCATCGTCGATGGCCCACCTGGCAACATCAAGCTCGTGGGTTCCCTGGTTATTGAGGTCACCGTTGCCGCTGGCCCAGAACCAGTGCCAGTTGTAATGCACGTAGTTGCCGTGGAACTGGTCAATCACCGCGGGCCCTTTCCACAGGTTCCAGTCCAGGTGTGCCGGCGGGTCCCCCGGTGCCTTGTGCCCGATGCCACCGCGCGGCTTGCAGCAGTAGCCATATGAAATCTTCAGCCGGCCCCACTTGCCCGCCTTGATCTGGTCATGCAGCCCGGCACGCCCGGCATCACTGCGCTGCTGGGTGCCGTGCTGGATAACGACCCCGTATTTTTCCTGGGCGGCAACGGCAATCCTGCCCTCGGCAATGTCATGGCTCATCGGCTTCTCGACATAGACATGCTTGCCGGCCTGCGCTCCCCAGATAGTCATCAGAGAATGCCAGTGGTTGGGGGTTGCCACCGTCAGGGCGTCAACGTTCTTGTCATCGAGTGCCTTGCGGACATCGGCGACTCCCTTGACATTCTTCTGGCCGCGCTTCTTGAGGCTGTCCACGGTGCGCGCCAGCACCTGCTCGTCAGGATCAATCACGTAGGCAATCTCGACATTCTTCTGGCCCAGAAAGCCGCCGATGTGGCTCTTGCCGCGGCCGTTGAGCCCGGCAACGGCAATCCTCATCGTGTCATTGGCACCGATAATCCGGGGTGCCGCCCTGGTGCCGCTGATCATGGGCACTCCCGCGACCGCTCCCGCCGTCGTCGTTCTCAAAAAATTACGTCTTGTGATATTGGACATCTTCATCTGTGAGTTGTTTGTTCGTGACGGGATATTCCTCTCCCCTGTTTTCATTTAAAACCGCAACAGGGCCCCAGGAAAAGACAAATCGCCCTGTCCCCATGATTTCCTCAACTTGGGGGGAAAGCAAACCGCACCCGCCCGGGGCTAAAGCACCTGCTCAAATGCCGCCTTAAGCCCGGGATAATCCCCTGTCACCGGGAACTGCGGGAACTCATCGACCACGTTTGCAGGCGGACAGAACAGGATCCCGGCATCAGCCTCGGCGAGCATGGTGACGTCATTGTATGAGTCCCCGGCGGCCACCACCCTGAAATTGAGCCTTTGAAAGGCCCTCACGGCCTCACGTTTCTGCTCGGGCATGCGTAATTCAAACCCACTGATCCTGCCGTCCCCGGCAATCTCCAGGCGGTGGCAGAACAGGGTCGGGAAGCCCAGTTGCCGCATCAGCGGCCGGGCAAATTCATAGAAAGTATCGGAGAGGATCACCACCTGGCTGTGCTCCCTGAGCCAGGCCAGGAAATCAGCAGCACCGTCCAGTGGCCGCATTTCCGCAATGACATCACTGATGTCGCCGATCCCGAGCCCGTTTTCCTCACAGATATCCAGCCGCTGGCTCATCAATTGCGAATAATCGGTCACATCACGTGTCGTCGCCCGCAGCGCATCGATGCCCGTTCGTTGGGCAACATTGATCCATATTTCCGGGACAAGGACCCCCTCCAGGTCAAGACAGGCAATAACGCTCATTTTCAACAGGCTATACTTAAATCCAACACAAGTCCCTCGCCACCGGATGCGGTGACAGATTCTCATTTGTATACTATACATGAATTACGCCAAGAATTCCACGCAACGGGATGCTTGGCAGCGTGATCGTCAATTCATGGAACTATATCCAGCCCTAACGTGAATCGGAATCGCCTTTTGCCTCAGCCAGTCAGCGATGTTCTCCGGGTTGAATCTCGCCTACTTCTCAATCGGCCGGTTGCGCCTTGAAACCGAGGTCGAAACCGGTAACCAGGCGGCTGCGCGCATCCTGCAGTTGCGCAAGGACGCCAATTTCCTGCTGTGCACGATCCTCTGGGGCAACGTCAGTGTTAATGTCCTGCTTGCCCTGCTGGTGGAATCAACCCTGCCGGCAATCGTTGCGTTCCTGGTCTCGACGATTGGCATTACCTTCCTCGGTGAAATCCTGCCACAGGCATATTTCTCGCGCCACGCAATCCGGGTGGGCTCAAAGCTCGCGCCTGCTGTGCGGTTCTACCAGCTGTTACTGTGGCCGGTGGCAAAACCCAGTGCACTGATCCTCGACAGCTGGGTGGGGGCAGAAGGCGTGAACTTCATGCGCGAACGCGACATCGAGGTCATCCTGCGCCAACACATCCGCGAGCAGGACTCGGAAATCGGTAAGACGGAGGGACAGGGAGCCCTGAACTTCCTCGACCTTGATGACCGTTTGATTGCCGGGGAGGGCACCCGTATCGACCCGGGCACCATCCACTCGTTTCCAATGAAGATGAATATCCCGGTGATACCTGAGAGCGGCAGTGCGCAAGGTGATGCCTTCCTCGAGAAACTCCGTGCAACCGACAAGAGCCGCGCGGTGATCACCGATCACGACAGCGAACCGCAAATGGTGCTCAGGACTCAGGATTACCTGTTCCAGCTCTCGCTTGGGAACGGAACAACCAACATCTATGACTATTGCCATCGCCCGATTGTCATCAGGGACCCGAAAGCAACACTCGACGTGGCCCTCGGCGAGTTTGTCGTCGAGGCGGATAACCGTGAAGACGAAATCGTCGACCGTGATGTCGTTATCTACTGGACTGATGACAACCGCCGTATCATCACCGGGGCCGATATCCTCGGGCGGCTTTTAAGGGGGATCGCCAAGCGCGAAAGTACATACTCCTGAGCAGGCGGCTGTTTCGGGGTTGAATGCCGGTTAATCTCCCGGTGCCGGCCGAGAACTGACCCTAGGTGATGATTTCCCTCACAACGCGGGCATTCTCTACCCCGGTAAGGCGGGCATCAAGGCCCTGGAACTGGAACGAAAACCGGCTGTGGTCAATCCCCAGCAGGTGCAGCATGGTGGCATGCAGGTCACGCACGTGGACAACGTCCTCAACGGAGTGGTAACCAAGTTCATCAGTCGCGCCATGGGTAACCCCGCCCCTGATCCCCGCGCCCGCCATCCACATCGAGAAGCCCTTGACATGATGATCACGCCCGGGGCCGCCCTTGCCCTGATACATCGGGGTGCGGCCGAATTCCCCGCCCCAGATAACAAGCGTGTCCTCCAGCAGCCCGCGCTGCTTCAGGTCAGTGAGTAATGCCCAGGTCGGCTTGTCCGTGAGCCCGCAACAGATGTCCATGTATTTCTTCAAGCCGCCGTGGTGGTCCCAGCCGCGATGATAAAGCTGAATGAAGCGCACCCCGCGCTCAGCAAGGCGGCGGGCAAGCAGGCAGTTTGATGCGTAGGACCCGTCCCCGGGCTTGGCGCCATACATATCCAGGATGTGCTGCGGTTCACCGGATACATCGACCAGTTCCGGCACCGAGCTCTGCATGCGGAAAGCCATCTCATAGGCGGCGATCCGGGTATCGATCTCGGGATTGCCAACCTTCAGGTTGCGGTGCCGGTCAAGGTCCTGCACGGCGTCCACCAGCCTGCGCTGCCCTGCCGGTGACACCCCTTCAGGATTGCCTACATAGTGGACCGGATCCCCCGAGGAGTTGAATTCAACTCCCTGGAAACGACTTGGTAGAAAGCCCGCCGCCCACTGGCGGGAGGCAATGGGCTGCGGGTTGCGCCCGCCAACGCTCGTCATCACGACAAACCCGGGAAGATCCCCAGTCTCGCAGCCCAGGCCGTAATTCACCCATGCCCCCATTGACGGCCGGCCACTGATGGCCGTGCCGGTATTCATGAAGGTGTGGGCCGGGTCATGGTTGATCTGCTCGGTGAGCATCGAGCGCACGATGCAGATGTCATCGGCCAGCTTTGCCGTCCAGGGCAGGAAGTCGCTGATTAACTGGCCGCCCTTGCCGTGACGCTTGAAGCCGGTCAAGTGACCCTGCACCTTGAGTTTTTGCCCCTGCAACTGCGCAATGGGTTGCCCTCTGGTGAAAGAATCCGGCATCGGCTGACCATTGAGCTCATTGAGCTTGGGTTTGTAGTCAAAAGTTTCCAGGTGTGAGGGCCCGCCCGCCATGCAGAGGAAGATCACGCGTTTTGCCCGGGCTGGAAGATCCGGGTAACCCGGCAGGCCCGGGTATCCGCTTTGGGGCGCGGGTGCCGCGCTCGCGTGGCCGCCCAGGAGCGAACCCAGGGCGGCAGTGCCGAAGCCGATTCCGGAATGACCAAGGAATGCCCGGCGGTTAATGGCCTCCACCAGGCTCCTGTGTGAATCTCTCATGGTTCTTGCTGGGAAGGAACTCGGGGTTTTCAGTTTCGGGTGTTCAGTTCACTGCAGTTTAATATGGCCCGCGCCACCGCCTGCCAGGCCACAAGCTCGGCCCCCTCACCTGCGGCCTCATCGCGCGCAGCCACCCAGAGTTTCCCGAGTATCTGCCGTTCCTGCTCATCCGGCATCCTTGAAAGAGCGGCCCGATAGGCATATTCCAGCCGCTGCTTCGGGGTTTTCCCCCCCTCGTTGACGATTCTTTGCGCAAAGGCACGTGCCGCCTCGACAAAACTCGGGTCATTGAGCAGCACCATGGCCGCTGTCGGCGTGTTTGAGCGCGCACGCCGTGCGGTGCACTCCTCACGGCTGGGGGCATCCATCGCCTTGAGCATCGGGTGCAGGAACTGCCGCTGCCAGTGCACATAGACACCGCGACGATATTGACGCGCATCGGTGTGTTGCCGGTATTTGCGCTGCGGAAAATTCAAGTGCCTGTAGTAGCCTGGCGGTTGGTAGGGCTTGACGCTGGCACCGCCGTCATCAAGGACAAGGATGCCCCCTACCGCGAGGGCATTATCCCGCACCATCTCCGCCGGCAGGCGGTAGCGTGACTGGCGGGCAAAGAGCCTGTTAAGCGGGTCACGCTCTGCAAGTTCCTCCGGGGCAAGGGAACCCTGGCGGTAGGAATGGCTCATCACCATTAGCTTGACCATATGTTTGATGTCCCACCCTGCCCGGTGGAACTCAACGGCCAGCCTGTCGAGCAACCCGGGATTGACCGGGGGAAGACCCTGGCCGCCAAAGTCATCAAGGCTCCTTGAAATCCCTTCCCCGAAAAACAGATACCATAATCGGTTCACAACCACCCGTGCCGTCAAGCCGCCGATGCCATTCTCGACATCGGTAAGCCAGTTGGCCAAGTCAAGCCGTGTCGGCCGTGCCCCGCCGGTATCCAGTTGCCTCATGAAAGCGGGCACTGCCGGTTGCACGATATCACCACTCTCATCCAGCCAGTTGCCACGCGGTAGCACGCGTGTTGTCCGCGGCTTGATGCTGCGGGTGACCATCGTGAGCCGTTCGCGCGAGCTCACCCCGGCAATCTGTTTCTCAATATCCTTGGTGCGCGGGGTGACAGCCTTCAGGCCGGCCAGCAACTCGCGGTCCCGGCGCGAAAGAACCTTGATTTCCGGCGGTCGCTTGGTTGGCAGTGAATTGGACCCGACCTTGAAGTGCCCTGCCTCATCAATGTCTGCGAACAAGGCTGACATCGCGTAGAAATCGCGCGTTGTATACGGATCATACTTGTGGTCATGGCACTGCGCACAGCCAAGCGTTGCCCCCATCCACACCGCGGAAAGGTTGCGCATGCGGTCAGCCGCGTAAATGGCAAGGTATTCCTTCGCCTGCACTCCACCCTCATGCGAAGTCTGCAGCAGGCGGTTGTAACCGGTGGCGACCTGCTGGTCAATGGTGGGATTATCCAGCAGATCGCCGGCGATCTGCTCCCGGGTAAACCGGTCAAATGGCAGGTTCAGGTTGAAAGCGTCAATGACATAATCACGGTAGGGAGTGATATTATGATCCTGGTCACCATGGTAGCCGACGGTATCGGCAAAGCGCACCAGGTCCAGCCAATACATCGCCATCCGCTCGCCGAAATGTTTTGCACCAAGCAATTCATCCACCAGCCTCTCATAGCTTGCGCTGCGCTTGCCGCTCATGATAAAACGATCCACTGCACCGGGCTGCGGAGGCAGGCCGGTGAGGTCAAAGTGCAGGCGCCTGACCAGGGTCACCGGGTCGGCATCGGGCGAGGGTTTTAACCCCTCCCGCTCAAGCCGCGCGAGGATGAATGAATCAATCCAGTTCTCAGGCCACTTCTTGTCAATCACTGCTGGGGGTGAATAATTCCTCGGTGGAACATACGCCCACGGCTCCGAGTATTGCGCGCCTGACGCAACCCAGTTGCGCAATAACTCAAGCTGTTGCGCATTGAGTTCCTTGCCGCTCTCGCCGGGCGGCATCCGCTCATCCGGGTCCTGCGACATGATCCTTGTAATCAACTCGCTGGCCGCCAGGTCACCCGGAACAATCACCTTGCGGGAACCTTCCCCGGTATCAAGCCTGAGCTTGCCTTTCCTCTTCCCCTGATCAGGTCCATGACAGGCAAAGCAGTTCTGTGAGAGCAGCGGTCGGATGTCACGGTTGAAATCAATTTCATCCGCACTGCAGAAGCCCTGCATCAGCAGGGCACCCGGCAGGACTATTGACAGCACGTTCACGATTCCGAGCAATGTAACCAAAAGCAGGCACTCTCCAGTGCTTCAGCAAATACTCAGGGAAACCAACGATTCATCTCCCGCGTCGGTCAAGTGGCTTTCCTTCCTTGAAGTATTCCGCTATAACTGCGGCATGCATCGCTTGTTCACCCTTTTGCTGATCCTCCTGCCGGCTGGCGCAGGAGCAGCAGTTGATCCTCCCAACATCCTGATCATGATGAGCGATGACCAGTCCTTCCCGCATGCCTCGGCTTATGGTTCAAAGATGGTTTCAACGCCGAGCTTCGACCGCATCGCCCGGGACGGCATGCTCTTCAGCAATGCCTTCTGTGCCGCACCCGGCTGTAGTCCGTCCCGCGCCGCCTTCCTCACCGGGAGACAGATCTGGATGATTGAGCACGCCGGGACCCATGCATCCTCCTTCGCCGGGAAATACCTCACGTTCATGGACCTGCTGGAAAAAGCAGGCTACCACACAGGATACACGGGCAAGGGCTGGAGCCCCGGGAACTTCAAGGCCGGAGGCCGTGAACAAAACCCCGCCGGTCCAAGCTATGGGGCCAAGCGCGGCAACTATGCGGCCGGCTTTGAAAGATTCCTGAAAGTCCGGCCGGAAAATAAACCTTTCGCGTTCTGGTTCGGCTCATCCGATCCCCACAGGGGTTATCAAAAAGGCAGTGGTCGCAAGGCCGGCAAGACCCTCAGCCAGGCAGAGGTGCCGCCATTCCTCCCTGATACGCCTGAAATTCGTGACGACCTGCTTGACTACGCCCTTGAGATCGAGCGCTTCGACCGGGATTGCGGCAGCATGCTGGAGCTCCTGGAGGCAACGGGAGAACTCGGGGAAACGATCATCATCGTCACCAGCGACAACGGCATGCCATTTCCCTACGCCAAGGCGAATTGCACCGAGTATGGCATCCATATGCCGTTGGCAATCGACTGGGGATCCAAGGTCAATGGCAGGCAGACTTGTGATGCCCTGGTGAGCTTTATCGACCTGAGCGCAACCATTCACGAGGCCACAGGAATTCAAGCACCCACAGAATTCCCATTGGCCGGAAGAAGTTTCCTGCCCCTGCTGCTGGGTAAAACCGAGACAGAACCGCGCAAGGCCGTATTTTCCGGGCGCGAACGGCACTCCTCCTCGCGTTACAATACCCTGGGTTACCCGCAGCGCTGCATTCGCACGGAGCGCTACCTTTACGTCAGGAACTTCAAGCCGGAACGCTGGCCGGCAGGCCCCGGGCAAAAACTCTCCGGCAAACCGGGCTCAAGACCCGGACCCGAACATGGCGGCTACCACGACATCGACGCATGTCCAAGCTTGAGCTTTCTCATTGCCGGGCGCAATGATCCGAAAGTGAAGGATTTCTTCCGGCTGGCCGTCGAGAAACGCCCGCACGAACAACTCTTCGATATTCACAAGGACCCGGGATGCCTTGAGAATCTCGCTGACAATCCGGCCTTCGCGAAAGTCAGGGAACAACTCGCCGGGAAACTCGCCGGTTACCTCAAAAGCACCGCAGATCCCCGCGTGACCGGTGACGGCGACATCTTCGAGACCTATCCCCGTTATTCCTCAATCCGCTGGTTTGCGCAACCGGGCTGGGCAAGGAAAAACCCCGATGCGGTGCCCAAACTGCCCTGGCTTGACGCGAAACGCTAGGCAAGGCTGGAGTCTCAGGGTTATTTGCTGTATAATGACCCCCGGCGTTATCGCAACCCCGCCCGGAATTCGAACCCCATGCAAATATTCTCCATCCTGCTGAGCGCAGTGATGCTGCTGCAGCTAACCGCCCATGCCCAACTGCGCATCAATGAATTCGTCGCCGACAATGATGGCAGTCTCCTCGACGAGGATGGTGATGCCTCCGACTGGATTGAAATCCACAACCCGGGGGGAGTTGCCACATCGCTCGCCGGGCAATTCCTGACCGACGATGCGGATGAACCCGCCAAGTGGGCATTGCCTGATATTGCAATACCACCCGGGGGTTACCTGGTTGTCTTCGCCTCCGGCAAGGACCGCAGGATCGCGGGCAATGAGCTGCACACGAACTTTTCCCTTTCCGCCGGCGGGGAATACCTGGCACTGGTCGGCAACGACGGCATCACGCCGCTATCCGGCTTCTCCCCGGAATATCCTGAGCAGGTTTATGGCGTGTCTTATGGCACAGGCAGCGCAACCAACCCCGTCACCGAGTCACAAACCCTGGTGGCCTGGCCGGCTGACGCACGGTGGTTTATTCCCGTGGTCGATATCGGCGACTCCTGGCAGCTAAACGGCTTTGACGATGCCAACTGGACAGCCGCCCGGACAGGCATCGGGTTCGGGTATGGCTTCCCGGGTTTCATCGGCACCGGCGGCAACACCCTGGCAGCAATGCGTGGCATTAACCCGAGCGCATACATCAGGATTCCCTTCACGCTTGCCAATCCGGCCGAAGTGGTTTCCATGACGCTCAAGCTCCACTTTGAAGATGGTGTGGCCGCCTACCTCAACGGCCAGCAGATCATCAGTGAGGGCGCACCTGCCTCTCCGGTCTTTAACTCGACGGCAAGCAACAACTCCAACAATGAAGTGCGCGCCGGGGATGCAATGCGGGAATTTGACATTGCCTTCTCCGGGAAACTGGCAGCCGGGCAAAATATGCTCTCCTTCCAGATGCTTAACAGGACAGTTGGCAGTTCTGATGTCCTTCTCATCCCTGAGTTAAGCGCCGAGGTGCAGGAACTGCCGCAATCCACACAGCACGGCTACATGCTTGAGCCCACTCCCGGGATGCAAAACTCCACGATAGAGTTCACCGCATTGGTTGACGACACGACATTCGACATCGATCGCGGATTCTTTGACACCCCCTTTGAGGTGACTGTCAGTTGCGCCACACCGGGGGCAACCATTGTCTACACGCTCGATGGCAGCAACCCCTCAACCGATAATGGCATCCAGGCCCCCGCTCCCGGCGCCGACAGCCCGCCCTCTGCAACCCTTACCATCAATACCACCGCCGTGTTGCGGGCTGCGGCCTTCAAGAACGGCTTCCGGCCGTCAAATATCGACACCCAAACCTACCTGTTCCTCGATGACGTGCTCAACCAGCCGGCCAATCCTCCCGGCTACCCCCTCCCCTGGGTGCAGCGCAACGGCGGCACAATAGGCGGTGACTATGACATGGACCAGAACGTTGTCGGTCAAATCTACAGCCGCGGGGAACTCAAGGACTCGCTGCAGGCGATCCCCACAATTTCCATCGTCACTGACATTGCCAACCTTTTTGACCAGCAGACCGGCATCCAGGTCAACCCGCGGGATGCAGGTGAGGGTTCCGAGCGCCGGGTCTCCGTGGAGATGATCGGCTTTAAGGACGCCAACCCGGTCCAACTTGATGCCGGCATGCGCATGAACGGTAATGCTTCACGCTCCCCCTCCCGTCCCAAGCACAATTTTCGCCTGATCTTCCGCAACGATTACGGCACGGGCCGCCTGGAATATCCGCTGTTTGGCCGGGACGCCCCAACCGAACGCTTTAACGCCATTATCCTGCGCGGCGGCAACGGCAACTCGTGGATTCATCCTTCGTCCTCGGTCAACACCAACGCGATGTATATCCGCGACCAGTGGTTCCGTGATGCCCATTTCGCCATGGGCTACCCGGAGGCACTGCAGCGGGAGGTGCACGTCTACTTCAACGGGATTTACTGGGGCATGCACCACCTGTTCGAGCGCATTGAGGAGGAATGGTCCGCTGAACGCTTTGGCGGGGAAAAGGAGGACTGGGAGGGATTCCGTATCGTCGGCGGGAACAATATCGAGGTAATCAACGGCACGGAAGCCGAGGAGAGCGCACGCATGCTCAACACCTGGCGGGCCACGCTTGACGCGGCACTCGCCGGGGACCTGGAAGGGGCGCAGCAATACCTTGATCTCGACGCCTTCATTGATTACCTGCTGCTCAATTTCCATGCCGGCAACAACGACTGGGACCAGAACAATGTGCGGGCCATGCGTCAAATCAACCCGCCGGGCAAGTATATGTTCTTCTGCCATGACGCAGAGCGGGCCGGGTTCAATGCCCTGAGCAGTATCAACATTAATATCAATGTCACTACCAAGAACACCCAGCGCGGGCCGACCTCAATTAACACCGCCCTGCGCTCCAATCCTGAATACGCAATGCGCTTCGCCGATCGTGCCTACAGGCACATGTTCAACGGCGGTGCCCTTGCCCCGGAAAACGGCGCGGCCCAGTGGGCTGCACGGGCCGATGGCATTCGCGATGCGCTGAAGGCGGAAAGCGCACGGTGGGGAGACTTCCATGGCGAGCCGCCACGCACACTTGTGCAGTGGCAGAACGCACTCAATCGTGAATATGACCAGTGGTTTCCTTTCCGCACCCCTGTTACCATCGGCCAGTTGCGCGCCATCGGGCTCTACCCGGACATCGATCCGCCACTCTTCAACCGCCATGGCGGCAGGGTGCCTGAGGGCTTTCAACTGATCATGACAGCCGATGCCGGCAATATCTACTACACAAGCGACGGCAGCGATCCCAGGCTCCCCGGCGGCGCGATCAATCCCGGAGCAGTGCTTGTCCCTGGAGCAGTGCTGGAAGCAGCAGTGCTGGAAGCCGCCTCCCCCGGGTGGCGTTACCTCGATGACGGCAGCGACCCCGGGACAACGTGGATCGACCCGGAATTTAATGATTCAACATGGGCAACGGGAATTGCCCCGCTCGGTTTCGGCATTATCAACGGCCATCCCTTTGGCGGCCCGCCAATCAATCCCGAACGTCACCTCACGATCTATTTCCGCAGGGAACTCGAGATTAGCGAACCGGGCAACATCATTGATGCCACCGCGCTCATCATGTCTGACGGGGGAGCGGTTCTCTACCTGAACGGCACTGAAGTCGCGCGTGACAATATGCCGGCCGG
>JAYGGE010000080.1:0-20254 GCA_046581505.1 Verrucomicrobiales bacterium | reverse complement strand
GCATCCTCAAAATTCTGCCGTGTATCCTCCTCCTGCCAGGGCCCGGCGACATCAAAGATGACATTAATGTTTCGCGCTTTTAATTCTTTAGCAGTATGGACAATGTCCATCACTCCCTTGGTTTCACGCAGCCCGGCCATGTAGAGAATGCTCGGCGGCTCATCAGTATTACAGCTCTCAACACTGGGCAGCATGTCGGGAACGTCTATGCCGTTGGAAACCCGAAACTTACGGCGGGAAGAAAAAGCTTCACCGGGATCAATCCCGCTCTTGGCAATCTCAATGCTGGCCTGCGCCCTGCCATAAGCGCGATGTGCGAGAAAACGCAAAACAGGATTTAAGGAATCGATGTATGCCGGGAGTCCGCCGGCGTGGTAATGCAGGATGATGCCCCTTGAGAATGGCCGCACTGCGAACAAATACATGATGTCGCGCAAAACCGGGACCAGGTTAGGACTGGCGGGCGGATAGTAGAGGTAACAGGGTCTATTCCGAAAGAGAATCCACCAGGACTTAAGGATAAGGCTCGCCAAATGCATCACCTTGCCGATTCCAAACTTCCCGACATCCGCCTCTCCGCCGCTGAAGGCCATACGTAGGCGCAGCACCTCCAGACCGGGCCAATCATGGTCGAAAAGGACTTTCGTCGCCACAGCCTGACCGTGAAACGGTGGTGGGGTTTGACCGACGAGGAGAATTGAGAGCTGCCTTGACACTTCCAGTAACCGGTTTTGGAAAAGAAAATCAGGAGCCCGACGTCATCATTCCAAAAGTATTTCTTTTACTGACAAAGCCTCCGTACGGCCTTGCGCCCCTTGAGTAAAAGGAGCGCCATATCCATCATGACAATCAACGCCATACCGCCAAGTGGATAGATCGGATCATCGGTAATATAACCTGCAAGAGGACAGGCAAGGAACATTATAGCGTGTTTGTCAGGGAAACTGCCCGGAGGCAGTAACCCGTTACGAGAGAGCCAGCTTTGCTCATCAGCCACGAAATGCGACCAACTCCCCTTAATCTCCAGCTCAAGAAAATCATTGAGATAATTATTGATCCCACGCAGGCCAAGGAGCGCTACCACCATTACCATAGGTTGCCAGGAAAACCCCAAACCAAACCCCAGACCAATGACATTAAAGGTGTAGACCAAGTGATTCACCAGGCCATCATAAAATGCACCAAACGAAGATGTCTTCTCAGTTAATCGAGCAACCTTGCCATCCACCCAGTCAAGCGCCATACAGAGCTGGTAAACCATCACGGCGGCAATAGTATTTCCTATAATAAAGAGCGCACCTGAAACGGCACCGAGCACCAGTGACACGGTTGTGATCTGGTTGGGATGCACTCGCGGCAAGAGCCTGAGCAAAAACCATGTGATTACGGAAGCGATTGGAACAAGAAAGATCTTAGCCCACCAGGCTTCCAAAGACCTTCGGGTCTTCCTGTGAATCTCCATTAGTGATATTTGCATCGATTTGATCTGGTTACAGGGAATCGGAACTAATGAGCCAGCCCCCAAAGCACACCTACCTCTTTGCCATTACACGCAACAATACCGGATCATCATCCTTGTAGACAGAAAATCCCTGACCCTCCTCAAAAAAGCAGATTTCGAAACCCAATTCCTCCAGTTGTCCCTTCAATCCATCAGGAACAACAAACCGCCTGTAATGGTCTGTGATATATGCATTCCGGCCCGCCGGCTTGCCTTCCCCATAAAGGTGATCATTTATTGTGCGCACTTCGATCATCAAAATGCCACCCTCAACAATATTCTCGGCACACCAGGATAGGGCACGGTCAGCGGACTCTTCGTCAATGGAATGAAGAGTCCAGCGACTATAGACAGCATCAAGTCTCTCGTGCAAATCAAGTCGAGTAAAATCGCCAAGAACGATATTCAAATCAGGATATGCTGACTTTATGTAAGCCACTGCCTCCGTGGATGTATCATAACCGGTTACCTGATTTCCGGAATGATGCAAAAAACGCAAATCCCTTCCTGAACCACTGCCAAACTCAACAATTTTGAGAGGTTGTTTAAGAAAATTTTCCTGACAAAATCCGGCAAAGGGTGAAGCCTCATTGATGAAATCCTGCCGGTAATAGTTATCCCAGTATTGAGTGTCGTTTTTCATAAAAATTTGCTCCAGCGATCCCGATTTGCGGTCATCCGGGTTTTTAATATTCACGGAGGCAGTGCCACCACATCAACAGACAGCAAAGATGGGTAATATCAGTGCTTCAAGAAATTCCGATAAGAGACTTAGGATGCTGTTGGAATGGACCTGCCGATCCCCTTCAAAGTGAGATCATCAATGCCTCTGCCGCCATCAGAATCTGCCCTGGATGCAGCTAACTTGGCTTCCTCTAAACTGTTTTGATTCATCACAGCCAACACAGCCAGCAAGGTCCAGAACATCACTGCAGTATAGGGAGCCTCAAAAGTTGACTGAAAAAAAGCATTTACAAATCCTGCCAAGACAAACGCCCATGTAAATGCATACCTCGGATCACATTGGCTCGCATGTCGACGTAAAATCTGTAGACCAATCCACAATTCGCGCATGATAAGGACCACTATGGGAATAAAGATTACAAGCCCGATCAACCCCATCCTGCCGAGCACGGTAAAGACAATATTGTGCGGGTAACGCGCCAGATTTCTATTAATATTAACAACCGGGCTATTATTGAACTTCACATGAAAGTCTGAGGAGATGTCTGATCCCATCCCCATGCCGTAAAATGGCTTTTTCTCCATGACCTCTTCTGTAACCATCGTCCACCAAGTTATACGCCACTCCACTGTTCGCTGGGCATGCCTTTGGCTTCGCGTGCCAACTCCCACAATGTCGAAAGAAGAGAACTCCTCGATGAACCGGGTAAACTTGCGATCCGGGTCCTTGATTGTACCGGATTCAATCAGTGCCATAAGGAGAAGTACCGAAATGATTCCAATTGGAATAATTGTCAGGATAATCTTCCAGTGCCCCGCCACCATGACTGCTACTATATAAGCGAGGAAAGCAACATAGAAAACCGCCTTGCCATGATAGAAAAGAGGTGCGGTGCATGCAATGGATGAAAGCAAGTATATGCCTTTCCAAACTGCAAAGCTTTGCAATGACTTAAAGTAAGCAAACGCGGAAAACCCAATACAAATAGGAATCATCGCATCAACTGACTGCAAAATCACTGGAGCCTGTCGAATCGTGGTAGCCAGGGTAACTGTAGCCCCCAACTGACCAAAAATCGTAACTGTATATAAGAGTAGGGAGACCCCCGCAATTATCGGTAACAATTTTAATATATAATCGCGGGTCGGCTTGTGCTGCATAGGTCCATAAACGAGGAAGAAAAAAAGCGCATAATAAACAGTCGCGGTATCCCTCAGGACAGAAATCAGGGGAAATTCCCGCCGATCTATCACAAGGTGAATGAATCCGTATACTAGAAAAATTAACAGCGGAATGGCGAGGCGATGCCTGGGCAACAATGGCGTGGCGCCCGTCATTACCCGGACTATATGAAAAACAAAAAGCAAGGCGAGGGTTAACTCGCCAACAAAAACAATGGATATCAGTCGCTGATATGAGAACCCCTTCCCTCCGATGAAATAACACGCAACAATGATTGCAATAAACCAGCCCTCAAACCGGTAACGCCTGCCGATCACGGTCATCAACACGGCAAATGCGGTACCACCAGCCACAAACCCGGCCTTGCCATATTCACCGTTGCCGACAGCGAGGCCTGTCCACATTGCGATGAACAATCCAACGCCCATCACCATGATAAATTGGATGTTCATTTCCTGATGCCGATTATATCAACTGCCTGTTCTTCATTTTTCAAATTTAAGGACGTGGAGTCACCCTGACCCGGTATGTCCCCTTGCCTCCAACTGGCGGACGCAAAACGGCTTTTTCAATCCTTTCATCAGGATAAGTTATTGTCAGCCCGGATGTGGGAAGCGGCTCCCAGACTGATTTTTCAGTCAAAATCTCAAGGTCAATGTTGTAATATCGGGACACCGGTCGCGACCGCTCAAACTCAACAACAGGTCTGCCCGGTGCTGCAAGCCATGCCCTCAGCCCGGGAGTCGATTCCGCATCCATCGGGTCGCCGCCAAAGATGAACTCCATGAAATTTGACTGCTGGTCCCTGTCATTATCTTCTATGCCATCGGCAATGCCCACTGCAAGGCCAACCCCGGATTCCCAAAGGTCATGCATGCCGTCATTGTCACTGTCAAGCCACTCGACTGGGCTGCTGCCGGCAACAAGCTCATCAATATTGGAGATCCCATCAAAATCATAATCTGCACCCGATAAAACTGCCCCTGGTTGCCCCATCAAGGTATCACCAGCTTTCAGGATAAGCTCGTGACCACGATGCACGCCAGTCTCCAGTTCGTAATGACTGCCTGCCGGATAGCTGTCGATGATGCCTTGAAGGTCTGCACCATGCGACAATACAATCACTTCGTTTGCTCTAACTGCAGATAAACAGAAAAAGCCACCTGCGCAAAAAATCGCAACATTCCGATACCCGGCTGGAAAAATGCACTCAAAAAAGCAGCGAGCAGTATTCATAATATTAAAATAGTAAAATCGTCATTTTAATAATTCGATGTTTGTTAGGCAACCTGAAATGTCTAACTCATTTGCCCAATGCAGTGTTTACAATTGCTTCAGGGAAAGCCATACGCTTGGCCTCCCAGAAATCACTTCCCACAAATGGAACTACTGCCTCCAAGGGAATACGCCGGACGGTCATCTTATTGACAAGGTCCAACAAGAAGTCCACCCGGGGAATTGGGAACATCAATGACTCATTCCGGATTATCCCTTCCCAGAAACGCCGTGTCCTGAAACGGCAAAATCACAGTCGAGAATTAAGGCTCCAGATTAAACGGAAGACGCATCAGGAATTCCGGTGTTCCAAGCTCGACTTGTGGTGGTGGACCCGAGGTAATGGCATTGGCGACACGTTGCCAGTGCCGGCTGAGTTGATTTGTCACTGAGGCAAGGGCAGCGGATCCGGTGTGGTTCCTGACGAGTTTGGCGAACTGTTCCGCGGAGTCAGGTTCCCTGCGCTTCATGGGGATGACAGTCTGGTGTTCTTCAAGCGGAGCGTATTTTGATTCAGGGCGTTCGTGTGGTCGCATTATCGGATTCCCGAAAGCTATGGAGGTGAGTGAAAGGTGAAGGCTTGTGGCAATTGCTCCGGAGGAATGGGCAACCAACTCGGCAAGGCAGAGTGGAGAAGGCCAGGATTGAATTGCCACATGATCAGTGAGGTTCCAGGTGTCATAGCCGCCGATTGAATCCCCGATCTCCGGTCCAATCTCAATTTCAACAAACTGATGATCACTGAGTTCCTTGCGGGCGGCATGTATTGGAGTTTTAAATTTGGCGGTACGTTCGCTGGCCTGCAGCAGGACATATGGAGATTTGATGTTATTGCGTTCAAGCAGTTCCCGGTATTCGGATGATGGTGTTTTGGGAGCAACAATATTTTTAATGCCGAAGGCGGTATCGGGAACGACTTTGATTTCGCATCCTGGTGCAAAGCGCAGTAGTTCTCTGCGTGATATCGTATCGCGAACAGCCACATAACTGCTGCCATGCAGTGCCGGTTTCAGCATTTCAACTGCCCATTGCGGAAGGTTCTTGGAACTGCTCGGGGCATTCCAGATGACGGGCACCCCTGCTGCTATTCCCAGTAATGCCGGGAGCAGCCAGTAGGCGGTGGGATGATGGATGCGGGGGTTACCGGGGAAGTATCCCGGAGCCACCTGCTTGTCGAAGCGGATCAGGTGTCCGCCGCCGATTATTATTGCATCAAGGTCGTTAACCGGCTCGGGGAGTAAATCGAGTGATGTCACATCATAGAACCAATTATCCTTATTCTTGGACCGGTAAGAGAACGGAATTATTTCGATTTCACCAAGGCGTCTGGTTAACTCTTCCTGAGCCAGCAGGGGAAACAATAAATCACCCCAGTTACGCACATCAAATGTGCCAAAGATGCCTATTTTGCGACGGGAGGTCTCACTCATTATTGGTTGAGCATCGTGGAAGAGCTTTGTCAGCCGCTAATGAGGCATGCCAGCATTTAAAATGACTGCGGAAATCCGGTAACAGGACATGACGATGCAAAATACATGCGGATTTGTGTGTGGCATTTCTGGCAGTCTTCCTCTTTCCGGCGATGAGTGGGGATTGCTCCAGTTTGGGAGCGGTAAGCGGGAGGCTCAACCGGCACAGGATTTAAGGTATTCCGATTGCTCAACAGTGGCTTGCATGTTGGCGAGCAGGAAAAGTGCATCACGGTCAATGAACCCGCGCTCAAAGGCTATTTGCTCGATGCAGGCGATCTGAAAGGCATTTTGTTTCTGTACAGTGCCAATGTAGTTAGTTGCTTCCAGGAGGCTGTCCGGGGTTCCGGTATCCAGCCAGGCAACACCCCGGCCCAGGGTTTTTGCTTCAAGTATACCATCGTGAAAGTAACTCTTGATGAGATCAGCGATCTCGAGTTCACCACGATCAGACGGGCTTTGTGACCTGGCGCGGGTTGGCGCGCTTTCGTCAAAAATATAGAGGCCGGGCACCGCGTAGGGGCTTTTAGGGCTGGACGGTTTTTCCTCGATGCTTAATACATTACCCTCGGCATCCAATTCAACGACACCAAAGCGTTCGGGGTCCCGTACTGCCTTGGCGAAAATGGTGGCCCCCTTATTGTTGCGAAGGGCAGAACGAAAGAAGTCCAGCTTGCCGTGGAACAGGTTGTCACCGAGAATCAGGCAGCAGGATCTTGCTGACAGGAATTCCTCCCCAATGATCAGTGCTTCCGCCAGCCCGCGGGGTTCATCCTGCTCCGCGTATTCAATCCTGATGCCGAGTTGTGATCCGTCATCGAAAAGATTGCGGAAGGCCGGCAGATCTTTAGGGGTTGAGATGATAAGGATCTCGCGGATATCCCCGAGCATCAATACCGACAGCGGATAGTAGATCATCGGCTTGTCGTAGACAGGAAGCAGTTGCTTGCATATGACACGGGTGAGCGGATCGAGCCGCGTTCCTGATCCGCCGGCGAGAATGATTCCTTTTTTCACGTTATTTCCTGAATGAAGATTTCATCTGCGTTTGCTTTTCCTGACTTTCATATCCTTAAGGGTTTTTGTGCGCGTATCAATACGGCCAACTTTGCGGCTTATGGAAATAAGCTTACGCTGGAGAGACTCGATTTGACTCAGCAGAACGTTTATTGCCGAGGCGTTTCCTATCAGTTTTCCCATACCCGGTTTTCCGTTTTCTATTTCCTCTCTCAGGTATTTGTTGATGATTGCCGCCCGGTAATAGAGGTGCTTTGCTTTGCCGGCAACCAAAGAGTTTGCATCGGTTCCGGTAGTTTCTTTTTCGCGAATGTGCCAGTTGGCAAGCGGCTTGGGCAAGACATCGATATCGTTGTGCAGGATAAAGCGGAGATTGAAGTCCCAGTCATCAAGTACGGGCAAATCTTCGCGATAGCCGCCTATTTTCTCAAAGACCGTGCGCAGGTAGAGGAATGCGTTCACGGTAAAGCGATTTCTCGAGGCGAGAGAGATGATATCCAGGTATTCAAGGTCCGGGTTAAGTTTTTTTTCCATCTCTGCAATCCATTGTCCGTTACCGTTTGCATGCTCGTAGACTCTGTTAGTGTGGGTTGCAACTCCGCCGATGACTGGATCGAAACGTTCATCAAGCCGCCTAACAGTCTGATTGAGGAACTCGGGATCCCATGTGTCATCGTCATCAAGCAATACCACATAATCAGAGTTCCCGGCGCGGACACCGATGTTAGACATTGCCCCCATGAGTGGATTTCCGGAGACTTCTATTCGGCGTGTGCGCTTGGGTTCGCCGTCCAGGAATTCGCTGACAACGGAACTTGGAGGTTGATCCCCGGCATCTACCAGCACCCATTCCCAGTCGGTGTAGGTTTGTTCGCGGATACTGCAGAGAGTGCGTTCGAGCAGGGCAGGGCGATCTTTTGTCCGGGTTATAATGGAGACCTTTGGCACTGACCTAATATTGGAGTAAAGGGGACGCGGATCAATCTTCTTCTATCGTATTGCGCAGAGCCTCGGCGAGTTGTTTGCGGCCGGATGCAAACAAGGCGTGGACGCGGGCTTTGTCTGCTTCAAGGAGTGCCGTTACCTCCTCTTTTTGCTTTACCAGTTGGTCAAACGAGTTTGTCAGCAGGGCGGGGTTGCCCGGGCTGAGTTCAATTGCCCAATCAGGGCAATTATACAGCCTGAATAACCCGGATAACTTTTGCTTGTAGTAGGGGTTCTGGCAGAGACCCAGTGCCGGTGTCCCTGAGCTTAAGGCGAAAAGCAGGAAATGATAGGATATACCAAGGGCAAGATCTGTTTCCCCAATGAGATGACGGGTTTGTTCTGCGTCCCAATATTTTTCAACTAAACGGGTCCTGCCTTTTTCGTCCATTTTCTCGATGATTGATTTCGCAGTGGTGAGATCATTGTCCTGCGCATCACGGCTCATCGGAATGAACAGGAAATGAAGGTTGTGCCTTGCGCCAATATCGTCCAGGGCAACGGCCAAATATTGCAGATCAAGCTTTGGATATTTCCGTCCATAGCTTGAGGATTCGCGGAGGTTAATGCCAATGATTTTCCTTTCAGGTGGAATTGCGGACAATTCAGCGGCAACCGCTGCCATCGGATCGGGACTTCTAAAGAGTAATGCGTCATCACCGGTGGTGATAACTTTGTCGGCATCAATTCCGAGAGTATGGAGAATGGCCGCGGATGCATTTCCGTCACGCACCCCGACCAGTTCGCAGAAGCCGAACATTCTTGCGGCAAGCCTGGCATCGAGATCACTGGTGAAGGGTGGTCCAATTCCCTGGCTCGACATAAATACCGGTTTACCCGATCGAAAAGCGGCAAGCACTGTAAAGGCCTTTGGATAGAGCCAGTCATGCCACCACAGGCTGTTCATTGAACCGCTGCCCGGAACCACTACCGCACAGGCAGCATCGAGGGCAGAGAAAAATTCATTAATACATTGTTGGTCCTCAGTTGAAAGATTGCCGACAGGGTATTTATTGTCCCGGACAAAGCGGCATCCAATTTTAATTGCGTTTCTCCGTTGCGTGTCGCTCTGAGGTGTTTCATGCGTCCAGGGAGTTGCCAGCAATGTGTCTGGTGACTGCAGGTGCCGTTCTGCATTGATGTGTTGAATGCTGTGAGCAGGGTTGTTTGAAAGAAAATCCACTGCGAGACCCGGAGAGATTGAGTGCATCCAGTCGACTATGCCTGCCTGCATGGCAAGATCCCCCAGATTACTGTGCGTAGTGCCGCCAAGCACAAGAACGCGAGGGGTTTTGGAGTTTATCGACACATTTTATTTGTAATCGGTAAAAGTGCAGGGAAGCAAGTGGGGTTTCATTAATTAAAAATTGACGTGTTTGCAGACATCGTTCCTGTTTAAGTATTGAATGTAATGCGCTTAACTTCCTGGAATTGAATGGATGAAACATTGCGCGTAGCTCGTCCTGAGATTGATCGGCGGGGGGAGGGTTTTTCTGTGGTTTGCAATTTTGAATTACAGGGCCGGGCAGAACGGGTTGAGATTAAGGTTCTCCGTTGGCCAAGGAACCCTCAACCTGAGTGGGTTGCGCATGCATCAGTCATATTGGGATTGCCGGTCGCGATGGCAGTGGGTATCCCATTACAGGTCGATTTTCCGGTCAGTGCATGCCTGTTGCCTGCATTGCAGGACATTCAGGAGATCCTTTCAGCCTGGAATGAGGAGTTATCCATCATTGAGGTGCGTGCTGAGCCGATGAGTGATCATGTCAGCAAAGTCGCTGATGCCCATACGGCAACGTTTTTTTCAGGCGGCGTGGACTCTTTTTACACATTGAGCACTCATCTTGAGGAGATCGAGCATGCTGTTTTTGTGCATGGGTTTGATATCCCTATGGGTAATGTTGAATTGCGCGAGGAGGTTTCTTTTAATCTTCAGAGTGCGGCTAATGCGCTTGGGGTAAATCTCATAGAGGTTGAGAGCAATATCCGTGATTTTTCTGATCGTTTCTGCCACTGGGGGAGCCATTATTGTGGAGCGGCACTGGCAGCGGTGGGGTATGCTTTTGGTGGTGGATTGGACCGTATCTTTATCCCCGCCACCATGTCCCTTGCGCATTTCGGCGGGTTTGGGACCCATCCTATGCTGGACCCGAAGTGGAGCAGCGAGGCAATCACTATTGTGCATGACGGCATAGACACGCGTCGTATTGACAAGATCAGGGCATTGCCGGATGTTGCATTGCGGCACTTGCGGGTTTGCTGGGAAAACCTTGACGGGAAATATAATTGTGGGCGGTGCGAGAAGTGCATCCGGACACTTGCCAACCTGCGTGCCCTGGGAATCACCGATCGCTGTTCGACTTTCGATCGTGAACTTGATCTAGGTGCACTGGCAAAGCTTGAGCTTGATCATCCTCTGGTTGAGGCATTCATGATTGAAACGCATGAAGAGGCGGAAGCGCAGGGGGATCATGACTTGGCCGGTGCGGTGTTGCAGTCGTTAGCCGAGTATCATGGCAAGCTTATCCTGCATGATATAAGAAAGTGGCAAGGCGAATTATTTAATGCTGTCGGTTGTGATAAAGTGGCACGACGTGTTCGTGATCGGGTATTTGCGGATGCAGTGAAGGATGACCCGGAATGGGTTATTAAGGAATTCGGGAAATTGCTGCCTGAAAACAGGAAGGATTTTTTCGAGGTTTTCTGGGAACGTGAGCGGAAATGGCTGCTGGGCAGGGCAGTCAGGGAGCGTTTACTGCGCAGCTTGAGGCATTTTATTCCAGGTGAAAGGAAGGGGAGGAAACGATGAAGGGGGAGTGGTTGATTTGTTCTGAAGGTGCCCGCATTCAGGATGGTGAAATTGACTGCCGTGGCCGGCTAAAGGTCAATGGCATGTTCCTTGCTGATATCGCCTTTGTGGCATCGGGTAATGACCTTAAGCCGCCATTGTTCCCGGGGGATTGCCTTTTTGCGGGAGTGTTGCTTCTGGCTATGAGTGAGAAATACAACCTGCGAAGCGAGTTACCCTTGTCTCCCGGGTTGCTGGAATCTGCTGATGAGATCAGCACCATTATTGATGCCTGGCATCCGCAGGCTTCAGCGGTAAAACTTTCCTGCCCATCAGGAAGTATTGGTCAGGATGCAATACGGAAAGCTTCCGGGGTGGGATGTTTCTTTTCGGGAGGTGTTGATTCCTTTTACAGCCTCCTGAGGCATCGTGATGAGATCACGCACCTTATCTTCATCCATGGCTTTGATATTCCCCTGCATAAAAAAGAGAGCCGTGAAGTGTCATCGCAGGGGGTCCATAAAGTTGCTGAAGAACTCGGCATTGAGGTCATTGAGGTGTCCACCGATATCCGCTATTTTGGTGATGGGATTGCAGGGTGGGGGTTTTACGGTATACCTGTCTTGATCGCCAGTGCTCATCTTTTAAGTGGTGTTCTGGGCAAGGTGTATTTACCCTCGACTTACGATTACGCACAACTCAGGCCTAATGTTACTCACCCTTATATTGATCCAATGTGGTCGACTGATTCGGTGCGCATCGTGCATGATGGTGCCTGCGCAAACCGTGCCCAGAAGTGTGAGGCGATTGCAGGCTGGGACCTTGCATTGCGTCATTTGCGAGTATGCTGGGAATTAGGCGGGAAGTTGAATTGCGGGGAATGTGAGAAATGCATCAGGACTGAAATTGCTCTTGATGTCCTTGGTCAACTGGACAAGTGCACTGTCTTCTCAGGTTTATATAAGCCTGAGCGGATCAAGGAATTTACATATGAATGTTGGCGGTTTCGCTATAATTGGCCAAGGGACACCTTGCACCTGGCCAGGAAACACGAGAATGATTCCTTGGTTGCTATACTGGAAGATGCCTACTCGTTGATACGCGGGCGCAAACTGGGTGAAGATCTTCATGCGCGAATGAGAGAAATTGTGTCCACTGACGCATGGCACGCGATTTCACGCTCAATACGCCAAGGCCTGTTTGCTTATCTTCGGGAAAATGATCCCGAATGGATGATTAAAAAGATGCGCCAGAACCTTTCGCAGATGCGCGAATCCCTTTTCCGGATTTTCTGGAAACGTTGCAGGCGATGGTTGTTCCGAAGGGTACTTACCCGTAGGCTGGGGTTTTCAAAACCGGATTGATAATTCGGGTTTGCGTTCATGGCTGGTGAGCCATAGCATCGGACTTCTTCCATATGTCAATACCCGACCCAGAGCGCTGGAGAGGCCTTCGCGCAAGTGCCCGGGATGCCCTTGGGCAGCGTGATTACGGTGTTCCTTCGGCGGGTGCTGGAGATGTCGTCGGTAAAGAGGATATCCCGGGGGTCGTTGTGTTTTCCCGCAGAGTGTATCCACAGAAGAATCGAGGTTTTCTCAGTGAACTTGCCCGGATCGATGATGAGCCCCTTGCCGGGTTGGAATTGCGGCCTGTGCAGTGGGCATCAGCCTGCATGTTCGGCGGCACGGCCAAGGGATTCCATGTGCATCCGCCCTATATCCCGGAGGGGATTGATCCTGCCACCTGGTTCCGTCAGCTGTATGTGGACGAGAAGGATGACATGTCACTCAGGCCATATGAGCGGGAACAATGGGACGTGATGTTCTTTGTTCGCGGGCTTGTGGAATTAATCCTCGTCGATGAGCGTGAAGGTATGCCTCGCAAGGTAATGCATTTTCATGTTGACGGCGATGATCATGCCGGGGTCGATAGTGCCGGTGTGGTAATTCCCGCCGGGGTCGCTCACGCCATGCGTGCTGCAAGTTCGCAGGACGTGATCATGGTTTACGCAACCTCAACGGTTTTTGACCCGGATGCCGAGGGCAGGATCGCCAGTTCAATAGAGCAGGCTTTGCTGCCGACTGACTGGAGAGATTACCTCGCGGGCGGCAGCGCTTGATGCAGGTTGGCAGGTGGCGGATGGTACGCGCGCGTTATCCGCGGGTGATTGTCAACCGGGCGTGGGAGTTTGCCGGCGGCTGGTCGAAAAATCACCGCGATCCTGCCCGTGTTGAGGATGGGGATTTGTCGTGAATTGGCGGGATGAGTTCAAGTATGCGGAAGTAGAACAGGGGATCAATGCCTTGAAATGATCGGGATTCGTGGAATGCTCCGGGTTCATCGAGGATGGAGAAGCCATCACTGTATTCCGGGTCTTTTCTGTTGAGTTCCCGGTAACCCAATACCACGAAGAGTGGGCGTCCGTGCTGGTGCGCCGCGGCGATCTCTTCTTTTAAATCAGTCAGGTTTTTGGCAAAGCGGGTTTTGTGATAATAAACCTGCATCATTCGGCCGCCCAGCCCGTAACCGACCACATGGATGGGGGCTCCTGATTTTTTCTCCAGGCTGTCGAGATGGTTGGCGATGTTCTCAAAAGGTGCGTAGGGACGGGAGTTGAGCAATTGCCGTGGTTTACGCGTGGTGTAGAGATAGAGGCCCATAATGGTTATTGCGATGAGGGTTGCAACAGCCGGTCTGGGGGTGATGACTCGAGTGATTCCGGACAAGCCTATCCCGAACCAGATGGCAAGCGGAACGAGGCAATAAATGATGTAACGGTGGTAGAAATGCTGTCCGGTAATTTTTGTCAGCAACAGCGATGCGATTGTTGCAAGTGCGAGTGCGACAAGCATTGTGGTGGCACCGGGACGATTGAGACCAAGCCGCGATGCACCAAATAGTGAGGCGCTTACCAGCAGTGAGATCGTTGGCCATGTGACCCACGGTGCAGATGCCAGTTCCCGGGTCAGTGAATGAATACCTTCAGACTCAATTCCCGGGCCGCTGGCGATATTCATTCCGAAGGCCATCTGGCAGATTGCATTTTTCAATGAAGTCCACGTCAGCATGGCGTGATCGTTGATGGGCCCCCAGTCCAGAGCCTGTAATAGATTCGGCATGAACAGCGGCAGGAAGACCATTGCCGCCATTAAGTTTACTGCCAGCAACCGGGCGATTGCGGTTTTCCTTCCGTCCCTGTTGTTCCACTGCCGGAAAATGACAATTGAACCGGCAATGGCAAACGCAGCGGCATACCAGAATCCATTTGGCAGGCTCCAGGTGATCATCATCTGGTTAAGCCCGAAAAGCAGCCAGTATCGCCAACGACAGCGTTCATCAGCCATCGCGCAGGTCAACCACAGGCAGCCCAGAATCACCCAGAGTACAGCCAGGCTGTAGGAACGGGCTTCAATCCCGTAGCGGATGTGCCATGGATGCAGGGCGAGAAATAATGCTGCTGCGATTGCCCCGGAACTGAAGCCCCAGCGCCTGACCAGGAGTCCTATTGCCAGGATGGATGCGAGGCCAGCAGCAAATGTGGGTATGCGCACTGCAAGTGCATTAAACTTGTGATCAGGGGCGCCGGTAAGCTTCCTCCATATTGATTGTGAGATTTTCGAGAGGACTGAGACCGGGGGATGATTGGTTGGCTTCCTGTAGTTCCAGAATGCATGATTCCAGCCGCGCTTGATGAAACGAAATTCATCGGGAGTGTCATCCTTTTCCTTGAGATAGCCAAGTGATGCAAACTTGACGGACCAGATCTCATCCCACCACAGGCCCCGCTTGGCGAGGTTCCAGCGCACGCATCCTCCCAGGATCGTTATACCTGCAAGCAACAGCAGGAATAACGGCATCGCCATGTGCTCGACGGGCGGGTTACTTTTGCGGTCGTAGGGGCGGAGTGCCCCGCACCAGCGTTTCCATGTGAATATCAGCAGGATGCCGGCAATCGAACTGCCCGCGAAGCCAAACCATAAACCACGGGCGATATAATGGGCGAGCAGGGGTTTTTTCCCGGAGGCGGCTATTTGTTCTGCCTCAATCGCGGTAATCCACGGTTTTTCCGCAAAAAACAGGAACCCAAGGCAGAGGAGAGTTGTTGCTAGGACAGTGAAGCGCACCGTTTTGGACGGGGCACGCATGAAGCTTTCTCCGGGACGGGCAAACGATGAGAGTGTCGGCACTGTGTCAAATCTGAACCGGAGTGGCCGTGATTCCAGTGCTTTCTTCGTCGAGCTTGCTTGCGGTGGCGGCCTGTATGGGCTTTAGCTAGCGCTTTCCGCGTTTATGCGCAAAGAGCCATGAAGACTATCCTGCGTGTTTTTTCCTACCTCAAGCGTTATCCCAGGCTTGCCGGCCTGCAACTGATCTGTGCGGTTTTTGGCACCCTTCTGGCAATAGTGTTCCCAAGTGTAGCCCGTATTATTCTGGATGAAGTGGCACCTTCAAAGGATAGCGGGGCGTTGCTGCTCTGGGTCTGTATTGCGCTTGGCGCCTACTTTGGCCGCGATTTACTCAATTCGATGCGCATTATGCTCAACAACACCTTTGAGCAGAAGGTGATTTTCGATATCCGCAGTGATCTCTATGCCAAGCTTCAGCGATTACCCCTGCGCTGGTTCGATAACCGCCCGACGGGCGATATAATGACCCGGGTCGCGGAGGATGTCACAGCGATGGAAAGGGTGCTGATTGACGGCATTGAGCAGGGTGGCGTTGCATTGTTGCAGATTGTGGCGGTCGGCATCGTGATGTTTGTCATCAACCCGATGCTGGCGGCGATTGCACTCATTCCAATTCCCGCATTGTTCATTGGTGCCCTGATTTACACGCGCACCCGTGACCGTTATCGGGCTGTGCGCCGGGCCACCTCGGAGATGAATGCCCTGCTGCACGACAATGTCGCCGGGATCAGGCAGATCAAGGCCTATACCATGGAGGTCGAGGAGCATGAACGTTTCAACAAGTCGAGTGACAAGGTTCGTCAGGCTACGCTGCGAACGATGTTTGCCTGGGCAATATACAATCCTTCCATGAGTTTCATTGGTGGTGTTGGGTTCATCCTGGTCATGGGCTTTGGCGGCAAGTTTGTAATCGATGGCCAGATGACTCCCGGTGAGATCACCGCCTTCCTTCTGTACTTGACCCTGTTTTATGAACCGGTGGGAAAACTCCACCAACTCAACCAGATGCTGCAGTCAGGGCGTGCTGCGGGTGAGCGGGTATTTGAGATCCTGGATGCTGTCGATGAGCCCGGACTTGATGACGGCAGGAGCCTGCCGTTACCGGTTCGCGGGCACGTGCGTTACCTCGATGTCGGGTTTACATACGGTGAAGGGGTTGTCACTCTGGGCAATGTCAACCTGGAGGCGAAGCCTGGACAGACCATCGCGCTGGTAGGGCCTACAGGGTCGGGAAAATCAACTGTTATCAATTTACTGACCCGCTTTTACGAATATGATGCCGGCCGGATTCTTATTGATGAGGTTGAAATCAATCAGCTTGATAAAGCCTCGCTGCGTGGAGTTATCGGCTACGTCACCCAGGAGAGTTTCCTTTTTAACGGGACAGTGCGTGAGAATCTCCTGATCGCACAACGTGATGCTGTGGAGGACAGGCTGTGGCAGGTTTTAGCGGTCGCCAACGCTGATGAATTTGTAAGGAAATTATCCAAGGGGCTGGATACCAGGGTTGGTGAGCGTGGTGTCAAGCTGAGCGTGGGTGAGAAGCAGCGGATCAGTATTGCCCGGGCGTTATTGCGCAATCCGCCCATCCTGTTGCTTGATGAGGCAACGGCAAGTGTTGATACCGAAACAGAGCGGGTGATACAGGAAGCCCTCGAGCGCCTCATGGAGAATCGCACCAGCTTTGTAATTGCACATCGCCTGAGCACGGTGCGTGGTGCCGACTGTATCTACACGCTCCGTGACGGCCGGGTTATCGAGAGTGGCACCCATGAGCAATTGCTTGCCTCCGATGGGTTGTATGCGGAGCTCTGCCGGACAAGTTTCCTTGATGACAAATCGCAGCGCTGACTGCCGCACTGCATTGATTCAGCGGCCGAGTGCATGCGTTCGTTGATCACCGGAGAAGGAAAGGATTTTGCGTGAGGTTCCATCACGATATTCAATGATGTTCTTCTGTTCCTTGAAATCATTAAAGAAAACAGTGTTACTGATTGAACAACTCCCCGGCAGCAGGCCTTTGCCGAGAGGGAACTTGAAGTAGAGCCACGTGTTGACCAGCCCGACCTCCTTGCTCGACCACTTCGGCTTGAGGATGCTTCCGTCAGGGAGCGCAAGCGTAAAATTTTTGTCAAGACAGGCTCGAATGACAGTGTCGACGCCGCTGCTCTTCTTCAGGTTAACGGCTTTCCCGTGCTCTTTTGAAAGGGTTTTTTCAAGATCCACACAGCGCACCCTCAGCGCCACCTCAATGGACTTTGTCCGTGGATTCCACGTTGCCTCGGCAAAAGTGGCGTGGACCGGATGACCGTGGGCAGTAACGGCAGTGGCCAGCAGCCCGGTGATAACGCCGGAGAGTATCCGCGCATTGTTATTTTCGGGCATTCTTGTCCCCGGGATTTTCGGCTTTCTTGGTTTTCTCCTGTTCTTTCTTTGCGCGCTTGGCCTCATTTTCCGCATCCCTCATCGGGTTGCTGCCCTTCTTGCCCTTTTGCAGCTGGAACCGTGACTTTATGGGACGCGGCGGCCAATAGTTGTTGTCTCTGTTGGCATCGGCGGTTTCCTGCATCGGGTCGAACTCGATGCCGGTGATCTCTTTTCTGGCGATTATCATTTTGCGCACACTGCCGGTATTCTTCCTCCATATCTCGGCGGGGATGCGCAAAGTCTCGCTTTTACCGTTGGCGTATGTGATTGCAAGCACAATGGGGGTTACCAGACCGCCTATATTTTCCAGTTCGATGACGTAGAACTTGCGGCGCAACGCGAGGAGCTTTTTATCCTCCTTATCAAGTCCATCGAGGAATTTCTTATAGTCGGCACGGTCTTTTTCCGTAATGTCGAGTTCGTCAAACTTGTTGTAGAAGTCGAGCAAGTCACGGTTCAGCTCGACCGCCTTTGGCAACTTTGCGTTGCGGCGGTCAATCAAATCCTTGCCGGCGAGTTCGTCACGCTTTTCCCTTTTCAAGGGCTTTTCAATGTCGGGGTCACGGGTATCGATTTCATAGAGGCGCAGCGCCTTCAGGGAAACATCGACGTGTTTTGTGGTGTAGAACCACCCGCACCAGAACCAGTCAAGGTCGATGCCTGAGGCGTCTTCCATGCTGCGGAAGAAATCAGCAGGCTCCGGGCGCTTGAACATCCACCGCCTGGCGTACTGCCTGAAGGCAAAATCAAACAGCTCGCGGCCGAGCACGGTTTCACGCAATACGTTGAGCGCGGTGGCGGGCTTTGCATATGCGTTGTTGCCGAACTGGTGGATTGCTTCCGAGTTGGTCATGATGGGCCGTTGCTGACTGCTTGCCATGTAACCGGTGATTCCTTTTGGTTTTCCCCTGCTGCCGGGCCATTTTTCCTGCCACTCCATCTCGGTGAGGAACTCGACAAAAGTGTTGAGTCCCTCGTCCATCCACGTCCACTGGCGTTCATCCGAGTTGATGATCATCGGGAACCAGTTGTGCCCGACCTCGTGAATCACAACCCCGATCAGCGCGTGCTTGGTACCCTCGGAGTAGGTGCCGTCCTTTTCCGGGCGCGGCCCGTTGAAGCAGATCATGGGATATTCCATTCCCCTCACCGGCCCGTTGACACTGATGGCGACAGGGTAGGGATAATCAAAGGTGAACTTGGAGTAAACATCGAGCGTGTGTGCCACTGCCGCGGTGGAATACCTGCTCCAGAGCGGCTCGGCTTCATTCGGGTAGAAGGACATTGCCCAGGCACGCTTTCCCGGGGCGAACTCATGGTATTTTGCATCCCAGATGAACTTCCTTGAGGAGGCCCAGGCAAAGTCGCGCACATTCTGCGCGGTAAACACCCAGGTCTTGGTGCCGCTTGGTTTTTTTTTCGCAGATTGCGTCTCCTTGGCTTCCTCTGCCGTGACAATAAAGGTTTGCTCGCCGGATTCCTGTGCTTTGTCCCAGCGCCTGAGCTGTTCCTCAGTGAGGATCTTGTCGCCGTTCTGCAGTTCTCCGGTGGCGGCGACAATGTGGTCTGCAGGGACCGTGATTTCTACAGCGTAATCGCCAAATTCCAGGGTGAACTCGCCGCGACCAAGGAACTGCTTGTGTTGCCAGCCGGCATAGTCGGTGTAGGCGACCATGCGCGGATACCACTGGGCGATCTGGTATATATGGTTCTGGTCCTCCTCAAAGTATTCGTGTCCGCCCCGGGCGCGATTGAGGTCGGCGTCGATGATATGATGGTTCCATTCTAAATTGAGCACGAAGCGTGTGTGCGGCTTGAGCACTTCGGGAAGATCAACACGCATCATCGTGCCGACGATTGTGTGTGGCAGTGCCTTGTCGTCTTTACCGGCGACTTTGGTGATCTTATAGCCGCCATCAAAAGAGGCCCGGGAGAGCTGGGAGCGCAGCTTATCAAAGCTTATACCTTCCAGTCGCGGAGCCTCCTTGGTGAGCATTTCACCGGAATCCGGCCTGAAGTGATTCTGGGCAAGCTGCAGCCAAAGATAGTTCAGGGTGTGTGGAGAGCGGTTATGGTAAGTGATGCTCTGTGTTCCGGTGAGGTGCTGCCTGGTGTCATCCAGGGTCACCTTTATCCGGTAATCCGCCTGCTGCTGCCAGTATGCCGGCCCCGGGGCACCGGAGGCAAGACGGGTTTCACTGGCGGTGGGCAGGGCTTCACCCAACTGACGAAACGGATCCTGGGCGTAGCTGCTGTCCTGAGCTTTCGCGCCGATGCACAGGCCGGTTAAACCGAGCAGTATGGGTAGTAAAACCTTCATTTGATCAGTAAAATAGTTATTACCATAAATATTATAAAGTAAGGCCAACCATTGGTGCATGCAATGCCGCACTTTGCCCAGTCTTGCTGATAGTTGTTCTATGTAATTCATACAGAAAAGGTTAGTGGGAATAATAGGGATATGACCTGCCTTTCCTGCAGCAATCCTCATGCTCTCTTTTGCGTTATCACTCGGCAAGCTGTCTGTTGATTAAATCACCCCCCCCTATGACCCCCCCATTAATGAAACCCTTCGCTATTTTACTCTTTGCCGGCCTTGCCCTGGCAGTGCCCTGTTCAGCTGGAATCAATGCCAGTGCCGAGTTCAGCATCGCCCAGGACTGGGGGGCCGGAGCCAACGCCACCCTGCGCATCTACAATCACGGCACCACCGAAATCCCGGCGTGGCCGCTGGAGTTC
>JAYGGE010000041.1:0-3175 GCA_046581505.1 Verrucomicrobiales bacterium | reverse complement strand
TATCGACAGGATTGGTGATGCCGTCAGGGTGGCCAAAAAGACGAAGCGGGAGAACGTCGGGGTGATGTTCAACCTTTGCCATTTCCTGCATGTCGAGCCGAAGAGTGATCTCAAGGTCGCACTGGAGAATGCCAAGCCCTTGCTGTGGCGGGCCAGTATCAGTGGCGCCGAGTCCGGTGGCCGTTCCTGGGGCCAGCTCATCCAGACGCTGGACCGCGGCAGTTATAAACAGGCGGGTGTGCTTGAGCTCCTGCGTGGAGTGGGCTTTGACGGCGTGATCGGCCTGCAGTGCTACGCGATTGGTGGCGATTCCCGCGACAACCTTCGGCGATCAATGGAAGCATGGAAGAAGCTGCATGCCCGCTAGGTAGCATGTTGTTGCCCTGCGATATTTCTAGAGAACATGCAAAAATTTTATCCAGGATGCATTATTGCAGTTGTTGTTTCGTTGGGCTCAGCGCATGCCGATGAACCGGGCAAGGTGGTCAAGGACATCGAGTTTGCCGTCGTTGGTGGACACAGCCTCAAGCTTGATTTATATCAGCCGCCAAACCCGGAAGGTTCGGGCCTTCTTGTCTGGATTCACGGTGGCGGCTGGCGCAAGGGCACAAGGGAGAAATGCTTCCTGAAATGGCTGCCCAAGCACGGCTACACAGTGGCCAGCATCTCCTACCGACTGAGTGATGTGGCAAAATTTCCGGCCCAGTTGCATGACTGCAAGGCCGCGGTGCGCTGGCTGCGCGCCAACGCCCCGAAATACGGTTACAGAACCGGGAAGATTGCCGTGGCAGGCGCCAGTGCCGGCGGTCACCTGAGCGCACTGATGGCCACCACGGCGGACAATCCTGAGCTTGAGGGCAAGGTGGGAGGGAACCTTGAGCAGTCATCAAGGATACAGGCGGCTGTGGATTATTACGGCGCGACGGACTTTATCCTGCGCAGTAAAACCCAGCCATCAAGGGCGAACGAGAAGGGTTCGGTGGTCTTTGACCTGCTTGGAGGAGGGGCAGATGAGAAGACTGCCCTGGCTAAACAGGCCTCCGCTGTCTATCACGTGAGCAGGGATGATGCCCCGTTGCTTATTTTCCATGGCAACAAGGACACCACGGTTCTTCTCGATCAGTCGCAGGCAATCGTGAAGGCCTACCAGAAATCGGGTTCACGGGTGCAGATATATGTCATCGGGGGCGCCGGTCATGGCGGTAATCTGTTCTATGAAGGCGTCAATGCCCAGCGCTTGCTCACATTCCTTGGGACCTCACTAAAGGCAGCTGAATAGCTTAAGTTTAAGGCTGCCGCGATAAAGTGGTCCGCCAAAAACACCTTGTCACAAAAAAACAAATCAATGATAGCTCTGCTTAAAACGTTAACGCTGTGCCTGTTGGTCCTGGGTTTTCCCGGTGTCGCCCGGATTGTCGGAGCCGCTGACTACACGCCGGGAAAATTCCACAACTACACGCACGCTTCCGGCGAGGTTGCCAAGGATGACTACCAGTATTCGGTCTACGTGCCGAAAGACTACGATCCCGGGAAATCCTATCCACTGGTGGTTTACCTGCACGGTGGAGGCAAGGGGCGGCATCATCCTGACCAGGGCAAGCGGAACATGGTGGCCGGGAGGTTGTTTGACAACAAGCGGGTCACCGATGCCGGCTACAGTCGGAATGTCCCGGGTTACTTCGGTTATATCCTCGTCTCGCCGGTCAAGCCGATTGCCAAGTGGAATGCTGCGGTCTTCAAGCGGCTCCTTGCGCACGTCAAAGGCAAAGTGAGTGTCGATGCGAACCGGGTTTACGTCACCGGTTTCAGCATGGGTGGCCAGGGCACCTGGATCGTTGCCTGTGGCAATGACGGCTCCTACAAGATCGCCGCGATGATGCCACTGGGCGCGTGGGGTTGCAGGCAGGTCAGGCGGGGCACCACCCCTGAAACCTGCAAGACCCTCAAAACACCGGTCTGGGTATTGCACTGTCCCCTCGACAACGTCTCCAAGATATCGGAGCAGCTTCCCCTTTTCCAGTCGCACCTTGATTGCGGGGGCTATGGGCGGTTTACCATGATACCCGGCAGGGGGCACATCAGCAGGCCGCGCGGCGGTGACAACGAATATTTCAGTATGCGAATGGCATGGATGCTCTCGCAGACTTACGGCACGCCGTTTAATTACGTCCTGCAAGTCAACGACGGCAGAATCGGCAAGGTCGCCCGTGGTGATCGACCTTTCACGGGCGATGACCGCAGGTATGGGTTTTACGAGCCCTCCACGGTGGTTAACCTGACCGCCGCCGGGGAGCGGGATGGCAAGCCCTTCATCAAGTGGGCCGGCGACCTGGGAAGCTTTGCGGAGCCCTCCTCTCCCTCGACTGCATTCACCATGCCTGCCGGTGACGTCACGATCTCCGCCATATACGGTAAGCAACCCTACAAGCTGACCGTTCACGGCGGGAAGGTGGAGCCCGCCTCCCCGAAGCCCGGACAACTCGTTACCGTAACAACGACCAACGAGGAGTTCCTGTACTGGACCACGGATCGCAAGGTTCTGGAGTTGCCGAACCCGACCATCCGCTCCATCCGCTTCGCCATGCCTGCGCATGACCTGACCCTGGATGCCCTCGGCAAAATACATCCATGAGATCAATCAACAAACCCACCATCGACCGCCGCCGCTTCCTCCAGGGTGCCGGCCTGTCACTGGCCCTGCCGTTGCTGGAAAGTGGCGCGCCACGGGTATTGGCCGCAGCGCCCGCGCAGCGGCCCCGGCGGATTCTGGCCATCGGTAATCACCTGGGTTTTTATCCCCCGGCATTCTTCCCGAAGGCCGCCGGCGCGGACTACGTCAGCAGCCAGACCCTGAAGAACATTGAGAAGCACCGTAAGGATTTCACGGTTTTTTCCAACCTGGATGATGGGGCCAATGGAGGTCACGCAGGGGTGCATGCTTTCTTAAGTGGTGGCATTCGCAAGGAGGAATCGGGAGGTTTCCCCGAGAAGAATATTTCCCTGGATCAGGTAGCCGCCGAACACAGCGGAAGCACCGCCCGTTTCCCCTCGATCACCGCCGGACTGGCGGAGGGCACGGACATGTGCTGGACCCGCACGGGCGTGCGCATCCCGCCGGTGAACAATCCGGCGCGCCTGTTCCAGGCCCTGTTCGTTGAGAACTCAAAAGCCGAGC
>JAYGGE010000028.1:0-27098 GCA_046581505.1 Verrucomicrobiales bacterium | reverse complement strand
GCCGGCATGGCATGGAACTCAAGAGCGGCGAAATCGCCATCGGCCAGGATCACAGGCTGGCGACCGGGCTTGGTCGAGTAGGGAACGATGATATTGCCCTTCTTGCCGGGCTTGAACTGGCGTCCTGCGATCCAGATCGAGGGGGCCTCCACCGGCTCATTCTCGATGTTGAGGATGTTGAAGGCGGTTCCCGCGGGTGTCGGGCGGGCAAGATACTGCAGGCCGCCTTTGCGGATCAGCGCACGGCTGGAGCGGCCATTGCCGATCAGCTCAACAACCCATACGCCGCGCTTGTTGAGCAGCTCGGGGAAATCGAACGTGCGCAGGATGCGCCGCAGTGGCGGTTCATCGTAAGTGTAGCGCTTTTCAGAGTTGGCGACGAGGCCGTCGAGTTCCAGGTCAGTGTTGACCTCACGCCCCTCCTGCAGGTAGTAGTTGAGGGCATTGATCTCGTAAACCTTCACGATCAGCTGCCGCACGTTCTTGATCTCAATGCCGATTGAGACAGGGTCCGCGGCGGCGAAGGTGCGGGGATTGTGCCTGACAAACTGCAGGTCAACACGCTCCTTGAGCACCTCGTAGGCTGCCGGGGAGAGCAGCGAATACCACTTCTCCTGGTCGCCAATACCGGCGAGGATCTTCGCCTCCGCGAACACCGGCTTGAGCCAGGATTCGCGCACGTAGTCGGCGTAGGTATTCCAGCCCGCCTCGTCAACGAAGAGGTGCATGAAGAAATCGCGCACCAGCGGCTCATCGTTGCCGATCGTGTGGCAGGCGGTAACCTTGCGGAAATCGGTCCCGAGGTCGGCAATCACCCGCCGGCGGTCGGGGTCATTGAGATAGCGCGGCTCGACGTAACCGGCGCGGCGCGGAAGCTTGAGGTATTCGAGGAACAGTGTCCTGTCATACTTGCCGGCCGCGCGCTGGTCGGCGAGAACCTGGTAGAGGGAATGCGCCTTGAGGGTGTTAAACACGGGTTTGAGTCCCTTGACGAAATTCCATACACGCGACAAATAGGCGCTTTTCTCCACGGGATCATTCTGCCAGTCGACGTCCGCGTTCGGGCGCAGCTTACTCACCACCGCATGGACGTAGTTGCGGTTGCCGATCAGTTCAGGCCGCAGCTTGACGAGTTCTTCCAATTGCCCGGGCAGAAGGGCACGGTGGATGTTGAACTCGCCAAAGCCGCGCGACTCCTCGCTCTTCAGGTCAGCGTTAATCAGGGCGACAAGGTTCTGGAAATCCGGGCGGCTCAGGCGCTGCAGCAGGTGGCGGCGGCGAACCGGGTCAAGCTTCACCTGCCCGCGCAGCAGGCCATCGAGGCCGCGCTCTTCCACTCCGTCGAGATTCTTGTGTCTTGACAAGGCGCGCTGGAGAAACGCCCCGCCTGTGACCTGTTTCGGGTCGAGCGCTGTCGGCAGCGCGGGCTTCCGGTTGAGTTCCTGCTTCTGGTGGTCAAAGCGCAACCCGAGTTGCTTGACCAGGTAGTCAAGGGCTGCCTTGGAGTCCTGCGAATAGGCGAGCAGCGCCTGGCGGTTGCGGATTTCACGGTAAAGCCCGCTCTTGCCATGGCGTTTTATCCACGGTGTGAGTAGTTTCTCAACAGCGGCAAGATCACCCTGAGCCTGGTGGTGAAGGCAGTAAAAATAGTAATAGTCCTCAGTCCCGGGAATCAACTGGGCGAGGGCGGCTTCACGGTCCTTGGCAAGCGCGAAGGTCTCGATGTAGCCAATTTCATTTGCTGCGCCTTTGGCATTAACCATAATGGACATTACCAGGGCAAGGGCCGTTGACAGGGAGAGGTGGATTTGCAGGGTGCTCATAAAAGATTTCGGTAAATATTCAGTCGTCGTTATTTGATCTAAACGCAGTGCTACGCTTTATCTTAGAGGAAATCGCACAACTTGGGGATCATGTAAGAAGGAACTGGCGCCATGCCGCATCCTCCACGGTGATAAAGCTGACGATACCGCTAATTTCACGTTATTCTATGCAATGATCTGAAAAATGTACCGCGATTTACTGGAATTAAACGCCTTGCGGGTAAAGATCCATGATGCCTGCTGCGTTCAGGGCATCCTCTCAGGCTCAAGCCGAAAAGTCTACCTGCCGGCCTCCCCCAGCGCCTTGCCGATGACAGGCCACATCAAGTCCGGATAAAAACGGTGACCGCTCTTTCCCCATGACAGGGTAACCCTCCCGGGGACACCCGCCGCCCTGTAGATCCTGTGCACCCGGGAAAACAACTTCTCGATGGTCGGGCGATGGTGCAGGGAATCCTCCACGCCATGGACAATCAACAATTCCCTGGGGGCAATCAATCCACCCAGTTCCTGCCAGTCACCCCAGTTGCGCACTCCTGGAACCATGCAGCAGTCACAATGAAAAATATAGCCGCTGCTATCCGCGACCGGGGCGAAGGAGCAGCTTGGAGCCGCCACGCTCACGCGCGGGTCAATTGCCGCAGTGTAAGCGGTGAGGACACCGCCGCCGGAGTTTCCCGCCATGACAATGCGCGTTGGATCCGCCCGGGGATATTTCCCTGCCCAGTCGAGCAAACACTGCATGTCCCAGACCCGCTCCGCAACCGGGGTTCGCCCGGCAACAAGGCAATGCATCAATTGTGCCCGGCAGGGGCGGTTGCCATGCCGCCCCCTGGGGTCGGGAATGATTACCTCGGCTGCCAGCCCCCTGGTGGCGGGAGCAATGGCAATGAACCCGCGTTTGGCCGCCTGCTCGGCAATGTTGCCCTGCTTTGCCATCACCTTTTTGCGGTGAGCCTCATCTCGGAAAGCCCCCGCATAGGAATGCAGCCCGAGGGAATCATGCCCGTGGGGGGCAATAAACAATGGCGCGGGCTTTTCCGGGCTTGCGGTTTTGGGAACGAGCAAATAGAACGGGATCGTCACTCCCGGCTCGGTCTCAATGGAACAGAGTGAGCGGGTGAAGGACCCCCCTGGGCCTTCCGCCTTGCCGATCACCACCTTCGGGATGAAACCGGCGAGTTCCTCACGCATCTGTCTCAGTCCAATCAGGTCAATCAACGCAACCCGGGCTGCTTGCTGCCATTGCCCGAAGTCCTTCGTCCCCTCAAAAGCATGGATCTGCCTGCCCTGCTGAACACGCTCCAGGTAGGAATTTACCGGCGCGGGATAAGTCACCAATGGAGCGGGATCGGCTCGTGCAATGACAATGCCCAGGACAAGCAACAGATCGAAAAAAATGAAGGCTGATTTCATGCCTCCACCCTAACACCAGCAGTGCGCCGCTGACAAGGATCCTGCACCGGGTGGAATTCATGGAAACACCAACCCAACAGCGATCCCCTGTTTCGCACCTTGTCGGCGGCGCACTGCTGGTGTAGAAGGTTGGCTATGAAAAGGATCATTTTTCTCAATGCCGCGCTGGTTTTGGTTTTACCCGCACTGCCTGCCGTTGCTGAAGACAAGAAGAAGGAGAGTCCCGCCGCGTCCCTTGACGGTTATCGCTTTGAATTCCCGGTAGTCGGCAAAATGCCCGAAAACCCGAGAAAAGGTGCGGATGGAGTTTCAGCGCTTGTCAAAGGCGACCCGAAGACCACGGATAATTTCAAAGCCGTGAAAAAGTTCGGTGGCGAACCGGGAAAGCGTTACAAGGTCACGTTGCGTTTCCGTGGCGTTGTCGAGCCAATGATGTACAAGGATGGCAAGCAGGACGGCGACTATTTCTACATTGGCGGAAAACCCAATAATGGCACCTACAACATTTATAAAATCGGGATCTCCTCACCCGAGTCGCATTACTTCCTCAATCGCCAGGACAGGGTGGGGCACAAGATTTTCACGATCGATTACAAGAAGACGATCGAGATTGAGGGCGGCGCGACAGTGACACTCAGCGGCAACGGTCAGAACGGCAGACTCATCACCAATTTCAAGAAACTGGTGGTCCCGGATATCGCCCCTTTCCCCAAGCCCTACCACGGCCAGTTCATTCAAATGAACGTCGTGAATGTCATCGAGGTGAAGTAAATGGGTGAACTCCAGCGCTTGCCCCGCGCTTTACGCGCTGTATGTGCCCTTGAAATCCCGTTCCTGCTCTATGAACAGGGTAACGGATTTGTGCCTGACGTACGTAATCTTCAGGTCATAAACTTTACTTAATGTAATAAAATCAGTCATGAAGCTTTTACCCCTCCCCCTGTTTTTCCTTCCCCTGGCCTGCCTCTCCTTAGCAAACGATATTCAATTCACTTTTGAGAACGGCATCATTTCCCTGAGCCCGGTCAGCGACGAGGACTCTGAATGGCTCTTCGAGTTCTCCAGGGATCTTGAGAGCTGGGAGCAACTCTACGAATCTTCCCCGGTATTCCCGGGTGAGAATTTCACGGCAAGCCTGGACCTGTCGGGTTCGGAGCCCAGTGGATTCTTCCGCGCAGTTAAGACTGAGGGTTTTTATGATCCAAGCTGCCTGCGCACCATCGAATTGACCTTTGAGGACGCCGGCTGGCTTAGCCAGCTGGCCGCGAATTACTCCACAGGAGAGGAAATCCCGGGGCTGCTGCAATTCAGGGATGAAACCATCCAGGACGTGGGAGTGCGCTACAAGGGGAACACCTCTTATCGAAGGGCAAACGGCGAGAAGAAATCCCTCAACCTGAGCGTTGATGCCGGTGCCGAGAATGCTGACCTGGAAGGTTATGAAACACTGAACCTGAACAATGCCGCGGGTGACCAGACGCTGTTAAAGGAAGCTCTTTATTTCAACGCGATGAGAAAATACACGGCTTGCCCCGGGTCCGGGTTTGTGCAGTTGAACATCAACGGGGAGAACTGGGGAGTTTATTCCAATGTGCAGCAACAGGACAGCTCCCTGATCAAGGAATATTTTGATGACAACGATGGCGACCGGTGGAAATCACCGAGTGGTCCCGGCAGTGGCCCCGGAAATAACGCGGGACCGGGTGGTGGTCGACCCCCGGGCGGTGGTAGACCCCCGGGTGGCGGCGGTGGTGGTGGCGGATGGGCAAGCGGGGACAAAGCCCTGCTCTACCTCGGGGAGAATGCCGCGACCTACCAGAGCCTGTATGAGTTGAAGAAACAGAACACGGATGACCCGTGGGGAAACCTGATGCATGCCACGGACGTCCTGAACAACACGCCGGGGGCGCAATTCAAGGACAAGATAGGGGAAGTCCTTGCAGTGGACAGCTGGCTCTGGTTCCTGGTGCTTGAGAACGTCTTTACCGACGATGACAGCTATTGGCACAAGGGCTGTGATTACATGATTTATTTTGAACCCGAATCGGGTCGCATTTTCCCGATCCAGCATGACGGGAACGAGGCATTCACATCAAGGGACGTGCGTCTGGATCCTTTTGAAGGGGTTGCCGACGCCAACCGTCCGGTCATCAGTAAACTCCTGGCTGTGCCGGAATTCCGGCAGCGCTACATCGCCCACATGCGCACTGTGCTTGAGGAGGACTTTAAGCCGGAAACCCTGAATGCCACCATTGACCATTATGTGAAGGTCATTGAATCCGCCGTCGAGGAAGATCCCAAGAAGGACTTCACCATGCCTCAATTCAGCTCGAGCATTGCATCACTGAAGGACTCAATCCAGACAAGGTATGAATACCTGATCTCCCATGCTGAACTCTCAAAGGCTCCTCCGGTAATCAGCTCTGTTTCCCTTACCTTCCCTGCCACTTCCAATAACCAGACGCCCCTCACCGCAGCGGTAACGGGGTCAGCAGGTGAAGGAGTGGATTCCGTGCATGTCTATTACACACCGCAAGGGCGTATCGACCCCTACGAGAGCCAGGAGATGTTTGATGACGGCAACCACAATGACCTTGAAGCCGGTGACGGAGTCTATGGTGCTTCTCTTCCCGGGTACCCGGCAGGGGAAAAGGTCTGGTATTACGTGGAGGCCAGATCCGCAAACACGTCCAACACTGCGGTTTTTCACCCGGCAAAGGCAGAGGTCACCCCGTTGTCCTATCGAGTCGAATCCGTCACCTCCGATGAGCAATCCCCGGTCATCATCAATGAGTTGATGGCCTCAAATGAAACCACCATAATGGATCCCCAGGGCGAATTTGACGACTGGATTGAATTGCACAATATCACTGAGAGTGAGGTGGACTTATCCGGCTGGTATCTCAGTGACAACCCGGAAAATCCAAGAAAGTGGGAATTCCCGGCCAACTCGGTGATCGGTGCCAATGATTACCTGATCATCTGGGCCGATGAGGACGGCAGCGCCCCTGTAGGCCTCCATGCCAGCTTTAAATTGTCAGCCGGCGGGGAGTTCCTTTCCCTTGCCTCACCAGACGATCAGGATAACCACATCATGGACCAGATTGAGTTCGGTCCACAGGAGCAGGACATCTCATTGGGGCGGGTTTCCGGCGAAGGCTCCGTCTATGAATACCTGGTTCCATCGCCCGGGGAGCCAAACCAATAAGCCTCGCTGTTTGCGGGCGTGCCCCGCGCTGATGAAATGCTTAACCTTGATCCTCGGATGATTCGGGCAGGCGTCCCGCTATATTTCATGCAGGGAAACTTAAGGTAAAAAATTATTGAGGTTGGCATATGCCGGATCCTTTTGCTAGAAAATGGTGAGCAATTGTAATTGCTTTCCTGTCCAGCAGTCCGGGTTTTCAGCTCAAGCCAATGCCCGCTGAAATACCTGATTAAGCCAACCATGCTAAACCAAGAACAACCCTTGAGCTCGAAGCCCACGCCTGCCCGCCTTGTCCGGCAGGCGGGATGCCTGCTTCTTGTCGTGCGCCTGGCCGCATATCACACCATCGCTGTGCCGGGGTTTCTGTTTGGATTCTGTAACCAGGACACACCCCTGGGCATCCTCGAATGCCCGCAGAATGCCGGCGGGCACAAGGAGATCACCGAGATCGCCCTGGGATTCCTGCGCCCGGGAATCCTGGAGGATATTGTTGATGAACACCTCTTCGTTGATGTGACAGGCGTCCTGGATTCCTCGCAGCACTTCGGTGACTCCCAGTTCACTGCCACGATCGCGCGGATCAACAGCCAATACAGCGTTGGTTTGAACACAACCGCAGGAGCCATAATTATCAACGACTTAGGGAGCAATCCCCGAGCCGTTTGGCTTTAGTGACAACAGTAAGTGACAACAGTTGCCCTGAAATGAGCCCTGATTCCGGTATCCTGTAGCCTGTAACAGGGTGCACTTTACACTGTCCAGGGTGCACTTTACACTGTCCAGGGTGCAGGGTGCAGGGAACAGGGAACAGGGAACAGTGTATCAAGTTGGTGTATCAACTTGCCATGGCGAGCCCCACCTGTAATGGCTTTGATGCGCTAAACCCTTGTAAACAAGGTTAATATAATAGTGGGCCTGGCAGGATTTGAACCTGCGACCAAGGGATTATGAGTCCCCTGCTCTAACCACTGAGCTACAGGCCCCGCTTAAGTTTGCCTATTCAACAGGCATCTTGGATTCCGTTCAAGTCCTGCCGTTGATTACTTCAAGGCAAACCGGCAATATTGCATAACATACCTACTTGAAGCAAGCCTGTTGCTATCCGGAAAAAAGTTTCTACACGCGATTGAATGATCGATTACCACCAACCCAATTTATGGTAGCGGTGGTTGTGGATCCACTTACGGTAAAGAGTCTCCTGCACAAATCTGTTGTTGTAACTGCGTAACAGGCCAAGCCAGCCCTTATTGTAGACAATCAGGTCATCCCATCCTGAAGTTCCACGAAAATCCGCGACCTTGAAGCTATCTGAACCACCAAGGTTCCAGCTTCCGATCCGGTCATCCTGCCAACTCCCCTGAAGTCGGTTGCCACCGTTGGAGCGCAGCATGCCGAGATACTGAGTAATCCAGTTGTCCTTGTTATAGACGACGATGTCGTCATTACCATCCCCGTTCACATCGGCTACATAGTGCTTGTCACGACGTTGCATTTTCCAGCCGGGAATCTCCGTGACCCCAGCAGTGGCACCATCGGTGTCATAAAGCCGAACACCTGACATTCTTCCTGATGAATCAACACGCCAAAGACCAAGGTAAACATGGCTCCAATTCCTGCCATTGAAGGTTGCGGCTGTGCCCTGCGCACCTGCCTGATGATCCCCTCCATGCCGCGCACACATTCACGATGCGCGTGCCCGGCGTCTTGGTCATCGTTCACCGCGAACTCAATGAAGAACAGGTCAATCTTTCCCTTCTCCAGGACCTGTGAGCGCAAACGGAACGCGCCGGTTGTTGAGCAGGTCGAGGAAATCCCGGCATTGATGAACTCAAACTTCGTCCCCGGGTAAAGCTTCTGCAGGCGCGAGGCAACCATCGGGCGGTAACCATTCATCTGCGTGATCGATCCACCCATGAAGGCGACCCTGCCGGTCTTCCTGCTGTTAAACTGCGACTGCGAGTTGGAGTAGCTGCCGCGCAGGATCACGTTGCGGTTACCGGTTTCGGCGGCGGCGCAGGGAAATGTGAGGAGCAGCAATAACAGAATAATAATGGATTTCATCAGGATAATTCTAGCCACAGGATCAGGAAAATATCCACCCCTTGCCTTTAAAAAAAATCAAAAGAAAACCGGATATCCTTCCCGCTACACGGCGCGCGCCATGCAATTTAATTGATCCGACAAGCGAACGGTGCTGTATTTAAAATACAACGTGATCATGATTATGCGTCGCCCCCTTCCCCTCACTGTCATCACGGCTGTTTCCACGCTGTTGCTAATTGGTGCTGTTGTCACCCGGGCCGGCGATGAAGTCAACCCATCCCCAAGTATCACCTCCGTTTCCATCTCCAACCGGACAGTGGAACTGAACCTTGCGCTGAACCGGAATTTTGACTGGCAAAGGATGAAATTTGTTTCCATCAGGACCTTCCAGAATGACCCTCCATCGTTTCCACCGACCCGGCACGAGCTGACCTTCGGCCACCATGAGGCCGGGGTCTTTGAATGGTTCCAGTGGGACTTCATTGAGCTCGGCAAGTTCGAGATCACCGGCGAATTCACAATACAGGCCAGCACCTTTGGCGGGCGTAATATCATCGGTGTCTTTAATCCCGTTACCAATCTCCTGAGCTTTGACGGTCTGGATTACGTGCCCTATATGCAAACGCCCAATGTCACCGTGAGAACTTCCGTTGACATGGACAGCTGGCAAAATATCGACCTCAGTGACCAGGTCCCGAGTGAATTCACGTGGGGAAACCCGGTAACGATCCGCTTCAACCTGGCCGATGCTAGGCAGGAGTTCTTCACGGTCGAGGTTGGCGGGAACTAAAGGGAAACAAGGACCGATGCACCGGGTGGATATGCCCTTTTAAACTTGAGGGATTAACCGAGAATCTGCTTGACCACTTTCGTGTCCTCCACCCCGGTTGGCGACTGGTTTAATCCCTGGAACTTGAACGTGAAACGCTTGTCATCAATACCAAGGCAATGGAGAACCGTCGCGTTGATATCACGAATGTGCACCGGGTCCCTGACGATGTTATAGCAGAAGTCATCGGTTTCCCCGACCATGCGCCCGCCCTGGACACCTCCCCCGGCCAGCCACATGCTGAAGCAACGGCCATGGTGATCGCGCCCGTTATTGATTTTACCCTGGCTGTAGATACTGCGGCCGAACTCACCGCCCCAGATCACCAGCGTGTCCTCCAGCATCCCGCGCCGCTTGAGGTCCAGCACGAGTGCTGCCGAGGCCTGGTCCGTGTCCCTGCACTGCGCCTTCAGGTGCGGCACCAGTGACCCATGCTGATCCCAACCGCGATGAAACAACTGGATGAAGCGGACATCACGTTCCGCCATGCGGCGTGCCAGCAGGCAGTTGTAGGCGTAGCTGCCGGGTACTTTTGCCTCCTCGCCGTAGAGGGTAAAGGTGCTCTCAGGCTCATCCGATAAATCCGTGATCTCCGGGGCCGAGGCCTGCATGCGGTATGCCATGTCATACTGGAAATTGCGTGTTTTAATCTCGGGATCACCGGTGGTATTCAGACGGATTTTATTGAGTGCTGCAATGTCATCGAGCATGTGACGACGGCTCTTGCGATTAATACCGGCGGGATCACTCAGGTAGAGGATCGGTGCTCCACCGCCCCGCAACTGCACCCCTTGGTGATTGGAGGGAAGAAAGCCGCTGCCCCAGAGACGCGAGAAAATCGGTTGTCCCGGGTTCTTTCCCGTTCCCTGTGATATCATGACAACGTAGCCAGGCATGTCCCGGTTGACACTGCCAAGCCCATAATGACACCACGACCCGATGCTCGGTCGCCCGGGAACCTGGGAACCCGTGTTGATGAACGTAATTCCCGGGTCATGATTAATTGCCTCGGTGTGCACCGACTTGATCAGGCTGATCTCATCGGCAATCCTGCAGGTATACGGCAGGAGATCGCCGATCGTCACCCCGCTCTTCCCCCGCGGAAGCACCGGGGATATGGGGCCATTGACCGTAAAATTGCTTTGCCCGGCGGTCATGCCGGTCACCCTTTGCCCGCCGCGCACGCTCTTGGGCAACTCCGTGCCATGAAGTTTCTTTAAAGCCGGTTTATAATCAAAGAGATCCACATGTGAAGGTCCGCCCGACTGGAACAGATAGATTACCCGCTTTGCCGTGGCGTCGTGGTGTGGGAGATCTGCAACCCCTTTGCCAACCCGTGCCTGGAGATCAGGCATGCCCAAAAACGCCAGGGTTCCCAGCCCTGAACCCATGAATCCCCGCCGTGTTGCAGAATGCTTTTTCATGCGCACCTACTGCCTGGTGATTGTCTCATTGAGGTTAAGGATGGTTGAAGCCACCACCGCGTAAGCGGCAAGTTCAATGGCACGGGGTGATTTCTCCGTCATTGCCATCAGTTGCCCGGCAGCCCCCGGATCTTTAGTGAATCGCTTTTCCTCACGGGTAAACGCATCATTGAGTATCTTCAGTTCATTCGGCTGGATTTCGCGGGATGTTGCCAGGCGAAATGCGTAGCCGATGCGCTCTTGCGGTGTCGTGCCACCCTCCTTGATCATGCGTACTGCAAGGGCCCTTGAAGCCTTGAGGTATTGCGGGGCATTCAGGAGCACAAGTGCCTGTAGAGGAGTATTGGTATTAAGCCGACGAACCGTGCAGGTCTCGCGGGTCGGTGCATCGAAAATCGCCATCCCGGGAGGCGGAGCCGTGCGCTTCCAGAAAGTGTACATGCTGCGGCGGGAAGCCCGACCACCGGTGTCACCAAAATAGGCCTGGGCGGTAAACGCACCATAACCGAAATGACTGACCTGACGCCACAAGCCTTCCGGCTGTGACGGGTAGACACTCGGCCCGCCGATTGTGGTGTCCAGCAGGCCACTGATAGCCAGCGCATTGTCACGGATCAATTCTGCCTGGAGGCGGTAGCGCGGCGCACGTGCAAGCAGGCGGTTGTAGGGATCAGGTTCCCGTGTGGCAACCGACAGGTCCGAATGCTGCTGATAGGTCTGCGACATCACGATTTCCTTCAGGAACCCTTTCACGTCCCAGCCGTCGCTGCGAAAGGCGATCGCCATGGCGTCGAGAAGTTCCGGATGGGACGGCCATTCTCCCTGCGAGCCGAAGTCCTCTGCCGTGCGCACGATGCCGGTTCCAAAAATCATCTGCCAATACCGGTTGACCGCAACACGGGCTGTCAGGGGGTGATCATCATTGATCAACCACCGTGCAAGTGCCAGGCGATTCCTCGGGACATCCCCGGGCAGTTGCGGGAACAGACCCGGCACCCCGGCACCAACCTCCGCCCCCGGCTTGTCATACTGGCCGCGCATGAGGATACGCGTCTTGCGCCTGCCCGGTGCATCCATGATCATGACGCTGGTCTGTCCGCTTTCCTTGAGCTGCTTCTCAATGATTCCCTGCTCGATACTCAGCGCCTTGTCCAGGCGCCGGGTGAGGACGGATGATTGCTTCTTGAACTCATCGTTGATCCGCTTTTTTTCAGTCTCAGACCGGTGCACCGGGGCCTTGCGCAATATCTCCGCAAGCCTTGGACCGTCCGGAACCTGTTTGCCACCCGGCAGTGACAGGGTGTTCCATGGACCCACCCCGTGCCGACCAAGGGAAACCGGAGCCAGCCACCCTTTATCTGAGGCAAAGGCTGCCGCTATATTTCCGGGCGGGGGCTTCTTCCACCACCATCCGGTGTCGGTGAGCACGTACTGGGTGTCGCCATTCCTGTAGCTGAGTTGCACCCAGGCGATGAACCCTGCCACACCGCCTGCATTCCTGGCATCCGCCGCGATGATGTTCTCGCCCTGCTTCAGCGCACCTGAAATATCGATCAGTTCCGGCTCCATCCAGGGATCAACATGTCCGATCTTCCGGCCGTTCACGTAAAGCGAAGCACTGTTGTCACAGGTGTAGAACACATATGCCGCGTCAAGTTCACCACTTACCTTAAGCGTTTTGCGGATCAGCACTTGAGAGGTGGTTCCGGATTTCTCCGACCAGATCCACTGCGGTTGATGACCCGGGTCCGGAAAAGTGAACTTGACCTTTTTGCCGGCGGGCGATTGAACTGTTTTCACCGCGGGAGGGGGCGATTTCGCCAGCACCTCCGCCTGCCATCGCCCAAATCGCTCCGGATCGGTATCAGCCAGATTGTTGCGCAGGTAATGAATGCGCTTCAGGCGTGCTCCCAGGGCCGCCGCGAAGTCCGACTTGCTCCCGAGCGGTGAGGCCACCTTGATGACCGGGGCAGTGTTGCCGTTGGTTGCCCCGTGTCCCTTTTCCGTGGCGGAATCAAAGAAGGCATAAAAGCGATAGTATTCTTCCTGGCTGACCGGGTCGTATTTATGGTCATGACACTGGGCGCATTTCATGGTCATTCCCATGAATGTCGTGGCCACGGTGTCGACCTTGTCCACAATGTAGGCAACCCGGTATTCCTCCGGGATCGTCCCCCCTTCATGGGTATTCATGCCGTTGCGCAGAAACCCCGTGGCCATTTTCTGCCGGGGCGTTGCACCGGGAACCAGATCGCCGGCCAACTGCTCCAGGATGAAGTCATCATAAGGCTTGTTCTGCATGAAGGCGTGGATCACCCAGTCACGCCAGCCCCACATGTCCCGGTGGTCATCGATGGAATAGCCATTGGTGTCGGCATAGCGGGCGGTATCGAGCCAGTCCAGAGCCAACCGCTCCGCGCACTGCGCTGATGCCAGCATGCGATCAACCAGGGATTCCCATGCAGAGGGGGATTGATCCGCGAGGAAATCATTAACCTCCCCGATGCTTGGCGGAAGGCCGCGTAAATCCAGCGACAGACGACGAATTAGAACCTCCCGCTTTGCCGGCGGCGATGGCTTAAGCCCCGCCTGCTTCAACCTGCGGCCAATACCGGCATCAATGACATCGCGAATGGCACCGGACACTTCCACCGCCGGTGGCGTATAGGCCCAATGTCCCTGGTATGCAGCACCTCCCTTGATCCACCTCTCAAGCAGCACCTTCTCTTTTTCACTGAGTTTATAGTGTGAATCCGCGGGGGGCATCACCTCATCAAGGTCGGTCGTCCGTATGCGAAAAGCGACCTCGCTGGCCTCCAGGTCACCGGGCACAATCGCCCGCACCCCGTCACGCTGCGCATAAGCACTCTGCGGGTCATCCAGACGAAGTTTCGCCTTCCTCCCCTTTTCCGCCGGGCCATGGCAATGAAAACAGTTCTCGGAAAGAACCGGGCGAATATCGCGATTGAAGGAAATTTCTTCTCCAAAAGCCGGTCTAACCAGCAGCAATACCGGCAGACAAAAGATAATGGCCAGTTGATATCCGTTTCGCATCGTCATGACACGATTACTGAAGCCCCCGCCTCTGTCATTGAACATTGCCCGCTCCAGGAAAATCTCATCTCAGGCAAAGATCTCAGTCACTGCCTTGCCGGTACCGTCTTTGGTGGCAAAGAAAGGACGCCTTTCGACATCATAGGACGCCTTGGGGCTGATGCCCATCGCTGTAAAAATAGTGGCATGCAGGTCTGTAACCGATACCGGGTTCTCGATGGCAAGCAGAGGTCGTTCGTCCGCGGTTTTGCCGTAGAGGAATCCTTTCTTCACCCCGCCGCCAAACAGAGCGACACTGGTGCCTCCCGTGAAGTGGCGGTGCAACCCGTAATGCTTCATGACCTGCAACTTATCGGTTCGCGCACGCGACTGATCCTTGGCTTTGGAACCAGGCACCCCCTCGATCATCATGTCGCGGCTGAACTCACTGGCGATGACAACCAGTGTGCGATCCAGCAGTCCCTTTGCCTCCAAATCCAGGATAAGTCGGGCAATGGGCCGATCAATTTCTTTCTTAAGACGTGCAACAGTCGTATGTCCGTTCTCATGGGTATCCCAATGCACAAATGGGATATACTCCGTTGTCACTTCAATGAACCGGGCGCCCTCCTCAACCAGTCGCCGGGCCAGTAAACAGCCACGGCCAAAACGGCCGGTATCATACGCTGCATAGGAATCCTTCGGCTCCAGGCTGAGGTCGAAAGCCCTTCTTTCCTTGGCGCTCAACAGACGATAAGCATTGTCCATCGAGCGCAACATGGACGCCTGCTGATAATCACTCATCAGTTCACGGTTGGGGTGGCGATCGATCATTTTCCTGTAAGCCTTGTAGCGGTTGATGAATCGCGCCGGTTCCATGCCTTTTGGCGGCTGTACAGAGCGCACGGCATCCTTGGGATAGGGCAGGTTCATTGGACCAAACTCAGACCCGAAAAACCCAGCAGTCGTAAAGGCTTTCAGTTCCTCCTTTTCCCCCACTCCTTCCAGGCGCTGCCCGATGTTGATAAAAGGCGGAACCACCGGGTTCTTCGGCCCCAGCACCTTGGCCATCCATGCTCCAATATGCGGGGCGGCCACGGTGAGCGGCGGAACATATCCGGTATGCCAGTGATATTGATGACGGGAATGCAGGATATGACCCAGGTCGGGCTGCTGTGCTGAACGGATTAAGGTGCCGCGATCCATCACCCCGGCAATATTCTCAAGGCCCTCGGTGATCTTGATGTTGTCAACCGCAGTGTCAATCGCAGGAAACGTACTGAGGATTTTTTCCACATCGAGCCCTTTCTCAAAGGGAAAATAACGCTTGGGATCAAAGGTGTCCGGTGCCGCCATGCCGCCTGCCAGCCAGATCAAGATGCAGGAATCAGCCTTTGCTTCCGGGTGCACGATGACTTCGGTGTCCCCCCATGCCCCGGGTGCCTGGCAGGCAAGGGCGGCAGCAGAAGCAGCACTCAATTGTTTCAGAAAATCGCGACGGGCTGTTTTTTCTTGAATCGTCATGATGGAATCCTAGCGAATAAATTGAAATTCAGGCTGCATGAAAACCAGCCACAACAGGTCTTCAACGGCAACCGGGTTGCGTCCGTCACCTGTGACTTCCAGCAGCACGTTCTTCTCTCCCCCTGTGGGTTCACGGGACAGGGCGTAGCGATAGAGCCACCTGATCAGCTCTTCGCCTGATTTTCCCAGGCCCACCAGTTGCCGTGCTCCCAAACCGAGGTGACCGGCGAGAATATCACCATTGGACAGATCGATCGCCTGCAGGGTGGTCAACTCACTGGGTCGCGTGGAGACCACCTGGTCGCGATGGGGCCGCCCCAGTGAGCGCATGAGAAAATCATTCTTTACCAGTGCCGCACGAACCGGAGGAGACGGCAATCCGGGCTTGGTTTCCTGAGCCGCACCGCCACGCTTGAACACGACCTGCCACGGGGCCGCCCCATGCGGCTGCAGTTCAGCGGCTGCAGACCACTCTCCACCGGGCTTCCGGGCGCGCCACTGCTTGTCGGTGGCGATGAGCATCGCCTTGTCACCATCCACCTGACAGATGAACCCGGCACTGCCCCCGAACATTTCCGCGGATACCTCAATGACATTATTCCCTGTCAACAGGTAGCTCGCAATGTCCTTGTAAACTGTCTGCTGCCAGTCTTTTGACGATGCAACCACGGCGCCATTTATCTTCATCGTGAATGCATTGTCGCAGGTCACCATCATCCGGGCCGTCTTCGGCACCCCCTTCAATATAAACTCCCTGTGCAGATCGATCTTCGCCTCAACCGGCCCACTGCGCCAGATCCATTTCGCAGTGATGGGAATGTCAACAACGGCCTGTTTCGGGGTTGCAGGGGGTGCGGGGATGGGCTCACGCCTCACGCGGTCCACCTTGGCTTCCGCTCCAGCGGGACTTTTGCCGGTAATCTGCCAGATTGCATCGAGCAGTTGCTCGGCCGTCATGCGTTTGGCCAACGGACCCGTGTAGATGTAATCTTCACCCGGCTCGGATTTCAGGATAACCGTTTGCGACTGATACGCCCGGGAAGTCATTATAAAGCGGATCAACCTCTTAAGGTCATAGCCATCTCCGGCAAAATGCACAGCAAGATAATCCAGCAAATCCTCATTCCACGGCTTGGTGTGCATTGCGTCAACCGGGTGGACAATGCCGTGACCCATCAGGCGGTGCCAGATACGGTTCACGACCGTGCGGGTAAAGCGCCCGTTATCCTTGTGGGTCATCAGCACGGCCAACTGCTTGAGTCGTTCGTCTCTTGAAACCTTCGGGTCAATGTTGCCAAGCTCAGGGAATATCCACCTGGGAGCAGCCATTTTCCCGGTTGGCTTATCACATCGGGTCAGTTCGAGCGGCCTGGATGAATAGATCGCCGCCAGGTTGTAGGCTTCCTCGAGGGTCCAGCGGTCAATGAAGCTGTCGTGACAGCTGGCACACTTCATATTAATGCCGAGAAACACCTGGGAAATGTTCTGGGAAAACTGGATTTCAGTCGACTGGCTGGCATTGACCTCACCGCGCCACTTGATGCCTTCAATAAACCCTGCGGATTCCCTGCCTGGGGCAATCAACTCACGAACAAATTGATCGTAGGGCTTGTTGCTCCGCAGCGCGGCATACAGCCAGGGGGTAATCCTTTTACGTCCCCCGGTGATGAATCCCGTGCCGGTATAGTCATTGCGCAGGAGATCATTCCACATGGTAAGCCAGTGATCGGCATAGGCGATGTCATCGGCGAGCAAAGCCTCAATCACCTTCCCGCGTTTATCGGGCGATTCATCCGCGAGGAAAGTCTCCAGATCCCGCGGGACTGGCAAAAGTCCTGTCACATCCAGAGATGCCCGGCGCAGGAATGCCGCATCGCCCGCCGGGACAGGAAGAGTGACCTTGTGTTCCGAGAGATAGGCATCAAGCAGGCGATCCACCGGGTGTTCCCGGTTCTTCCGGGCCGTGGGCAATACCACACCCCGGGGCTTTAGCCGAGGCTCCCAGGCCGCAGAGCTGAAGCTGAAACCCGGCTGCCACTCCATCCCTGAATCAATCCATGTTTTCAGCAGGGCAATCTGCCCCGGAGGGACACGATCTCCCTTCGGCGGCATCCATTGCTCATCATCGCTGGAGAGAAGCAACTCCATCATCAGGCTCTTGCCGCTTTTTCCCGGCTCAACCACACGGCCGTTCTCGCTGCCTTTCAGAAATTCGGAGCGGGTATTCATTGCCAGCCCACCCTTCTTCTTCGCCCCGGTGTGGCACTCTGCACAGTGCTCCCTGATAATGGGCACTATCTGGTGCACAAAATCGACCTCCATTGCCGAAAGCCGCGCAATTCCGGGCAGTATGGCCAGGCCCAGTATCACAAATGCCGGCTGTAGCTCTAAATGATGGAATCCCAATCGCATGATACTTTCTGCTTGGTATTATGCCTGCTCTTGCAATCCTATCAAGCTGCCGGGATGTCTAAAAGACATGGAGATGTGCTGCTCTCTGTTTTGTGTCTGCATGATCCGGTTGCGCCGCCATTAAGGAATTCAAAACCCATCTATTTCATCATCAAGCAGTCTTTTAAAGCCACATCCACCGGATATTCCAACAATGAGTCACCCTCGCTGCTGATTCACTCTTTGGGTTGTTGATACCTGTTGAAAGCAACGGCATAGACATCCCCAACAGACATGAATGGAAGATCGGTAACCGCAAGCCAGAACAACTTACCCCCCTGGTCAACAACAGCAACTCCATGTGAAGCCTCACCATCTTCATCCACTATGCCGTAAGAACTGGACACGGACCCGTCCGTATCGGAGAGCAACGGGAACTGATAATTTTGCTGGACCCTGGCAAGGCTTGCAGGGGAATCAGGGCTGATCGCCACCACCTCAATGCCGGCAGCCTTGAACTGCTCATAGGCAACATTGAATGCACTGAGTTGCTCAAGGCACATCGGGCATTGCTGACCACTGTAGAAGATCAGCACCGCCGGGGACGGATTATCCCCTGCAAAATCATCCAGGGAAACATCCACACCACTGCCGGAGGACAGGGTGAATGACGAGGCGGAAACCGGGTCCTCAATCACGAACCGCTCGTGGTTATACGCGTTGCAAACCATTCCCAGGTCATTGGTGATCCCCAGCTGCCCTGCAAACTCGGGACGGGTCGCCTCAAGCAGGTCGTATGTCAGGCGGTAATAGGTCCCAACCGCAGCCACCTGGGTTTGATACGGGTTCTGTGCGTCAGGCACATCACTCCATGTCCTGAGGTCAGTGGAACGCTGAAACTTGATACTCTCAAGGTCACCCTCCCAGGAAAACTGAACCTGCCCGTCGTCCAGCTGCTGCGCAACAAGCTCCGGGATCAGTGCCCCCATAAACTTGACCCTCTCGGTGGTCACGCCGCCCTCATTATCCTCCACCTCCACGTAAACGTTGTGGGTCCCGCGGTGCAGGTTGTCAATCTCGATGGTATAGGGAGCCTCGGTCAACTCGGCAATAAGGACCGGGTCCAGGGTAAACGGCGTGTCGCAGGACTTATAGCGAAAGCGCACCGCGACAATCTCGCCCCCCACATCCTCGGCACTGACCGTGATCCCGATGGCATTTCCTTCCTTTACAACTGACGGAATATTCTTCGACATCCAGGTATACGAGGAGGGATTTTGCGGAGCAAATTCCTCACCGAGCAGCTGAAAACAAAAGCGGTCACTGGTGATCTCGATGGTGACCGTCGGTGGCTTGTTGTCGACGACATGGATCGCCCGGGTCACCGAGCTTGTCCTGCCCTGTTGATCGGTAGCGCTGGCAACCAGCCTAACAACAGAAGAATCCTTTTCCCGGTTCGCCAGGACATTGGCAAGGTTCACCTGCAATGAGGAATCATCCGCCTGCCCCACCTGCTCGCCGTCAACAGACAGGCTGGTCTTGACGATATAACCGCGGTGCCATGGAAGAAACGCTCCATCTTTTTCTGAGCTGCCGATAGCATCGACTCCTATCTCCAACTGCTCATCCGCATCATAAACCCTGTCGTCAAGATCCCTCAGGACAACAACCGGTGGCTTGCTCCCTTCATCGACAGCATTGGCGAAAAGTGCCAGGTCAAAGGAAAGGTCAATCCCGTGCTCAAAGAAAACCGGGTCATTGCTGGCCCGTGCCTGATGCACCTCGGCGGCGATCACGTTCTCCCCCCCGGGTTGCAGGAGATTCTTGAAATCTGAGATGTCGCTGCGGAAAAAAACCTCCTCATCGACACCCACGACCGGTTCCAACGCGGGAGTCTCATAGTCCACTGGGCCATCCGGCATGTTTCGGCGCAGCACCACCTCCCCGTTGAGGTAAACAACCACGCCGTCATCCGCCTTGCAGGCCACATTCAGGCTCTCGTAAAGATCGGGGTCTCCGCTATAGAAATTGCGGCGGAAATACACGGTATTATAAATGATCGTGTATTGATTGTCCGTGTTGACGTTGTCCGAAGCGATGTCAACGAGGGTCATGGGCGAGTCCCCGCGGCCGAGTTCACCGCTGCCATTTTTCCAGCCGGCATCATCGAACCCCGGCTTGTACCAGCCTTCCGGGGCGGGCCCGCCTTTATCAAGGAAGTACCACTGCGCTCCCGGCTTTACCAGGCGGATCCTGTTGAAGTTGATGCGATAGCTGTTTCCTCCCACCAGTTGCCCGGCATTTTCCGGGGTTCCAAACTGCCTCACGTGCCAGAAAAAATTCTTCGCCGTGGTAAGCCGTTTGAGAGCCTTGAAGCGCGGGGTAATGACGAAGTTCTCGTTCGGCCCGAGAACAATCCCGCCAATCCCTGCATTCGATCCGGTGATGCGAAAGGCATTGCCGCGCAACCTCTCGATGCCCTGTCCCTGCCCTCCCGCCTCGACCCAGCGGGCAAAAATCTCAGGGGGCAGCTCCATTACGTATTCCAACTCCTCAGGGATCTCATTCTCACCCCCGGGAACAGTGAAGGTAATCGTGGTTAAGGCCTCCCTGTCGAGGTCGATATTGCGTATCACGAGGCCGCCTGTAACCCCGACGAGCCCCAGTCCGCTGAAGTCATCGACGATGGTCAGGTTCTTCCATGCAATGTTGTTATTGTTCAGCACGTTGACGGGCAGGTTATTGCCCTCGGCAATATTCATCCCGTAAGGCGCGGCCGTGCTCGTCTCAATGCGGGCGAGCAGGCAGCAATGACCGGCATCACTGAAGCAGGCACCGAAGTCAGCCGGGTTCGGCGGATACCACGCAACCTGCACGATACAGCTCTCACCCGGATCGAGCATGGGTACAGGCACACCGCCATTGTCATAGGCATTCGGCCCCAACGAACCATCGTCGTAGGCCTTGCCGTAAATATAGCCGCCGGCGGATGTCCACGGGGCAATCGTGGGTGACGAGCCGTCCCAGGGGCCAATGTCGCCGCTGAGCGTGGCCGAGGTGGAACTGCCGTAAGCGGTCGCCGGGTCGATGCGATGAGTGTAGCCCGGTTCACCCTGCCATTTTGCCCAGATGCGGTCGCAGTTGGTGTGCAGGAGGAAAAAGAACGGGTCACGCGTGGAAGTAGCGGGACTACCCATCGTTGCGCCAATCACCCCGTGGGACCAATTATGGGAATCATCTTCCAGGCTGTCGGAAAAGTCGACAAAGTCGCTGAAAGGATAATGCGTGCTATCCGGGGAAAGAATGCCCAGGTGAAACGACGAGAAGTTCCGGCTGATAGAAGGGGAAAAGCCGGCGAAAGGCGCGCCCACCGCGCCCGAGCTCGCTCCCATGAAGGAGGAGGTGTAATAGTTAAACGGGCTCCGCGGATCATCCTCCCAGTCCCAGTAGAGCATGGTCAATCGCGGCTCCACGCTGAGCAGCATCTGCTCATAGCGGTTGACCAGTTCACGGTGCCAGGGAAGGAACGCATCGGTGCCGTGCTCGGCATGGGAGGTGGCGTGCATAATGTCCTGCAGGTCAAACATCGTGTTCCCGCTCCCGGGATGAGTGGTAGTGTCAAGGTTCTGCACGGCGGCTACATACCTCGCAATGTCGCCGGTAGTGGCATCAGCGGCGTTCATCCTGGGCTTGGTGATCTCACGCCCTGCAACCAGGTCCGTTCCGCAAAAAGTGTCAATGTAGGTGTCGCCGTTGTCTGCAGCGGGATCACCGGTCCACTGATCAGGCCACCCCAGGCCTGTCGACGCCTTTGCCCAGTAAAGACGCAGCCTTTCCGTGCCTGTCGATGGCGCCGTGCCGCGATTGGAAACCCGCACATAGACGTAGTTGGGTGCACTGTAGGCAGGCTCACGGAATTCGGGATCCTGGTGCGAAGGCAGGCTCCAGGTCGGACTGCCTGTGGTAAAAGGATGCGGCTGCCAGTTGGGATCCCCATTCTTGCGCACCCAGATGTCCGGGCTGTTCCACATCACGGTGGCAGTGTTCGGCTCAAGCCCGCCGTCTCCCGAGATGTCCTCCATGTACAGGTCCTCACCAAAGGCCAAGCAGGACAATAATGCAGTCACGAGGCTGAAGAAGAGCAGCAGTTCTTTAAGTTTCTTTACGTTCACGGCAATGACTTCGTTATTGGGGATTAAAATGCACTTTTCCAACGCATTCTGCCATGAATCATGGTTCACGCATGAATGTCGTCAGGCCTTAGTTTAGCTCTACACGAGTCTCCAAGGCAAGCCTCCAATGGGAATCGAATATATTTTATCGCACCAACATCCTGTAAAACAGGCTGTTCAGGCAGCCCTAGTGAGCTTCTATGGCCCTTGGATTCGCAGGAACGGGGCCGGTGCCTGGCCCTTGGGCGCGAGGTAGCTTGGACCGAGAAGGTCACGGACCGTGGTGATGAGGAGGTCCTCGAGCTCCGGCTTGTAGCGGCCGGGGAGGGCGTAGTAGACCTGGGAGAAGTCGGCCTCGTAGCCGCCCTCCTTGAGGACGCGGCGGGAGGGGATGTAGCCGGGCATGTCGTTGCACCAGCCGTTGAGCCAGAGCCTGGTGTAGTCGAGCTCGGTCTTGAGGCGCACGGCGTAGTCGACAACGACCTCGCCGGGGAGGAAGACCAGCGCCAGGTCTTTTTTGAAGGTCCAGGTGGAGATGGTGTAGGGCACGAACTCCTGGATCTTTCCGTTCTTCTCGAGTTGCTCGAGCATGAGCTTCGCCTGGTAGCCGTGGAAGTCGCTGCGCTGGGCGGTCGCTTCCCAGTGGGTGCGCGCGGCGGGCTTCTCCAGCGGCAGCTGGATCGTTCGCTGGCGGATGGTCGGGGTTCCGGTCAGCGGTTTGAGATCTTTTTTCATCACAGCCGCGACCCCGGCGGCGATCTTCTGGCCGTGGCTCTTCGCATCACCGAGACCGCGTGAGGGCTGCGGGCCAACGTCCGCTCCGCAGCCGACCGTGACCACGGAGATGCTGCCGGGATGGTCGTTCTCGATGTTCTCTCCCGCGAACCCGGCCCAGTCGCCGCAGATGCGGTTGCGGGAGCCCAGCGTGGTGCAGTGGCAGGCGTAGTTGGCCCAGATCGCAATGACCTTGCCGCCGGCATCCTTCGCCACCAGGAAGGGCAGGCTGTGGTCAACCGGTCCATCGCGCTGGAAGCCGAAGCCGGCCCAGCGACCGTTGTTGAGCACCCTTCGATTGCCGCCGAATCCGGCCCGGCCCATGCCCCAGGAGAGACTCGCCGGTTTGCGCGCCTTGAGCGCTGCCGCGGCCGCCTCAACGATCCTCTCGATGAGCCAGTCGGTGTATTTGCTCATGTTGGCCTTCTGCGCATCGGTCGCCCGTCCTCCCCAGACCACCACGGCGTAGCCGCGCAGGCTGGGCGCGCAGTGGGTGTGGGTCACGGCCAGCACCAGGTTCGCGGGCTTGATGCCGTGGCCCTTCTCGAGCTTCTGCGCCACCTCCCGGGTCACTCTTGCCGGGATGCCGCAATTGTCGACGGCGACGATTACAGCCGGGTCCTTCGCCCCGATCGCGAGCGCCCGGGCCCAGATCTTCGTGTCGATTCCCTCATGTTCCCTCGTCCTGCCGCCGTAACCCGCCAGCGCCACCGGGTGCGTGGGGGTGACGTCGATCTTCGCCGCGCCGACCGCGACAGGATCCGCCTGCGCCGCGGTCGCGACCGGCAGCAGGCAGCAGAGCAGCAGGCTGTGGAGTGGTTTCATCTCTCAGATCTTCTCCGCCACGGGGATGATCCGGATCAGCTCGATGTCTCCCTTGTCGATGGGGACCTTGACCGACTGGTTGCCGGGGGCTCCCTCGAGCTTGAGGTCGGTCCACTTGCGGGTCTGCTTGTTGAGGTGGCGGACGGCCTTGACCTTGCGCTTGATGCTCAGATTCGCCTCGCGCTTGGTCCCGATGTCGCGGTTGCCGAGGGTGATAAAGTCCTCGCTCTTCTCTCCCTTGAAGACTCCCATGACAATGTGTTCACCGGAGGGCTGCAGCCAGTAGTCCTCGGGAGCCTTGCGCGTGCTCGTCGGCAGAGGGTCGGTATGGTAGACGTCCACCGAGCGTGCGTTGGTGATGCTCGGGCTGAAGGCCGCCAGGGTGTTGTTGATGCCGCTGACCTCCCTGCCGATGTCCGAGAGCGGCGGTGGCTCGGTCTCAACCACCTTGTGGATATCGAACATCGTCCAGCCGACCCACCACTTGAAGCCCTTGAGGCCGTAGGCAATGCTCATCGCCACGGTCTGGCGCATCTTGATGACATTGTCCCCGTGCACATGCACGAAGCGGAACACCGGGATGCCGCCGGCAGCCAGCGACATGCGCCGGTAGTATTCGAGGAAGTGAAAGTGCAGGTGCGCCTGGCGCTGCCAATGATAGTCGTAATATTCGAGCATGCGCGGGCGTACCGTATCGAGAAAGAACTCGATTCCCCCGTATTGCGAGTAGGTGGTGAACTCGGTTGGATGATACGCGTCGATGGCCTCATACTTCTTTCTCATGTTGCCGAAGTGCGGAAAACTCGATGGCTTCCTGCGATCACTCAGGTAATAGGAGATCACGGTTTTTTCGTCCTTGAGCGCATACGCTGTCCAGGGGGTGACGCCGTGCAGCAAAAGGTAGATCCCCGCCTCCTTGGCTTCACCCAGATCAGCAAGGCTGCCTTCCAGTCCATTGAAGTTGGCCTTCTTCATGGTGACAAACAGGTTCTTGAGACCAACGCGTGGACCCACCCAACTCGGGCTGAGGAAAGAGATTAACTCCGGCATGCGGAAGGGGCCCGGTAATGCCCGGCGCACCTTTTCCTCAAAGGGGCCGATACCAAACACCTCGCTGGTACGCTGCTTGGGGTAAACCTCCAGCCTCTTGATCTCGCCGCCGCTGTAGGCGACGTCCACCCCAAGTCCTGTCTCGCTATCAAGCCGGAAAGTCACGTCACGCTCGACGGGCCATCCCGGAAGCACGCAGACCTTCTTGCCGCTGGAGGTGATGAGCATCGATCGCAGGGCGCCAATAAACGAGTCGATGTCGGCCTGCTCAGCCGGCAGGCGGGAGTAGTCCGCTCCCCAGAAGCGCGGAAAGCGGGCCTTGCCCTGGTTGTTTGCCAGATAGGGTTTTGCTTTTTCAATGGCGCTGTTAATCGTTGCGACAGCCTTCACTGCTTCCCAGCGCTTTATTTCCCTCTCTGCCACCTCCTTTTTCTCTGCGGGTTTTTCCGGCTTGATCGGGTGGGGACCACGTCCGCTGCAGGCGCTCAGGAAGCGCCGGATGACCAGCGCCCGCGCGATGGAGGCTCCCTCCTCGTCGCTGCCGAGGTAGATGCTTCCCTTGTTCCAGAATTTGGTCCACGCGTCAAGGTGCCCGGTAACCGCCCCGTTGACGTCAGTCTTGGCAACCGCCTTGATTGCATCATTGAGCGCGGCAGGTTCCGCTGCGACAATATGAACCTGAAAGTCACAGGCCTGAGTCGGCTGAGCCATGTGGTAGGACACGTCCGCCCGGGGTTCCATCCCGTCACAGAGCATCACCAGGGCGGTGTCCTTCCTGCCAAAGAAAACCCGTTTTTGATCTGCCAGAGGAGCAGCCTTGCCATCCTCTCCCTCGAGAAACGCCGTCAGCCTGACGGGTTTTGAAGCGCGCAGCTGGAAGTGCAGTACATCCCGGTTGGCATCGACAAAAAAAGAACAGACCGGCCTACTGGGCTGAGTCGCTCCGTTGACGACCACCTCACCGTATTTAAAGAGCAGGCTCTGTCGCAGCGACGTCTCGGAGGTGTCCAGGGGCGGGTCAAGGCGAAAGCGCGCTCCACCCAGGCGGGTAGCCTTGCCTCCGGGCTTCTCGATGCGTGCCAGGGTAACCCGGATGTCACCGTTTTGTTCCGTCCAGACATTGGCGAGAATTTTTCCGTTGCCAAGCGGCATGGCCTGCTCTTCGCCGGCGCATGGTGTTTTCCAGATGACATTCGCATCCCTGATCGGGTCGGAAGCCTTTCTGGCCGGAGGAGGGTTGGCAGGTGCCAGCGCGATTACCGCCTTGTCGCTGACATCCTCCCCCAACACCAGTATCTCGGTGGCTCCTGGGTTGGGGCCCCCGTGGGAGTTGAGAAAACGCAGGGTGAGTTTTTTCACTTTCTGGCGCTTGAATGGCACCCGCTGCGGCCCATGCACCTCCTGGAAGGACCCCTTGGCCACGGGACTGGCCCCGTCGTCGATGTAAACCTCAAAGTCCTTGAAACACTCATTCATGAGCCATGCGGTGCGTCCGTAGTAGACCACCTCCTGAATCATCACCGGCTGTTCCCATTCCAGCACCAGTTCTCCCTTGTCCTTGGCCTCCTCGCCATTGACCGCCCAGGAACGGGCCTTCTTGTTGTCGGGATACAATTCAAAATGCTGGCAGAGCGCCGGCGCAATTCTTCCATCCGCAACGTTGCCGGCCGCGTACTTGTCGCCGTCAAGCACAGAAGACGCGCTGATCTTCGCGCTGGTCGCGAGGTTGGTGAATGGCAACTCGCCAAAGCTGACGGGTGCTGCCAGGAACACAGATGCCGAAACGCAAAACGGTAAAGTGATTAATCTTTTCATATGATAAGCATAGCGCGGCAGGATCGGCAGCAAATGTCCAGCCAATAACATCACAGTTTTAACGAACGGTTAACGAAATCCGTGCTTTCTGCGAAAACGCTCCCAGTTGCAGAAATCCTGTGAATTGATATTCGCCGCCCCAACTTCCCTTAAACCCCACGATAAAAGAAGGGGGGCGACTGGATCCTTGGACCCGTTTGAAAACATAGTGATGAAATAACAATTTAATGAATAGATTATTTTAATGAAATTATTGATTTGAATGATGATTAGACATGTCACAAATCCCGGGCCGCCTTTCTGCCACTAACTGAAGCAGTCAACACTGCACCAACCCGGGTTCACTCACCGCGATAAAAATGCTGTGCCGGATGTCACCGGGAAATTATCCCGTGCTTTTTGCGCAGGCGATCCCAGTAACTTGCCCAGTATTTGTCGTAGTAGTCCAGTGCCGCTTGCCTGATATGCGGCAGGTCCTCCACCTTTGGTGAAAGTTCAGCATCAAATCCTGCCAAATGCCCCTTCCCTGCGCGCTTACGCGGTGAAACAAAACGCCAGGGGGTATCTCCGAGGATTTCCCTGCACAGCCTGGCAAGTGCGGGATCATAACCCTTCAGCCCGTCACGGGTGTGGATGTGGTTGTGGTCATGGTCCATGGTCCGGTTGGTGTCATACCAGTACTGCACGCCCTCCGCCCAGTATTCCGAGCGGTTCTTTCCGGCATAACATTCTTTCCTGCCGCCGAAAATGATCAATACCTTATCATTTCTG
>JAYGGE010000174.1:0-16822 GCA_046581505.1 Verrucomicrobiales bacterium | reverse complement strand
CCTGTAGGATCCTTCATCAGGAAGGAGGGCACATACCGTGTTCCCGAATCACGTGTTCTCCAGGAGCCCCCTCCGTCATCATCATCAACCCACTCCTCCTTTTCCCAGTAAAGGTAGTAACTGCGTTTCTTGGTGTATTTGGGGGGCACCATCTTGCCGCCGGGCAGGGCACGCCCCTCCATGGTCACTTCCCCCTCGATCAGGGCAACCGCATCCACATGCGGGATGCGCTCCAGTTGACGCATCCGTCGAATCTCCTCGAAACCGGCCTGCTGGGCCCAGTAACCGCCGAGGAGCAACACCGGGATGAGCAGGATCAAAAGGACCGAGAAAAAAGAAGAGTAACAACCTTTCTTGCCCTTCGTCTTGCCTGACTTCACCTTACTCATCGTGCGGCAGGGAAAAGGAATAGCAGACTTTCATCAAGGCATCAAACTCACTGCAATCCTCTGAGGTGAACAAGTCTATTGGACGCACATGGATGATGGAATCCAGCTGCGCTTTTTTTTAGGGTATTTAGTGTTCGGTGCTGGCATTGTCCCGGCAAACCCCGTAAATTCCGCATGAATCCAACCCAATTAAATGATGAATCGACTGACCTGTTCCCTTGTTTTAATGACCTTAGCTGTGGGTGTCGCCCCGGCTGGGGCTGCTCAACCAAAATCCCTGGGATCCCTTGAATTCGGTCCGGAAGGGGTTCTTTTTGTCGCTGACCCGAAGGGTGCCGCGGTGTTTGCCCTGGAACTTGGAAAAGCAGGGGCGAAGGCCGGGAGCAGGCTGGGAATCAAGAGGATCGGTGCAAAGATTGCAGCTTTACTTGGAACCAAGGCCGACCAGATCAACATTAATGATCTTGCTGTCGATCCGCAATCAGGCATTGCCTACCTGTCGGTCTCGAGGGGACTCGGGCAGGATGCCGCTCCGGTCCTGGTAAAGGCAAATGGCAGCACCCTGAGTGTTGTCGACCTGGAGAAGACGAAATCGACCAGTGTCTCTTTCCGGAATGCGCCCGAGGACAGGGTGACCGGCCAGGGGCGAAGGAAGAAGAACAAACGCCTTGAGTCGATCACGGACCTCGCGTGGCTTGATGGCCGCCTGGCCATCGCCGGGTTGTCGAACGAGGAATTCGCCTCAACCCTGCGGGTCACCGATTACCCGTTCACCGGAAGTATCGGCACAACAAGCCTGGAGATCTATCACGGCGCACACGGCAAAGAGGAGACGCATTCCCCGATTCGCACCTTTATGCCCATGGATATCGGCGGGGAGGCGAATATTGTTGCCTCCTACACCTGTACCCCGCTGGTCTGCATCCCGTTGTCGAAATTGAAGCCGGGTGCGAAAGTCAAGGGCCGAACCGTGGCGGAACTGGGTAACCGCAATCGCCCCCTGGACATGTTCGGCTATGAGAAAGACGGGAAACGTTTCATCCTGATGGCAAACAGTGCGCGCGGCGTGATGAAGGTGTCGACCGAGGACATTGCCACCATTGATTCGATTTCCGAGAGGATCGCGAAGACCGCGGGACTTACGTATGAAACAATTGAGGATTGGCAGGGCGTGATCCAGCTGGCAAAAGTTGATAACAAGCACGCTGCAGTCATTCGCAAGGATGAAAGCGGGCATTCACTCGAGCAGGTAGCCCTGCCGTGAACCCGTCCTGCAACCTGGCATTGCTGGCGGTCTTTATCTGCGGGAGCGCTTTCGGTGAGGTGCCGATTTCGCTCTCTGCCGACAGGCGTTCGTTTGTGGCGCACGGCGTGGGGGATGGCAGCCGGTTTATTGTCCGTGTAGAGGGCGGAGAGGACCTGCCGGCGATGGCAGGCAAGGTGGAGGTAACCGACGGGGGATTGCGCTTCACTCCACGCTTTCCCCTGACGCCGGGTGTCCGCTACAGAGCCTCAGTCGGCGGGTTCAACCGGGTGTTTGCCATTCCGGCAGCGGACATGACGCCGGTAGCCCGCGTCACGGCCGTTTATCCGAGTGCAAATGTCCTGCCCGAGAACATGCTGAAGTTTTACCTCCACTTCTCGGAGCCGATGGCCATCGGTGAGGCATCAGGAAATGTCCGCTTGATGGGGGAGGGCGGCAAACAGGTCAATCTGCCGTTTTTGGAACTGGCAGAGGAACTCTGGGACCCGGACGGTAAACGCCTGACCCTGTTCTTTGATCCCGGACGGGTTAAACGCGGACTCAAGCCGCATAAGGAGCAAGGGCGTGCCCTGCAAGCCGGCAGGGAATACAGGTTGCATATCAATGCCGCCTGGCGTGATGCGATGGGGAGAACCATGGTGGAGGATTTCTCGAAGCAATTCCGGGCGTGTGCAGTTGACTATAAACAACCGGATCCTGTGAAATGGAAGGTGAGCGTTCCCTCAGCGGGTACGCGCGATGCCGTGCGGCTGGCATTCCCGGAAGCACTTGACCATGGCTTGCTGGAGCGGGTTCTGGTGGTCTACAATTCTGAAGGGAAGGCAATCAGCGGCGTAACCGGGGTGACACAAGGGGAGAAAGAATGGAACTGGAAGCCGGATTGCCCCTGGCAGGCGGGGAATTACCGGATAGTCGTGGAGGCTTTACTGGAGGACCTTGCCGGCAACAGCATTGGCCGGCTTTTTGAAGAGGTTGACGGGATGAGGGAGACCTGGAATGTGCGCGGCGGGCGGTTCATCCGGATTTCATTTACCATTGGCGGGTAACCCTCCATCCCAATCCTCATCGAATCACACGAGATGGGTTTTTTCGTGCTTGCTCAATTCTTCCGGACAAAGGGGCACCAGGTATTTCGGGTTCGTTCTTGTTTTTAAATAGATTTGCACTGTGTTGCTTCATGGCAAACTTCCCTGGCGGCAACCAAATCGCCTTCATCGCATAGAGTCACAGGAATTTGCTTCTCGACGGAACCGCCATGAATCATATGATAGAATGTGTCATGAAAAGGTTCGTTACGCTCGTCTTGCTTCCCCTTGTCATTGCAGGCCAGGGACAGGCGGAAGTTCCGCAAGCTGCCTCCGTCCACGACTACGACATCGTCTACGTGCGGGCCCCGAGATACGGTGACGAGGGCCGTGCCTACTGGCCGGAAGTCAAGGATCCCATCCGCATGGAACCGGGCGCGGATCTCATGTTGCTTCACCCCGATGGCAGCGAGGAATTGCTGGTAAAGGGAGGCAACGGGTCAGTGATCGACCCTTTTCCATCCCTGGATGGCGAGTGGATTTATTACTCCTATTTTCATGATCAGCGCAAGCAAGCCCTGAATTCCCAGCGGCGTTTGGCCTCAAGGGCCGGGGCTGACATATACAAGATCCATTTAAAGAGCCGGAAGATCGTCCGGTTGACCAATCAGGAATGGACGCCCAATACGGGGGTTGCGGATTGGGCGGAGCGTCCCACCGACCGCGACAAGGTAAACCTGGGCTATGGCATCTTCAACCTCGGCCCCTGTCCACTGCCGGGCGGCAAGGTGGTGTTCAGTTCCAGTCGCAACGGCTACCTGCCGAACAAAAGCTACACCTTCCCCAACCTGCAGCTTTTCGTCATGGACGAGGACGGCAGGAACGTGGAACTCATTGGTCACCTGAATTTGGGCAGCGCATTGCATCCCACGGTCTTGAAGGACGGGCGCATCATGTTTTCCAGCTACGAGGGACAGGGCTTGCGCGATCAACGCCTGTGGAGCCTGTGGGCCATCCGCCCGGACGGAACCGAATGGCAACCACTGGTCAGTGTGTTTTCCGGGGCTTCGGCTTATCATTTCCAGACCCAGTTATCTCGCGGTGACCTCGTGGTGGAGCATTACTACAACCAGAACAACAACGGATTCGGCAGCTTTTTCTCGTTGCCTCCGAAACCACCGGACGGGGTGGCTCCCTTCGGTGATCCCAATCCACGTCACGAGTCCAATCCCCGTTTCCGGCAAGGTGTCCACGGCAACGGAAAACCGCGCTATGAATCGATTGCCTTTTCCCCCAAGGGCCTGGACGGGCTCACCCGGTTCACCCACGGGCAGGACAATGCCTCGCCGAAGGATGCGCAGGGCAATTATGTCGGCAAGGTAACCCATCCGAGTTCCGCCCCAAACAATGACCTGTTACTGGTGTGGTCACCCGGCCCGGCCAACGATTTGCGCCGCCCGGTGAACAAACCCGACTACGACGGCGGCATCTACCGTGTGCCCGGCGGGGTGCCGGTGCGGGATTATCGCGAATTGGTAAAACTAAAGAATGACCCGCGCTACAACGAAATGCAGCCGAAGCCGATGGTGACTTACCGGGCGATCTACGGCATCGATGAACCGGTCACTCTTGCTCCGCTCGCCAACGATGGTTCCATGCATGCTGACCTGCCCGCGGGCACGCCCTTTGGATTGGTCGGCACCTCCTCGTTTTACAAGCGCAACACCCGCCCGGGATATGGAGCGAAATCCTTCGACGGACTCGACCCGTTTAACACCTCGCAGAATGGGGCCAACCCGAACTGGAGAACCCAGGGAGCAGACGCCGGCAAGTATTCCGACCATGATATCTTTGCCGTGCGTATCCTGGCAATGGAGCCAAGCTCACACTTCAGTTATGGCGCCAAGATGGGGCGAAACTCCCGCAATTTCATGAACCATGCTCAGGAGCGGCTGCGCATTCTCGGAGAGATTCCGCTGCGCAAGAAAGATGCGCAAGGTAAAGAGATCCTCGACTCGGAGGGCAATCCCGACACCAGCTTCCTGGCCCGGATTCCCGCGGATGTGCCCTTCACCTTCCAGACCCTGGACCGCAACGCCATGGTGCTGAACATGTCGCAGACCTGGCACCAGTTGCGGCCAGGCGAACAACGTTACAACTGCGGCGGTTGTCATGCACACGCCCAAAAGGGTCTGGATTTCTCCCTTACCCTCGCCGGGAAAGCGGGATATCGACCAACCGATCTCAGTCAATGGGCAACCCTGCTCAAGCCAGGCAAGGGGAAACTGGAAGTGGAGAAACAATCCGTCGGGGCAGTGGACGTGGAGTATTATCGGGACATCAAGCCGCTACTGCAGCGCTCTTGCGTCAAATGTCACGCCATGGGCAAGAATCCCGCTGCCGAACTGGTGCTGGATGACGAAGATGAGGTCGATGGTTACGAGAACACCTGGCATCGCCTGGCAAACGACCAACGGGCGAGGTATGGGCGCAAACCGGTGATCAAGAACGGTTCATGGCGGCAAACCAACGCCTCCCGCTACATCCGGAAATTCCAGTCCCGGCGCAGCCTGCTGGTATGGCAGATTTACGGCAAACGCCTGGATGGCTGGAGCAATGCAGATCACCCGACCGAGAAAGTGCCCGGCGATCCATCCACCCTGCCCGAAGGCGTTAACCCCAACGATGCCGACGTCGATTTCCTTGGCCGCGCATGTCCGCCGCCGGATTCCGGGGTACCACCCTTGAGCGCGGAGGAGAAGTTGACTTTTGCACGCTGGGTCGACCTTGGTGCCCCAATCAGCCGTCAGCAACAGGATTACAGGGACCGCGGTTGGTTCCTTGACGAGTTGCGTCCCACATTGTCGGTTAACCTGCCTCAAGCCGGACGCAATGCTCCACTTACCCGGGTTCGCATCGGCATGCATGATTATTACAGCGGACTCGACGAAAACACTTTCGAGGTACGCTTCGACGTTGAGTTCGATGGACTGCCCGCAGGACAAAACGCCGCCGCCAAATTCAGGAAAACCCGGAAGGGCGTATGGGAATGGCAACTCTCTCAACCCATTCATTCCCTGACCGAGGCAACCCTGAGTGTTTCAGTGCGGGACCGACAAGGGAACCTGGTTCGACTTGATCGTCGGTTCTCGGTTGCGGCACGAACGGCTCAAGTGGACAGGGAATAAGCCTGGGGTTGCCTGTTTTGTTTCATCCTATTGCGGATCAAAGTCAGGGTTCACTTTGGGCATCTGCACGGCAGCATTTTCCCGCCAACCCTCGAGCATGCGGCGCAGCTCCTTCGCCTTCTCCGGCATCCTGGATGCCAGGTCATTCTTCTCTCCCCGGTCTTCCTTGAGGTTGAATAACTGCAGGCGGTTGTCCTCAAGGGATTCGATCAGCTTCCAGTTTCCCTTGCGAATGACGCTGCAGGGTCTCGCCCCGCCGGGATGACCCGCACCAATGTAGTTGGGATAATGCCAATATAACGCATCGCGTTTCAGTCCTCCCTCCTGTTTCAGGAGGGGCACGATATTCTCGCCGTCCATATGCTCTTTGGGCCGCAGCGGCAGACCGGCCATATTCAGGATGGTCGGAAAGAAATCGGTACTGATGACCGGGGTTTGGCATTCAGAGCCCGGTGTCACAACGCCCGGCCACCGGACAATCAGCGGCACACGGATCCCGCCCTCGTAGAAGTTGCCCTTGTTTCCACGCAGCGGATGGTGCGAGGTGATCCTGCCATGCCCTCCGTTGTCGGATGTGAAGATCACCACCGTACGATCTGCAATGCCGAGTTTCTCCAGTTTCTGCATCACCCGCCCCACAGACCGGTCCACACTCTCGATCATCGCCGCATAGACCGGGTTCTTGTGATGTTTTCCCGCGGGCTTCTTCCTGTACTTGGCAATGATCTGCTTTTTCGCCTGCAGTGGCGTGTGCACCGCGTAGTGGGAAAGGTAGAGAAAGAAGGGACGCTCCCTGTGCTTGTCGATGAAGGCGATCGCCTCGTCGGTCAACCGGTCGGTGAGGTATTCACCGGGCTCACCGTCCGGGAGTGTATTCCAGCGGGTGAGGGGATGCTTGGCCGTCATGCGCCAGGAGCCATTATACGGATAAAAATAGTTGCCGGGATTACCCATGTTGTTGCCCCCGACGTTGACATCGAAGCCCTGGGCCTCGGGATAGAACTCCTTCTCCCAGCAGACATGCCACTTGCCCATTGAGGCGGAAACGTATCCGCCCGCCTTCAGGGCCTCGGCAATGGTGACCTCCTCCAGCGGCAGGTTCTTCCTGTAGATTGCCTCGATCAGCGGCAACGGGCCCTTCAAGCGCTCCGCTCCCTGGATGGGAATTGCATGCGTGATATGCAGGCGCCCGGGATACTTCCCGGTCAGGATGCTGACCCGTGTCGGCGAACACACGCAGCAGGCGGCGTAGGCATCGGTGAACTTCATGCCCTGCCGCGCGAGCCGGTCAACGTTGGGAGTCTCGTAGTAATCACTGCCATAACACCCCAGGTCCGTCCACCCCATGTCATCAATGAGGATAAAGACCACATTGAGCTTAGGCCTGTCTGCAGCCGACCCGCACGGCAGGAAAGCAAGGCTCAGCAAAAGGACCAGGATTCTCTTCATTGTCCGTAATTCTTTCCGTTTTATTTCAGGTTGCGATAAGGCGGGGCATTGGTGCTTGGCAGCCACTTGGCATGCTCCCTGATAACTTGGGCATAAGCAGGGTCAAGGGCCAGGTTGGTCCACTCGTGGGGATCCTTGTCGTGGTCGTAGAGTTCCTCGGTGCCATCGGCATATCGGATGTAGCGCCAACGGCTGGTGCGAATGGCGTGATTCTTAAACCCGTAAGTCATCAGTGCCGGCCTGCCGATGACACGGCTGGGGGATTTGACCTGGTCCGCGACACTGATGCCGTCATTGCCGGCATTGGCGGGTAACCCGCACAACTCCACCAGCGTCGGGTACAGGGTTGTCAGGTCGACCGGATGCGCGCAGGTCGTCCCCGCGCTCTCGGGGTTTCGGGGATCCACGATAATGAGGGGAACATGATTGGCCTTCTCCCATAGCGCGAACTTCTCGATGTGGTCTTTTTCGCCAAGATGAAAGCCGTGGTCCGACCATAGGACAATGATCGTGTTGCCGGCATGCCCGCTTTCATCGAGCGCACTTATAAGCCGGCCAACCGACATGTCGGCAAAGCTGCAGCAGGCGGCATAGGCACGGATGAAGTCACGATAGGATCCGCTCTTCTGCCGATCCAGATTCATCATGCCTTTCCAGAACCATTTCTTTGGCCCCATCAGCCTGGCGGCACCGGCAGGAAGGTCGCTCCAGTCATCTTCCTTTCGTTGCGGCAGCGAAATCTTCTTATCGTAGAGCTCGTGGTATTTGTTGGGCGCGAAGAAAGGCGAGTGCGGCTTGAAAATGCCGCAGGCCAGGAAAAACGGCTTGTCGTGATCCTGCTTCAACACCCCGATTGCGTAACTGACCGACTTGTAGTCGATGGTTTTGGTTTCCTCACTGTTTTTTGGCCATGCCCCCCAGTCGGTGTTGCGTGACCCGTATTTGGTTGCGCCGTTGAGTTTTTCCTTTGGCATATACTGAGCATCCATCTTGCGAAACTTGTCCCAGGAAGCGGGATCGTTGAACGCGCCATCCCGGTGATGGTGATAAATCTTCCCGAAACCAGCCGTGGAATATCCGTGCCTGCCGAAGTATTCCGGCAATGTGAGGCATCCCCTTGCGGCAGCCCGCCAGTCGGCACTGTTGCCGTAGGCCCCGGTGATGTGGGGACGCTTTCCGGTGAGAATCGCGGCACGGGAGGGATTGCAGGCAGCCGAAGCGCAATACGCCCTGCTGAAGAAGACCCCGCGCCGGGTCAGGTCCCTGATGTTCGGGGTCTTGAAGGGACGGTCTTCGCCGAAGAGGGTAATGCCGTCATTCATGTCATCTACGGCAATGAACAGCACATTCGGAGGGTCAACCGCACGTGCGATCGACACCAGAAGCAGGAAAATCAGGCTGTATCGAATCATTTGGGCTCCATGAATTGATAACTCAGCGCCTTTCTCTCATCGGCTCCTGCCTCACGGATCATGTCGAAGAGCTAGCGGGCCAGCTCCGGCCACTGCAGGGCATCGCCTGAGTCTTTTTGCCAGTGTGCAAGCATATATCTCAGGCGTTGCAGTGTCTTCGCATGGATGGGGTCATCCGCCAGGTTCTTGAACTCGAAGGGATCATCCTGCAGGTCATACAACTCATACCTGGGCGGCTGCTTCATCAGCTTGTAGGCCGCCCGGACCTGCGCCGGCGCAGCGGCGAGCAGTTCCGCCTCGGGAGCCTTGAAGAACTTCTTTCCCATCGTGAAGGCGTATCCGGGGTTCACTTCTCCTGCGAGCGGGTTGTAGATCAGCTTGTAACGCTCACCGCGCACGGTGCGCTGCGGCCAGGGGTTGTGATTGGAGTGCAGGTGGAACTCGGTGAAGAGATACGAGCGCCACTTTGGGCTTTCGCCGTGAACGAGGGACTTGAGCGAACGCCCGGGTCTCGGGTAACGCCCCTTAAATGTTTTGGGGACACTGGCCTGGGCGATCTCGCAGAAGGTCGGGAAAAGATCAAGTGTGCTTACCAGTTCCTGCCTTTTCTCTCCGCCCTTTGCCCCGGGCCAGCGGATGATCATGGGAATTTTCACCCCGCCCTCATAGGAGGTCCGCTTGCCACGCAAAAGATCCGCCCCGTGGTCACCGATATAGACCACCACGGTGTTTTCCGCCTTGCCCGAGGCCTCAAGGACCTTGAGCAGCTCGCCGATATGTGAATCGAGGCGCATCATGCAGTTGTAGTAGTCCGCAGTCTGCTGTTTGAGTTCAGGATGGTTGATCCCCATGTAGGCAATGGCATCGACGTCATTGCCAGTCAAGGGCTTGACCGGAAGCTTGTCGACCGTCGTGATGAAGGGGCGATGGGCGTCCGGATAATTCACCTGCAGGTAAAATGGCTTGTCGCCCTCCCTGAAAAACCGCTTCGCGTTTTCGGCATAGGCGGACATGTTCCTGCGGCTGAAGTTGGAACTGGAGATGGCCTTGAAATCAAACGGGAACGCACTCTTGGGCTTGACGTGCAGCTTGCCGATGATGCCGGTGCGGTAACCCGCTTTCTTGAGGGTGGTTACCACGTTCGGGATCTTGCCTGAATACATCGCGTAATTCCAGGTTGCCAACCCGATCTGCCCGTTCTGGTGGGGATACAGCCCGGTCAAAAATGCCGCCCGCGATTGCGAACATCCCGCCTGCGGAACGTAGGCATTGCGGAACAGGGTTCCCTCGCCGGCCAAGTTGTCGAGGTGCGGTGTATCAATCGGCGTGCCATAGCACCCGATTTCAGGTCCATTGTCCTCCGAGACGATGAACAGGATATTCGGCGTCACCCCATAGGCCGAAAGGGCAAGGACATTCAGCGTGAAAAGAAACAGGATTTGTCTGCAGAGGTTCATTTTTTTGCACCGTGGGTCTTTCGCCCGGTCTTCCTGTGAGTCCAGGTATATGTCTTCGGGTCGAAGTCATAAGCCCTTTTGGAGGGCGCGTCAGGGGCGAACTCTTCAGGGATCGAGCGGGCAAGCTCCTTGATGGTCGCATGGTATTTTGCCCCCGACAGGTTGGTCCATTCGTTCGGGTCACTCGAGTGGTCATAAAGCTCGGCAGTCCCGTCACTGTAACGAATATAACGATAGCGGCCCGAACGGACGGAGCACTGACCGCGCTGGAACTCAGTCACGGCGGGAGTATCCCATTTGATGCCGGGATCTTTCAGCAGCGGGACGATACTTACCCCGTCGAGGTCTTCTTTCGGCTCAATCCCGCAAAGCTCAAGCAAGGTCGGGTACACGCAAAGCGTGTCGACCGGGCGCTCGCAACGCGTTGCGCCCCTAGTCATGCCGGGAACCGAGATCATGAAGGGGATGCGTGTTGCCTCCTCCCAGAGGGTGCTCTTGTGCCAGTGATTCTTCTCGCCCAGGTGCCAGCCGTGGTCCGACCAGAATACAATGATGGTATTTTTCCTGTGCGGGCCCACTTCCAGCGCATCGAGTATGCGTCCGAGTTGGGCATCGGCAAAGCTAATGCAGGCAAGGTAGGCCCGCAGCGCCTCCTTCCACTTTCCGTGTTCCTTGATGCGCAGGAAGTCGGCCCTGCGCGAGGCCGAGAGCTTTCTGCCCTCTGGGGGAATGTCGTTCAAGTCATCTTTTGGCACATCAGGCAACACGATTTCCTCCAGCGGATACATGTCGAAATATTTCCCGGGGGCATACCATGGGAGATGGGGGCGGAAAATACCGCAGGCCAGGAAGAACGGCTTATCATGTTTAGCCCTGAGCGAGTTGACGACGTAATCGACCGTCCTGGAATCATCATACTCGTCCTCATCCAGCCCCGGGATGATGCCCCAGTCCCCCTCGTGTGGTGTGCCCGGCAAGCCGCTGAACGGGTAGCCCTGCGGGTATTTCGCCGGCTTTGACCAGGGATAGTTCAGCTTGTTGCCCCGGAACCAGGGATCGTCCTCAAAGCTCAGGCGTTGAAAATCGTCCCACTGGTCCGGCGGATTGAAGCCTGCGGTATGGTGGAAAATCTTGCCAGCGCCGATCGCCCGGTAGCCGTGTCGCCTGAAAACCATGGGCATGGAGAGCGCATCGGGCAAATGGGGCCGCCACCATTGCCCGTTATTGTAGATCCCGGTTGTCGAGGGACGTTGCCCCAGCATCATGGCCGTACGGCTCGGGCAACACACGGGCGAGGCGCTATGGGCGTTATCAAAGGTCATGCCAAGCCTGCCCAGTCGCTCCAGGTTCGGGGTATGGACCTTGCCGGGGTAACCCTTGATCAGGCTGGTCCAGTCGTTCATGTCATCGACCGCGATGAAGAGGACGTTGGGTCGATCCTCGGCGCACGCGATCGTGGTCAGGGCGACAATGATCAGGTTGAGGCGAATGATCCGGGTCATCAATTATTGATTAAGAAACTCTTCACTGTGGACAAGGTGCTTCACCAGATCACCCAGGCCGTTCCCGTTTGTTGCAGCATCTTAACTCAGGCAGCAATGACAACAGCAAAGCAAAAAACAAAACCCATGATATCGATCTTGCCATGTCACTCACTAAGGCCATATAACACTAATTAACAAGATATTACAATCCAAGAACCATGAAAAAGGAATACCCATTCACTGCCGTTGTTACATCAATATTACTGGGGTTCATTCCCTGCATCAGCCATGCCGGGATCTCCGCAAACGGCCTGATCACTTATTTCGATTTCAACTCGGACAGCGCCGCTGACACCTCGGGTGCGCTCGGCGGCAGCGCCTCGGCCAACGACGGCTCGTGGACCGGAACCGCAGTCTACAAGGACGGCGCCTTCGGCCGCGCAGTGGAGGTCGGTGATGGTGCCGGATCCAACTTTATCACCTCAAGCGGGGCAGAATATGAGTTCGGCACGGCCACCAGTTGCACCGTGGTCTACTGGCTCAATACCGAGGCTGCCGTGAGCGGCGACCCGGCAGTCATTGCCGGCGGCGGCAAGAACTGGTCGTCAACCGGTAGCGCGCTCGGCTGGGTCTCGGCGATACGCGATGATGACCTTAAGGCCAACATCGGTGACGGCTCGAACCGTGGTGACTCAGGTTACATCGACATTGACCACGACGCCTACTGGGCCAACCGGGACCTCAGCCTAGAGCCAGCAGAGCGGCATCTCCTTGATGTGGGGGGGGATCACTGGAACTTCGTTGCCATGGTCATCGACCGCGACTCGCAGACGCTCACCAACTACGCTGCTGATGAATGGGTCGCCGTGTCCAGCACGTCCTGGGCATCGGGAGTCACAGGCCAGGACTTTGGAGCCGATGCCTCATCACCGAGCACTGATGCAGATATCTCCGATGTTGGGGACCTCACTGCAGGCAACCTCAACATCGTCATGGGACAGGATGGCGACGGTGCCGGTTACAGTCTGCCCGCAAGCGGGCTCGACGATGTCTCAATCTGGAACCGTGTTCTCACCAGGGCCGAGTTGTGGGAGATTTACGCCGAGGGACGCTCCAATGGCAAGCCGCTCAGTGCAATCGTCTCGACAAAGATTTGCCCGGCAACATTGCAGGCGACCCTAAGTTCAACCGATCCCTACACGGTCGATCTTGCCTGGCTGGCCCATCAGGGCCTGGACTCCACCGGCATCGAGGTATTACTCGGCAATGACGTCATCACAACGCTTGCTGCGGACGCCGCCGGCTACACCCACAATCCCGACCTGTCCGCTGAGACCGGCATGGTTGAGCTGGACTACACCGTGCGCATGACGGGCGGGGCGGACAGTGCCGGCTGTGATCCGATCACCGCCAAGGTGCTGGTAAACGCGGGATCACTGCTCGAGGATCTCGTGCTCTACCTGCCGCTTGACAGCGACAGCAGTGATTACTCAGGGAAGAACAACAATGGCAGCTTAAGCGGCAACCCCGGCTTCAGCGTCGGGCAGATCGGGAGTTCACTCACGCTGGAGGATACCGCCAACCCGCACCAATTCGTCGACCTGTCGAGCCCGTCTGACCTGAGCTTCGGCACCGACACCGACTTTACCGTCTCGGTATGGGTCAATAACCTCGGCGGATTCACGGACAACAGAGCCCTCGGCGGCTCGGCGAGCGATCCCGCCATCGCTTCGAACAAGGACTGGAACTCAGGGGCCAACGCCGGCTGGGTGATCGCTGCTGGCCCTGACGGCCGCTGGCAGTGGAACATCGGTGACGGCGGGGCACGCAGCGACTACGACGGCCCGGCAGGCCAGATCAATGACGGTGTGTGGCACCACCTGCTTGTCTCGCACGACCGTGACGGCATGGCCAGGCTCTATTATGACGGGACTGAAGCCGCCAGCAGGAACATTTCCGCCATCGGTAACCTTGATTCGGGCTATCCCACCGCGGTTGGCACGGACGGGACGCTTGGCGCCATCTGGGAAGCCTGGTTCCCCGGGGCAATTGACGAGGTGGCGATCTGGCGGCGCGTGGTCGTGCCCAATGAAGTCGCGGCCATCACTGCGGCTGGCACAGCGGGCAGTCCCATGATCGACACCGCGCTGGAACTGGTGATTACCGGGATTATCTACACCGACATCGAGCCTAATGAGATAGGACTTACCTTCAACGGTAGCAGTGGTAAAAGTTTTTTCTTGCTCGGCTCGACTGATTTAAAGAACTGGGTTGAGGTTGACGACAGCGTGCCCGGGGCGGGCGTGGGTTCCACCCACAATTTTACCGTCGATACAACCTCAGAACCTGCTCGCTATTATCGGCTGCAGGAGCAAGCCCATGACCAGTAGCATGGGGGAAATTTACGCCGAGGGACGCGCAAATGGCAGGTCACTCGGCGCAATCGTCGTGCCCGGGCACTCGACCGGGATTCTTGCGGCATTGGCCGGGCTGTGCATGGTCTTGCGCCGTCGGCACCGCTAGGGAACAACGAAGGATTTTCCCGTTGTTTTTTGTGTGCCGGGCACTGCCACGGCGCTCACCTCATCTTGACGATGAAGCTTACCCGTGGTTGTTTATTTATGCCCCCATGAAAACCCCTCTTCCCCCCCTCCTTTTCCCGCTGCTCTTTACCTTTTCCACCTCACCCGTCAACGCTGAGGGCACCCTTGACGGAGCATTCGACAATCACCGCGTGCTCCTCATCGGCATCGACGGCGTGCGCTCGGATGCCATGCAGGCGGCAGACACGCCAAACATGGACGTGTTGAGCGCAGCCGGCGCAGTCAGCTACGACGCCTTCGCCGGAGGCATTCCCGGCACCGCCACCCAGCAGGTGACCTCTTCCGGTCCGGGCTGGTCGAGCATCCTTGCCGGCGTCTGGACCAATAAACACGGTGTCACCAGCAACAGCTTCAGCGGCGATAACTATGAGGATTACCCGCATTTTTTCAGGCGGGTAAAGGAGGTGAATGCCGCCGCCTGCACCGCCTCGATTGTCCAGTGGTCGCCGATCGACACGTATATCGTCGGGGCGGTCGATGCCTTTACTGACCACCGCGCCACCGCCGGGGGCGGGCAGTCGGTTGCCGATCAGGCCAGTGCCTATCTTGCCGGCAACAACCCCGACGTGCTGATGCTGCACTTTGACGATGTTGACCATGCCGGTCATGGCTCGGGCTACAGCGCAAACAACTCCACCTACCTCGCAGCCATTGCCAAAGTCGATGACCAGATTGGCGAGGTGATAGACGCCATTGAAGCACGACCGAACTTTGCCGCCGAGGATTGGCTGATCATCATCACCACCGACCACGGCGGCCTTGGCACGGGCCACGGCGGCCAGTCTGCAGATGAGCGCACGATTTTCTTCATCGCCAGCGGCGGTGCCATATCAAAGCGCATCATCTCCCCGGGTCCCGGCCACACTGCCCCGCCGCCGACCGCATTCAGGCACCTCGGCATCGCCATCAATCCCGCCTGGGGCTGGGAGAGCGAACCCTTCGGGTTCCCCCCGTTCTGCCTTGATGCGCTGGCCTGCACCACCGACCCCTCCAACGAAACAGCTACGCTCAGCTGGAGTGCGCCGGAAGAAATCGATGCCGCAGGAATCAGGATCGAGCGTGATGGAACACAAATCGCCACCCTGCCACTTGACGCGACAACCTACATTGACTCGCCACCGCTCGCCGGCGCCGGGTTCAGCAGTTTCGAATACACCGTCCATACCTACGGCGGCACCGAGGGCGATTTGTGCCCGGTCCGCTCCTGCACTGCCGAGTTCTTCGACGGTGAACTCACCACCGGTCTCATCGTGCATCTCAAGCTTGACGGTGACACGACCGATTCCTCAGGCCAGTCCAACAACGCAGCCGCCAGCGGCGCAGTCACTTACCCCTTCGGAGGGGTTAACCAGTATGCGCAATTCAATGCCGGCGGTGAGCATATCTCGCTGGGTTCCCCGGCAAGCCTCAACTTCGGCAACAGTACTGACTTCAGCGTTTCACTCCTGTTGCGCTCTTCAAGCAGCTTCACCACGGACAATGCCGTTGCCTCCAACAAGGACTGGGCAAGTGGCAGCAACCCCGGATGGGTGATAGCGGTCAACACCAACGGCAGCTGGCAGTGGAATATCGGTGATGGCAGCGACCGCCTCGACTACGACAGCCCGGGGGGGCTGCTTTATGACGGCTCCTGGCATCACGTTACTGCCGTGCATGACCGTGATGGATCAGCACAACTCTACTTCGATGGAGAACTCGTCAGTGAGCATGCCATGGCGGCAATCGGCAACATCAATGCGCTCGCGACAGCCCTCGCGACCGACGGCACGCTTGTCTACCCGAGTTTCCCGGGCTGTGTTGATGAGTTCCGCATTTGGCGCAGAAAACTTCTTCCCGAGGAGGTAGCTAAGCTTCATTCAGGCTTCGCCATTAAGCGCTGCCCGACAAGTCTCACCTGTGTCATCAACCTGCCCGGTGAAGTTACGCTCAGCTGGAACTCCGCGGACAACCTCGGCGCGACCGGTTTTGAGATCCTGCGTGATGGCACCAGCATCGCAACCCTGCCGATCACTGCAACAACCTTCAGCGACTCCCAGGCGGGCGGCGGCAACCACACCTACACGCTGCGCGTTCTCGGCGAGGACGCTGCCGATTGTCCCGACCTGACCTGCGTCAGTAATACCGGGATCTCCCCTGAGGGCCTGATTGCCTATTATGACTTCAACTCGGATAACACCGCTGACACCTCGGATGCGCTCGGCGGCAGCGCCTCGGCCAACGACGGCTCGTGGACCGGTAGCGCAGTCTACAAGGACGGCGCCTTCGGCCGCGCGGTGGAGGTCGGTGATGGTGCTGGATCCAACTTTATCACTGCAAGCGGGGCAGAGTTTGACTTCGGGGCGACCACCAGTTTCACGGTGGTATACTGGCTCAACACGGAGGATTCCGTGCCCGGTGACCCGGCAGTCATTGCCGGTGGCGGCAAGAACTGGTCGTCAACCGGAGGTTCGCTCGGCTGGGTCTCGGCGATTGCCGGCGATGACATCGACGCCAATATCGGCGACGGCTCGAACCGCGGCGACGCGCAGATCATTGATATTGACCACGACAC
>JAYGGE010000153.1:0-58043 GCA_046581505.1 Verrucomicrobiales bacterium | reverse complement strand
CCGTGTCATTAACCGGCAGAGCAGGAGTTGGTGGAGAACAATAGTGATCGACAAGGGGCTGGATGATGGTGTGGTTTTAAACAGCCCGATAATGACCCCGGTTGCTGTTGATCGCACCGATACAGTGAAAGGCGCACTGGTGGGTAAGGTCACGGTTGTTTCACGTCATCAATCCACTGTCGTCCTTGCAACTGATGTGGAGTGCAAGGTGGGGGCTTACGTGCATGGTGCACTGGAGGAATCGCCCGGTGGTGGAGTGCAGCGGGTGCAGGGGGTGCTGTCCGGCGCCCCTGGCGCGGGAACGGATGTGCCGCACCTGATCCTTCAAAACCTGCCGAAGGAAGCCGACCGGTACGGGGTTAAATCTGGAGCCAAGGTGTATTCATCAGGAATTGCTAACACCAATGCCCGCGGAATTTTTCCACCGGGATTGATGCTTGGCTATGTGAAGGCATTCGAGGTGCGGGAGATTGATGCCGTGGCTAGAGTTGCCCCTGCGATTGATTTCAATACGCTTTCCCATGTGTTCGTTTTGCTTCCTGGCGGTTCGCAGGGGGATCCAGACCCATCGCCGGAGAGAGTCCATCCCGGCGATGAAATTATAACGGTTCCCTCTGGCCCGGTTGTCCCGCGGGCACGGGCCGTGGACGATGACGTGGATTGATCTTTGTGATGGAACGGCCGAACTTCATTTTTTGCTCAAGTTTGTTCCTTCTGATGGGAGTTGCAGCGGTGGTGAGTGATTTTATACCGGCCTTGTCATTTGCTTTTGGTGCCCGGCTGTTACTGGTGCCGGCGATTTTTTTTGCATGCGCGCTTACCGTTCGTTTTCCACTGATGCTGGCATTTGCTTTCGTGGCCGGGGTGGGGTGGGACGCCCGGCATATGGTCGTTGATGAGGGGGGTGGCGTTGGGTTTGGTTATTCGGTTTTCCTCTTTGCCCTGACAGGGGCTCTGATGCAGGGAGTCAGGCCTTTATTCCGCCGCGGGCGATGGGAATTTCCTCTTTTGCTCGTCGGAGCGGCTACCGCAATCCTGCTGGTGACGGAATGGTTCCTGATAAGTTTTCAACGGGGCAGTTTCACATGGCCCAGTCAGTTTTGGTATCAGGTGTGGACTTCAACCTTACTGTGCATATTGATTTCACCGCTTCTGTTCTTCTTGCTTTTTAAGTTGGGGAAGGCGAGCGGTGCACCGGTTCATCTGAGCAGGGAAATATCGAGAGATCATTCGTGAAAGAATGCCGATCAGCCAACATATACGCTTTTGCATCATTGCCCTCCTTATTGTCGGTGGCTTATCGGCATTACTGGTGCGTCTCTTTGCCATACAGGTGCAACGTTACGAGGAATACGCTGCAAAAGTTCCGGGCACCTCAGAGGTTAAGGTCAGAATCCCGGGAGTAAGGGGCCTGATACGTGACCGTTTCGGGCGTGTTCTGGTTGATAATGTCTCACGCTACGAGATGCAGTTTAATCTCAAGGAAATCCTTGATAGCTACAAGGAGAAGATGGAAAGCGATAACAAGCGGCTTGCCGCGATTAATCGAACGGGCGAGCAGAAGGTGGCATTGCGGAAGATGCCGTTTCATGTTTTTCAATTTCAAAGTGCCGGGGGAATTCCCCAGAGACGCAAGGAGAAAGACATGGTTGCGATTACTTCCGAGATGGTGTTTCCTCGCCTTGAGCAGATAGGCCTTTTTAAGGAGTTTCATGCGGGGGATCTGCAACGGCACTGGCGAACTCACGGAGGTTTGGTTCCCTATACTTATCGCGATGACCTGAGCTTTAATGAGTATGCCATTGCGGCAGAACATTCGCTGGATTTACCAGGGGTGAGTGTTGAGGCACGCCCATTGCGGAGATATGTCTATAAATCACTGGCTTCCCATATTCTTGGATTTGTCAGGCAACCGGACATTAAGAAAGTGCCGGCTGAGGAGCGCAGGCAGTGGGAATATTATGTGCCTGATGATTTTGGCGGCGATGGCATTGAGGATACAATGAACCGTTATCTGCAGGGAAAACCGGGGAAGCGGGTAATATTGAAAAACGAGAAGGGCAGGGTTGTTGATTCAAAGGATGAATCAGGGCGGGGTATCGGCGAGATATCCTACGCTGCACCCAAGCCTGGTGCTGATGTCTGGCTTTCTATTGACTTGCGCTATCAGTTTATCGCCGAGAGGGCATTGAGGAAGGTCGGACGGGGTACGGCTGTTGTTATCGCACCGACTACTTACAAGACATTGGTTGCTGTCGGTGGCCTCCAGGAGGAGCACTGGATATATGCCGGTGACATCCTCGCGATGGCATCAGTGCCATCATACGATCCGAACAAGTTCATTCCTTCGATTAGTGAGGTGGACTGGAAACGCTACCTTGAGAACGATGCCAACCCGTTAATCAACCGCGCCCTCAAAGATCATGCGCCGGGCTCCACATTTAAGATTCCTGTCGCGCTTGCCGGCATGCTGAATGGTGCTGACAACGCGCCCTTTAAATGCGATGGCGGTATGCAGTTCGGCAAGAAGTTCATGAAGTGCTGGGTGCATTCTAAAGGCTATACACACGGAAGGATTTTCATGAGAGATGCCATCAAGTATTCGTGCAACGGATATTTTTATCGGTATGGCAACAAGACGGGAATTCGTAATATTCAGCAGGTGGCCAAATGGATGGGGCTCGGAGAGCGCTCGGGGATTCCCCTTAATAATGAAGATCCCGGATTGGTGCCCAACCCGGAATGGAAGCTTGCCCAGGGGCTCGGGAAATGGGGTGACTCGGATACTGCCCAGGTGTCCATAGGGCAGGGGGCAACAGAGGTGACTCCTTTGCAAATGGCAGCAGTGGCTGCCGGCGTTGCAAACAGGGGCATATGTTACAAGCCAAAACTGGTGCATAAGATTGTTGAGAACGGGATTGAGCGGCGGCGGGACCCGGTGTTTCGCTTTGACCTTTCTCAGAGGATCCCTGCCGGGAAGATTGAGGATTGTCGCCGCGGGATGTGGGAGGTTGTCAATGCGGACAGGGGCACTGCGGGCCGCGCGCGTTCTGAATTGACTCAGATTTCTGGCAAGACCGGAACGGCCCAAACCGGCCGCAAGCGTGAGGGGGGTGAAAATGAGACCAATGCATGGTTCATTTCCTTCGCTCCCTATGCCCAGCCGAAACTGGCTGTTTGTATTATGGTTGAAAATGCCAAGTCAGGTGGAGGGGTGGCTGCACCGATTGCCAAGAAAATCATCGATGAAATTCTCTCAATTGAGAAATTGGGAATTGATCCCAAGGTTGCCCCGTTAAGAGAGTTTGAAGGAAAATTGGACTTTGTGGCTCATGTAGGCTTTGATGACAGTCCCAATGAAGCTTTTGTCGGCGAAGATGATGGCGACGACGGGAGTGCTGTTGCAGCTACACCAACCCCGGATCCGGGCAGTTTCCTCAAGAAGATACTCCCGGCCCCGACCATTAGGAAAGCCCCTGACAGCAGGGGTTCGGCAAAGTCGAGGAAGGTGAAGCAGCGAATCAGGATTCTCGATCGATTGGGGGGGAGGCAATAGTGTATTTAGAACTCATTGCCTGGCCACAATAGAAAAAATCACATTAAAGAATTTAATTCAAGGATCGTGAAATCACTGTCCCAACCTATTTTTAAAAATGCTAGGAAAGCTGAGAAGAGCTCGCGGCGGCAATGCGCCCGCCAAAGGCTACAATATCATCATAAATGTCGAGAAGATTGAGACCCGTGTTGCTCAGATTAAGGATGGACGACTTGAAGATTACACGATTGAACGTGTTGGAGATGAGAATATCATAGGCAGTATCTTCAAGGGGAGGGTGAAGAATATTGAGCCGGGATTGAAGGCCATGTTTGTCGACATAGGGACGGAGAAGAACGCCTTCCTGCATTTCTGGGATGCAATTCCCGCGGCACTTGACAGCGGGCTGGAGGAGGTCAGGGGAAAAAGGAGAGGGAAGAAGACACCGCAACGTATTTCCTCGAAGGATATCCCGTCCATTTATCCGGTTGGATCTGAGGTGTTGATCCAGGTGAGCAAAGGCCCAATCGGCAACAAAGGGCCACGGGTAACGACCAATATTTCACTGCCCGGCCGTTATATGGTGCTTATGCCCCTTAATGACCAGTTTGGGATCTCGCGGCGCATTGACGACCCGAAAGAACGTGAGCGTCTGCGTAAAATTACCGAGAAGATGGATGTGCCTGAAGGGATGGGCGTGATTCTGCGCACCGTGTGCCGGGGGCAGCGTGCGCGCTATCTCATTCGTGATTTGAACATGCTTCTTGAGCAATGGTATCAGATTGATCAGCTCCGGAATGAGCAAAAGGCACCACTGTGTGTTTTCCAGGAACCGGATCTTGTTGAGCGCACGGTGCGCGATTTTCTGACCGATGAAGTTGCTGAGGTCCACTGTGATGACGAGGAGACCGTCCGGCGCATGTCGGATCTTGTTGGCAAAGTGTCCCGCCGATCACGCAAGAGAGTGCAGTATTTCTCTTCCAAACAGCCCATTTTTGAGCGCTTTAACATTGAGAAACAGATTACCAATGCCTTTGACCGGCAGGTTTGGCTGCCTTGCGGAGGATACATCGTGATAGATGAAACCGAGGCGCTTATTTCCATAGACGTCAATACCGGGCGAAACAAGGGCAAGACAAACGTCGATAAGCTGATCCTTGAGACGAACCTTGAGTCGGCTGATGAAGTTGCCCGGCAACTGCGCTTAAGAAACATCGGGGGATTGATTGTCGTTGATTTCATTGATATGCAAAACCGCAAGGATCAAATGGCGGTTTATCGGCGGATGCGCGAACGCACTGATGATGACAAGGCGAAAACGCAAGTGCTGCAGCTTTCCCAGCTGGGGTTGATGGAGATGACCCGGCAGCGACTCAATGAAAGTCTCAGCATGTCCATGTACACGTCATGCCCGAACTGCTCGGGCAGTGGCCGTATTAAATCAGCCGAGACCATCAGTGTGGAATTACAGCGACGCATTTCCGATCTTCTGCAGCGATCAGAGGAAGACCTGAGTGATCTGGTAATCGCCGTTCATCCCGAGGTGATGCAGCGCCTTAAGACCGTTGACGGGGAGCACTTGATCGAGCTTGAGCGACGTCATTGCGCGCGGTTAACCTTCCGTAGTGATCCGGGTCTTGCGCGCGAGGAAGTGAAAATCAGCAGTGGGACGACAGGCAAGGAAATCAAGGCCTGAGTCGCCGCATTCCCCTGAGCGCGGTGATCAGTGACAGCAATCCCAATACAATGGAAAAAGTATCCCCGATCCTTGCGTAGAGGGTTTGTGGTGGATTGGCGGGGATGCTGATCATCTCCGCTAAAGAATCCTCGATAAAGGTGCTTCCCGTGTTTGGATCGATTACTTGGCGCTTGCCGCCCTGATCTTCGCTCCAGCGGTCGTAAAGACTGCCGTAACTGTCAACTAGGCAGGTGATCCCGGTGTTGGCAGCACGCGCCATGGGTCTGCGCAATTCGATGCAGCGGAACATTGCATTGGCAAGGTGCTGCTCGGATGCGGCGCTGTGGGCGAACCATCCGTCATTTGTCACGTTAACAATGAGTTGAGGGGCATTGCGCACAAACAGTCGGGCAAGATTACCGAAAGTGTCTTCAAAGCATACTAAAGGAATGATGCTGTATGGCTGAGGTTTTTCCATCAGAATGGGTTCTGTGACTTTACCGCGCGCAAAATCAATTCCGATCTCGCTGGATGCAATTTTCTCAAGAAACGGCAATGTGTCTCTGAATGGCACAAATTCCCCAAAGGGGACAAGGTGAATTTTACGGTAGGTCCTCGGGGTGGATACGTTGCCCCGCAAAGCTACAATCGAGTTGAAGATACCTTCGCCGATGACATTCTCGTTAATCCCAAGAACCAACTCGAAGTCCTTGGTGGAGAGTAACTCGTTAAGGTAGATTTCATTGAATGGATCGTTCAGTGAGAATGGCAGTGAACTCTCCGGCCAGATCACCAGATCAAAGTTCGCGAGTGATGTATAGCGCATCGTCATCTGCCGGTATTTGTCGTAAATTGCTTTCGCGTTTCCGGCGTCCCACTTTTCATCCTGGGCAACCCCTCCCTGAACAAGCAGGACGCGGATTTCTATGCTTTCACCGGGAGGTTTACTTAACTTTAAAGTGCCGTAAAAGAAGGCGCAGCAAACCAGGGTGACGGCGATGGCAAAATCAAGGTGGGCGTGAAGGCGTCCCCTTCGCAGTTCCCGGCAGGTTCTGAGTATTACAGCAGCGGCAACGGATGAGCAGAAGACAATAAGGAAGGCTAGGCCTGTAACCCCGACAATGTCGGCAAACTGAATGAGAATAAGGTTTTCATGAAGGGCAACTCCCAGCCCGTTCCATCCAAAGCCCGACAATACCCACCCGCGGAGCCATTCAAGGCCGCACCATGCCCCGCCGTTTAACAATGCGGCATGGCAACTTTGCAATGCCGGGCGGATGAGAGTGCGCTGCGAGTTTCCGGGTGATGGATTGACCGGGTTGCGGACAAAGGCCGGTCGACCCGTGCTGGCGGCAAATGCCCCCCACACGCCAAAATAGAGAGCAAGAAATGCCGGCAATAACGTAGAGGCGGCGAAGTGGATGTGGTGCAGCCAGGAGAGATTAATCAGGAAGAAGGATAATCCTGCGAGATACCCCAATCCAAAACCCCTGAATATGCGCCTGCGCCTGGAGATGCCGGGCTTGGGAAACCAGAGGGCGGCAAAGAGTGGCAACATCCAGACCCAGACTAGGGCACCGCAGTTGAACCCCGGATAACACAAGGCGAGCAATGTGCCGGCGGCGAGGCTGGCAGTAATGGTCCAGATTTTGCGGCTCAAGAAAGTGTCGGTGTTTATGTATTTATCCCAGGCGCTTATTGATGTCGTCCTGCAACCAGGACCAGAGTGAGTCCAGGGCGGCAGATGTATCGGCCTTTACCCGGGGAAGATTGTCTGGAGCGATTTTCTTAGCAGGGACATGACCAAAGAGGTAGAATTTTATTTTGGGCTCAGTGCCTGAAGGACGAACTGCAAATCGACGGCCGTCATTAAGTGAAATGAAGAGCATTTTTTCCTTTGGAATTGCTTCTCCCTCGCTATCCGTGATGTCCTCGGTTGCGAAGTTGGTTATTTTGTCCACGGCAGAGCCGTCGCATTCAGCGGGAGGAAGTGACACGTATGATGCCGCGAGTTTGAGGATTTCCGTGGCACCTTCAGCTCCCTCGAAGGACTTGCTGACATTGCGCTCAAGGTAATATCCGAATTCCTGATAGATGTCGTCAAGCAGGCACGGGATGGTTTTACCCAGTGATCTTGCATAGGCAGCAGTTTCCGCAAACAGCACGACCGCTCCGTTGCCGTCTTTATCACGTGTAAAGTCGCAGGCGAGATAACCATAACTTTCCTCTCCTCCAAAAACGAAGAATGTGCCGTGAGAGAGCTGGGCTAGGCGTGCATCATCAACTCCGAGAGAACGGTAATTACCAAGGATGTCGGCAGGCAGGGATTGCTCATATTTTGCAAGTTTTTGACCGATGTATTTGAACCCGGTCAGGGTGTTTACTACATTGACGCCGAACTTCATGGCAATGGCTGTCTGCAGTTCGGTAGTGACGAATGTTTTGATCACAACGGCATTTGAGCAATTGGAGGGCTTGAGGATTTGCTTTTCGAAGAGGGTCTTGAGCCTGTAATATAGGAGAAGAGAACCGATTTGGTTGCCGGTTAGTATCAGCATATTCTCAGAGTTATCCCTTACCGCAACACCCATCCGGTCGCAATCCGGATCAGTTCCGATGACAATATCGCCGTCTGTTTCCTCGGCCAGCTTAATTGCCACCTTGAGAGATTCCGCATTTTCCGGGTTTGGCGACTTAACAGTTGGAAAGCGTCCGTCTGGGCTGTCCTGTTCAGCAGTGGTGATGCACTGGAAGCCAAGCTCACGCAGCAACAAGGGGGCATGGACTCCACCGGCGCCGTGTAGCGCTGTGAATACAATCCTCAGTGCGTTGTTGTCGCGAACCAGCTGAGGCTGTAATAGCAGGTCCTTAACGCGTTTAAGGTATTGGGTGTCGATCTCGGATGATATTTCTGTCACGGATCCCCGTTCAGCGGCGGGGAGCGCCTGGTAGGTTTCTGAAGCGATCGCATTTACCTGCGCGATTATTCCCTCAGTGTGCGGTGGAATAATGGCGGCGCCATCTGCAAAGTTCACTTTATAGCCGTTGTCGTGTGCGGGGTTATGACTTGCAGTGATCATCACGCCTGCATGACAATTCATGTATCGAATGGCGAATGACATGACAGGTGTGGCCCGGTGGCTGTCGAAAAGGAAAACCTCAGTACCCAGGTCGGCAGCAATTTTTGCGCACAATTCTGCGAAATCCCGGGAAAAATGACGGGTGTCATGACAGAAGACAATGCGAACCCGGTTGCGCTCTTCATTTTTTCCAATCCAGCGCTGGAGATAACTTATCAGGCCGCGAGTAGCCCGGTTGACATTATAATCGTTCATTGCGTTGGTTCCGACGCATGAGAACAGGGGGCGCTCATTCGGTCCGCCGGAAGCCTGCTCTGCAGAGGTTACAACTCGCCCGATGGTTCGTCCGCGCAGTCCTCCGGTGCCGAAAGCGAGTTGCTGGAAGAACCGGTCATTTAATTCCTGCCAATTTCCGGAAGCGACCAGTTCAGTGACTGAATTAATGTAGATGGGCTTCGGGTTTGCCTCGAGGAAAGCGGCGATATTAGTGATGCTGGATTCGAGCAGTTGCCCGGCTGCCAGTGCCCCGGCGAGTCTTTCGTTGAGATCTTCCATATTCTGATGTTGGTATCGGGTAATCTTGGACGCGCAAATTAAAACCGCTAAACGGATCCGCAAAGGGCTTATTGCCTCTGATACGGATGCCTACCGGATCTTTGACGGGGCCGGAGACGGGCAGGAAGGGGTTTTTATTGACACTTTCGCCGGGCATTGGCTGGTTTCTCACCGTGGCGATTGTCCTGATGCGGTTTGTTTGTCGGGGTTGAAGCGTGAAAGTTTATGGCTCAAGCGTCTTGATCGTGATTGCAAGGGATTAGCGCAATGTGTTGAGGGAAACTTCGAAAATCACCGCATAACCATCATGGAGAACGGTGTTGCCTTTAAGATTGACTTTGCGGCCGGTTACTCCCAAGGAATCTTCCTGGATCAAAGGGATAACAGGCGGGAAGTGGCATGTCGTGCCCCGGGGCAAAGGATCCTTAACTGTTTTGCGTATACCTGTGGATTCTCGGTGGCAGCGGCACTGGCGGGTGCGCAGTCAACTACGAGCATCGATCTGTCAAGATCGTACCTGCAATGGGGAAAACTTAATTTTGAACTCAATGGCATTGAGTTGTCCTCCTCGGAACATTATTTCTGCCGCGGTGATGTTTTTGAATGGCTGAATCAGTTTTTCAGGAAGAAGCGGAGATTTGGCGGGGTTATTCTTGATCCTCCTTCGTTTTCACGGGACAAGCAGGGAACGGTGTTTAATGTTGAGAAGGATTATCCAAGGCTTGTTGCCGCCGCGGCGCGACTTGTTGTTCCGGGGGGGTGGATTTTGGCGTGCTGCAATCACCACGGGATCGATGACCTGAGATTCAACGACCTGCTGGGCGGCGGCATGGCAAGCAGTGGACGAGAGGTGATCTCTAGAGAATTGCGGCGAATGCCGCCGGACTTTAATGGAGAGCAGTATCTCAAGAGCGCCTGGATTGAAATCCGCTGAAGTGTTGGGCTTTAAGGCTGTGGTTTTTTTGCATTTGGCTTACGGTGAGAGTATCCATTGAACTCCATGCGAATACTCCGTCACGACCAGAAGAACTTTAAGAAGCGTGCAGGAGAGTTGTTTTCCAGACGTGCAATTGCCTCTGGAGCTCTGAGGGAGTTGGTTGCCGATATCATTGGCAAGGTCGAGAAGGGCGGAGACCGGGCTGTGCTGGAGTTAACGCGTAGATTTGACAAGGTGAAACTTGACAACAATTCAATGAGCGTAAGCGGCGTTGAGTTACGGGAGGCAAGGGGAAAGGTGGCGCCGGAAACCCGGGATGCGATTGCTGCCTGCCGCGTCAATGTTGTCGCTTTCGCGGAAAAGAGCCTGCGGCAGGACTGGTCTATGAAAAATTCTCAGGGAGTACGGGTTGGAGAAGTGTTTCAGGCATTTGACAGGGTGGGCATTTATGTCCCGGGAGGGACAGCTCCGCTTGTCTCGACTTCGCTGATGACCGTTGCCATTGCCAGGGTCGCCGGAGTCAGGGAGATTGCGGTCTGCACACCGCCGGCTGCAGATGCGTCAGTTAACCCGAATCTGCTCTACGCACTGGAGATTGCCGGTGCCACCGAGATCTACAAGATTGGTGGAGCTCAGGCGATTGCCGCACTCGGCTGCGGAACAGAGAGTATTGCCGCCGTTGACAAGGTGTTTGGCCCCGGGAATTCATTCGTGGTCGAGGCTAAGCGCCAGATGTTCGGCAGGGTATCAGTGGACCTGCTTCCCGGGCCAAGTGAAATCCTTATAATTGCCGATGCAAGTGCCCGGGCAGACTGGGTTGCGGCAGACCTGCTGGCCCAGGCTGAGCATGGCGGTGATAGCCAGGTGGCACTGTTGTCAAATTCATCAAAGCTCCTGGAGGGAGTGAAGCGTGAGTTGAAGATGCAGTCGAAAGGATTGCGGCGTCAGGCTCAGATCAGGGAGGTGCTGCGCAGTGGGACAACATTGGTGCTGGTGAAGTCCCTCAGCCAGGCAATTAAACTGGCCAATGATTTCGCCGCGGAACACGTTTCGCTGGTTGTCAGGAATGAAGAGAAGATCTTGCCTAAGATTCGCACAGCGGGAGCTATTTTCGTGGGCTCCCACTCACCTGTCGCGCTGGGTGATTTTCTTGCTGGACCAAGCCACACGCTGCCCACAGGCGGTGCAGGCAAGTCATTTTCCGGTCTTACCACGGAGATGTTTCAGCGCAGGACCAGTATTGTAAAGGCGGGAGCGAAGGCGATGAGAAGATCAGTTGCAGCAGTTGAGGCTTTTGCAAATGTTGAGGGGCTGGATGCTCATGGCCGATCTGCCACAATCAGATTTGATGACTAGTGAAGTTTCTTTGCGAAATTGCTCTTGGCGCGTTCCAGTTCATCTGATGTCGAGGCCCAATCTGAGTAATGTTTTTCTATTGTTGTGGAAATTGCCCGATGATCGGCGGTTGCCTTGATTGCCTGGTCTTGATCCCTGAAGAATTCCGGATTACTCATGGCGGTTTCAATTTGAGATTTTCGTGCCTCACACTCAACAATGCTCTGTTCTATTTCCTCTAGCTTCGCCTGAAGTGGCTTCAGCGTGTCTGCTTTTTGTTGGCGGATCAATCCCTCGATTTTCTTCTGTTCCCTGCGCTTGCCGGTGACAATTGACTTTTTGCCGCCATCCTTTCCTGCGGAGGCCGGTTGCAGTGTGTGTTTTGCAGCAGATGATTGTTCCTGGTTTTTCTTGTCAATGAAGTCAGAGAGGTTGCCAAGGAATATGCGGGGTGTCTTACCTTCAGGATAGAACTCAATTACCTTGTCGGTTATCGGATCGAGAAAGTCCCGGTTATGTGAAACGATGACAAAACTGCCCTGGTATGCCCTCAGTGCCTCCTGCAGGATCTGCTGTGATTGCATATCGAGGTGATTTGTGGGTTCATCAAGAATCAGAAAATTGGCGGGACGCAGGAGCATTTTTGCCAGCGACAGGCGACTGCGTTCACCTCCAGAGAGAACAGACACCTGTTTAAATACATCATCTCCACGGAACAAAAAACAGCCCAGCAGGCTGCGCAGATTCCCTGAAACTTCACGAGCCGCGCCATCTTCAACTGTCTGCAGGACGGTTCTGGAGGGGTTGAGTTGCTCGGCGTGGTCCTGTGCGAAGTGTGATATACTAACCTTGTGCCCGGTTTTCCGCTGGCCTGAGCTGAGCGGGTCTGCTCCCGAGAGTATTCGTGAGAAGGTGGATTTGCCCGCGCCATTGGCGCCGACGACGGCAATTTTCTCGCCGCGTTCGATTCTCAGGTTGAACTCATCGAAAATTACATGATCGCCATAGGCTCGCTTTGCGGAGGTCAGTTCAATGACAACCTGCCCGGAACGTTCAGGCTGAGGAAAGCGCAGTTTGATTGTTTTATCAGGAGCGGGGGCGAGTTCGATGCGCTCCATTTTATCCAATTGCTTGAGGCGGCTTTGAGCCTGTGATGCCCGCCGCGCCTTGGCACGGAAGCGGTTGACGAATTGTTCCGCCTTGATGATTTCCCGCTGTTGATTCTGGTAGGCGCGCTGGAGTTGCTCGCGGAGGATTATGCTTTGTTCCAGGTAGTGGGAGTAGTTGCCGGCAAATTCGTTCACCTGCCCCGCTTCAAAGGCCAGTGTTTTTCTGACAATCGCGTCGAGGAAGGCGCGATCATGTGAAATGAGAATGACCGCGCCGCCATAATTCTGTATGTAGTTTTCAAACCAGAGTTGTGAGTCGATGTCGAGATGGTTGGTGGGTTCATCAAGCAGCAGCACCGAGGGTTCGCTGAGCAGTAGCTTTGCAAGCGCAATACGCATCTGCCAGCCGCCGGAGAATTCACCAACATCGCGGTCCATGTCTGAGTGCTGGAAACCGAGCCCTATAAGGATCTTTTCGATGCGCGGCTTCATTTTATCGACTTCCTGTTTGTCGAGGTGCAACTGAAGTTCGCCGTAGACCTCAAGTGTGTCGGCGTATTCGGGGCTTGCGGGCTCCAGTTCACCGAGTCGAGTGCTTGCCGCCTCTATTTTTCCCTGTATGGCAACGGTGTTTTCAAATGCTGTTTGAGTCTCAGTAAAAAGGGTGCGTCCCGAGGCCTTGATGCCTTCCTGCGGCAGGTAGCCGACCTCGATATATTTTGCCTTATTGACAGCTCCCGAGTCAGGGGACATTTGATCGGCGATGATCTTCATCAGGGTTGACTTGCCTGAGCCATTCGGGCCGGCAAAGCAGATTCTGTCCTTCGCGCTGACAGTGAATGAAAGGTCACTGTACAGGGTGCGCCCCATAAACTGGACGGATACCTTGTCAACTGCTAGCACGGCGGGACAGTAGTTGAGTTAGGTCAGTGTTCAAGCGGGCAAGGATCAGTGATTCCGTGACAAGTACAGTGAATGCATTTGATGAAGGACCTGCAGCTGATGTCTTCGCGCGTTACGCGATAATGCTCTTTACGACCCGGCCATGAACATCGGTCAGCCTGAAATCCCTGCCGGCAAAACGATAAGTGAGTTGCTCGTGATCAAACCCAAGGAGGTGAAGGATGGTTGCGTGGAGATCGTGGACATGGACGGGGTCCTTGACCGCCTTGAAGCCGAATTCATCGGTTGCCCCGTGGACGTGCCCGCCTTTCACGCCGCCGCCGGCCAGCCACATCGTGAATCCCCAGTGGTTATGGTCCCGGCCATTGATTTTACCGGAATTGGAACCGGGTTTGGGCATTTCGACTACCGGGGTGCGGCCAAATTCCCCGCCCCATATTACCAGTGTGTCATCAAGCATGCCCCGCTGCTTGAGGTCAATGAGCAGTGCGCCGATGGCCTTGTCAGATTCCCTTGCGAGTCGCCGATGGTTGATTTCGAGGTCATCGTGACTGTCCCAGGGTTGTCCGTTGCCGTGCCAGAGTTGAACATAGCGAACTCCGCGCTCGACCAGTCGTCGCGCGATCAGTGTCTGTCGTCCGTGCGTGTCTTCGCCGTAAAGGTTTCGAATGTATTCCGGTTCACGGGTGATATCAAAGACGTCGGTTGCGTCGAGTTGCATACGGTAGGCCAGTTCAAAGGAATGCAGTCTTGATTCAAGCTGAGCGTCTCCGGGACGGTTCTCTTGATGGCGCCGGTTGAGGCGCTTTAACAGATCCAGCTGCCGGCGCTGAGCCCCGAGTGATATCTGTTTGTTTTTAATGTTGGCGATGAGTTTGTCGATTTCCTTGTGTTTGGAGTCAATGTAGGTTCCCTGGTAGGCACCGGGCAGGAATCCTGCCTGCCAGTTTTGCGACTCCTGGATTGGGTAACCTCCCGGACACATGGAGATAAATCCGGGAAGGTTCTGATTCTCGGTTCCAAGTCCATAGCTGACCCATGAGCCTACACTTGGACGAATGAGCCGGGCCTCACCACAGTTCATGAGCAGGAGTGATGGTTCATGGTTGGGAACGTCGGCATGCATTGAGCGGATGATGCACAGTTCATCTGCTGACTGTGCGACATTCGGGAATAAATCACTTATCTCAAGGCCGCTCTGACCGTGTTTGCGGAATCGGAACGGTGATTTTAATGCGGCTCCCGTCGGGCGCTCGGTTTTCAGGTAGTCGATAGGAATTTTTTTGCCGTCATATTTGGTGAGTTCGGGCTTTGGATCGAAGGTGTCAACCTGGGAGGGCCCCCCGTTCATGAACAGGTGAATGACGGCTTTGGCCCTTGCGGGGAAGTGGGGGTTTCTGGGTGAAAGTGGATTAAGTGCCCCGTTGGCGTGCTTGGCAAGAATGGTTCCAGCTGCCAGTGCCCCGAATCCCATCCCGACACGGTTGAGGAAGTCACGGCGGCTGAAGGCGGGGATCGGGGAAGTGGAATGATGGTTCATGGTTCAGTCCAGGAATGCGAATTCGTTGGTTGCTAAAAGTGCCTGTGCATATTGTGCCCACAGTGAGCTTGGGGAAGAGTTTCTTGCTTGGGCAAAGCCCGTGGAAGCCAGCCAGATCTTGCCGCTGGCAATATCATGAACTCTCGGGTTCCAGATGAAGCTGTCGTGGGTGTTTGTATTTCCCGGCGCCACAATGAAATACAGTGCTTCCCCGCCTTTGAGTTCGAGTGACTGAACTTTTGCATGGATACTCTTGCCCGGGGCAATTTGCCATGAGCGCAAGTTACGGCCCTGTCGAGACGCGAAGCTTACTGTTATCCCGTCGCTGGCGGATGATGGAAGACGGATGTCAGTACTGATTTCATAGCGGCCATCGACCGGCGTGATCCAGCGTAGGATGGCGTGTGTTTTCCCGGTTCCTGGATGCCCGCCGTTGCGGGTTAAGCTTACCCATCCGAGGGCCGGGTCGGGCAGGATGGGGCCGCCTTGCCAACTTGTTTTTGTGAGATGGGGCAAGGGTTTGAACTTCACCTGTTGAGAGCTTGGGTCCCGCTGTCCATACCCATATTTCCACGGACCTCCAGAGAGCTCTTGACCAGGGTTTAGGAAGGCGATGGCATCGGTTAGTTCTCTCGCATCAGGATCGCGTGCAAACACCCGTCGGTACAAATGCTGAATGCGTTCCTGTTCTGAGCCCAGAGCCAGGATCTCAGGGTGATTGATCAGGTTAAGGGCCTGGTCTTGTGCAAATTTTCCATTGAGCATGTAAAGTGCCTGTTGGGGCACAGTCGTTTCAGACCTTTTTGGGACATGGACATCGGGGTTGGCAAAGTCAAAGGTGCGAAATACGGGGGGGAGATTTTGGCGTTCAATGTGCCCATAGACGGTCCTGCGTCTGGAATAGTTCATTGTGTGGATGGAGACAGGTCGGCCGAACTGGGTGCGGTCGAGTTGACCTGATACAGTGAGCATGGAATCGCGCAGTGATTCAAAATCAAGTCGTCGGCGGTTGGCGTGCGTGAACAGGAGGTTCTCAGGATCTTTGGGATGATGACCTGATGCCTGTTGATAGGTTGCGCTGAGGACGATTGAGCGGATCAGTTTTTTGGTGGACCACTTCTCGGCTATGAGATTGCTGGCAAGATGGTCAAGCAATTCAGGATGGCTTGGCAGGTTGCTGCGCAAGCCAAAGTCGCTCGGGGTGGAGACAAGGTGCCTGCCAAGAAGATGACCCCAGATTCTGTTCACCCAGACCCTGGCAGTCAAAGGATTATCCTTACTGACAATTTCCCGTGCCATTTCCAGTCGACCGCTGCCTTCGGAAAACGGTTCCCTGTCAGCTCCCTTGAGGAATCCAAGGAACTGCCTAGGAACAGGAAGTCCTTGCCGGCGAGGATCTCCGCGCTCGAAAATACGCGGCTCTACAGGTTTATTCCGATCAAACATCGCCATGGCGCGGGGAGGAGCGCCAGGGTGCTTACTTTTCAAATCATCACGGTTACGACGAAGTTTGCGGACGTGTTGTTGACCGGCGGTTTCAAGCAGATTGTAAATGGAGTTTGCATCCACCCTTGTGTGGTTGATGGCAGCAATTAGTCCGGGATCCTTGTCGTCACTGCCCAGAATGTTGGCGTAGCGGCCGGCAAGTTCATCCAATGATAAGGGCAGATTCGCCTCCAGTGATGCTGACAGCTTGTCGTTAATAGGTTTTCCTGAAGACTTGAGTTTTTGCCATGTTGCGGCTGCCTGTTTTGGATAATCGGATTGGTTAAGCCTGGCGAAAGTCAGCCATGGTGTGTATACCGGATCGTGTGAGGATGACCTCGATTTGAGATGATCACGCCAGCGAATCGTGATTTCCTGGATTAGCTTGCGGGATGAAGCCAGTTTTTTAAGTTGGGGGGGATTCAGATCGCGTCCCTCATGTGCGGTAATGAGGTAGCGTTTCAGGAATTCGGGCTGTTGCAGTTCAACGGAGCGTTTTTTCAGGTATGCATCAATTTGATCCTGCTTGATGCCGATAGCTTTTACGAATTCCCGATATTCAGCGTCATCTTTCTTGATTTCCAGCAGTGGAAGTTCAGCAGGTTCTTCGGAACTGGCGAAGACCCCATAAAGTGAATAGTAGTCACTGGTTGGGATCGGGTCGTATTTATGGTCATGGCACCTTGCGCAGGCTACCGTCAGAGCCATGGTGCCGCGGAAGGTGACGTCGATACGGTCGTCAATAATGTCAGGCTCGCGGTTGAGGAAACGCCGTCCCACAGTCAAGAAACCCATTGCAGCGAGGTTCTTGTTGCCGGTTGCTTCAGAGGCAACAGTGTCAGCTGCGATCTGGTAGGTAATAAACCGGTCATAGGGTAGATCGTCATTGAATGCACGGATGACCCAATCCCGGAACGTGTAGGCGTAGGGGTAATCGCGTGATTCCTCGAAAACATAACCCTTGGTGTCAGAGTAACGCGCAATGTCCAACCAGTGGCGACCCCAGCGTTCACCAAAGTGAGGAGAATCAAGCAAGTGATCCACCAGGGCGGCGTATGCGTCAGGTTTGGTATCGTTTTCAAAACTGCGGATTTCCGCGAAGTTTGGGGGAAGTCCTACAAGGCCGAAATACAGGCGCCTGATGAGTGATCTCCGATCAGTTGTTTGTGATGGAGTAAGCCCTGCGTCTTCAATTTTTTCCAGGATAAAGTGGTCGATGCTGTTTTGAGCCCATGTCTTGATTGTTGTGGCGGGAACAACAGGGCTGGTGAGTTTCTTGAAAGCCCAGTGGGTTGAAGGGTCCGGAGTTGCAGCAGGTATGCCGGAGATTGCGATGCTCATGCAGAACGCAGCAAGCTCAAGAGGCCATTTTTGAGCGGGAAGGTGCATTTACTTGAGATAGTTCTGAGCGGAGTGCTCACTCATAATATTGCAAATAATGATATATTGACCTAAAACTATATTTTCACACTAAAGTTAATGTAATTGAGAGGGGGCAATGCGTATGATAGCAATTGCTATTGCTGGAGCAATCTTCCAAAGAAAATTTTCCGAATTTCAACTGAATGTGAGTAGTATTGTCATGAGTAAACAGATTTTACTAAAATGGCAGGTTAAGGCGTTTTTACTAATGGGTGTTTTTGTGGCCTTGCCCGCGCGGGGAGAGGATGAGTTGCCGGTTAGGGCGAAGGTGCTGGTCAAGGAGATGGAGAGCTATCGCCTGGATATCTCGAAAAAGGCACAGGATTTAATTGATGTGAAGCTTACCAAGGTAAAGCAGGGGCTTGAAGTGGAACTCAACAGGCAGATCAAGGCAGGCAATGCCGCCGCGGCGCGGGCGATTGTCGCAGTGGTTGAGAAGTGGAATGCCGAGCAGGGGAAAACGCAGCAGCAGCAGGAGACAGTGAATTCCCGCTGGAAGCCCCTGTTTCACGGCGAAAGCCTGCCAAAGAGCTGGACGATAGCCAAGGAAGCTGACGGCGGATGGGATTACTCTGCGGGAACTCTCGAGATTCAATCAGTCCTCAAAGGTGCCGTTCTCTTGCACGATGCAGAGCCCGGGGACATCGTGTTGCGTGGAGAGCTTCAGGTGATCAATGACGGCAATCCCCGGGAGGATCATCGGGTAGGGATTGGATTTATCGATTCAAAGGAGCGCACGGTCATTGCCTATACCCATGCACCGGGAAACATCTTTGTTCACAGTTCTCTGGTGCCAGGGGATGGCCTGTTGGGATACGAGAAGAGTTCTGCCTGCCAGAAGAGGTTCTCAGAGTTGCAGGTGGCATGGGTGGGGACCAGATTCATGCTTTTCGCTGCCGGCAAACTGCTAATTGATCAGGATATTGGCTCCCCGCGTGGTGGAGATGACATTGCGCTTTTGGCCACCAATGCTTCAGGGCTTTTCAGGAATGTCGGGTTTCGTGTTCCCGACAGCGAGGACTTGAAGAGATTGCAGTCAAGAAGACCCTTGAAGTAAGGGTTGCCATTTCCCGTCCGGGGGGCGAAAAATACGGGGTATTGGCAATATCAGTTAGTCTGCAGGTACATCGGGTCGTTTTTCAGGCAGGGCCCTGATGGCACCGACTGATATTCCGCCGTCAACGAGGATGGTTTGGCCAGTTATATAGGCACTGGCATCAGAGGACAGGAACACGCAGGTGCCATCAAGATCTTCGGGGCGTCCAACACGCGCAAGAGGGATCCGTTCCTCAAGGTATTCCACCCAGCTTTTATCCTCGTATAGGGATGCGTTCTGTTCAGTCTTAAACCAACCCGGGGCAAGGCAGTTTACAGTGATTCCGTGCGGCCCCCAGTCATGCGAAAGGCTCATGGTCATCTGCCGGATTCCTCCGCGGCTGGCACCGTAGGGGGCAAGGCCCGCGTATCCGGCGACGCAGGTGACCGATCCGATGTTGACGATGCGCCCGTAGCCTTTGCTGATCATCCCGCCAGCGAGTGCCTGGGCGAGAAAGAAAGCCCCGCGCAAGTTGGTGTCGACAATGGTTTGCCAGTCCTGCCATGTGACTTCAAGGGCGGGTTTGCGGATGTTGCAGCCGGCATTATTGATGAGGATGTCGATTTGGCCGAAATGATTTTCCGCGCAGCGGGCTGCTTTCTGTAGACTTTGTTCCTGAAGAACATCCATCTCCACGGTAAAACATTCTCGACCAATTGCCCGTACCTTGTCCTTGGTGTCCTCAAGCGAGGCAAGGGTGCGACTGGTGATGACAACATCCGCGCCCGCACGAGCGAGGGCGAGGGCGAATTGCCGGCCTAAGCCCCGGCTGGCGCCGCTGATGAAAGCTTTCTTGCCTGTCAGGTCAAACATTGGCATATGAAGCATGCGAATCGGGATTTGCCCCGGGATTCTGGTGGTGAAGGTAGATTCATTGATGTCCGGGCCGGAGAATGACCTTGAGCAGGTTTTCCTCACCGCTGTAGAGGCGTTGAAACCACTGCGCCCCCTCTGCCAACGGGGCAATGCTGCTAATGAGTGGTTTAACGTTGATTGTTGCGTCAGCTATTCGTTCAAGGGCTTCAGGATATTCGCCGTTGGAACTGCAGGAGCCATAGAGAGTGAGTTCCCTGGTAACCACTGATTGCAATGGGAACTGGGTTTCAGGGGCGAGGTTGCCGACAAGGCACAGACTGCCGCCCTTGCGCAGTGAGGCGATGGCGAGGTTAAGGGTGGCGGTGATCCCGACGACTTCCATTGCCAGGTCGGCACCACCTCTGGTCAATCGATGGATAGAATGTATTGCGCGATCATCACTGAGAATAGCCTCAGTCGCCCCCATTTTCTCAGCGAATTCAAGTTTTCCAGGATCGATATCCACGGCAATAATCCTGTCAATCCCCCGTGTTTTAAGGGCCTGGATGACAAGTAGCCCGATCATTCCTGCGCCAACGACGACAGCGGTTTCCCCTCCGCTGACAGGCATTCTGCTGGCGGCGTGGAGTGCGATAGAGACAGGTTCAACGAAGACCGCTTCCTCGTAGGATAGGTTCTCGGGTAACCTGTGGAGTATGCGTGCTGGAACCGCCACCAGTTCTGCAAATGCCCCGTGTTGGCGATAGTCACCCGCGGATACTCCCATCACGCGGCGGTTATCACAGAGATTAACATTGCCTGCCTTGCAGTATGTGCATTGCCCGCAATAGATGGTGGAGTCAAAGGTGACGCGTTCTCCCACAGCCCAGTTGCTGACTTCTGCGGAAACCCGGGCGATGCTACCTGCCGCTTCATGACCCATAATGATGGGAGGGATGCGCCGTCCGCTGCTGCCATCCATTCCATGGATGTCACTACCGCAGATTCCACATGCCTTTACCCTGATGAGGACATCACCTGCCTTGAACTCGGGGTCAGGTGCGTCGCCGTAGGTCAGTTGGTTGTAGGCTTCAAGGGTAAGTGCTTTCATCAGCTTTGAAAGATGTTAGGGTTTACGGCTTTCATGGGTAGAATCAAGAGAGAAATGTGATGAGTGATTATACTCCGGATCCCCGGCGGTATGACGGAAGAATGCCCTATCGCAGGTGCGGCAGCCATGGAATTAAACTTCCCGCGATAACGTTGGGGTTCTGGCAAAATTTTGGCGGGAATAAATCCACTGATAACCAGCGAGAGATGGTTTTCACGGCATTTGACCGGGGAATAACACATTTTGACCTGGCTAACAACTATGGTCCACCCTACGGCAGTGCAGAAATCAATGCCGGCAGGATACTCGCAGAGTTGCCCCGCCACGAGATTTTAGTTTCGACAAAGGCAGGTTACGATATGTGGCCCGGTCCCTATGGCGAATGGGGATCCCGCAAGTATCTGCTGAACAGCCTCGATCAGTCGCTTGAGAGGCTGGCAATGCCATATGTGGATCTATTCTATAGCCATCGGTTTGATCCTGATACACCAATGGAGGAAACGCTTGGAGCCCTTGACAGTGCGGTTGTCCAGGGCAAGGCGCTTTATGCCGGTATAAGCAGTTACAATTCCCAGCAAACACTGCAGGCTGCTGCAATCTGTAAGCAAAACGGATGGGCTCCGATTGTTATACACCAGCCGAATTATTCAATGTTTAACCGCTGGATTGAGAAAGGAGTTCGTGAAGAAGCGAGTAAACTGGGGATGGGAATCATAGCTTTTTGTCCTCTTTACCAGGGCTTGCTCAGTGACAAGTATCTGGCAGGGATCCCGAAAGGATCCCGTGCTGACAACACTGAAGGTCTGCTGCGTGATGAGGAAATAAATTCTTCGGTTCAACAGGTAATTGCAGGATTGAATCAGATTGCAGGTGATCGCGGGCAGACGCTTGCGCAGATGGCCCTAGCCTGGGTGCTTCGTGATGAACGCGTGACATCAGCATTAATAGGGGCAAGCAGGGCAAGCCAGATTATTGAGAACTGTGAAGCGGTGAAACGGCTCGACTTCGCTGCAGATGAGCTGAAGGCAATTGATGAGTTGCTGGCAAAGGTCAAATTGCCGCCATCGCTCTGGGCTGGGGAGTGATGAAGCCTGAACCCGGATGGGCAAGGGGGCAATTAACAGAGAGCACCTGCGCAGCGCTTACAGAGTTCCTCCTCGCTGTCCAATTCAGGGAAAAGCCGCCAACAGCGTGGGCATTTGGCATAGGTTGATTTATTGGCCATGGCGGATACGCAATCTCCATCCTGATTGACCCGCACCTCGCTGACAATAAAGAACTCTTTTACGGCTTCCTCGTTTTCGAGTAATTCCAGAGGTTGGGGCATCCCTTCAGGGAGAGTAAGGGTAACAGACGCTTCGTTGTTGGCGCGGATAATTTTTTCCTGCCGCAGGGGTTCGATTGCCTGCTGAATAATATTTCGATAAGTCATCAGGGAATCTACTTTTCCGGTGGCGTCGATGCCTGCGTACAGGGGATCAGGATCAGGGAAGGTGGCAAGATGAATGTCACCCGCACCGTGTCCCGCATATTCCCATGCCTCGTCAGCAGTAAAGCAAAGAATTGGGGCAAGCAGGTGACACAGGGTGTCGAAGACCTTTTTCATTGCGATTTGAGAGGCCTTTCGTCGTGCAGAGGAGGAAGGATCGCAATACATGCGATCCTTAGTGATGTCGATATAAATACTGCTCAAGTCGTTTGTGCAAAATGAGTTAATGGAATTATAGACTTTTCTGAACTCGAATTTCCGGTAACCTTCAAGGCATTCTGTAGTCACTGCGTGCAGACGTTCAAGGATCCATGTGTCAATCAACGTCAGGGAATCTCCATGAGTGACATCTGTTAGCGGGTCAAAATCATGCAGGTTGCCAAGCAGGATACGCAGGGTGTTTCGGATGCGACGGTAGGTATCGGAAGTTTGCTTGAAGAGGCCTTCCCCAAAGGGAACCTCGTTTTCCCAGTCAACGCTGGCAACCCACAGTCGGAGAATATCAGCACCGAATTTTGACACGAAGTGATCAACTTCCATGGGTTTGACCTTTTTCTTCTTGGCCTTTCCACCATTACTGTCCTGATCGGACTTTGACACTTTTTTCCCGGTGTCCTGATCGACCACAAAGCCATGGGTCATTACTGCGCGGTAGGGGGCATGGTTCCTGACGATCATGCTTAGCATCAGTGAGCTCTGGAACCAGCCGCGATGCTGATCGGTGGCCTCGAGATAGAGATCGGCAGGAGTATTCAACTCGGGATGGCGGTCAGACACCGCAACATGACTTGAACCGGAGTCGATCCAAACATCGAGAGTGTCGCGGCAACGGGTTGTGCCTGCTGGAAGATTTAGCTTATCGGCCCACCAGTCATCTTTTTGTTCGAACCAGAGGTTTGAGCCTCCGGACTCGATGAGGTCGGCCACTTTGCGCGCCAGCTCGGCGTCAATGATCGGTTCAGCATCGCTGCTGTAGAACACCGGCAGGGGAACACCCCAGGTTCGCTGGCGTGAAATACACCAGTCCGGGCGTGCCTCGACAGTGCCGCGAATGCGATTACGGTTTTGTGATGGCAGCCATTGGACACGGTCGATTTCGGCGAGGGCATGTTCCCGTAATGCATCGATCTTGATAAAGAATTGTGGCACGGCACGGAAAATGATCGGTGTCTTGGAGCGCCAGCAGTGTGGATAGGAATGCCTGTAATGCTCGCGCCCAATCAGGTTGCCGTTTTTGGAGAGCAACTCAATGATTGCCTCGTTACAGGCAAGCACATGCTTGCCTGTAAGTTCAGCCAGACCCGCTTCCTCGGTGTAGTTGCCGTCATCGTCGACGGGTGAGAGTACATCCAGTCCGTTGGCCCTGCCGATCAGGTAGTCATCACTTCCGTGGCCTGGAGCGACATGGACTGCTCCGGTTCCTGTATCGGTAGTGACAAACCCGGCAAAAATAACTTTCGAGTCACGGTCAAGGAACGGATGACGGGCAATTGCGCCGGCAAATTCAGAGCCCTTTGCCTCGGTGGCACTGCCATCAGGCCGGAACCCGGTTTTTTCGTGAAAGTTCTCCAGAAGGTCACTGGCAATGATGAGATTTTCACGTTGCCCTTTTTCAGAGAGGAATGTTCCGCATGTATAGTTAAGGCGTTCGTGCAGGGCCACGGCGAGGTTGGCCGGAAGTGTCCAGGGAGTGGTTGTCCAGATTACCAATGAGCTTTCTCCGGCCAGCAGGCCGGAGGTGATTGGAAATTTAACGAAGACGGCAGGGTCAATAACATCCTGATACTCGATTTCCGCCTCGGCGAGCGCGGTGTGGGCTCCATAACTCCACTGCACGGGTTTTTTACTGGCATAGACAAGCCCCTTTTCGACAATAGCTGCGAATACGCGGATGATGTCAGCTTCGTAAGCTGGATCGAGAGTCAGGTAGGGATTGTCCCATTCCCCGAGGACTCCGAGACGACGGAAGGATTGTCGCTGGATGTCGATGAATTTACGCGCGAATTTTTCGCACCGACGGCGAATTTCCGGTGCGGCCAGTCCCTGTGCCTGTTGAACGACCTTGAATTCGATCGGTAGCCCGTGACAATCCCATCCCGGTACATAGGGGGTTTCAAACCCGGCCATCGTCTTTGATTTCAACACAAGGTCTTTGAGGAGTTTGTTGAGTGCGGTTCCCATGTGCACATCGCCGTTGGCAAACGGAGGCCCATCGTGCAGTATATACTTTGGGGATGAGCTATCTTTTCGGGTTTTCTGGATACGCCGGTAAAGTTCCTGCTGATCCCAGCGCTTAAGCCGGCCCGGTTCGCTGTCGACTAGGCTGGCCCGCATTGGAAACGCAGTTTGCGGTAGGTTCAGGGTATCTTTGTAATTCATTGCCTTGTTGGCCGGCGATTGTAGAAGCGCGGAACTTAGCACTCTGGATTTTCGGGTCAACGGGCGCATTATGGGAATTCCCGTTGAAACCCGCGCGAAGGAGATATATCTTCTATGCCCGGGTTGCCAGAGCCTGATTGCTATCATCTAACCTCACTGAAACTATGGATAAACTTACTAAAGGCGCACTTGTAGCCACTATCGGTCTCTTAGTCATTGTCAGCCTATATATGGGCAAAGGATGGCTGGAGGGTAAGGCGGAGGCGCAAAAGGCCGAACTGGAGAACAGTAATCTTCGGCAACAGGTCATCGATGAGCGTAAGCAGGTGACTGCTAATGAGCGCAAAATACAGGATAATTTTGATCGTATACGCCAGGAGGGCGACGCGAAACTCGCAGCAGAAATCGCAAAACTCCGCAAAGAGGTGGACGTGAAAGCTGCCGCAGCCAGTGCGGATTTGTCTGCACTGGAGGCAGAGAAGGAGGCGATCCTTGAAGGTATACGTACAAAGAAAGAGGAAGAGAGCAAGGCGTTGACTGCTGAGCAGCGGAAAATTCGTGAAGCGCCTGCTATTGCAAAGATTGCGGCTGTTGATGGAGGTAAAGGGTTTGTTATTATTGATGCCGGCTCAGCCAAGGGTGTTGAGTCCGGGGTCAGGTTCAATATACGCCGTGATAAGTTTATCGTTGGAGAAATTGAAATCACCAAGGTTGTGGATGAGGGGAAATCGATCGCGGATATTGACAATGCTAAAATTCCGCAGGGGCTTTCGATACGTCTAGGTGATGACGTGGTGGGTTATCCCATTTACTAGCGGTTCTTGCGCTGTGCAGGTGGCAGGGGTGTGACTGATGCCTTGCATTTGCTCAGTTAGGCAGTGTGTCGCTTAGGGCGTCAAGCATGCTGCTGATCGTTTCGTCAGTTTCATCCCCCATATTGGAGATACGGAAGGTCTTGCCTTTAATTTTACCATACCCGCCATTAATCATCAGGGAGTGTCTCTCACGCATTGCCTGTATCCATGCAGGAAGATCAATCCCGCGGTTGTTGTCAACACAGGTCAGTGTTTTTGACCTGTATCCCTCCGGAGCAAAGTGCTTAAAGCCATGGCTATCAACCCAGTCATGAACCATTGAATTAAGCCTTTCGTGGCGTGCGTAACGCTTTTCAGGCCCTTCATCGTGAATCTGTTCAAGTTTCCAGGCCAACCCGTAAATCAGCGAGATACACGGTGTGCTAGGCGTCATCATTTTCTGAGCATTTTTCTCGAATTCAAGGAAATCAAAATAATAACCACGGTCGTGGATGTTTGCTGCACGTTCCATAGCCTGCTCGGAAACAGTGAAAAGTGAAAGTCCTGGAGGGAGCGCAAGCGCTTTTTGGCTTCCGGCAAGCAGGACATCAATTCCAAGTTTTTCGGCAGCGATAGGGACTGCTGAGAACGAGGAAACGATGTCAACAACCAACAAGACATCTGGGAATTTCCTGACGACTGCTGCAATCTCGGCTAGTGGGTTTTGCACTCCTGTTGAAGTTTCATTGTGCACCAGTGTGACCACGTCAAATTCGCCAGTGGCGAGTATTTGTTCAACGGCGACCGGATCAATAGGGGTTCCCCATTCCACCTGCAGGGCTTCCGCTTGCTTGCCGCAGCGCAGGGAAACATCCAGCCACTTGTCTGAGAACGCACCTCCACAGCAATTGAGTACTTTTTTTTCAACCAGGTTCCTTATTGCGGCTTCCATGACCCCCCATGCAGAGGAGGTGCTGAGATAAACGGGCCGCGTTGTTCCGAACAAGGACTGGAGGTGTGGATGAATTTTCTCGTAAAGAGCAACGAAGTCCTTGCTGCGGTGCCCGATCATGGGGGCTGACATAGCCTGGAATGTGTCGCCGGAAACTTCAATTGGGCCGGGGATGTAAAGTTTGACGTGGTCTCCGTGCATGGCGGGAATGAAAGTGTGATCGTTCTGGGGGCAATTTCTTTCTCGGGGTCTGATAAAAGCGATACGGCATGCGTGCCGCTCAGAAAAGATTGCCCATTAGGGGTCAAATCGCTCTAATTTCCAGAGAAAAATCGCAATTTACAGAAAATTTGTCTTAAAAGCTGGAGATTGACGCATTGATAATAAAAAATATAGAAAAAGCTTGCAGTGATATTGTCCGTTTCTATAATTTTCAGAACAAGTGAATTTGGCAAGGAGACTACAGTCGATTTGGCTAATGTGCATTATTCAAGTCAGCAAGCAGCAAAGAGGCATAAAATTTTCATCAATATCTTAATCATTGCACGCAAAAGCGTCAGAAAAAATGGCTGAAGAAGAAGCTCCAGAATTAATGACCGTTAAGGAAACTGCTGTATACCTGCGGATTCCTCTTCCCACCGTCTACTACCTTGTCCAGCGCGGGCAGCTGCCGGCAATTCAGATTGGCGGACGCTGGCGTATCAAGAGAAGCTTGCTGGATACGGAAATTCTCAAGAAGGATGCAGGTGGTCAACCAACGGTGTTAGTGGTTGATGACGATCCGGCGCTGCAGACACTCTTCAAACAGTTCCTGAAGAAGGCCGGGTTTGGAAGAATTGTCGTGGGATCCGGTGCAGAGGCCATTGCGCATGCGGAAAAGCAGAGCTTTGATCTTGTTTTTCTCGACTTGAAACTGCCTGATATCCCGGGTGATGAGTTATATGCAAAACTCAAGGATATTCACCCGGATTTACCAATTGTTATCATTACAGGTTATCCTGACAGTGAAACGCTCAGTAAGATCCTCGCCAGCGGTCCGGTGACAGTGATTAAGAAGCCGATTGAGTTTGAGCAACTCAACAGGACGGTGAAGATTCTTGGGCACAAGGGCGCAGGGCAGGAAGCCGGTGCATAAACGCAATCAAGCAGGTAAAAGGCAGAAGGAGCCTAGGCTTTTACGTGATCGAGAGTCTCCCGAATTCGGGCTGCAAGTAATTTGGTCGTGTAGGGCTTGATAATGAGGTTGTCCTCATCGGCGATCCCGGGATCATCGGCGAACCCGGTTGTGTAGAGAACGGGGAAAGTGATTTTTTCCTGCCTCATTGAGGAAACCATTGCCGGACCGCTCATGCGTGGCATCACAACGTCAGTGAAGATCATGTCAATTTGCCCCCTGTTCTCACGACTGATTGCAAGTCCCTGTTCGCCGTTGCCTGCCTCAAGAACATTATAGCCGAGATAGCGGAGGCTGTGAGCAACGGTTTCCCTGACACTGGCCTCATCCTCTACAACGAGGATTGTTGCAGCAGGTGATTGGCAGCGAGATGCCAGAGGCACAAGATCTGTTGACGTATCGGAGTTCTCCTTGATGACCGGTTTGGCAATGTTGTCATCCGCGCCCGCGGATGCCTGTTTAGCGGAGATTCAGTGTCGGGCTGCCGGGAATAACAATGTCAGAGTAGTTCCTTCTTCCGCTGAGGAAGCCAGGCGGGCGTTTCCGCCATAGTTTTTCATCAATTGCTTTACCGTTGGAAGGCACAAGCCGTGAGGGTCATTGCGCCCAGGGAGACTGAAGAACGGATCAAATGCGTGTTTTGAAATATTCTTCTCAATGGCGGCACCGTCATCAGTAACACAGATTACAGCGAAGGGCGTCGAAGAACTTGGTGGGTGCGGGGGGTTGTTGGTTTCCGGCGTACAGTTAATTTTAATTTGCCTGCCGCCGTCGGCACCTGCAGTGGCGTTGCGGATGACGTGCAGCATGATTGTACGAAAATCGCTGCGGGCGATCCTTATTTCGGGAGTCTCCTTGGACGTGTTGAAGAGGATCGTCACTGAATCCCCGGCGCATTTTTTCAACTCGAATTCGAGTTCATTAAGCAGTGTTCCAGGTGCAATTATCTCGACCCTGTCAGGTGGCTGGCGGCTGAACTTGAAGAGTTCACGGGCAAATGCTGCGCCGCGATCTGCAGCTTTCGCTATCTGTTGCAGATGAGCGCTTCGAATATGACCCTGCTTGAGGTCAGCCTGTGCGAGGGAAACGAATCCCTGAATGGGGGTTAGGCTGTCTGAGATGAAGTTGGCAATGTGCGCCGATGCGTGATGAACGCTGTTGAAATCGTTTTCTTGAGTTGGGTCCTCCTGAGCAGGAGAGGATGGGATTTCTGATTCAGTCGATGATGTGGGCCAAATCGATATCAGAGTTGCCGGGCCCAACTCATTTTCGATCGGGGCACTGTGCAGGGAAACCTGCAGTGGTGTTCCTCCTTTAGGATTGAGTGATCCAGTGCGCGGGCCTTTTTCTGGGTTTGTCGACAATGGCAGATCCGTGTCCGGGATTAGTTCCGATGCCTGTCTACCGATGATTTCCGCGCGCTTAGCCCCGAGCAATGTGCAGGCGCTGTCGTTAACGTCCCTAACGCCGCCATCACCGCCCTCAACAAGCATGGCAGTGGGGGAGTTTGTAAACAGGCTCTTGAAGCTGTTGTAGGCCAATTTCGGTTGACCCATGGGATCGTTAAACCAATCATTCATAACTTACATTAAATAGAAATATAATAATAACTATAATTAATGTAAACAAAAATTTTGTGGTATTTGTCATTTAACAAGTTTGAAAGGAATCTATTACTCGCTGAATCGGGCTAAACAAGCGGCGGAACAGGCGGCTTGGATCACGAATTTATCGGGCAGCTAATAGTGGAGAATCGCTATATTTTAGCGGTCTTCAGCAAAGATTTTGAGCACCAGCGGACGATGATCGCTTGCCGTGAACCACTTTGCATCAGCGTGAATGTATGATTTATCCTGATTGATCTCAGACAGAAGTCCTTTACTGGCAAAAATGAAGTCAAACCTTGAGTATTGATCCGCATAGCGCCAGTAATAGGTCCAGCGCTCACCTCGATCATCACTCAGTTGGATGTCTGTGAGTCCTGCAGGACTTCCGTAACGACCGCGGATAACCTTGATGGGAAGTTCGTTGCGTGTTTCGTTAAAGTCACCAAATACGAGCAGGTTGATTCCTGGGGATTCCTTTAAAATTCCGTCAATGTGGGCACGGAGCAGTTCAGCTTCATTGCGGCGCATAAGTGCCTGATCCGCTTCTTCTACTGCCCGCTTTGACTTCAGGTGGATTCCAAGACAGCGCAACTGGTAGTCTTTTGCCGGCTGAATGGTGACGTCAAGTATGCCTCTCTGAAATGGCAACTCCTTGCTGCCGATCCGATATGTGAGAGTTGTTTGTGAATTACGTGATACAATGGGGAACCTGCTCAGCAGTCCGACATGTCGCACCGGATCAGCGGCAAAGGTTAATTCGCCATGCGGGTATTTGAGTCCTGCTGCCGCGAGCTTTTTCTTGAAATCGGCAAAATCATCAACACTGCCCATCTCAGATACTCCAATAACAGCGGGTTTGGCTGCGACTATGATTTCAATGAGTTGAGATATTTCATGTGCCGGTTTTGGTGCGTTCTTTTTAAGATTGCCGTTAACACGGCGGTCCATTTTCAGGTAGTTCTTCAGGTTGTAGGCGATAAAGTTAAATTCCTCGGTTGCCCATGTTGGGCCAGTCAATAGAGGAATAAGCAGAGTGGAAACGGCAGCGAAACTCTTTAAGCTCATTGCTGCAATGGTGTGTGACTGACCTGCTTTGCACAAGCTAAATATCAGCTTCAACCCGTATCGCGGAGGTTAACCTTCAGTCAGCTCTTGCGCCCATCTTTGATGGCAATTCCGGAGGGGCATGAACGCAATCGTGGCAAAGAATAGCATTTGCATCCCGGTTCCTGGGGGGCATGAATTGCGCGGGACACGCGCTTAAAGTAATAGCGCTTAAGATGCGTTGTCGGCATCGCCTTCCGCGGGAGCATCTTTCGTCTCCGCGGAATCCGCAGTCTTGGGACTTGCTGATTTCCGGGACGTCTCCTCCTGGGCTTTATCTTCAAGCACTTCACGTTCTGCCTCATCAGCGGCAGACTTGATCTGGTTTTCAAACTCGTCCTTCGCCTTCTTGAATTCACCGGCACTTTTGCCGACGCCGCGGGCGAGTTGCGGCAGTTTTTTTGCGCCAAAAAGCAATAGGACGAGGATGAAGATGAGGATCATCTCAGGGGCGCCAAAGGAGCCAAGGAATGCAAGAGGCAGTGGAGTCATGATATTCGCTGTGGTATTGTGAGGAAGACGGGGGACAGCTATTCTGCTTCCTTCTCGGCTTCCTCCATTTCGCGCTTGGCATCACTGCGTGCCTTTTTGAACTCACCTTGGGCCTGTCCGAAGCCGCGTGCGAGTTTTGGAAGTTTCTTGGCCCCGAAGAGGAGAACCAAAATCAGGAGGATCAAGGCAATTTCAGGCAAGCCAAAGGTGCCGAGGAATGCGAGTAACTGGAGGGTCATATCCGGATAGGTTAAATATATTATATTAAAGTTAGGGGGATTTAAACCCCTGCGCAAAAGAAAGTTTTACGAATGCTGTTTTCGCCTTTGCAGGGCAATTCCTGCTGGAAATCCTTTATGCAGTGGTTATCTGGAACAGATGAAAGGTGAATTATTGCCCATTCATGAAGTAAGTGAAGCCATTGTTGCTGCCCTGGGCAATGAGGTGCGGGCACGTTTGATCCTGGAGGCCCCTACAGGATCGGGCAAATCGACCCAGGTACCGCAGATTCTCCTGGACAATAATCTTGTGGGGGATGGGGAAATCGTTGTGTTGCAGCCGCGAAGAATAGCCGCCCGGATGCTGGCCAGGCGGGTTGCGGATGAGAGAGGAGGAAAAGTCGGAGAGGAGATTGGCTATCAGGTGCGTTTTGAGCGGGTTGCCGGTCGTAACACCCGGGTTAGTTATGTCACTGAAGGGGTTCTTCTGCGCCGCCTGCTTGGAGACCCGCAGCTTGGCGCAGTGAGAGCGATTGTATTTGATGAATTCCATGAGCGACACCTGCAAGGGGACGTGATGCTGGCGATGGCCCTGGCCTTGCAGGAAGGTGCCCGCCCGGATTTGAAAATTATCGTGATGTCTGCAACGATTGATTCCGGTGCCGTGGAGAGGCATTTGGATCCTTGCGAGGTTGTTCGTTCGGAGGGCAGGGCATATCCTGTTGAAATAAAATATTTTCGCGCCAGAACCTCCACGGAGAAGGATGTCTGGGACATGGTTGCTGCCGCGTTGAGGGAAGAGATCGTCAGGAGTAAATTGCCTGGTGATGTTCTGGTGTTTCTACCTGGGGCTTATGAGATCCGCAGGACGATGGATGTGTTGCAAAGAATGCCGGAACTAAAGGGCTTCGAATTGCGACCACTCTACGGGCAACTTTCATCGCGGGACCAGGATGCAGCGATGATGCCAAGTAAGGCGCGCAAGATTGTAATCGCCACCAATGTTGCGGAAACCTCGCTGACCATTGAGGGCATTCGAGTGGTGATAGACAGCGGCTTGGCCAGGGTGGCTGCATTTGATTCGATGAGAGGAATTAATACCCTGAGGATTGAAAAAATTTCGCGGGCTTCAGCTGATCAACGTGCGGGACGTGCAGGCAGGACTGCGGCTGGAGTTTGTGTGCGCCTTTGGTCTCGGCGTGATCATGGGGTGCGTCCGCCTGCACTTGCTCCGGAAATTGCCCGTCTTGATTTATCAGAGACCCTGCTCAGCCTCAAGGCTGCCGGGATTGCTCAAATAGAGCAAATGCGATGGCTTGACGCTCCAGATTCGGGTTCACTGGATCGCGCTTTGTTATTACTCAGAGATCTCGGGGCAATTGAGCGAGACCTTGTCAATATTACTGCGACAGGGCGTCGAATGGCCACTTTTCCGGCTCATCCTCGTTTTTCGAGGATGCTTGTAGAGGCAGAGGAGCAGGGGTGCATGGCTGAGGCTGCGCTTTGTGCTGCCCTGTGCCAGGGAAGGGAGCTTTTTGTGCGGGGACGGAAAGGTTCTGCGGAGCAGTTTACCGATCCTGATGACGGTTCTGACTTTATGCCGCTTATGCGAGCGTGGCTTTTTGCCCAACGCTCGGGGTTTAATGTGTCCAGATGTGATGCCTATGACATAAACGCTTCGGTTGCCCGTGAGGTTGGCGCGGTAATGCAGCATTTCTTGAGAGCGGCTGGATTTGTGGGGGATGCGCCAGTCATTCGGGAGAATGGAGTCGATGCCGAGAAGTTCGCGAAGGTTGTGCTGTCAGGGTTTTCCGATAACGTTGCGAGGAGGCGATCTGCCGGGACGTTGTCCTGCGAAGTAGTTGGCGGGCGGCGTGCAAAGCTCCGCAAGGGAAGTCCCGCGGCTGTAAAAGAAATAGTGGTTGCCACAGAGATTACAGAAATCGAAGGCAAGGAGCTCAATGTCATCCTTGGCAAGGTGACCGGAGTCGAGCTTGATTGGTTGAGTGAACTTTTTCCGCAGGACGTTGAGGCATTTGAACGGTGTGGTTATGACATTGCGACACGACGGGTCGTGAACGAGAGAGGAGAACGTTTCCGCGACCTTATTCTATACAGCAAGCAGTCCGGTGAAGCGCCAAAGGATAAGGCGGCTGAGGCCCTGGCTGAGGAGGTAGTATCCGGACGAATGCTGTTGAAAGGCTGGAATGCTAAATGCAGGGCATGGGTGGCGAGAGTCGGATGCCTGCGTGAAAGTTTTCCCGAGTTGGAATTTCCTGAATTTGACGAGGAAAGCCATCGTCTGGTCGTTGCGGAGGCCTGTCACGGCTGCTTAAGCTATAAACAAGTCAAGGATCGGCCTGTCTGGCCGGCGTTGAGCAAGTGGCTCTCTCCAATGCATGCGGCATCTGTTGAGACCCTGGCTCCTGAACGTATCAGGATGCAAAATGGAACAGAGGCGAAGATAACTTACCTTGATGGTGAGCCGAAGATTTCAATGGTATTGCAACGCCTTTATGACGTGAAGGAAACCCCGGTTATTGGGGATGGGAAAATCCCGGTTCTTGTTGAGATTCTTGGACCAAACCAGCGGCCCGTACAGCGTACGCGGGATCTTGCCGGGTTCTGGGAGAACAGTTATCCCGAGATTCGCAAGCAGCTAAAAGGGCGTTACCCAAAGCACGAATGGCGATAGGCTTGCATGCGTTCAGTCTGCCTGTTACAGCAAGATCCGACGGTGAATTGCTGGTAGCAATAACGCGAGCAGAGTTTAGTGGTTAAAGTGCCTGGTTGATGAAGTGATGCTGACGAATATTTTTTTTATTATTGTTGGCATTGCTGTCCTGTATTGCGGGGCCAAGTGGCTGGTGGGCGGGAGTTGCGGGCTGGCTTTCCGACTGGGACTGACGCCGCTTGTTGTAGGATTGACTGTGGTTGCTTTTGGAACCAGTGCTCCTGAGCTTGTGGTGTGCCTGCGACTGAATGGCACGGGAAGTCCCAATGCAGCAGTGGGGAACGTCGTTGGATCCAATATATGCAATATCCTGCTGATACTTGGCTTGAGCGCACTGATCCGGCCGATTCGTGTGAGGCAACAGGTTATCAGAAGAGAGTTGCCCATTCTCATTCTGGTTTCATTGATCCTGGTGGCAATGCTGTGGGATCATGAACTTAATGTTCTGGAGGGAACCGGGCTGGTGGCTGGAATCATGTTTTATGTCTGGTCTAGTCTCAAGCTTAGTGCGAAAGGCAACCTGCCGGAGGAGTTTGCTGATGAACTTGACAGGACTGAGGAGGAGACCGTGGCAACTTCAATGTCAACATCCAGGGCAGTAGTCCTCATCCTGGGAGGAATGGTGGCATTGATTGCGGGGGCTGAGTTTTTTCAGAAAGGTGGAGTCGCACTGGCCGGGAACCTCGGGGTTTCGAAAGCAGTTATAGGACTTTCCGTCCTTGCGTTCGGGACCTCGCTGCCTGAGTTGGCCACTTCAATTGTTGCCTGCCTGAAGAGGCAGGGAGATATCATCGCGGGGAACGCTGTGGGATCTTCGATATTCAATATATTGGCGATTCTAGGGGTAACAGTTCTCGTGAAACCGATGCATGTGCCGAATATTTCGCCAGTTGACCTCGCGGTGATGGTCGGAGTTGCGGTTTTTGGTATTGCGTTAATGGTCTCAGGGAAAAAGCTGACGCGTGCTGGGGGAGGGCTAATGCTGATTGGCTACATCGCTTATATATGGCTGATAGCGATGCGTGGGGTGGAGGGCGGTTAGTTTGTTTTTTTTGCGGGGTTCAGCAATTTCAGGATGGAACCTGAGGGGATGCAGGACTTGATTACCATCTGGAGATTTCTTTCCACTCCCTCGCGTTTGCTGTAGTAGATTGAGTTCGTGGAGGCTACTACGCCAACAACAGCCCCACTTTGGTTGAATACGGGAGAACCGCTTGACCCCTTGGCAAAGTCTGCAGTGATGGACATACGGGGAGATTCCCGCTCATCGCCTCCGCGGAGGCTGTAGTAACGCGAGATGATGCCTTTGGAAACGGTGTAGAAACGTCCTTCGGGGTGACTGATCACAGTGACGTCAGATCCAACGGTGCCGCCTTCCGCTATTGGGAGAGGATGGAAATCCTTGCCGTTGAGCTGGACGATGGCGAGGTCATTCTTTTTCGATGAGGCGACTACTTTTTCCACCGGGTAGATTTCTCCGTTCATGGTCGTTGCCCCAAAGCCTCCGACTTTCTTGTTTTCCATAACATGGTAATTTGTGACGGCAAGCCCTTCTTTAGAGATGATGAAGCCGCCAGCGATGTTGCTGTGCCATTTGTCACATTTGTCACATTTGTAGATGTTGCCGAAACAGAGGATTCCCTTCTTATTGTCTTGATAGATCGATGATGTTTTGGAGTTGTTTACCGGCGCTGCGGGTAACTTGACACTGAGTTGCTTTTGTTTTTTGAGTTGGGTTGCCAATTCTGCAGGTGAGGCAAGTTTGCCCTGGTCGCGTAATGCCCCGAGTCGTTTCTCGAAGTTCGCCTTGATTTCACGGTCGTTAATCGGGGATTGGAATCCGTCGGCAAGGAGAAACCCGGGGGTGATGGCAAGCAAGGTGAGGGTGAGCAGTTTCATGTTGAACACATATTGTATAGCGCAGGTGTTTTTACCAGTTTTTGAGCGGTTTGCCGGGATGTCAACTGTTGCGGGGCCATGGATAGTGATTTGTGCTTGGGAACTTGACGATGAGCGTTCTGGAGACGACTAACATATCCACTTATGGCTTTGTCGGTGAAAGGAAATATATTGGTCACCGGCGGTGCCGGTTTCATCGGCAGTGCCCTTGTCTGGGGACTGAACAAAAGCGGCTATGAGAATGTCATCATCTGTGACCGACTTGGGGAAGATGCCAGATGGGCGAATCTTGTGCCGTTGCGCTTCAGGGATTACATCGATGCGGACAAGTTGCTGGAGGGAGTTGCGCGGAAATCGGATTATCTCGGCGAAATCAGTGCCGTGTTCCATCTGGGAGCATGTTCCGACACCACTGAATCTGATGCGGGCTATCTAATGACAAACAATTTTGAATTCACAAAAGAACTTGCCAAGTGGGCCCTGGAACTGCGCAGCAGATTCATCTATGCTTCCTCAGCTGCAACATACGGTGACGGGACAGCCGGGATGGATGACAGTGAGGAGGACCTTTCCCGTTACCATCCGCTTAACATGTATGCTTATTCCAAGCATCTTTTTGACTGCTATGCACAACGCAAAGGAATGTCCCGGAATATCATAGGCCTCAAGTATTTCAATATTTTCGGGCCTAACGAGAACCATAAGGGCGATATGCGCAGTGTTGTGAATAAGGCGTTTTGCCAGGTCATGGAGACCGGTAGAGTTCAGTTATTCAAAAGTTATCGAAAGGATTATGCCGATGGCCAGCAGGAACGTGATTTCCTTTACGTTAAGGATGCTGTTGCCATGACGTTGCATCTGGCAAATTTGCCGCTTGCCAGCGGCCTGTTTAACATTGGGTCAGGGACAGCCAGCAGCTGGGTTCAGCTCGTCGATGCGATTTTTGCGGCCCTGGGGAAGCAACCGGCAATTGAGTTCATTGAGATGCCGGAGGTATTGCGTGAAAAATATCAGTATCATACATGTGCGAATGTGTCGCGGCTACGATCGACAGGCTACGAAGAGGAGGTGACACCTTTGGGTGAGGCGGTTGCTGATTACGTGAATAACTATCTGGCTTGCGGCAGGGGATTGGGGGATTAACCGGAGTTGTCCAGGAGTTCGGTGAGTTCAACAAGCACCGGTTCCAGATTTTGCTGCCACAGGTCGTTATGACCGGCGTTCTTGATCAGGTGGAGGACTTTTGTCCGGCGATGCCGATCAAGGAGCTTTGCACTGTGCCATGCTGGAATGATCGTGTCGTTTTCTCCATGGATAATGAACAATGGCGAGTCGACCTTATCGATTTTAGCCAGGTTGTTGAACTTGTCGAAGGGCAGTAGAGCGATGCCTGTCAAGGTGCGAAATGCCGAGGTAAAGGGACTTTCAAGAACCAGAGCACGTGCATTTATCTCAAGGGCAAGTTGTGTCGCCACTCCGCTGCCAACGGAACGTCCCCACAGGATGATCTTGGATTCATCGAATCCTAGGCTGCCTGCGTGGTTGATGACACGGCGGGCGTCTGAGTAGCAGCGGTTCTCCGTTGGAGTTCCTTCCGAGTGCCCGTAGCCACGGTAATCCATCGCCAACAGAGAGTAACCCAGTTTGGTGATGTTATTGGCAATCGGATCTAGTTGTCCGAGGTCTTCGTAGTTGCCGTGGAAAAAAACCACAAGGTTACGCGCTCCCGGAGCTTTCCAGTAGCGTGTTGCAATCATTGTGCCGTCGGCGGCACGCAGGAACATGAGCCCAGGAAGCGACTTGGGATAACTGCTGTCGCGGTAAGGAAAGATCATCCTGTCGGAAAAAAGCAGTGCGATGCATGTCAGTACGGCATAGCAGAGGGCGGGAACAAGTATGAGAAACCGAAGTGGTTTTTGCATAGAGAATTTACAGGTGTTCCATTTTTTTCAGGAGACGGTCATGCAAGTGCAGGAGCAACCTAGTCCTTCAGTTCCCCCAGCAACTGATTGGCGTCATGCCATTGTATCTCGTCGCGACTATACCTGATATAAGTCTCAAGTGAGCGGATGGCTTCCCTTTTGCGCCCGAGCTTGTTGAGGGCTACTCCGTGAGGGCGATAGTAGTTGTAGTATGTGGGATATTGCGTCACTGCCTTTGTGGACCATTTTGCAAGAGCTTGCCAATCCTCGCGGAACTCAGCATCTATGATCCGCAGGCTGTAACGGTCACGTTCACTTTGGATTTGTTGGTCCAAGTATTCGAGCCAGTGCTCGGGAAGAAGTTCCGGTGTGTCAAGACGTTTGGCGGTGTCATATGCAAGGCGGATTGAGTTGAAATCCAGATTACGCGCGGCGCTGGCAATGACTGCAGGAAACATGCTGATTGCGACATCGCCTGCCTGCCGGGCTTTGTTTTCCATACCGGCCATTATCAGTGCTGGCCAACTGATGTCGACGAGGGCGGCTGAGAACAGGTCCTTCTCGGGGAGGGCAAGAAGAGCTTGCTGAAGTTTTGTTTTTTCCCGGCGTGCCATCAACAGGTTGAGCTTTGTTGTAGTTAAGATTCTAGAAAGAGAAGGGTGGTTGAGATCCTGCCATGCCTTATCAAGATTAATGTCAATGCCCTGGCGGAGATCCCGTGATTGGGTTTCGACAATGCGCATTGCGGCATGTGTGTACGGTTCTGCGGGAATATCTCGATGCTTGGCAAAGAGTTCGAGGAGGCGAGCCAGGAGTTCGGGGTCGTCGGTGTCGATGACCGAAGGAGTGGCAAGAATAGCGTATGATTTCTCAAGATCCGGGACAGTGCTGTCCAGCAGGATTTCGACAAGGTGGAAGGAGAATGTTACCTGAACTTTGCCGCGAGGCATGAGTTCGGCGATGTTGAGCCAGAATTCAGGCTCTGTTTCGAGCGGTTCAGCGCTAATTGCCCGGTTCAGGAGAAGAGTAAAAGCTTCTTTTTCCGGTAGGCGCTTCAGGTCTATTTCGCGCCGATAATCGCTTGTGCCAATGGTGGACTCTATGGCTTCGATGCTGAAATTTTTGCGGATGCGCTCATGCATGCGCATGGCGAACGGGATGCTCTTGCGGGCACGATCGCGACTTATGCTGAATGCAAGTTGCAGGGCGTTACGGCTTACCGCGATGCCCGGGCTGAGATTCCAGTCGGCGATTGCACTGATGATGTTTTCAGCCCCTTTGAGAGCACCGAGTTTCAGCAAGCGCTCAAATATCGCAGTGACTGCGGCAAGGCTTGATTGATCTAGCGGTTGCCTGATGAGTTCGTCATAGCATTGAATTAATGCTTTAGGGGATTGTAAATCGGTGTTTGCAAAACGCCCATAGGACTCTGCAACTGCCGCAAGGCGTTTGTTCTTTAGGTTTAGCAGTGGGTGGGTGATGGCGCTGGTGATGTCACGTTTGCGGTTGCGGGTAAGTGCTTCCTCCAATGAGTAGGCCAGAACAATTTCCTGGATTTCCTTGGGAAAGCGGTCATCCCGAAGAATAGAGCGCAACATTTTACGGGCATCTGAGTGGGTGGGGCTGTTACTGTAAAGTGCGGCAAAAGCTGCGCGGAAAGCTCTGGCACTGATGCCAAATTCGATTTTGCTGTTGCTGGCGGCCAGGATTTCAAGCTTAATTACTTCTTCAGGGCTGATTTGTGCGGTTGCGGGATTGTTTAAAATATCGAATAACGGGACATCCTTAATTCGCGGATCGTTAAGCCCTTTGGGCAGTACAAACTTCAGCCAAGAGGGAGAATGGTTGCTGTCCCATGCAGCGACGGCAATCGCGAATTGGGCATTGACCGCTTTATCCTGAGTGAGTTCGCGATAGCGCGTCGAGAGTAGAGTTGCAACACGGTTGTTATTACGCACGTCAGGATGTTCAAGTTCGCGCTTGAGCAGGGATTTCTCATCTTCGATGAGTTCAAGGGAGCGGTAAATCTTGGATAGATAGAGGACGCTTTGCGAACGGTCGGAAAGGGGTTTCGGGCCGTTAAGTAATTTTTCAAGTGCCTTGCGTGGTCCAATGGCGTCAGTATGCCCGGCAATTGCCAGATGTGCCCAGAGTCGCGTCATGGTCTCGCTGAGGGCATCATTCCGTGAATCGGTTGCGCGGAAGGTTTCGATTAACTGCACCGCTTTCTTCTGCTGATCTGTTTCCGAGTAGCAGATTGTTTGGTAGAGTTGGGCAGAGCGTCTCCAATTGCTTCCTGCAGAGCCAAAATTCTCACAGAGGTTGACAGTGAACTCGCAGATTTGACGATAATGGTCGGGATTGATTCGCGGGGAAAAGAAGCAGAGAGCCGCACCGGCTTGATCAATCATTGCGGGACTCCACCGGAGGCAGTGCATCAACAGATCGAGTAAATCATGGAATTGAGCATCGTTTCGAGCCGCGGACGCGGACGCAAGATCTTTCTCAAGTTCTTGAAAATGAGCGAGTTCAGGAAGGCGTTTTTCCTCGACAGGACGACCGTGTCCGAGAGTGGTGCGGAGGGCAAGCCATTTTGGCCACCAGCTATCGGAATGTTTCCAGTATTCGCTGAGAGATTCCCCGTCTGCTGCGAGACTGATGAATGTTTCCAGTATTTCCGGTGCTGCGGTTAACTTCCGCAGTGCCGGGGAGGTTGCCGATAATTTGCGCAGAGAGCCAAGGGCATTGGCCCGCTTGCCCTGCTCGAGTTGTATCAGGACGCCGCGCAATGTCATGTCGATTGACTGCGGGAAACCTTTCAGTTCATTACTGGTTTCGGTATAGAGCTTTAGCGCCTCGGTGAACCTTCCCTGTGATTCAAGGAAGTTGCCGAGGAGCTTGTTGACGGTGTAGCGGGTTTCTGTGGAAAGTCTGGAGCGTTTTAATAAATTGCGGAGCAGGGTTTCTTCTTTCAGGACTTCGCCGCGATGCCGGTAGTGTCGCGCTGCCAGGAATTTTCCTTCCAGGTTAAACAGGTTGTCGGGAGGAAGCATTGCGCATGCATTCAGCAGGGCGGGAAGAAATGGTTTGGTTAATAACCGCTGATTCTTATCACGCTCTGTAAGCTCGGTGATGGCTGAGAGTTTCCAGAGACGATCGGCAAATGTAGGAGAGTCAGGGTGGCGCATTAGGTGCTCGACACTATGACGCATGAAGGCGTCAATTGTTTCAGGGTGGTCCAATTGGTCGATTCTTGCTTCAAGCTTGGCGATGCTGTCGAGTTCATCGGGTAATGGAGAATCTTCCCAGTTGACGGGTTTATGTGCTTGGACGTAAGCAGCAAGCGCAGCACTTATTTTCCTGCAACTGCGCTGCAATGCATCGTTTCCAGTGGCTGGGTTGAGCAGGGAGGCGACAGCCTTTTTAACCGCAGGAGGTGGAGTCTGGCTGAGAGAAATCCCTGCCGGAGGCAGAACGCATGAAGCCAAGAACGCAAGGACGGGGATTGTTAATCCGGGATAAATCCTCGAGGAGCGTCGCATTAGGAAATGGAATTGATGGCAGGGGTTCTGGCTATTGCCCAGTTTTACCAGTTGTGTGTGATTTCATCCAGCCCGGAATACGCGTTCCGCTGACGATCAGCACAATTTCGCCTTTGGTGCGCCGTTGGCGGAATTCCTCGGCAAGAGAGCGGGCACTTCCCCGCCTGAATTCCTCAAATTTCTTGGTAAGTTCGCGACCAATCACAAGTTGGCGCACGGGGCAGGTGTCGGCGATAAGCGCCAAAGTGGATTCAATGCGGTGAGGGGAGTCAAAGAAAACGCTGGTTTCTTCACGCGTCAGGGCATGCTCAAGTTCTCTCGTGCGGGCTGTTTTTTTCGAGGAGAGAAAGCCGCCAAAGTAGAAGCGGTCGGCGGGGAACCCGGAACCGGCCAGCGCCGCGATTACAGCACAGGGGCCTGGGATTACCTGAATTTTGTAGTTGGCTGCGGCGGCCAGGTGAACAAGGCGTGCGCCCGGGTCGGAAATAAGTGGCGTTCCCGCATCCGAAATGTATGCGATGTGCTTGCCTTCAGCGAGCATGGCAAGGACTTGTTCGCTGCGTGATGCTTCATTGTGCCGGTGGAGGCTTAAACGTCGGGTGCTGATGCCATGCGCTCGCAAAAGTATTCCGCTGTGGCGGGTGTCCTCACAGGCAACCAAATCGGCGTTTTGCAGGCAGGCAATGGCACGCTCTGAAATGTCCGCGAGGTTGCCGATGGGAGTTGATACGATTGACAGGATGCCCGTTGGCTGTTCCATCTAGCTGCTAGGATTGGGCTCTAGTAGCCTTCGCCAAGCTGGATTGCCAGCGACTTGGCGGCATTTTTTGCGGCAAGCTGCATGGTTTGGTGCTCGGTAAGTTGAAAATTAGGATCAAGGTAGGCTCCTGCCCGCCCTGTAACGAGGCCTTGAAGGAGGGTTGCCCCGGTTTTCGAGTCTTCCAGAGTGTAGCTTATTTCGATGATGATTTCAATTTCACGGGTGCGCAGTGTGTCTGTTCGACTTGAACGGAGTTGGCGGCGTCTTACGTCCTTGATTACCCCGCGCAGGACGGCTTCCGCTGAGGAGAGGGTGTCGATTTCATAACTTCCATCGCTTTGGATTTGCTTGATGACCTCGTTGGCAACCAATACCTGACTGCGTTGTTTAAGTGTCTCATTCTTGAAGGTCGGGATTGCGATCGAATTGATGTGTGAGAGGGCGGCGGGCTTAACCGAACCCAGGCGATAACCGGCGCAACCGCTGCCGATGACAAGGAGTATAGCAAAGCAGGGAAGTGCGCAGAAGCGGGTAAAATTCATACTATCAAAATTCGTTTCAGGATGATGAAGTAACAAGTTGGAGGATTTCATTTTCGTCCAGGATGAGCATGGTAGTAAAAATTGCTCATGTTAGGGCTGTGGATTGGCGGGGGCGAGGTTGGCCGAAGAGGGGGCAGTTCCTGGCGGAGTGGTCTCGGCTGTTTCAGGCTTAGTGCGCACCTTTAGTTTTCGGGCGAAACCTTTCAATTTCAACGGCAGGATTTGTCTCGTTGTGTTCGCCTTGGCTGGGGAGGCCGCCGTCTTGGAAGATGTAATTCTGCGAAGCAGATCGGCATGCCGTTGACGGGCATCATCGTGATGTTTTGATTCGGGGAATTTAATGACTTTTTGGTAGTAGATAATGGCACTTCGGTATTGATTTCGGTTCTCGTAAAAGCGCCCGATTTCATAGAACCGGGCAGCTTCAATCAAGTCAAACTGAACTAGGGCATTACGTGCTTGCTGTGCGCGATCACTGTTCTCATAGGCAATAATGACATCCTCCATGGCATCACGTGCCGATGTAATATTGGCGTGATCCTGGCTGCCCCTGTTGATTTCGCGTTTGCTGATGTCGCCGATCCTGAATTGGGCCTCTGCGGATTTTGGATGTCTGGGATACTTGTCAACTAGATTTTGATAGGCAGCGATGGCCATCGAGGTTTTTTTGTCCTTGTCGTAAATTTCAGCAATGGCGAATTGAGACAGGGGCGCGTATTCAGAGTGCGGTGCATTGGCAATAATTTTACCGTGCCATTTAAGCAGATCTGAAACCTGAGTTTTGCGCGGGATGATGGAGAAGATCTTCTTCTTGTAATTTCCGGCCAGTCCCGCTTGCGCAATTTCATACTGATAACGGACAGCATCACTGAAGGCAGGGTTGCCAGTGTAGTTTGCAATGAATTTCTGGAACGCATCGAATGCTTTCTCGGGCTTTCCCTGGGCTCGGTAAAGCATGCCCATTTTGAATTGACTTGTGGAGGCAGCAGTAGCCAGGGGGTAATGCCGAACAATTGACCGGTGCAGATCCAAAGCCTTGCCAATATTTCCCTGGGACTCGTATTGGAGAGCTTTTTCTAAATCCGCACGTGCTTGATTTTGCTGTCGAAGGAGGTTAGCCGAGGTTGGAATTCGTTCCAGATCATTCTTGAATAGATCAATGATTCGGCCGTGAGCGGACGCGATGAGCAGCGAGCAGGCTGCGGCGAGGACGATAAATAGACGGCACAAGGTACCATGAAACAGCATTTTTGAGACTACAGGCGTCAATTCGGAAAATCAAGATAGCCTAACGATCCAATCGGATATATATCGCGATGTGATTAAATTTCCATAATTATAGTTTTAATTATAATTAAAATCTACAGATGCAGTGATAAACGCTCCATGTCGTCAATGGTCACTGCTGCAGTAAAAGCGTCATCGTATTCCCGCGGGAAGTGAGAGTAAGCTAGCCTGCTGAATGTCCACGGAGAATGATTTTTTCGGGGGTGTTGCTGCCAAACTTAACGGTATAAGTCCCTTTACTGTATACCGGGGGCTGGAAACCGGCCTTGGCGCGGGTGGTGTAAAGTATTTCCAAGTTGGTTTCGTTGATCACCTGAACAACTCCGCTTTTCTTTAGTGCCGGCAACTTGCCAACAACCCTCCTGCCGTCATTTTCTCTGTAATTGAATGATATCGGCCATCCCGGGAATTGTTGCTTCTCGCCTTTGGATGAATCGGAGAAGCGGGGCCAGCATTCAAAGGTAATGGTTGCAGTTGATTTGTTGAAGCGAACGATGCCGTAACCATCCGCACGCTGCTTTTGATCACTGCGGTCCTTTGGATTGGCGTAAGCCAGCATGCGGAGGTGGTTGCCAAGTCCGTCACGGTAGTCACCGGTCCATGGCAGGGAACTGTTGGCGATGGCGTTGGCTCCTGGTTTTTCCCCGATAGGATGCCACCAGCGTCCGTAGATTGTGTTGACCAGTGCCGGGCTGGTGAAGGCCATCGGGCCATCTCCCGGCGATTCGATCCCGTGCTTAACAACAACTGCGAGGTGCTGGTCGCCGCACAGGTGAGTGGCCCATGCTCGGCGAATTTCCCGCAGGGCATTATTGCGCCCGGTTTGAGGCCAGGCGTTTGAATCCAGGTCGGCAAGGAGTCGGTTCTTTGGGGTTCCATGGAGGTGGACAGCGCCACAGAAGGCGGTCTGTGACAATACGGCCTTCATCCTGGCTCCTGTCCAGTCCTGGCCCCATTGGCGCAGGAATTTGAGTTGACGCTCGCCGAGTAGTTTCAGTCCGGGAACATCAACACTTTTGCGATTATATTTCGGATTATTGATGTGATCCGGTCGCGGACCCATTTTTGGAATTTTGCCGTTCGGGCCGCTCTTGAACTTGCGGTCTTCAATGATTGCAAAGTCTATACTTCCGACCCGGATACGGGTGTAGTACACGGTGATGCCGCGCTCAACAGGATTCGAGTCGTAGGCATCAGGCAAGTGCCAGGTCTGTTGCCGTTGAACCATATTAACGTATTTTGCGGGGTAGAAATAGCCACCTGAATGTCCGGCAGTGCTGCTTGCCTTGATGCCGTTTTCTCCCCAAAGGTTTCCCTGACCGATGTCATGATCGTCGGGGATGGTTATTGTCGGCCGATCTTTGAGCAATTCGCGGAACTGCAGCCCGAACTGGATCCAGCCGGCGGTGTGCTGGGTATGGTGATAGGTCTGATCTCCGGCAAAGAACAGCAGGTCGGGATTGGCAAGCAGAAGATTCTTGATGATTTGAGGACGCTCACCGGGGGTGCGGCTTGAATTGCAGGAAAGATTAGCCACGATGATTTCATCCTTGTTGACTGGATCCTTGCGGATCAATCCGCTGAATATTGCCTCTGCCCCGTGCCGGACACGATAAGGCACATCTTTACTGTTATCCCACTCATCAACACGGAAGTGTGCACTCCAGCCGAGTTCGTGGACGGCAGCAGTTGCCGCCTGTTTCCATTTTCCGCCGTTTTTGAACTCCAGTCTTGCAGTGTGGGGTTCCCCGGGTTTAAGCGGATAAAGCTGGGCGGTTAGTTTCAGGCTCCGGTTTTCGTGGGCATAGACGGCAAAAGCGACGACCTGATCGCGTGGCACATCAAGGCTGATGAACTGCTTCTGTTTTTTTTTCCCCTTCGAATCAGAAGGGGATGCGGGGGTTTTTGTCCACCATTTTCCCGTTGCCATGCCGTCAAGATTAGGGAATTTCTTGCCGAAAGGCTGAGGGTCCTGAGCGTGAAGATCAGAAACGGTGAGTGCAGTAATGACAGAGATCGGGGCAAGGAAATTTTTCATTGGCAGGAACTTTAAGCAGATAGTGCCGACAATCCAAGTGAAAGACTTTATGTAGCGGTACTTGACCGCGTCGAAGTTTTGTTCGACTTGGTGACCTTGAAAAAACGCCAGTTTGTCGACCATATCCGGGTTTACGCCCGTGCCGGCGATGGCGGGAATGGCGTCGTTCATTTCCGGCGCGAGAAGTATGTTCCCAAAGGGGGACCTGATGGCGGTGACGGCGGTGACGGGGGTGATGTTATCTTCAAGGCGGCACCGGATACCGACAACCTTACGCATTTGTTTTTCAAATCCCGCCTTATAGCAGAGAATGGTGAGCATGGAGCAGGGCGCCAGAAGAAGGGGCGCTCCGGCAAGGATTTAGTGGTTAAGGTGCCTCCTGGCACCATGATTTTCCGCTCACCGAGTAAGGGGGTGGGTGTCGATAAACCCGAGGAGGAATTGGAAATGGTCGCGGACCTTACTGAGCAAGGCGAAAGTTTCGCGATCACCAGGGCCGGCACTGGAGGAAAAGGGAATGTCCATTTCAAGTCAGCAACCAATCAGGCACCTCAGGAATTTACACCGGGAACCCCCGGGGATGCGGGGTATTTTTTCCTCGAACTCCGCAAGATCGCCGACGCCGGCACAGTAGGGTTTCCCAATGCGGGGAAATCCACTCTTCTCGGGGCGATATCTGGGGCTAAGCCGAAGGTGGCCAGTTATCCGTTCACGACACTGCAGCCATCGGTTGGGGTGGTGGAATTCAGCGGATTTTCCAGAGCTACCGTGGCGGACATTCCAGGGTTAATCGAGGGAGCGCACGAGAATGTTGGGTTGGGACATGATTTTCTGCGCCATATCATGCGCTGCCGGTTGTTGCTCTTTGTTGTGGATATTTCCGGCAGTGAAGTGCGTGACCCGGTGGAGGATTTGCAAACCTTGCGCAAGGAGATTGGGCTTTATAATGAGGAACTGGCTGCAAGGCCGTGGCTGGTTGTGGCAAATAAGATGGATCTTGAGGGGGCGGGGCAGCGATTGATTGAGCTTAAGTCCCGGTTTCCAAGGGCAGAGATTATTCCGGTATCTGCGGAGCAGGGGGATGGCATTGATGAGTTGAAGGCTCGACTTGGCGAGATTATAGGCTCCCGGGTCGGCTAATGACTGCAGCAGCGTTTTTTATCGACCGCATTTAAAGATGTTCACCGTAGCGAGTTATTGCTCGACGTTCCTCAAGCCGGAGATGTTGCACATCTATCGGCAGGTGACGGGGTTAAGTGAGTTCAAAACCTTTGTGGTATGCAGGGAGAGGAAAAATGGTGATGTTTTTCCATTTGCTGATCTGGAGGTTGCACCTGCGGTGGGCAGTAACTTTATCCGTCGTTTCTGGCTTAAGTATATCAGGAATGAGCCGGCGATTGTTTACCGGGGTGAATATGGTGTGCTTGCGCGGTTGCTTGAGCGCCGCCGTGCTGACCTCATGCACGTCTACTTTGGCCATACCGGAGTTCATCTTTTGCCGTTCATCAAGCGCTGGCCAAAACCCACGGTGGTTTCCTTTCACGGCATGGACATTCAGCCGCGTGAGGAGCGACCGGGATACCTGGACAACCTGAAAGAACTGCTGAGGACCGTGCCGCTTGCAATGGGAAGATCCAATTCGCTCAAGGAAGGCATGCTTGCCCTTGGGTTGCCTGAAGAGCGCTTTCGCTTGAACCGTACGGGAATTCCCCTGGATAATTTTCCTTTCAAACCGCGTGAAATTCCCGGTGCGGGTGAATGGCGTCTGGTGCAGGCATGTCGATTGGTTGAGAAAAAGGGGATCGATATTGCCCTCAAGGCTTTTGCGGGATTTTCTGCTGATTATCCCGGCGCTCAATTCACGATTGCGGGAGAGGGACCATTGCTGGAACCGATGAGGAAACTTGCGGATGAACTCGGGGTAGGTGGAGTGGTGGAGTTTGCCGGCTTCCTCAGCGAAAAAGAACTTTGTGAACTTTATGGGCGAAGCCACATTTTTCTTCACCCGAGCCATATGACCCCTGATTTCAACCAGGAGGGGATCCCCAACTCGATGCTTGAGGCGATGGCAACCGGGTTGCCGGCTGTGGCAACCCGGCATGGCGGGATCCCGGAAGCCGTAGAACACGGCAGAACAGGCTTATTGTCTGCTGAGCGTGATGTTGATGCCCTGTTGGAGGGGCTTTGTTCCTTGGTGGCGACGCCGGATATGTGGTCGGAAATGGGTCGATGTGCTTCTCGCTCGATGCAGGAAAACTTCGAGCGCTCCGCGCAGGTTGCCAAATTAGAGGAAGTCTACAGCGAGGCGATGCAATTACAGCATGTCAAATAGTGTCAATTCAAGCCTAGGCGAAAGCGCACTGGTTGCCAGCCTTTGCGGAACGTATCTGAAGCCGGAGATGCAGAGCCTTTACCGGCAGATAGTCGGATTACAGGAGCATCGGAATATCGTATTTGCCGAGAAGGTTGCCAATCTTGATATGTTTCCATGCGCGGAACTGGTGCAGATGCGAAAGCAGCTTAGGCCACGACCCCGCGGCAATTTTCTTTTGCGTTTTTGGTATAAGCACATTGTGAAGCGCTGGCCTCCCCCGCGACCGATTGGCAGTGCCGGTCGCGGCAATGAATATTATCATCCTTACAACCTGCTGGATCTTCTTGATGAGCATAAGCCGAGCCTTGTGCACTGTTACTATGGGCACAAGGCAGTAAAGTACCTGAAGATGCTGCAGGCCTCGGGCGTGCCGTTCGTGATTTCTTTTCACGGGGTGGATGTGGTTAAATTCATCAGTAGGGACGGCTATGTGGAGAGATTGCGAAGCGCCTTTGACTCGGCGCAGCTGGTAATGGGGCGGAGTGCATCGTTGCTTCGCCGGTTACTCGAATTGGGCTGCCCGGTTGAGAAGTTACGGCTTAATCGAACGCCAATCCCGCTTGAGGATATCGTATTCAGCAGAAGAACGGCTCCGCAGGATGGCTGCTGGAGGTTGGTACAGGCTTGTCGTTTGGTTCCCAAGAAGGGGATTTTCACGATCCTTGAGGCGCTGGAACAGGTGATTAAGCGTTGGCCGAAGTTGAAATATTCTCTGGCAGGAGTCGGTCCAGCCATGGACGAGATAAAGACAGCCATTGTCAGGCACGGGTTGGAGCAGCATGTTGAAACACTGGGGTGGCTGCCCCAGGAGAATCTGCAGGAAATCTACAGAAAATCACATATTTTCCTTCATCCAAGTGAGTTGACGCAGGAAAATGATCAGGAGGGAGTGCCTAATTCAATGCTTGAGGCGATGGCGGCCGGCTTGCCGGTGGTGGCAACTTATCACGGTGGGATTCCCGAGGCCGTTACCAGCGGCGAGGACGGATACCTTGTGGCAGAACGCAGTCCTCAAGAGTTGGCGCAGGCCTTGATGGATTTGATGGAAGAACCTGAGGATCTCGAAAGATTCTCAACAAATGCGGCGCATTCGGTTCGTCGAAAATTTGGATTCAAGAGTCAAATACGCAACCTCGAGGATATTTATCGCGAGGCACGCGGGCTTCCCAGGATTGCCGAGGATATTACTCCGGAATTTGAATTAAGATCTGATTAGGGCCATGGCAATGACGCCGCCGACGCCGATCAAGGCGCCTATTAAAGATGCTGTCCGTATGCGTTCACCCTCAAAGAAATAAGCCAGTGGAATGAGAAGCAGCGGGCTTGTTGCTGTTACGGCCATTGCTTCGCCGCTGGTAAGTGTTTTCAATGATTGCTGAAAACAACTTACCCCGAGCACGGGGCCGAACATTGCTGCGAGCACCAGCCATCCGGTCATCGTGGCCCTATTGACAGTGGTAGGGGCAAACATTCCCCGCGAGCGTTTCCAGAGGCAGACGACAGCAAGGCAGAAGAGTCCGGCAGTTACCCGCTGAAATGCCTGACTGATACCGCCAATGGCAATTCCTGAGGTTTCGGCGAGAGGTTCCGCGTGACGACTGATAGAAGAGCCGAGCCCCTGTCCTACCCCCGCTATCAGTGCTGCGATTATGCCAAAGCGGAAAGAGCCCTGCCGCAGCCCTTTGCCCTTTGTGCTGAGCAGGGCAAGTGCCAGTCCGGCAAGGATGACTGCAATGGACAGCCATTTCCGCAGCCCTATTGGATCATCCAGAAGCAGCCAGTCCGCCAAGGCTCCGACAATTGCTCCCAGGCTGAAGTTGATCAGGATAGTGAGGCGTGAACCGATCCTTGAAAATGCGGCAAACAGTGCGATGTCGCCGATGCCAAATCCTATGGCTCCGCTTAGCAATAACCACGCAGATGCCTCGGGGTGGAAGCTTGTCGGCTGGAAGATCGCCGTGAGCAGTCCAAGCATCAGGCAGGCAATCAGAAGCCTAAAGAAATTGGCGGACAGCGCGTCCATCAGCTTGGTGATACGCGTGTTAAAGATCGCCGAGAAGGCGAACAGGACTGCGGCGATGATAGCGAAAGTCATCTATGGGATTAAATTTGGAAGGATTAACAGCATTAGAGAGGGTATGATACTTTCTTGTGCATCACTTCGGGATGTATTTTTCCCTCTACTCAAGTAATAACAAGAAATCATGGATTCCTCGATTTCGTCATCTCAGGAAAAAGTATGGATTAATGGGCAACTTGTTGATGAGAATGATGTTAACATCTCGCCCTTTGATCATGGACTGCTGACGGGGGACGGGGTATTCGAGACCATGGTTGCTTACCGGGAAACGCCCTTTGCCTTTTCCCGACATTATAAGCGACTTGAGCGCTCGGCTTCGGTATTTGGCCTCAGCTTGCCGGATGCTGACACCTTGCTTGCTGCCTGCCGGGATGTGGTAAGGGCCAACGCCGTATGTCCGGGCAGGATCAGGGTAACGGTCACCGGCGGGCGGGCACCCCTTGGTTCAGAGAAAGGCGATTGCCCGGAAACAGTCATTGTCGCTGCCGGTGAACTGCCGCAGCAGCCGGAGGTAACCGAGGTTGTCACAGTGCCCTTTGCTCGCAATGAACATGGTGCGCTCGTGGGCCTCAAGACCACTTCATATGGGGAGAACGTGGTGGCACTTGCCCATGCGCGGGCGCGTGGGGCTCGTGAGGCCATTTTCGGTAATGTTGCCGGTAATCTGTGTGAGGGGGCGGGAAGTAATATATTTATCGTAAACAACGGAGAGTTGATTACCCCACCCCTTTCAGCGGGCTGCTTGCCGGGTGTGACTCGTGCTTTGGTGGTCGATTTATGCGATGAGGCAAATATTACCCTGCAGCAAACTGACACGCATTTAAGCAAGTTGAAGGACGCGGACTCGGCGTTTCTTACTTCCACTCTGCGCGGCGTGCAGCCCATTGGTCGCGTGGATGGGCAGGCGCTCAGGGAGACAGCTGTTGGCTTTACTGAGAGATTACAGATCGCTTTCCGTGAACTCCGTGACAGTCAAGTTGATCCCTGACTTTTTACTGATGCTTCAGGCTTATCGGGAACAGGGTCATTTGTGCAAGAGGGCCTAAAGGTGAAAAGAATAACCAGCATTGCTGAAAATGCGAGCAATGCGGCAGTGTAGATGACCTCGGTTGAACTTGAAGCCTGGGCAATTTCGCCGGCAAGAAGGAAGCCGACCAGGCGTGCAGGCACGGTAATGACGACAGTAAATGCGCCCTGAATCGAATTGCGAAATCCGTCACCAGCCACCCGGTCGAGATAAATCACAGGAACGACAAACATGGCAAGAATTTCCAGGCCGTGGACAAGTTGAATGAGGATGGACGTGCTCATTGAGGGAAAGGCTGCCAGTAAGGCAAGCCGTGTACCCATACTGGCAAGGCCAAGGACCAAAATGCCCTTGATTTTGATCAGGCGTCTTATCGGGCCAAGTCCCAGAAGATAACCGATCTCGAATGCAACCCCGATTGCTGAGATTAGTGGAATCCATTTAAGGTCAATTCCCACCTCATCCTTGAAGAAAACAGAAAGGTAGGGAAAATAGCAGTTGGCAGCTACATAAACGAGGAAAAGCCCGACGCACATCGGCAGCGTCGAACGCGAGAAGATAACCCGCATTGCTTCCCGTGTCGGCGTTGCGCACCGTGTTGATTGTTTAATATTACAGGGTTGCAGGGCAAAGGTTCCAACGAATGCAAACAAGCACCACGCCACGGCACACCACAGCGCATGGATCGCGCTTGCCGGTGCATCAAGGACAAAGAAAAGAGCCCCCGCCGGCAGCATAAACCCGATTGATCCCCACACCCGGACAAATTGGTAAGCGTTGCCTGCCAGGGGATTGCCGGATTGGTGATTTCGCGTGGAGTTGAAGTAATAGCCGTCGAGTAGCGGCAGGGCGGGGATAAATATAATACTGTAGAGAGCCCAGGCCAGAGTGACCGCAACGGGATCCTGCAAATAATACACGGCAATCAGAGAACCTGCTGTGCCCGCGAAGATCACCCGCAGGATTTTACGGGAGTCGAAATTGCGATCGGCAAGGAATGTCATGATGCCCGGTGAGAAGAGCATTCCTACGCTCGAGACTGCCAGAGTAATACCGATCTGGCGTGGTTCAAAATTCTTTGAATCCCGAAGGATGAGAACCAGGAGAGGTGCGAGGCTGCCGATTACCCCGTAGCTGAGGAAGAACTGTATCTTGATTGGGAACAGGCTCATCAGGATCGCTTAGATGATGCGATTGGCCGGGGTTCCAGCAAGATAGGTGCGGAGATTATTGACGATGCCGTCAAGCAGTCGATTTCTCGCTTCTCGCGAACTCCAGGCTGAGTGAGGAGTGATCAGGAGGTTGGGGATGTCCACAGCGAGTAATGAATGTTCGGGTGATGGGGGCTCGCGGGAAAGTACGTCAAGGGCGGCGCCTGCGATGCTTTTTGTGCGAAGTGATTCAGCCAGTGCCGGTTCGTCAATCAATTCCCCGCGTCCGGTATTGACAAGGAATGCGCTCTGTTTCATGAGGTGCAGAGTTGTGGAGTTGATCATGTGGCGGGTGGCAGTTGTCAATGGGCAGTGAAGGGAGATTACGTCACTGGAGGAGAAAAATTCCTGATGGGGAATTCGCGGCCATTCAGGATGCCTGTCCGTGAGTGAACCCTGCCTTGCCAGAACCTGCACATTCATGCCAAGTGCTGTAACTGTCTTGCCAAGTGAGCAGCCGATGTTACCGGCCCCCGCGATGCCAAGGATTTTGCCGTCCATTTCAGTCATTGGGTGTGTGAGGCGGGTGAAAATCGGGCTTTGCGGCCATAGCGCGGCTTCCGCTGCGTAGCGGTGGGTATTCCCCGCAAGGTTAAGCAACAGACTCAGCGCATGCTGCGCAACGCTCGCTGTCGAGTAACCGGCAACATTGCTGACCGCAATGTTACGGGATTTTGCAGCGGTGAGATCGATATTGTTCACGCCTGTGGCGCAGACAATGATCAACTGCAGTTCATCGGCATGAGCTAATATTTCGGCATCAAGAACGACTTTATTGGTGATGACTATCCGGGCTCCGGCAATTCTTCCTGTGACTTCTTGCGGAGTGGAGGTTTCGTGGAGGGTTAATTTGCCGCATTGTCGCAAAACGGAAAAATCCATGTCTCCCGCGGTCATGGTTGATGAGTCAAGGAATACTATGCGTGGAGGGTCGGGCATATCATGAAGAGTTATTGACTTAAAGTGGCATGGAGAGGAATGACAGGGGAATTGTAAAATGATAAACGTTGACTCGGAATAGTACGGCCGGGATTAGTCGGTAACAGATGATTTTCTGATGCTAAGGGAATTGAAACAGAGGGAACTTGAGATGCGGCCAATTAAGGTTGGCTTGATTGGCGCCGGCGCGATGGGCATTGGCATTGCCTGGCAGGTAAATAGAACGCCGGGCATGAAGCTTGTCTTTGTCGGGGACATTGATATTTCGGCTGCCAGGGAAGCTGCACTTTCTACCGGCCTTGATGTGCGGGAGGTTAAGGAAAACCCGGCAATTAGTGAGGTGTTTGGAGATGAAGAAGTGCTTGTCACCGGTGATCCTCTTGGTTTAATGGAGCAGCTTGGCGAGCACTCGCTGGATGTCATTGTTGAAGCTTCCAACACGGTTGGATCAGCTGCGCGTTATTGCCTGGCGGCTATTGAGCGGGGATTTGATATCGTCCTGATGAACGCGGAGGTTGATTTGGCTCTTGGTTGGCTCCTGCATCACCGCGCCAAGGACAGAGGTGTTGTGATGACCAGTGACGCGGGAGATCAGCACGGGGTGTTGCGCAGAATGATTGACGAGGTGCAACTCTGGGGCTTTGAGATTGTTCAGGCAGGGAATATCAAGGGCTTTTTAAACCGCTATGCAACAGCGCAATCCCTGAGCGAGGAGGCGGCAAAGAGGAATTTGAGTCCTATACAGTGTTGTGCATATACCGATGGAACCAAGCTGTCGATTGAAATGGCATGTCTGGCCAACAGTGTTGGGCTTTTACCGACGGTGGCGGGAATGGAGGGGCCGCGTGCAGCGGATGTCCGCGAGGCACTTGAACTTTTCGATTTTAATGCCTACGGCGGAACAGGGCGAATTGATTACCTGCTTGGTGCGGAGCCCGAAGGCGGGGTTTATGTGGTTGGGCGATGTGATGAACCCCTGCAGGCAGGCTATATGGCTTATTACAAGAGGGGTGAGGGTCCCTACTATCTTTTTTACAGGCCCTATCATCTTTGCCATATCGAAACGCCCAGCGCGATAGCTGAAGCGGTGATACTTAACAGATCAGTCATGAAGCCTGATGCCGGAAGGATTACCGATGTCTATGCATATGCGAAACGTGACTTGAGGCATGGCGAGTTAATAAGGCATGCCATTGGGGGTGATAAATTCTATGGTCTGGTTGAATCTTGTAAGGAGGCTGATGCGGCAGGCAAGGTGCCACTGGCCCTGCTCGAGGCTGAAGGCGAAGCGTTTCCGGTAATGCGAGACTCACTTGTCAAGGATCAGGCCCTGAAATCAGCTATGGTGGAGATTCCTGATTCGTTTTTGCGCAGGAAATTTGACGAGCAAACTGAGTTGTTGCGTGGGGAGGGTGTCAATTGATGATGGTGTCCGAGGAGGATCGGGTTGTTATTCTAGGTGGAGGAGTGTGCGGATTATACGCGGGACGGCGATTGGCAGCAGCCGGGCGCCGGGTTTCCATCGTTGAGAAGGAGTTGAAATTCGGTGGTCTTGCATCGGGAATGAAAATGGGCCGCAATTTCTATGACCAGGGAGTGCATATGCTTCATGAGCACGATCGTGAGATTTACGAGGATTGCATGGCAATGATGGGGCAGGAGAGCGTCGCAGTTGAACTGAATGCCCGTATCCGCTGGGGAGGACGCTTTTATCGCTATCCTTTGCAGTTCGCCGACATGATCAAGGGAATGCCGCCTCTGGTGCTGGGCCACGCTGTTTCAAGCCTTCTGCTTGCCCAGCTTCGCAATAAGATAGCTCCGTGGGAGCCTGAGAATTGCGAGGAGGCGCTTATACAGCTATATGGCAAGGCGTTGTATCACTTCTTTTTTGAGGACTTTACTTATCGCTATTGGGGGCGACATCCATCACAAATTTCAGCGATGTTTGTGAAGCGAAAGATGCCGCGACTGACGGCGATTGACGCCTTGAAGAGACTGCTTGGACATTTGGGAATTAAAGAACGTCCAGGCAGAACGGTTGAAAGCGCGCTGTTGTCTGAAACTCTTCACTATTCAGCCACGGGAGCCGAGGCGATGCCGAGATGCATAGCGAGTCAAATCAGCAAAGACGGAGGTCAGTTGTTCCCAGAATCGGTGGTGGAGACGGTGCAATTGAGCAGGGGAAAAATAGAGTCAGTCCGCATTAAAAATTGTCGCAGTGGATCATCCAGAACCCTGTCATGCAGCCATGTCATTTCGACTATCCCGATCCCCGGGCTGCTCAAGGTATTGCGTCCCCGCGTGCCACGGGAAATAGAGGACTCGAGTGGAAAATTGCAATGGCTGCCGATTGTTGTTTACGGTTTGCTGGTAAAAAGAGAGAAGGTCATGGATGCTTTATATACCTACTACCGGGAACGTGTGTTCCATCGGGTGGGTGAACCGAAAAATGCGGGGCTCAAAGTAGAACCTGCGGGGTATACGGTATTGATTGTCGAGATGACTTGCCAGGAGGGTGACGAAAAATGGCGTGGCACGCAGTCAATGAGGAGCAGGGTGATCGCTGATCTGGAATCGGAAGGTCTGTGCGGGAGCGAAGATGTGGTCGAAATAAATATTCTGCGTAACAGGCATGGCTATCCGGTTTTCTCCCTTGGTTACGAGCCGCATTATGAAAAGGTGACTGGATATATGAAGGGGATTGATAATCTTCAGTCTGTTGGAAGGCAGGGCGGTTTTTCTTTTCCCAACATGCATAGTGCAATGCGGATGGGAGCGGATGCCGCTGAGAATATCCTGCTCCGGGAAGGAGTTACCTCATGAATAATCCAAGGCGAGCATTGAGAATTTCCGCCTGCATTGGATTTCTGGGGTGGGACTGGGTGCTTTTGGCGCCCACGGGCTCAAGGGGCATTTCGAGAACAATGGGCATGAGGAGATCTGGGAAACAGCGGTCTTCTATCATCTCCTGCACGCTGTTGTGCTTTTGGTTTTAGCCCTTGCTCCTGTAAAGTTGGGAAAAGTTGCTTACTGGTGCTTTGTTTCGGGAATTACGATTTTCAGTGGCAGTCTTTATCTTCTGGCGGTTACCGGATTCGCTGCACTTGGGGTGCTTACCCCGGTTGGAGGAGGATTGCTTCTGGCGGGATGGGTGATGCTCGCCTTTAATGCGCGTCATCTGCAGGGGGGGGCTTGTGCAGGCTCATGACGCATTCCAAGTGCTTGGTTTGCGGAAAGAGGTCGATGGGTTGTACCTTGTCGAGCAGGTAACCGGCTCGATGAAATAGCTTGAGGTCGCGGAGTTGTGTGGCCGGGTTGCAGGAGACGTATACGACAGTGCGTGGAGAGTAATCAAATAACTGGTAAAGAAAGTTTTCGCTGCATCCTTTCCTGGGAGGATCAATAACAACGGCAGTTTCCGCTCCCGGCAGATTAATGCCGGTGAAGATTTCCTCTACCTTTCCCGCCAGGAACTGGGCGTTGTTAATGGAGTTTATTTCTGCATTTTTACGAGCCCAATGAATTGATCCCTCGGTAATCTCGATGCCGATAACCTGTTTAAAGAGAGAGGCGGATGTTAGAGCGAAAAGTCCAGCGCCACAATATGCATCGACCATGTATTTGGCTCCGCGGGAAACGGCTTCCTGTCGAACATGGGTGGTGAATGCTTCGAGAATTGCGGGGTTGTTCTGGAAAAAATCCCCGGCAGGATAGTGAAATTCAAGGGAGCCGACACGATCGACTGCTATGGATCCGGGGTCGGTGTGGACGGTTGTGTTGGCATCGGCCCGCAGAAGCAGTGTAGCGCCTTTTTTGAATTGACCCGGATTGTCTGTAATGGAGTTTCTGAGGCGTGCAAAGCGCTCATTAATTGCGGGGTTGGCGATAGCGCATTCATGGACATCAATAAGCTTACGCCGCCCGGCGCGCTGGAATCCGATCGCCCCGATTTTTCCATTACGCGGTTTATTTAAATGGGGAGTAATTTTAGATCGATAACCGTATTCATATGGTGAAGGTATAACCGGGGCTACGGTTAATGTTATACCTGCCATGTGGTGCAGGAGTTCCTCCAGTTGCTGTTGTTTGTACTTTAGCTGGTCGGGGTAATTGAGATTCTGGTATTGGCAGCCTCCGCATTGGCCGAAGAGCTCGCAACGCGGGGTAACTCGTGCCGGCGAAGCAGTGAGCACCTCTATGAGGTCAGCTTCGCTGAAATTTCTATCGTTACGATAGATTCGGGCAAGGACGCGTTCGCCAGGAAGGCAAAACGGCACGAAGACAACCCAGCCATTTTCGGTGCGGGAGAGACCCTTTCCCATGTTGGTGAGAGTGCTTATTTCCAGCTCTATTTCTTCATGATAGCTGAAAGGAAAGGGGCGGAAACCTCGGGGAATTGATGGAGGGGATTCTGGCATGGGTTGCCGAATCAGCTGTCGGCTTGTTTATCACTTACGTTTAATCCCTTGGCTAATGGAATTCCCGATAAATTTTTACGGGCATGTTAATTGGCGCGCGGGTTTCCACGAATGCGAATTCCGGAAACTTGAATTCTGGAACATTGAGGCGATGGTTTAGGGTGAATAAAGCAACAGGGAGTTATCTTGGTTTTCATCTGCCTGATTATTTTGTTCTGTTATTAACGATCTGTCTGATAATATCAGTCGGGCTAGTGTGGTTTTTTGCCAAGCGGCATGCCAATCTCCATTTTAGGCCGAGGAAGGCAGAAGTTCTGATGATGTCTTTATTGTTGCTGTTTGTATCGGGTGCTGCGTCGTGGGTGGCGGCAAAGATGCTTAATGTGAATATTGATCCGGCGAAGATGCGTGAACAGGTCGAAGCCGCGCAAAGGCAGGCGTTCTCGGGCAAAGGGTCAGGCGAGAGCCGGAAGGCTGTGA
>JAYGGE010000143.1:0-60618 GCA_046581505.1 Verrucomicrobiales bacterium | reverse complement strand
AATGCGTCAAAAACGGGAAATTTTTTAATGGATGACGCGGTTGCGATCAGGTCAATGGTTCCGGATTGCTCCATGGCCTTACGTATACGGGCCGGACTGCCTATGCCCTTGCCGGTCACTGTGATTTTTCTGGACAGCAGGCCATCCTCAAGAGCCCCGGCAAAAGCCCTTCCTGTTTTATTTTCACCTGCAGCAATAAAGACCACGAGATCCTTTGGAAAGTTGACCGGGTCATCCTCGGTGAGCTGGAAAATGTCCTTGGCCAGTTTCCTGCCGGCTGAGGATCCCTCGGGGCTCCTCTCCTCGATTGTCAGGATACTGAAAAAGACGGCGAGCAGGAGCAGGACGGCTGCCATTCCATACTCGCCGGATACAAAGGCAAGCGGTTTCCTGAGGAGCTGAGCAATTGCTGACATGTTTGTTGCCTGCCCGGATCCGGCTCAATGTCCCGGCCCTGCCTGCTTGGTGATGAATCGCCTGCTATTGCAGCTTGGCGTTGTGGGCATCAATGACTTTCTTGAATCCATTGACCCGCTCGATGCAGGACTCAACTCCCCGGTAGTCAATGATCACCACCTTGCCGCCCTCCGCGCCAAGGGCATCGATCATTGCCTGTCCGGCAAGTTCACCGCCCTGGGCGTTGTCAGTTCCGACGTGGGAGACAACCTTGGCACCCTCTGCCTGCACCCGGACATCAAAGGAAAACACCGGGACGTTGGCATTGTTCGCCTCCTTGACTGCAGTCCCTATGGCTTGCGAGTTGGTTGGGTTGAGGGCAATGGCCACGACTTCCTTCACCAGGAAATCCTTGATCTGTTTCTGTTGCTTGGAAATATCATTCTCGGCACCAAGGTAAATGAGGTCGTAGCCGTGCTTTGCCGCCTCATCGCGCATGTTAGCTTCAATCACCTTGAAGAAGGGGTTGGCAATGTCCATGCAGGTGGCTCCAATGAGACCCCTTGACTTCTTGCCGGCTGTCCCGCTGGCCGGCTTTTCGAGCGTCAGCGGTTCATCAGAGTCAACGCTATCCTTGGTGTAAAGGGTCGCCGGGATGTCAATGTTCGGCTTTACTTCCTCGCCACTCAGGTAAGCCACGATGGCCTTGATGCATTCACGGCCGATCTTGTCCGGGTGCTGAATCGGGTCGGCGTAAATTTTTCCCTCCTTGATTGCCTGTTTCCCCGCCGGCATGCCGTCAAATGCAATGACGGTGACCTGGTCAAGCTTACCGGCCTTTTCCAGCGCTCCCACCGCACCGAGGCCGCTGGGGTCATTGATGGCGAAGATGCCTCTCATGTCCGGGACCCTCTGCAGTGCGTCTTCAGCGGCCTTGAATCCCTTATCCCTTTTGCCGTCACCGGAAAGCTCAGCGACGATCTCGATCTGTCCGTGAACGTGGTCCTCGACCTGTCCGTGGACCTGGTCTTTGTTTTTACTGCACCCGGTAAAAATGATGGTCGTGAGGATGGTGAGAAATGGAACGGTGAATTTATTCATGTTGGTAGGCGTGTTGTTTCCCCTTATTTATCTGTTGGAGCCTGTCTGATGACAAACAAAAACCTTATTATTTAGGCAAGGTGAACACCTTAAAACATCAGATTGATGCCTGAGCGTTGTGAGGCTTATGTTGAAAGGCACAAGACATGAAAGCTCGATTCACTTTTTTCCCCATCTTCCTAAGCCTTCTTTTGGTCACCCTATGGCCGTCTTCTGCCGCGGAAATTCAGGGTAAGGCCAGCAACTGGAACGGTTTTGAGCGGCGGGATTTTGTCCATGACGGGCTCAAGTGCATTGTGGTCTCCCCGAAATCGGAGGCAAAAGGCAGACCCTGGGTCTGGCGTGCCCGCTTTTTTGGGCACCAGCCGCAGGCGGACATCGCCCTGTTGAAGCTCGGTTTCCATATTTGCTATTGCGAGGTTGGCGGTCTCTTTGGTAATGAAGAGGCAGTGGAGCGCTGGAACCGTTTCCATGCATTGCTTACCAAGGAACACGGATTCTCGGGGAAGCCTGCACTGGAGGGAATGAGTCGCGGGGGCTTGATCATCTACAACTGGGCTGCCGCCAATCCCGGCAAGGTGGCCTGCATCTATGGCGATGCTCCGGTGTGTGACATCCGCAGCTGGCCCGGAGGCAAGGGCAAGGGCAAGGGCGGCGGTGGCGCCTGGGCGGGCGCACTCAAGGCTCATGGCATTACCGAGGAGGAGTCGGTGGCTGCAGCGGTGAGCCCGATCCATAAGCTTGCACCCATTGCCAAGGCGAAGATACCGCTGCTGCATGTCGTGGGAGCCGCGGACACTGTCGTGCCGGTGGAGGAGAACAGTACCGTGATCGTTAAGCGTTACCGCAAGCTGGGTGGTGATATCAAGGTGATCTCAAAGCCGGGGGTCGGCCATCATCCCCATGCGCTGAAGGATCCCGGGCCGATCGTTGACTTTATCCGGCAACATACAACCGGCCTCTAGGTTGGTTGTCTCAGGGGGTGCCGTTGCTTTTTCCCCTGGCGCGTATACGCCAGACCTCGGGCAGGATGATCAGTGAGGCGATGAGGATCAGGATTGCGCTGAAGATGGCGACACCGTTGCCGAACCCACGCAACAGGGCAAAGCCTATCAGCGGAGCTGCAAGGCCGCGCAGGCCGGTGGTGAAGGTATGGACCGACATGTATTCCGCGGTGTGCTCGGGCGGCGCGATCTTTGTCACCCATAGTGACCAGGCGATGTTGCCCCCGGCGAAGGCAAAGCCCTGCAGTCCCGTGCCGATGGCGATGATCCAGAATGATTGCCCGTAAAACACCACCAGTATTGCACTGCAGAAGAGGACATTGAGGATGATGCGCAGAAAATAGAAGTTAAGACGGTCGAAGAGCCAACCCCACGGGTAGGTGAACACCAGCTTGACGAGGTGGGGAATAATGAAAGTGAGGAGGGTCACCTCAAAGGCGGTGAAATTGTTGCCGTAATCCTCATTGGCAAAATATTCGGTCCATATCTTCAACGAGGTAAGGTTGCCGATTCCCATGAGCATCCATGAGATGATCAACACGCGGAATTTTTTATCCTCCTTCAACCAGCGGAAGGCGGTGAACGGGTTGGTGCTGCCCGGACTGAGCTTGACCCGGGGCATGATCCAGGTGGCGGCAGCACCCAGCAGGGCGAATCCTGCGAACCACCACAGCAGTGGCTTGAAGTTTTCAATGTCGGAGTCAATCCATTTGCCGGCCGCCCAGGCGAAGATAATGGCGATGATGCCCCTGAAGATGGCGGTAACGGCGAAGATTTTCCCGCGGCGCGCGCTGGGGAAATTGTTCTGGTAGATTTGTGTCAGCAGCGGCAGCGGCAGCATGAAGGCAAAGAATCCGATGCTGATCCCGGTCATGTAAATGCCAAGTGAATCGGGGCAAGCAGCCGCGACGGCGATGCCGGCGGCACCGAGGAGGTTGAATGCCGCCGCGCTGTGGGTGAGTTCCCAGTTGAGTCTGCGCACCAGTGGCACAATGGCGATGCTGGCGACCATGCCGCCACCGGAGATTGCCAGCAGGAGGGCCTTTTGCCAGTCGCTTGCGTCGTAGTATTCAAGGGCGATTAATCCCGCCAGCGGGATGAACAGGTATTCGATCATCCCCACCGGGATGGATCGCCACAACTCGAGACGGAAGGTCTTGCGGGTTGTCTCGGGGCTCGGTTCCATTTTCAGCGCAGGCAGCTGGGTGCCCCTAAACGACCACCAACCGGCGGGAAGTCAATGCGCAGCATTTGCCTGCCTCAGGAATTAACCTCAGCTGTTCATCAGCCGGAACGCCACAGCCATCAGTGTTGCGTCCACCACGGCGTGGCTTGCCCAGGCCCCGGCCAGCGTGCCCTGTCGCTGGTAGAGCCAGCTCCAAAAAAATCCCCCGATACCGACAGCGGCACTGAATAACAACGCCCAATGCAGGGGAAAAAATTGCGTGGTGACGATGATATGGTGGAGAGAGAATCCCACGGCAGCCATCGCGTGTGCGGCCGGGCGGGATACCAGGTTGCGCAGGTTTCCATACACGAACCAGCGCCAGTAATATTCTTCAAGCAGGGAATGGAAAAGGCTGAGGCAAACAGCGAAAAGGAGGAATTGTTCCTGCAACCCAAGGTTGTTTACTTTTGCCTCAATGGCATCGGTTGCCGCTGCCACAAGATCCCCCATCGAGCTTGCTATCAATACCGCCATCATCCCTGCAATCCCCAGACCGATGAGCAGGCCGAGGGGGATGGCCCGCAGGTGGGCAGCAATGGGTCGCAACTGCCACCGGATTGGGCGTTGCAGGATCAATGCCGTTGCGATCACGGGCCAGAGCAGGGTGAACAGCTTGGCGCTGCCATAGACAGGCTGGGCTGCGGCGGAATCCTTCAGCCAGACAAAGTAGAACAGTGCAGCGAGCGACGGGACAGTCATCGCGGGCAGCAGGACAAGCCAGGATCGAAGTCGGCAGCTTACTTCCATTGTCTCTCAGGGTAACCGTTTCCCGTTCACCTGGACGAATTGAAAAATGCCCGGTGAGGCATTGATTGAAGCGATGTTTTATATACGCAACAGGGGACTTTTCCATGGCGGTTCATGTTGCCGTCATTGTGCCGAAAGGCGGCAGCTTGTGGATTATACCACGGGAAGGCAGGATCATTTATGCAGTTTTTCCCACCTTGTCTCCATGAAGTAAAGGACATCCATGCTGTTGAACCAGCCGTGTTTCTGGGCGTAGAGCAGCCAGATTGAGAGCGCCCCGGTGAGGATCGTGGTTGCGATGATCAAGGGGTTGCGGAGCAGTTGCTCCGGTTCAAGGCGGGCGGTCTCCTCTTTCATGGCATGCCTGAAGTAGGCCATGAGGGCGAGCATGATGGCCGGGAAAACCATCACCAGATTGTTCAACGACTGGTAGACAGTCATGGCAATGCCGGTGCAGAAACAAAACAGGCATGCATAGCCGATCATTGCCATGATCAGGCGTTGCTCGGTGTAGATCCTGAAACTCCTGCGATAATCGCCGCTGATTCCATCATTGTTGATGAAGCGGTATTCAGAGTAGCGCTTCCCGGTCATCAGCAACGCACCGAAGAACCACCAGGCAAGGATGATTGAAAGCGGCGGCAGCATGGTCACTTCCTCCGGGACCACTGCATACCAACCCAGCAGCAGGCGCAGGGGATTGTTGATTGATTCCGATATTACATCCAGGAAGGCCTTGTCCTTCAGGCGCATGGGCGGCAGGTTGTAGAGCAGCGCGCAAAGCATGAGTAGCGCCAGTGATGCAAAGTAGAGACGGTTATCAAACAGTGCCCATGCCAGTGCCAAGCCGCTCACCAGCAACCCTGCCATGACAGCCCAGAGGATGGGCACCCGGACCTTGCCCGCGGGGATGCCGCGCAGTTTCTTGACCGGGTGCAGCGCATCGTAAGGCGCATCAAGTATCTCGTTGAGGATGTAATAGGACGAGGCAACCAGGCAGGCGGGAACCAGCGAGAGCAATGCTGTGAGTATGAATCCGGGTGGCAGCTCGAGTTCGTAATACAGCACCAGGGCAACAACGTGACCAAAGAGGATAAAGACATTCTTCAGCCAGTGGTCGATGCGGCAAATCTTGATATATTCAATCAAAATGGTATCCGCCGCGCGGAGGGCGGTTATGCAGATTGATAAACCAAGGTCAGGCAGTGAACAAAGGCTTTGTAATGGCTTTTTCAATTTCTCATCGTACCGGGAATCGCCGCATCCACATCCTTTGCACCCCTTTCGTTGAAGGCTTCGCGTAGTGGTGTATTGGTTTCCGTGTTGTCCCCGTAGTTCAACGGATAGAACAAGGCTCTCCTAAAGCTTAGATGCAGGTTCGATTCCTGCCGGGGACGCCAGCCTGCGTTTTTTTATGCGAATCCTTCATTTTGGCGACATTCACTTCTGGCGCTTGCGGTTTGACCGGGATTTTTATTACCCCAAGCGCATCCTTGGCATGGCGAACCTTACGCTTTGCCGGCGGCATCGGTTTCCGCCCCGGCTTGCCAGGGAAGCGATGGCCGGGATTGCCGGAGAGGAGGCCGACATGGTGCTTTTTTCCGGCGACATGACTACCATGTCCCTTGAGGGCGAGTTCCGGGATGCCGCCCGGGCCTTTGCCCCTTTATACGAGAAGTGGGGAGATCGACTGGTCGTCATTCCCGGTAACCATGATCGTTATTCGCCGAGAAGCGCGCGCCTGCAATACTTTGAGAAGCATTTCCCCCGGGCAGCTTTACAGCAAGGGCAGAGGGTTTTCTCCCGGCAGGTCGGAGATCATGTTTCTGTTGTCGGGTTTGATGCGTCACGTCCGTTCATGATGCGGTCCAATGGCCTGTTTGATGAAAATCTTGAGCGGGAACTGGACCGGGAACTTGAGGCAGCCGGTGAGTGCGGCAGGAAGGTTCTTTTAATGGGGCATTTTCCTTACTCCTATCCTGGGAAATCTCCCGGCAAATGGCATCACAGGCTTTTGCGTGAGGAAGTTCTCGCCAAGGTGATTGCCCGTCATCAGCCGGCGGCCTATCTGCACGGGCACAAGCATGTGCGCTGGTGCCTGCGGGATTCGCGCTCTCCGCAGACGCTTTGCCTTAATTGCGGTCCCGCCGGCATGTATTCCGTGTCACCGGACAGGCATGCAGGGTGGTTGACTTTCGAGTTGTCGGAAGACGGTGCTTTGAGTGACCTCAACAAGGTGAGCATGGGACCCGGTGGCGACCTGCTTCGCGAGGCCTTAACGATTCCCCCTGCCCTGCCCGGTTAAACATCGCAGACCTCTGCAGCGTGCCGCAGTGCCTTTATGGGATCTTCCCAGGTTGGCAGAAATTCCTGGGCAACGTAACCCTCGTATCCTGTATCCAGGATGGCGCGCATTACAGGGGGATAGTTGATCTCCTGGGTATCGTCAAGTTCACCGCGACCGGGGCAGCCTGCAGTATGGTAATGACCGATGATATCCTTGTATTGCCTGATGCGGCGGATGACATCACCGTTCATTACCTGCACATGGTAGACGTCAAAGAGCAGCTTGAAGCCGGGTGAGCCCACCTTGTTGACCAGTCCTGCGCAGAAATCCACGTCGTCCCCGAAGTAACCGGGATGCCCCTTCATCGGGTGGCTGTCGTCGCGGGAGTTGAGGTGCTCGAGCACCAAGGTGATGCCTTTCTTCTCGGCCAGGGGCATTACCTTCTTCCATGTTTCCACACAGAGTGCCGCTGCTTTTTCCCGGTCCATGCCGTCATATTCCATGCCGGTGAAAGTGATGACGTTCCTGGTGCCGATTTCGGCTGCCAGTTCAATGCCCTTGGTGAGGCCATTGATTACCGCTTCCGTGTTCTTTGGGTTGCAGGGCCCGTTTTTAAACCCGTGCCCGCCGCTGACCAGTGAGATTTCCAGGCCAATATCGCGCACTGCCGGGTAATCATCCTTGCTGATTCCCTCTATTGCGACGAGACCAATTTCCCTGCAGTGCCGGGCAAGGGTCTTTGCCGGCATGGGCTTGAAGCACCACCCCATGATTGACTGCTTGATGCGTCCGTTCTTGACCTTGAATACCGGGGGTTTCCCCCGATCAGGTTTCTTGATGTCGGCATGGACACAACCTGTGGCGGCAGCGGATACGGCGGCGCCTGCGATGATCTTGCGACGGGAAAAGACAGGTATTCTGGACATGGGCAATAGTGTGAGTGTGGAGTTGTGTTTTGTAAATCGCAGAAGAATCCTCCTGTTCTTTTTTTAAAGCTGCACGTATAGCCGTGACCTAGATTACGACATCCAGTGCGGCGAGCAGGCGCTCCACGTTTTCCGGCCGGGCGGTATGTCCCATCAGGCCGATACGCCAGATTTTTCCCGCAAGGGGGCCGAGCCCGGCACCAATCTCAATGGCATGTTCCCTGAGCAGGGCATCCCGCACCGCGGCCTCGTCCACGCCCGGCGGAATTTTCACCGCATTGAGCATGGGTAGGCGGGCGGAGGGGGTGACAAGCATCGCCAGTCCCCGATCCTCGAGTCCGGCCACCAGTTGCTGGTGGGCTTCAAGGTGGCGGGCAAAGACCGCATCCGTGCCTTCATTGATAATTGCGCGCAGGGCAGCGTAGAGGGCGTAATTCATGTTGATAGGCGCGGTGTGATGATAGGCGCGCTTGCCGTTGCCGCCTCCTGATTCGCCGCTCCAGTATCCGCAGATGAGGTTGAGGTCGAGATACCAGCTAGGCACCTTGGTTTTACGGTTCTGCAGTTTCCCTGCTGCACGGGGCGAAAAGCTCACTGGCGAGAGGCCCGGTGGACAGGACAGGCATTTTTGCGTGCCGCTGTAGAAGGCATCCACTCCCCATGCGTCAAGTTCGACGGGGATGCCGCCGAACCCGGTCACTGAATCGACAAGGTAGAGGGCCTCGCTTTTGCGGACCAGCTCACCGATTTTTTCCACAGGATTAAGGACCCCGGTGGATGTCTCGGCATGCACCACGCCGACCAGGTCATATTTGTGTTCCCGCAACCGGGTAGCAACCTGTTCCGTGTTTACCGGGGTGCCCCATTCAAACTCCAGGCTGTCCACCTCGGCACCGAGACGGCCCGCAACCTCGGTCATGCGCGTGCCAAATACACCGTTACTTAAGATAAGCACCCGGTCACCCTGCTCGATCAGGTTGACGAAGCCGGTTTCCATGCCGGCGGATCCCGTGCCGCTGATCGGCAAGGTCAGCGCATTCCCGGTATTGAGCAGTGACCTGAGGTCGTCCTGGACGGCATCCATCAACCCGATAAATGTCGGGTCAAGGTGACCAATTATCGGTTTTGCAAGCGCCTCGTAAACGGCAGGAGATACCATTGAGGGGCCCGGCCCCATGAGCAGGGTTTCGCGAAGAGTCTTGAGCAGGTCAGTCATGGTTATAAATAATCGGTCACCTAGGGTTAGGGCCGCAGATTGACACATGATTAATAGGTAAACAAGCATTGCGGGCTTGCCGCCCTGTACTCCTGCCGCGATGTTTTTCTGCATGAACAACACGTCTGCCCTGTCTGCGCGAGCCTTAAGTGACCCGACTGCGCTGCTTCGTTATCGTGATGGGATCTACGCCGTTGACCTGATGACGGCCGCCATTGGAGAACTGGATTTCTTCACCTGGCTGCGGGATCATCCCGGAACCCTCGGGCAAGTCTGTGAGGGCTTCGGGTTTGCCGGCCGACCGGCGGACGTGCTGTTGTCCCTTGCCATGGCAAACGGCCTTGTCGAGCGTGACTGCGATGGTGTTTACCATGTGACTGAATTGGCCCGGGAGCATGCCTGTAAGGGATCTCCCTGGAGCCTTACGCCTTATTTTAGCGGCAATGGTGACCGGCCGATCGTGGCGGATTTTCTCACTGTCCTGCGTAGCGGGAAACCTGCGGGATGGGGGGGTGAGGAAGGGACGGAAGACTGGCACGGTGGCATGAAGGCAGAAGCTTTTGCGGAAAGCTTTACCGCGTTGATGAATGCCCGCGGGCTTTATCTCGGCAGTGCACTGGCGGACGGGCTGGACCTGTCGGGCAGGGACCGGCTGCTCGACATCGGGGGCGGCTCGGGTATCTATGCCTGCTGCCTGGCAAACGCCAACCCGGATCTGGCGGCTGTTGTCCTTGAGCAGGTGCCGGTGGATGCCATCGCAGGACGTGAGATTTCCTCGAGGGGCTTGTCCGGGCGGATCGGGGTTGTCGCCGGTGACATGTTTAAGGAGATGACATGGCCGGATGACTGTGATGTGCACCTTTTCTCCAATGTGCTGCACGACTGGGATACGGCCGAGATCAGGCAACTGCTTGCCAATTCATTCTCCTGCCTTGCGCCGGGTGGTTTGTTGGTTGTCCATGAGGTGTTCTTGAACCGTGCCAAGGACGGGCCGCTGCCGGCAGCGGAATATTCCGCAATCCTCATGCACTCCACCCAGGGGCGCTGTTACGGGGTGGGCGAAATGGAGGAGATGATTTTTTCCGCGGGGTTCGTTGATTTCACGCATACCGACACCGCGGGTGACCGGGGAATGATCACGGCAGTCAGGCCGTGACTGGAGCCCGGGAGCATTGGCCTGGATAACCGGCTATTTGATGAACAGGCCAAGCAGCAGGATGATCGCGAAACTGACGAAGGAGATCGCCGTTGAAACCAGCGTCCAGGTCTTCAGGGTCTGTTTCTCAGTCATGCCCATGTAGCGGGAGATCATCCAGAAACCGGAGTCATTGACGTGTGAGAATCCTGTTGCGCCGGCCGCGATGGCACAGGCAATAAGCGCCAGGACGGGTTGGGACAATCCCTCCGTAAAGCTGGTCATGAGCCCGGCCGCGGTGAGCATGGCGACGGTGGCTGATCCCTGGGCAATGCGCACCAGGGTGGCGAAGATGTAGGCGAGAACCAGCAGGGGAATGCCGCTGTCAGTGAATATCTCCTTCAGCGCGTCCGCGATGCCGGTGGCGATTAACACACCCTTGAAGACTCCCCCGGCTCCGGTGATCAGGATGATGATGCCCGCCGGGCCGAGGGCCTTGGTTGAGAGCTCAACGAGTTGTTCACGGGTGGCACCGCGGCGTGTGCCGAGGAAAAAGATGGCCATGAGTGTCGAGATCATCAGTGAAATCACCGGATGCCCAAGGAAGAGGATGACCTGCTGCCATGTTGGCAGATCGTTGAGCAGGCGGGTGACTTCAGCGCCGCGTTCGGCCTTGGTCAGACCCGTGTCCATGGCAGAAGTTGCGATTTGTTCAACAATTGTCCCGCAGAGGATGAGGGCAATCGGCAGGGCGATGAGCCCGAAGATGAGGCCAAAGTGCGGCAGGTTGAGCTCTTCCTTCGTTTCGTCACCGGCGAGTTGCTTGGGGGTCGGGACATCAACCAGGGTCGCTATCTTGGAACAGAGCCAGGGGCCGCAGATGATTGCCGTGGGAAGGCCGACGATTACACCGAACATGATGACATAGCCGAGGTTTACCTCAAGGAAGTAGGCAACTGCCACCGGGCCCGGGGTCGGCGGCACAAATGCGTGTGTCACCGCCATGCCGGCGACCAGCGGCAGCCCGAAAATAAGCAGCGGCTTCTTGGTGTCGCGTGCCAGCGCATAAAGCAACGGGGCCAGGATCACCAGTGCGACATCAAGGAAGACCGGGATTGAGATGATGAATCCTGTCAGCAGCATTGCCCAGGGGGCGCGATCCTGGCCAAAGCGCTTGACCATGGTGTTGGCGAGGGCCTGGGTGCCACCGGAATGCTCGAGCATTGCCCCAAAAATGGCGCCGATGCCGATGATCGTGGCGATAAACCCGAGGGCTCCTCCCATGCTGTTGACAATCGTATTTCCTATTCCGATGAGGCTCACGGCATTGGGGTTAATGAACGTGGCCCCCACCGAAACCAGCACAGAAACAATCAACAGTGAGAGAAAGGCCTGGATCTTTGCCTTCAGGATCAGGATGAGCAGGAAGCCGATGCCAAAGACCAGCAGGGCGATGAGTTCCGTGACGGGGACGGTGGCTTCAGTCGTGGCCTGAGCGAGCAGAGGGAACATGAATATTGCAAGAAGTGGAGGTTTGCCAAAGAGCAGCCGCCCGTTACAATGCGTCCGCAATGCTTTGTATCTATAGAAGTGCAGCCGGCTATACAATCGAAAAGGGCGATTGTTTTGCATTGCCGGAAAATTTTTGCTTTGACGAGTTGTTCACGTGCCCGGATCCAGTCGATTACGCGGAATCCCAATTTAATGCGGGTGGAGTTACCGTGCGTCCGGCAGGGCCTTTACTGGCGCCAATGGGCAGCCAGGAGGTATGGGCTGCGGGCGTAACCTATTTTCGCAGCCGGGATGCCCGCATGGAGGAAAGCGAGTCTTCCGGCGGTGACCGGTTTTACGACCTGGTCTACGAGGCTGAGCGCCCGGAACTGTTTTTCAAGGCCACTCCGGCCCGCTGCCGGGGGCATCTCGACAAGGTCTGTATCCGCAGTGATTCCACCTGGGATGTTCCTGAGCCGGAACTGACCCTGGCAATCAGTGCCGATGGAGAGGTCTTTGGCTACACCGTCGGCAACGACATGAGTTCACGCTCGATCGAGGGGGAGAACCCGCTCTACCTGCCGCAGGCCAAGGTTTATCGCGGTTCCTGTGCACTTGGTCCCTGCCTGGTGGTTGGTGAATTGCCGAGAGCGGAGGCCAGGATAGCCATTGAGATCCGGCGGGGAGGTGAGGTGGTCTTTTCAGGAGACACTGAAGTGGCCCAGATCAAGCGCAGCTTTGATGAACTTGCACAATTTCTTTTCCGTGACAATGAGTTTCCGCACGGGGCACTGCTGATGACCGGCACCGGGGTTGTCCCGGATGCAGGCTTTACCCTGGCATCAGGTGACATCATTACCATTGGCATTGACGGTGCCGGCAATCTGGAGAACGAAGTAGAGTAGATTTCATGAAAGGCACGCAACTTATCGGCAAGCGCGAATCAGCTCAGGGCGAGCATACCTTCAAGGCGGTCAATCCGCTGGATGGCGAGACACTGGAACCGGCATTCCATGAGGCGACACTCGCGGAGATTGATGCCGCATTGGACCTAGCAGGCGGAGCCGCGAAATTCATGGCCGAATCCACTGGCAAGGATCGTTGCCGCCTGTTGAATGCCATTGCGGATTCCCTTGAGGAGGATGCCGAGGTGATCAAGGAAAGGGTCGGGCTTGAGACCGGTTACCCGCAGGGACGTCTCGACGGGGAGTTTGGCAGGACCGTCATGCAGTTGCGTGTCTTTGGCAGGGTTGCAGAGGATGGCAACTGGGTTGCCGCACGCATTGACACCGCGCTTCCCGACCGTCAGCCACTGCCCAAGCCTGACCTGCGGCGCATGCTGGTCCCGGTTGGGCCGGTGGTGATTTTCGGGGCAAGCAATTTTCCCCTGGCGATCTCAGTGGCAGGCGGGGACCCAGCCTCAGCCCTCGCGGCAGGCTGCCCGGTCGTGACCAAGGGGCACCCGTCACACCCCGGTGCCTCCGAGCTGGTCGCCCGCGCCGTGTTGCGCGGGGTGGAGAAGGCGGACTTTCCAGAGGGAACGTTCTCAATGCTGCAGGGTTCGGGTAATGATACCGGGCGCTTGTTGGTTGAACACCCGAAGGCAAGTGCCGTGGCGTTTACCGGCTCGCTGCGCGGCGGGCGTGCCTTGTTCGACATAGCTGCCGCGCGGCCCACCCCGATTCCGGTTTATGCCGAGATGGGGAGCGTGAATCCGCAATTTGTCCTGCCGGGCAAGATCAATGCCGATCCCGCGGCATTTGCCGAGGGGCTGTTTGCCTCGGTTACCATGGGTAACGGTCAGTTCTGCACCTGCCCATCACTGGTGTTTGTCACTGAGGGTGATGGCGTGCAGTCAATGGTTGAGCGCTACCTTGCATTGGTTGCCGAGTCGGCAGGTGCGCCGTTGCTTAATGCGGGTATTGCCGGCGCATTCGAGGCAGGAATCGGGCGCTGGCAGGATGTCCAGGGCATTGAACTTCTTGCCAGAGGTTCCCTTGAGGCAGCTGAGATCGGGGCCGCACCCGTGATGGCAAGGATTTCCCTGGAGGATTTCAGCAGTAATCAGCAGCTGTTTATGGAGGAAATATTCGGTCCTTCGGTGTTGCTTGTTGTCTGCCCGAGTGAGGAAAATTATGTGGCGGCCGCCGGTCTTTTTGAGGGGCAGCTTGGAACCTCAATCCATGGTAATGAGGAGGAACTCGCTGAAGCCGGTGCGCTGCTCTCGGCATTATCCGGGTTCTCCGGCAGGGTTTGCGTGAATAGTTTTCCGACCGGTATTGAGGTCTGTGATTCCGTGCATCATGGCGGCCCCTACCCGGCCACCACCGATGCGCAGCACACCAGCATCGGGACGGCGGGAATCGCACGCTGGGGGAGGCCGGTCAGTTACCAGAATACCCCGCAGGGATTGCTCCCCGAGGCACTTCAGGATGCCAACCCCCTTGGTCTCCTGCGGTTGGTGGATGGCGAATGGACACGGGATCCTGCAGGTTAACCATTGGTGGTCGCCGGTAATAATGGCAATGGGCAGTGAGGTAAATCACGGTTGCCATGGCAGTGAATTTCATGATTTCATTCTTCTGCAAGAAGAGTGAACGAAGTATTTCCTGATATCCGGTTTCGTGGCGAGTTGCGTCCATCCCAGAAGGACGTTTCGGATATTGTGCGCTCGCAGTGGCATGCCGGTGAGGACAAATTTCATGTCATAGCTCCTCCCGGATCCGGGAAAACGGTAACCGGCCTTTATCTCTGCACCGAGATCATTCGCAGGCCGGCCCTTGTCCTTTCCCCGAACTCTGCAATGCAGTCCCAGTGGGCGTTCCGCACCGACCTCTTCGGGTTTAACGGGGAGAAGATTGCCCGGGAGTGGATCAGCACGGACTCAAAGAGCCCGGCAGTTGATTGAAAAAGCCATCGAGAAGGGCATGATTGTCCCTGACTCAGTGCACGAGAAAGAGGTCTTTATGTAATCTTGGTGGATACATCCATTTTTTATCTTCAATAGCTGTATTATTTTCCCTGATCCATATAAAACAGTAACCGATGATTCCTTTCTTACTCTTGGCTCTCGGCATGGGGATCGTTCTCGGCTCGGTAATATGGCTTAAGCTGCATCCTTTCCTGGCTCTTTCTGCGGCAGCGATCGTGATCTCGTTCTCAACCCCGCAGGGCTCCCTGAGCAGTTATGCCGAGAACCACATCACATCGGAACTGGAGCGGGGCAAGATGAGCACGGCGGCGGCCGAGGTTTTCAAGGAGGATTTTGCCAAGCTCTCATCGATGAAGAGGGTTGTTAAGGAATTCGGCAACGGCTGTGCCAAGGTCGGCCTCATCATTGCCTTTGCCGCCCTCATAGGAAGGTTCCTTCTGGAGTCCGGCGCGGCGGCCAAGATCGTGCTGGTGATGCTGTCTCTTTTCGGGGAAAGGCGTGCCGGGTTGGCATTTTTGATTTCCGGGTTCCTGCTGGCGATCCCTGTTTTTTTTGACACTGTCTTTTACCTTCTCATCCCAATTGCCATCGCAATGGCCCACAGGACGAAAGGTAATTATCTCTTTTACGTGCTCTGTATCGTGGCCGGGGGAACAATGGCGCATTCACTTGTTCCGCCGACACCGGGGCCTCTCCTCGTGGCGGAGGAAATCGGGGTGGACATCGGTGCGATGATGCTCGGGGGACTGGCAGTTGGCTTGTTTACAATTACTTTCGGCTACCTCTATGCACGCTGGGCATCCGGTAAATTTGATCTCAAGCCTCCGCCGATGGTAGCAGGGGTGTCAATGGATGAGGACAATTTACCTTCTGCCATGGTGTCTTTTTTGCCGGTGCTTTTACCGGTTCTTCTGGTCGCCGGGGGGACATTACACGCAATTTTTAAACCGGATAACTGGGAGTTTTTGAAGGTTCTCGGGGAGAAGAACCTGGCACTCGGGATTGCCGCCGTGGTGGCGTTCATCATTTTAGCCAAGCGGTGTTCCGGGGACAAGGAGAGGTTGCGAAGGGTTTCATCAGAAGCCCTTTCATCGGGAGCGGTCATTGTCCTGATCACGGCCGCGGGAGCAGCCTTTGGCGGGGTCTTGAAGCAGACTGACATTGCCAGCGCGATTGGCACCCTGCAGGGCAGTGCCACCCTTGCGTTACCGGTCTGTTTTCTGATTACAGCCCTGGTCCGCACCGCCCAGGGCTCAGCAACTGTCGCGATGATCACTGCAGCTCCTGTGGCCGCGGCGTTTGCAGCATCCCCGGGCCTGGGATTCCACCCGGTTTACCTGGCGCTTGCCGTCGGGTGCGGATCAAAGCCAATTCCCTGGATGAACGACTCGGGATTCTGGGTGGTTACCAGGATGTCCGGGCTGAAGGAATCCCAGACGCTGCGCACCGTGACCCCAATGATGTCCCTGATGGGTGTTACCGGCCTCCTTGTTGTGATTGTTGCCTCATGGGTGTTGCCTTTATCCTGAGGGTTGTTTCCTGAATCTCTTTTTACTGTCATTGACCGCGCTTGCCTGAGTGGCGATTATTCAACCCGATGTCCCGCCAAGATCCGACCCGTCTTCGTTCATACCGCTGGTATGGTCCTGATAGCCTGCGTGCTTTCGGTCATCGTTCACGGGCAAGGCAATCCGGGCTCGGGGACAGTGACTTTGCCGGCAAGCCGGTGGTTGGAATCCTGAATACCTGGACGGATCTCAACTCCTGTCATCTGCACTTCAAGACAACCGTGGAGGCGATCAAGCGCGGTGTCCTGCAGGCAGGCGGCCTGCCAATGGAGATCCCGGTGATGTCCTGCGGTGAGACGTTGACCAAGCCGACCTCGATGCTGTATCGCAATTTTCTGGCGATGGAGGCAGAGGAGATGATCCGTGCCAATCCTGTGGACTCGGCTGTGCTGCTGGGAGGATGCGACAAGTCGACTCCCGCGTTGCTCATGGGGGCAATATCCGCCGGAGTGCCCGCAATCTATGTGCCTTCCGGGCCGATGATGAAGGGTAACTGGAACGGGCAAGTGCTCGGCTCGGGGGTAGATGTCTGGAAATACTGGGATGAGCGGCGTGCCGGGAACCTGAGTGAGGAAGAGTGGCGGGAAATTGAGGGCGGCATAGCACGTTCTCCCGGGCATTGCATGACCATGGGCACGGCGGCAACAATGACAGCGCTTGCCGAGACCATGGGGTTTTCAATTCCCGGTTCCTCCTCGGTCCCGGCAATGGACGCCAATCATGCGCGCCTTGCCGCCGAGGCCGGCAGGCAGGCCGTCAAGAATGCCTGGGAGGGGCCCCGACCCGGTGAGTTGGCGACACGCAAGGCGTTTGAAAATGCAGTGGCCGTTGACATGGCACTTGGCGGGTCGACCAATGCCATCGTGCACCTGCTGGCGATGGCGGGTCGGGCAGGGATTGATTTTAACCTTGATGATTTTGATGTGATCTCAAGGAAGACACCCCTGCTGGCCGACCTGCGTCCTTCAGGACGCTTCCTGATGGAGGATTTTTATTGTGCCGGAGGCTTGTGTGGTTTGCTCAACCGGATGGAAAACCTGCTTCACCTTGATATCTTGACGGTGAACGGCAGGACACTCGGTGAGAACATTGCAGGTTCCGGGGTTTTCAACGATGAGGTGATCCGGCATCGTGATAATCCTGTTGCGGATAACGGCGGCACTGCCGTGTTGCATGGCAACCTTGCTCCCGATGGAGCGGTGATCAAGCATTCCGCTGCTGATCCCGCCCTGCTACAGCATACCGGTCCTGCCGTTGTGTTTGAGGATTACAATGACCTTGCCGGGCGTATTGATGATCCTGATCTGGCGGTGAGCGCGGATTGCGTCCTGGTGCTGAGGAATGCCGGTCCGGTGGGTGCACCCGGGATGCCTGAGTGGGGAATGCTGCCGATCCCGAAAAAATTACTGGAACAGGGAGTGCGGGACATGGTGAGGATTTCCGATGCGCGTATGTCCGGGACCAGCTACGGGACCTGCGTATTGCATGTTGCCCCGGAGTCAGCTACCGGCGGGACACTGGCTGCTGTGCAGGATGGTGACCTGATTACCCTGGATGTTTCCGGGCGGCGACTTGAACTGGATGTTCCCGAGGATGAAATCAAACGACGGTTGGCTGTAAGCGATGAGCACACGAACCCTTATGCCCGGGGTTATACAAAACTTTATATCGAACACGTGACCCAGGCCGACCGCGGGTGCGACTTTGATTTTCTTGAGGGCGACGAGCCAACGCCCGAGCCCGAGATCCATTAACTCCTCCCTACCTCCTGGTAGCCTTGAGGCGTAGCCCGAGTTTCTCGTAGTTACCTTTTTCGTAGACCTTGTTAAAGCCGTCGGCGAAATAGATGCGCTTTTCACTTTGCGCATCAGGGTGCACGAACACGGTCAGGTAGCAGTGCATTCGTTCAGTGCTCGGTGCGGTAAGGCTGAAATTGAGAGATCTTGTATGTCCTGACTTCAATTGGAACGGGTATTTTCCGGCATCAACCTTCTTTGCGGGAGCATCGGCGAGGAAGGGATCACACTCGGAGAGCGTTGCCCTTAGCTCTCCCTGTTGCAGGTCAGAGGAGGGTTCGGCAATATGGCAGGAAACATCAAGGCAGATGTCTTTATCTGCCTTGAGCAGCAGTGATTTAATTTTTTCGAGATTTTCAGAAGGTTGGTAGTCTTTCGGGTAAGTGGCAGCATAATAACCGTTTTTCAGGGGCTCAAGGAGCCAGATTCCGTCCTGTTTTTCCTTGTAGATGATGTCAGTGGAAATACGTGGCCCGCCAGTGAGTGAGGGCATAATCAGGGGTAATGCATCGCCTTTTCTGAGCCTTAATCCGGGCAGGGAGTTCTTGAGAATACTGGTTATCCTGATGTTTCCTGTCGACATGGGGCGTTGCCCGGGAGAGTTCTTTGCCGGAATGATCTTGCCGAGCTTTCCGGTGACAATGACGGGCTCACTGTAAACGAGTTTCTGCAGCGGAATATCTCTCCAGCACGCAAATACTGGTTGTGCGAAAATTATCGGGGAAAGGGCTGCGAGGCAGATATTTTTCATGGTTCTTGCTGGTGATATATCCATTTAAACGGTTTGCCGGGTAAATCCTTAGGGGAAAACGGGTTGGTAATCATCAAAACAACTGATTCCAGTATTTTTTTACTTTAACATGAGCGTAATAAGGCGCATTTGTGAACAATGACTGTATCGATCCTTTATTGAGGAATGTGAAACTACAAGCCCCAGGCCGTCAGTTTGGCGGACGAAATCAAGGAGGGGTTTGAAGGAACAAGCGTTGAAATTGTAGAGGGCAGTGGCGGTGTCTTTGAGGTCACCGTTGAAGGGACACTCATTTACTCGAAGAAAGAGACCGGGCGTTTCCCTGAACAAGGTGAGGTTGTCAGCTCAATGAAAGGTTAAACTGTTCCTTTCAGGCGGTAGCCCCCCCTTTTTTTTTATTTTCCATACCAGTGGCATTAAGGTTGCATGTGGCCTGCGAGGATAACAGGGACGACCCGATTGATTATCAGATCACGTCTGAAATTGATCTGCACACTTTTCGCCCTGACGAGGTAAGCTCGCTTCTTAGGGAATATTTTCTGGAGTGCAGAAAGAAGGAGATCCTTGAGGTGCGGGTCATTCACGGCAAGGGAACAGGGACCCTGCGTGAAGGAGTACACCGGCTTCTCGACCAGATGCCGCAGGAAGTTCTCGGTTACAGGTTGGGAGACCAGGCAACCGGGGGCTGGGGAGCAACCTTGGTTACCCTGCGACATCCGGGGTCAGTCCAACAGGATGCGATGGATTAATCGCCCAGTTCCTTTAATGCAGCTGCGACGGTCCTGTATAATTGACTGTCTCGGACGGCGGAGGGCAGCATGTCGCTGAGCTTATCCCTGAAGAAAATAATTTTTCCGTCCCCAATAATGCGCACGGCTGCGATCCGGACATTCTCAGAAGGATCGCCCAGTGCCCCGGTGAGAAGTTCTTTATTTTCCTTTTCCTTCCAGCGTGTCGCCGTCAGCAGGGCGACCTTTGCGTTTTCCGAAAGGGAATGCCATTCTAGTTCCGGGGTATTTTTGGATCTTGCCCTGTGCCAAAAGCAAGTGGCGAGAGCGAAGCGGTCCTCGTTGATTGCCCTTAATGATTCATTATTTAATTCTTTTCGGCTCTCTTCTCCGGCTAACGGATTGGCCAGTCCCGGTTTTGGTGTTTTTCCATCAACGGGGGTGAGTTTCCAGAGCCGGCCCTTGCCATGCAGTTGATAACTCGCATCTACCCAGTCAGTGAAGTAGACCGATCCGTCTTCAGCATGGGCAAAATCGACCGGGCGAAAGTCCGGGCCTCCCTTGATGATTACCTTCATCGTCGCGGTATAATTGGAGCCATCCTGACGAAGCCTGTATTCCTCAACTCGGCCATTTGCCCAGCTGGTGACCCATAGTCGTTCCCCGTGGGGAATCACCGAGCAGGCGGCTTCCCCGGTTCCACAGATCATCGGCAGGGTGCCCGGGAGTTCCCCGTCCCATGCCTGCAGTGGATGTATTCCTGAGCGACCGTAGCGGTATTGATACCCGTAGTCCCCGCCGGGAACAATCCTCAGGAGCCGGTTGTGGGGACGTGCGTCCGGGTCGTTGTCCACACAAAACATGCGCCCCTCAGGCGTGAGGCAAATACCGAAAGGATTCCAGAAACCCGTTGCGATGCGGACCAGTAATCCTGTACGGAGGTCATAACTGTAGATATTTCCTCCCTCGCCACCACCCTTCATCCTGGTAATCTCTTTTGCCCCGGTTTGGCTGACAATCTCGTAAGGCTTCCCCAGATTTTCCCCGAGGCCAAAGTACAGCTTTGAGCGGTCTGAAGTTAAGGCAAGCCCGCAGAGCCCGTTGTGCGGATACTTGCCCGGGGTCTTGAGCGTGACGAGGGTTTCCCTGCTGTCCGCCCTGCCGTCTTTATTTTCATCCTTGAGCCTGAATACCTCGGAGCGGGTGGCGACGTAAAAGGTATCGCTTCCGCCGCGTGTGATGGACATCGTGTGCGTCCCTCCCTCGAAGTAGATATCTTTGCTGTCCGCCTTGCCATCCCCGTCCGTGTCGCTCAGCGCCAGGATGCGGTCTTCCTTGGGGCCAATGTAACCTTCAGGCCTGAAGTGGGTATGAGACTCGATGACCAGAACTCTGCCTTTTCCGTCGATCGCGCAGCCTATCGGGGTGGATAAATCCGGGCTTTCCGCGAACAGGGTCAACTTGTACCTGTCATCGAGAAGCTCCGGTTCAGCAGGGGCAACGCTCAGGGGAACAAGACAGGCGGTGAGTAATAGATGGCCTTTAATTATGTTCACTGTGGTTAGGTTGCAGAGAAGGTTCTTGTTCAAGGTCTATCTTTCCCTGGTTGGCTGACGGGATTGTGACGATAAGAGGCAGCCTTTTGGAACCTGACTGAATAGTTGGAAATATCCTGCTTTGGTTCCGGGAAATCAGTACTGATGAACTGTGCGCCACTGGCAAGGGCCCTGTCCCGGCGGCGGGTGTCATTCATGCGTGCCTCGCGGGTATCAGAATCAGCTCGCGTGCGAACCATGAACCCCGCCCGGACAAGCCTCTGAATCCGTGCGAAATCGCGAACCGGATCGTTTAGCTTAAACCAAGCCGCACCCGGGTCATTTTCCCTGACGCTTGCAAAGAGCAATCTTCCCTCGAGTGACGGATTCCCTTTGAGGTAGAGATCACGGATTTTCCCTGAGTTATCGAGACCGAACATCATCTTACCCCTTGATTCTTCCAGGGTCGGCCAGCCTTTTTCCTGAACGGCTTTTCTGAGCGTTTGCGCGTTTCCTCGAACCGAATCCGGCGTGATGAGCTGGGTTACCTTGAAAACAGTTAATATTTCCGCCTCGACTGCCTCGAGCATTTTTCGGTTAAAAGGTATGGGTCTATTCGTGAATGGAACCGGGCTCTTGTCTTTCATCTCAAGGAGAATAAAGAGAGGTATATGCTTTGGGTTCTTTAAGGACCATGTTCTGATTTCCTTTAATGCTGAGATCAGGGACGGGGTCGTTGTCAGGCGATCAACGCTGGGCTCATGCAGAACCTTGAACCCGGGAACCTCCATTGCTTTCCGGAAGCTTTCCGGCTGCGGCATGGCCAGCCCCAGAAGGCTGAGAGCGCCTTTCTTTAAAAGGTGTCCACCTGCCGGGTCAGCGAACAGGTCCAGTTCGAAGTGACGAACATCGAGATTTCCCAGTTGTTCGGTTAATGGCCGGTGTGTGTAGTCGAGGGAATTTTCCCAGCCCTTTTTGATTTTACCAAGCTTCTCAAGCGCTGATTTTGGAAGGGCGACGTGATATGAATTGTGCGTTCCAATGAGTTGAATCTGGTTGAGGCGAATTTTTTCAGGTTCCTCGGAATAAACAGAGAAGGTTGTTGCCAGGCCAAGAAGCACCACCATCACTCTGGAGGCAAGGGAGCCCATGACCTGCGGCATATTTCCTAGATTCCCCTAGAGCTTCTTGATCGTTATGTTGCGGTAGGCTACCGCGGATCCATGATCCTGGAAACCAATGTGCCCCTCACGCTTGAAGTCCTTCAGCGCGGTCTTGTACTTGTTCTTCGAACCGTCCGGGTTTTTGCCTGGAATGGTCCACTTATCGAGGTCCATTGCGCTGACATTCTCACCGTTGAGCTTGACGCTGATCATGCTCCCCTTGGCGGTGATCTCCATCTTGTTCCAGCCGTTGGTGGAATTATTCTTTTTCGGGGCAACCAGGTCATAGATTGCGCCTACTGAATGCTTGTTTGGGCCACCGGGCTTGTTGACCTGTATCTCAATGCCGGTCTGCACCGGGTTTTTCGGGTTGTCTGTGCGGAAGAAGACCCCACTGTTGCCGCCGGTCTTGAATTCCAGCGAGAGGACGAAGTCACCGAAGCGTTCCCTGCTCCAGATGTCACCGCTCTTTCGCTTGCCCTGAAGCGCGCCATCGACCACTACCCACTTTGGGGCATTGCCGTCACGGGTTTGCCAACCGGTGAGATCCTTGCCGTTAAACAGTGGTTTGGCTTTGTCCTGCGCGCAGGATAATGCAGAAAGCGCGAGGGAGATAAAGAGAATGGTTTTGGTCTTCATGATTTGAGATTTGCTTCCGATCTTTGCTGAATCTCCATCTCGTTGTCGAGCATGGTTTTTTACCCGTTCCTATTTGCAAGCCATAGCCTGCTGACTCACTGATGATACGCTCTTGATTGCGCGTAATGACAGTGCGGGGTTAATGATACGCCCTAGGCGAACAGCTCACTTACCGCTGCGGCCTTCACCAGTTCCCTCGGCTGGTTGAGGTGGTTGTAGACAATGGTTTCAGGATCAATGCCGAAGGCATGGTAGATCGTGGCCAGCAACTCTCCGGGATGCACCGGATCTTCCACCGGTGCGGATCCGGTCTTGTCGGACTTGCCGTGCACATAGCCTCTCTTGATACCCGCACCCGCGACAAGCCCGGTATAGCAGTAGGGCCAGTGGTCACGGCCGTCTGCACTGTTGCCGTTACCTGATGTGCTGACGCCTTTTTGCGGACTGCGGCCGAACTCGCCGATGGCAACAACCATGGTATCTTCCAGCATTCCGCGCTCATCGAGATCGGAGATCAGCCCGGAGAGTGCCTTATCAAGCATCGGCCCGGACTGGTTCTTCATGCGCTTGGTCAAATCCTTATGGTGATCCCATGAATGGTTGTCGGAGTTGGCGACCTTTGGCCAGATTACCTCGACGACCCGGGTGCCAGCCTCAACCAGACGGCGTGCCAACAGGCAGCTGTCGCCAAAGGAAGTATTGCCATAGCGCTCACGAATGCTCATCGGTTCCCTATTTAGCGCGAAGGCATCGCGTGCCTTGCCGGAGATGATCAGGTTGAGTGCCTGGTTGTAATATTCATTCAACTTGTAGTCCTTAACGGCGTCCTCGACCTTGCTCATTTTCCTGGAAATGGTATCACGCAACGATGCGCGGCGTTTGAGACGGGCGGAGAATACATCGGGGCGCAATTGCAGATCATCAATCTTGATGCGCGTCATCTTTGCCATGTCCATGTCATCTCCGCCCGGGTAGAGGGTATAGGGGTCATAGGCTTTGCCGAGGAAGCCTGCAGTGCCGCCTTTGCCCACCACGTTGGATTCCTGGAGCGGTCGCGGCATCATGACGAAGGGCAACATTGGCTCGGTTTGCGGTTTAAGCCGGATCAGGTTTGAGCCGAAGTTCGGGAAGTCCTTGGGTGAGGGCGGCTCAAGTTGCCCGGAGGGCGAGACTTTGTCGGTGGTGTAGCCGGTCATCATCTGGTAGATGGCGGCGGTGTGGTTAAACAGCCCGTTTGGCTCATAACTCATCGAGCGAATCAGCGTGAACTTGTCATTTATCTTGGCGAGCTCGGGAAGGATTTCAGTAAAATGGATGCCCGGGATCTTGGTGGGAATGGTATTGAAGGCTGAGCGCACGTTGTCGGGCACATCCTTCTTCGGATCCCACAGGTCGAGGTGGCTGGGACCGCCCTGCAGGTAGAGCATGATGATCGACTTGGCCTTGCCACCGCTGGCGGATGAGGTTGCCTTTGCCTTGAGCTCAAGCATTGAACCGAGGCTCAATCCGAGTATTCCCGAGCCACCAACCCGCAGGAAGTCACGGCGTGAGGGCGCGAGGTTTTTATCACAAAGGTCTTTACCGGGATCACCTAGAATTCGAAACATTGCTGATTTTTTATCGGTTTAGATTTTGGTCAACTCAAGATAAGGGTGCAGGCGGAAGGTGTAAATAGCTGATTTGCAGTGTTGAAGGCTGATAATACGGTGATTTTCAAAACCTTGTCGCGATCGTAACCTTTTTACATTACTTATTATACTGGATATGATGACGCGATTTCGAGTTTCAGGTTCGGTATTTGTTGCTCTTGTTTTCCAGGCTGTTGCCGCAGGCCAGGGTAGTGAACGCCGGCGCGGAGGAGGTGAGAATATGCCCCAGGTTGGCAGCTTGATCCCTGAGATCAGTGTTTTTGATGCGCAGGGTGGCAGTTTCCCGCTGCGAGAGAAACTCAAGGGTCGACATGCGGTGATCGTGTTTGGTTGCCTGACATGACCTCCGTTCCTGGGCAACGTTTCCGGTCTGGAGGCGATCTATCATGACTACCAGGAGCAGAGCGGTGACGTGGCTTTCTACTATGTTTATAAATCGCTCGCCCATCCGGAACGTGACCGGTTCGTGCAACCGGTCACCATTGAGGAGCGGCTGGCACATGTGTCCGCGGCACGCAAGCAACTCGACACGAGAATCCCATGGCTGGCGGACACGATGTCCAACGACCTTAAGCATGCTCTCGGTGACCGCCCGAATTCGGAATTCATCATTTCCCCGGAGGGCCGGATCCTTGTTGCGCGCAGTTGGAGTGATCCTGAAATGCTGAGGGTTGACCTGGAGAAGTTTGTCGGCAAAACAAAAACGGTTACCCTGCCTTCTGATCTTGGCCGCAAGCCGCAAGCTGCCACCGCAAGCAAAATTGCCAGCGGTGTTGTGCCGAGAGTGGAGAAACCCGAGGGCGTTACGGCGGTGATTGCCAGGCCGGTGATGAAAAAGGACAAGGATGGCAGCAAGCAGGAAATTTTTTATGCCAAGCTGCGCGTCGAGGCGGACCGGGGATTACTCACTGAAGGCAAAGGGAAATTGCACATCGGTTTTCACCTTGATCCTGTCCATACGGTGCACTGGAACAACCTGGCGGATCCCCTTCGCTTTGAGATCAGGGCCCCGAAGGGCGTTGAGTTGAGCATGAGCAAAGGCGTTGCTCCAGAAGTGAAGGATCCCTCGGATATTGATCCGCGCGAGTTCCTGCTTGAGGTCGATTCCGGCAACGGGAGGATTGAGCAATCGCTGGAACTTGAGGTTTATTATTTCGCCTGTGACGATGAGGAGGGTTGGTGCAGGGCGGTGAGTCATCAATATGAGATTGAACTCAGGCGTGACCGTGATGCCGGCACTGTGCGCTCTGCCCGCGGTGGTGGAGGTTTTGCCCGGCGACAGCGGCCCGGCGGGCGGGGTGAATTTCCACAACGCGGCAGACCTGACGCGGAACAGTTGTTTGCCCGCATGGATGCCGATGGGGATGGCGTGATCGCCAGGGGTGAGGCGCGCGGCCCGATGATCGAGCGCTTCAAACTGATTGATACCGACGGCAACGGCACTGTCAGCAGGGAGGAGATGGGTAAACACCTTGAACGCATGCGCAGTTCCGGTAACCGTTCGCGCCCTCCAGGGCGTTAAACCGGAAGTAATGGAAATCGACCTCCTGCGGGTCTGTTTTTCCCCGGGAAGAACGGGTTAACGGTTAAACAGGAACGCGGGGGTATTGATGATTGCCCAGGCGATATCCTGCGCGCCGGTGAGCCGTTTCTGGTTGCTCTGCTGCTCGCTCAAGGCGATGTCTTTGCGCAATTGAGCCAGGGTGGAATCGACCGGGAGCGGACTTTCCGCTTCTGCAATCTTGGCTTCCAGATCGACCAGTTTTGGATCGCGTCCACGCGCTTTCCTGACATCAGCCACTGCCTGCGCAAGATTTTTGAGGTCAGCATTATTTTCACGGTAAAACTTGGTGAGCGCAGCGTTGTCCTGTTCCGTCCGGGCGCCTTCCTCCTTGGCAAGGATGCCGGTGATGTTTCCCGGCAGACCGGAGTTGATCGGTTTCGGGGAATTGGTGATTGAGATGCGGAAACGACCGATGCTCCATCTGTTGCCCTTGTATTGCTGGTCGAGGTCAAAACGCAGCAGGCGGCGATCGTTATTTTCAGGCAACTCTTTCACCTCAAAGGTCGCGGTGTGGAGTTTGCCCATTTGCGGCGCGATGCCCCAGCCGTTGTTAATGTCCCCCCGGTTGCCGTCAATTGCGCTCGCCACCGGGTAGTTGCCTTGACTGAAGTCAGCCTTGGCGTTTTCCAGAGCGAATTTTTGCGACTTGGGAGAATCGGTGCGGCGCAATCTAAGGGCATCAATGAAGAGATCGGATTTGTTGTCCACCGGGTCGAGCCTGATTGATGTCAGCTCAGCATCGGTGTTAAAGTAGAAGCGATAATTCTCCCATCCCTTCTTGCCGCGGGCCAGGGTGATGCGTGTTGAGCGTGTCTCGCTGATTGCACCGTCCTTCTTGGTGGTCCAGAACAACTGGGCGTGCGCTTTTCCCTCACCGGGGAATTCGGCCTTCATGTCGAGCATGAAACTGCCGGCAGCGGCGGTGACATCCGTTGTGAGGGAGGGATCGTTGCCCTTGCTGACGAGTTTCAGGCTGCCGCTCTCTACATTCAGGTCAAGTTGGTTCGCGCGACCCCAGCCCTGGGCATCGCCCGGCTTGTCGAAGGTCCAGATCTTCATCACCTTCCAGTCTTCGTTGGCAGGGGTTGGCGTGCTGAACACTTCAAACTCGGTGAGTACAAAGTTGCCGTCGCCATCGGCACGCCCGGGTCCCTTCTTTGGCAGGCGGTCGTCGGGAAGCGCTTCAATGCGGATGCCGGTAATTTTTTTCATCTCGGTAGTGCCGAAGATATGGTATTTACCTCTCTCACTCTTGCCGGAGGCGTAGATTGAACTGTCATTCTCAAGTTCCAGTCGTGAACCGCTGGTGGCGTTAAAAGCAATCGGCGTGATTACCTGCCAGGCGGAATCATCGCTGCTGGCCTTGGACCATGCGGCTATTTTTTCAGGAAGAGAGCCCTCAAACTCCTTGAGCGCCTTCTCGGCGGTGGTGATGCGCTCAGCCTGCTCCCTGTCAAGTTTGGCTTCTCGCTCAGCCACCCCTGCCTGATATTTTTCCAGGGCATCCTTGGCGGCGGCGATTCCCGCCTGCCGCTTGGCTTCGGCTTTTTCCATTTCAACTTTCAGCTCCGCCTCACGGGTTGCCAGCGATGCGACCAGGGCCTTGTGCTCAGTTTCAATATTCTCAATCAGCGAGACGCTGGAGGTGAGTTCGTCATCAGTGGCGGGTCGCGAGAGGAGGCGCAGGAAGATCTCGTTTACGAGCTTGCGGTTGTCATCAGTGCCCTTGATGAGTTTTGGAAGGATGTTGTTCTGGTCACTGATCGCATTGCCAACCGTGGGTCCGGAAACCAGTGCCATGATCGGGCCGAGTTGCAGGCCGCTGCTGCGTTCGCATTCGCAGGCGCTTTCACGAACCGGGCGCCCGGCGGTGTCGAGGAAACCGTCGGGGAGCTTGATCCCGACATCTGGAAGTTCCGCTGCGCGGGTGCCCGCGGGGACGCCGGGGAACTTCGACTGTACCCCAAGCGCGGTATAAATGGTGTCGTAGAGTGCTTCAGCCGGCAGGCGGCGCGCCTTGGCATGGGAGAAGTTGATCGTATCGTCCTCGTTCCAGCGGTTGGTCGCAATCGAGAGCTGATAGGTGCGTGACTTGCAAATCAGGCGCAGCATGTGCTGTACGTTGAACCCGTTGTCGATGAATTCCTGGCTTAGGTAGTTGAGTAACTCCGGGTTGCTCGGCGGGTTGCCGGCGCGGATGTCATCGAGAGGCTCTATAATCCCGGTGCCCAGCATATATCCCCATAGACGGTTCACGTAGCTTGAGGCAAAGTAGCGGTTTTCGGGGGAAGTGATCCAGGCTGCCAGCGATTCCCGCCGGGTCTTGTTCTCCTCAAGATTAAACTCTGCGGGATAGGGGAATAACGGGGCTGTCACTTCACCGGTGCGCTCGTGCTTCACTTCTCCCTCATTCTTGTCTGAGATCAGCTCATAAAGCGGTTTTGCCCCTTCAACTGCCGTGCCGCCTATTTTTTTCTTTCCCGATGCCGGGTCCGGCTTGCGTTCCACCTGCGCGAAGTAGGCTGCGAGCTGATAATACTGATCCTGTGTCCAGCGTTCAAAGGGATGGTCGTGGCACTTGTTGCAGTTGAAACGGGTTGCCAGGAAAAGATGCGTCGTGTTTTCCATCAGGGTTTCCGGAGTGCGCAGGATCTTGAAGTATGCGGCCGGGGGGTTGGTTTTGTTGGACCCCGAGGCGGTGATGACCTGCTGCACAAATTCGTTGTAAGGTGTGTTGGCCTTGATCTTACCGCGAATCCAGTCACGCAGGCCAACGGCGCCCTCGGTTCCCAGGAACTTGCGGTTTACCTGCATGAGGTCGGCCCACTTGTTGGTCCACTGGCTGATGTATTCTTCGGAACCGACCAGCTTGTCGATAAGTGCATCACGCTTCTTGCGCTGTGGTTGCTGATCCCCGACAAATTCCAAGACAGACTGCGCTGAGGGCGGGAGCCCCGTGATATCGAGGTAAGCGCGGCGAATGAACTCATAGTCATCACAGAGAGCGGAGGGAAGGATCTTCATGCGTTGCCATTTCTCGGCGACCAACTCATCAATACGGTTGTTGGTTGGCGGCTGTTGCCATGCAAAACCCTCACGATCGCCCATCACGGTGACCGTGGTGGCGGCATAATTGCCTTCAAAACGGACAAGAATTGGGGCTTCTCCTCTGCGTAATGTCGTAATCAGGGCCGGCTTGCCCTTTTCAGGTTCCGCAACTTCAGCGTTTCCGCTTGCCACGAAAGCTTCTCGCGTTACGTCACGGACAAGCCCGTCGGCATAAGTTGCGATGACACGCATCTGTTGCTGGGTTCCGATAGTCTGAACCACCGGGTTCGTCGGGGAAACCTCGATCTTTGTGACGCGTGGTGTTGATGGTTCAAATTTAACCCCGCCTGCAATCCATGCGCGCAGTATCTTATAGTAGTCGGAGTCAACTTTGGTAACCAGAGCGCCCTCGTGAGGCACGGCAGCTGTCGCCTTGAGCAGCATCAGGCTTGAGTCAGGGGCGGCAACGTTTACACGCCGGGCACCGAGGTCATCGGTCAGTGCGCGTATATCGTAGATCGGATCATATCCGCGCAAGGAAAGCTTGAAGCCGTTCTTGCCGTCTTTGGCACCATGGCAGGTTCCCGCGTTGCAGCCGAGGCGTGAGATCACCGGCATCACATCGCGGACGTAATCGGCCTGAATATCGTCCCCGATTCCCGTCACGGTGACAGGGATTGAGGCATTCTTGCCCTTGAGGTTGATTACAACTGTTGCCTTGCCGTTTTTGGTCGCCTCAACGATGCCAAGATCAGTTACGGTTACGGCGTCACCTTTTACGGTGATGTCAGCAAGCCGGGTCGCATCAATGGAATCGCCGGTTGTAAGCTTGGCAGTGGCAATAAGCTGGCTGTATGCGACGGACGAATTCAGATGAATCTCCGGCGGTGAGACCAAGAGTGATTCTACATGTGGTATAGCGGGTGTTTCCTGTGCTGTCGCGGCGTTCAAGAACGCGGCGGCCAAGGCTGCTGCACTGGAAAATGTGAGTCTCATTGCTTTAGGGAAAGACTAGGGGGATAGGTTGGCGGGAGCAAGGGGCGATTTTTTTTTCAGGAGTTGACTGTTTTCACTGCGTTAACTTGGAATATACGGATCAGGGATCAGGGTTCCTGACCTGTTGGCGGCAAATTGCCATCGCTTTTCCTCGATTCTGCCGGGCAAGAAGAGGCCTAGGGTTTCAGCGTCACCGGGATGAAATCAGTGACCTGGTTGCCATTTGCTGTGCCGTAGATTCTAACGTGCCCATCGGATCCTGCCGCTGCGAGACGGGTCCCGTCGGGGGTGAATGCCATGGCGTAGATGCCTGAGTTAATTGAATCTATTTTAGCCAAGGTTTTAATCCCGTTGCTGAAGTAATCACTGAGTTTCTTGCGTTCCCCGTCGTTACGGTTCTGGACAGGTTTTTTTATGATCCCGTCAATGTCTCCGGGCACCTTGTATTCAGGATTGATGCCGTAGATGTGTACTGCTCCCTTGCCGTCAAGGCTGCTTCCTGCGGCAATCAGTTTACCGTCCAGGCTCCAGTCGACTGCGAATATACGCCCTTTCAGTGGCGGAAGGTTCCAGAGTTGGTTGGAATCATCCCCTATCTCACGTTTCTTGACCCGTTGCATGCGGTAGATTTTAGGGATGCCATCGGCACCACCAAAAAGGATTTCGTCGCGTGACGGGTGACGGGTCACCGAGAGGATTCCCCCCTTGAGCGCTTTTGGCGTTATTGAGGTGATGTTGTCGATAAAGCGCTGCTCATCAACTTTTGTCAGCTTTGCGCTCATGTCGCGGCCCACCGAGACCAGGTAGTCACCCTTGGTTGAGAATACCGTGTCGATTGGCCAGTTGTTGTGGCTTCCCATGAACAGCACCTGCTTGCCGGTCTCCGCGTTGATGGCCCGCACTGTATTGTCAGTGCACCCGAAAGCCACCATCTTGCCGTCCGGTGACCAACTGCCGCCGAACACGGTATCGAAGGTGACCGGTACTGAGAGGAGCAGCTTGTGTTTTTCAACATCCCAGATCTGCACCTCTCCCATGCGCGCGGGTAAGCCGCCGGTGACAGCAAGTTTTTTCCCGTCCGGCGAGAAGGCAATGGACTCGATTCTCTCTGAGAGTCCCACAAGGCGCGCCACCATTCCTGACCCATCAGCCTTGTGAAGAATTACTTCATGGAAACCGGGGACCGCCAGCAGCGTCCCGTCCGGTGAATAGTCCAGTGAGGTGATTACCGGGGGCAGGATGTATTCCGGGGGGTTCTCAGCGGTGTAACGCTCCTTTGCGCCCTCCGGTGTATCATCCTTTGCGCCCTCGGAAATCCATCGTTTTACCAGGGCTATTTCCGTTTCATGGAGCGGATCTTTTTTCTTGGGCATCTCCGCTTTGCCGTCAACCGGGGTGATCAGTTCCAAGAGGTAGCTTTCCGCAGGTTTGCCGGCGACAATTGCCGGATCATCGCTCTCGCCGCCGGCGAGGAGCTTGGCGAAATCGGTCATGATGTATTTCCCCTTGGCCTTGGATGGCTGGTGGCAGCCCTGGCAGTTGGCCTGGAAAATCGGACGGACGTCCTTGTAATAGCTAACCCGGGAATTGGTGGCGGCAACGGTCGCAAGGCTGACTTGCGCGGTGAGGCAGGAGAGCGTTACTGCTATGGCGAAGGATTTCATCAGGGCAGTCTAGGGGGATTAGAGTTTTGGTTCAAGAGTTGGAAAAGCGGCGGGTGTAAGCACGTACAATAAAAGGGTGGACAATTACTGCGACAAGGATAATCGCGGCACCAAGGTAGAACATAGAGCCGAGTTGGCGGTGTTCCTTAAAGAATAATGCCGCCAGAATAATGCCGTATACAGGCTCAAGGTTATAGGCCAGATGGATTGTGAACACCGTTAGCCGCTTTAAAAGTTCAATATATTGCGCGTAGGCGTATACGGTACAGAAGGAGGCGAGCAGAAGCAGCCATCCGGCATCTGCCGGAGAGGGTATCAGGTTTGGCAGGCTGCCGCGCGTTAAAGTGACTATTGCAATTGCCACTGTACAAAACAGGGTGGCACCAGCCATCTGGTGGAGGGCAATTACATAATGATGATGATTCCTGGAAAAGCGGCTGTTGAAGATCGAGAAGGTGGTGGCAACACCCGCTGATGCCACGGCAACCAGCAGACCCTTCATGTATTGGAAATCACTACCGGCAATTATTGTGATTGCGCCGATCATCACAACGCCTATTGCGATATTGTAGGCATGCAAACGCCGTTTCTTAATCAGCAGAGGTTCAAGAAAGGCAGTCCAGAGCGTGGCTGTTGCCATGCCTATCATGCATACTGAAACATTCGCTATTTCGACTGCAAGAAAGAACAGGGTCCAGTGCAATCCAAGGAGAAGTCCATTGGCTGTCAGCGTGATCCTGACCTTTGCGGTACTGCTGTAGGGGATTTTCAGGGCAATAATGAGGATTGCCAGCATCAGGCCGGCCGAGGCAACCCGGTAAGTGACAATGACCGGGCTCTCAAGATTGATCAATCGACCGAGGATGGCGGTGAACCCCCAGAGAATGACAACAAAATGGAGCTTTACGTAGTCGTTTGGCACGCTGGCTTGGCGTTAACGAACGTGACGAGTCCCGGGGTGCTGATATTTACCTGCAAGTTACCGGGACAGGTCGCAGGCAGGTCTTTGCCCGTCAGATCCACGATAACTTGGCATTGGCGATTTTTGAGGAAGGCGTCGGTTTTTACGTCCATCCGTGGGCATCTCGGACTTTAATCATGGCGTCGAGGATGGTGTTCCAGGTTGCTCCTGTTTCAAGCATGGCATTGGGGAACATACAACCGTCCCAGCAGATGTGTTTGATGCCGCGTTCAGGCGCATCTTTCAGCCAGTAACCTGCCGCTCTGACGATGTCGAGTTTTCCGTTCGGGTCGTCAGCAGGGCAGTGCTTGCCGGTTTTGTCGTGAGTTCCTGCGCCGTGAACAGTGCCGTCATTTTGTGCGACATGGAAGTCGATCGTCCATGGGCGGAGTTTATCTGTCATCTGTTCATAGGCTGGCCAGAATTCCTCTTCACCGTAGCCTTCCTGGACGAGAGCGTGTTCCGGGGCGTTATAACCGAGCGTATAAAGGTAGGTGTGCGCGAGGTCAGCCTGAAAACCGAGGGATTCAGGCATACCAACGCCCTCCAGCACATCCAGCATATCTTTCCAGCTGTGCATGCCTGCCCAGCAGATTTCACCCTCAGCAGCGAGGCGCTCACCATGATCTGCGGCAATCCTGGCGGCTTCCCTGAAGGTGTCCACGATTTGAGCGGTATTGGCGACTGTGTCCTCACGCCATTTTTCCACGCCGAATTCCGCGGAATCGATGCGGATGACACCATACTTGCGCGCGCCGTGTTCATTAAAAACCTTCGCAATCCGACAGGCCATCCTCACGGCATCCAGAAATTTACCGCGCTGCTCTGCGTCACCCATGGCGGAGTCACCGACAGTACCCGGCCAGACCGGTGCGACCAGTGAGCCAATGTCAAACCCGTGGCCGGCGATGAGATCAGCGATCCCCTTGAGTTCACTGTCACTGGCTCCGGGATCGGTGTGCGGCAGGAAGAGGAAATAGTCGATGCCATCGAACTTGGTTCCTGCCACTTCTGCGGCGGCGGTCAGTTCCAGCATGCGCTCAAGGCTTATTGGCGGTTCCTGGCCATCATCGTCGCCCTTGCCGACGAGACCGGGCCACATTGCGTTATGGAGTTTTGGTGCTGGGCTGCTCATGGTGTTAATGGGAATTGTTTACGCTTGGCATGAATTGACAATTCTGATGGAAGTCGCGGCACAGGGCAAGGGTGTTATTGCTCGAAGTATCCCCAAATGCCCAGCCTGGCTTCCCGGGCACTGTCCTCAATAGTGTGCAATTTATCCTTTTGCCCGGATATTGATGTGCCATCCGGGAGTTTTGCGCCGCGGACCTGGATACCCGCAAGTCCCTGCTCGACAAGTAATTCGCTGAGCAGGTGCCGACTCCCGGATGAATCCTCAATTTCGACGAATGCGTATATACCATTGCCTCCAGGTACAGCGTGGTTCCTGGTATAAACTTTAAAATGGCGGCCTTTAAGTAAACTGAGGGTGAATTTTTTTGCTGCAATTCTGCATTGCGTTACTTCTTTCCCGGTAAATTGAGGCAGGTTATCCTGGTTGCTGCTGTGATCATTTGTGGAGCGGTGCCGGCGGATCTTCAGGCTGTCAACGAAGTAGAGTTGCACCCTGTATTTATTGCTGCCGTGAAGGACATGGAAGCTGTTACCGCCATTGTTAGGGTGTCCAAGCAGCGTGCAGCCGGTAAGGCAACTATATTCTCCGGCGACCGTTGCCCGGGAGCCGGCTTGCCCGGGGTCATCACCAGCCCCCGGGATTGTATCCTTCTTGATGATCCAGTATCCGGTTGCCAACAGTGTAACTGCCGCGGCAGTGAGGATTTCTTTCTGACGCATTGGTGAGAGGAGGGAGTGTTATTCTTGCATGCTCAGGACTTGCTGGGATGCCAGCGAGTATCACATGGGGAATCAGTCATCACGGCATCTTTCATTGATTGCCTTCGACCGCTATCCCCAGGGTTCCCTGCAGGTCGGAGAGCAGCTGTGCAAGGACATCTTTACCAATGATCTTGTTGCCATCTGAATCGACAATGTAAATGGTGTCAATGGCAGCTCCACGCGTGGTGGTAATGCGTGCATTGGTCACTTCCAGTCCAAGTTTTCCAATGGCTGAAAAGATATTGTGCAGCAATCCAAGGCGGTCGATTGCCTGAATCTCGAGCAGGGTGCAATCCTTGTTGGAATCATTGTTGAGATAAACCCTCTGCGGAAACTGGTCAGCCAGATCATGCCAGTCGTAAAGGTCGTCATCTGCCTTGTCGATAAGCTCGGCGTAGCCGGTTTCCTCTCCCCGCAATCCCGCCCGCAAAAGATTCTCGATATTCTCTTGCTGGCGTCGTGAGTTGACAGGCTCAAAATTCGTTGTGCAGATGCGGAAGATATCAAAAACCACATCGTCTCCGCGTGCGATGATTTCCGCAGATAGGATATTCACTTTGTGTGAGGCCAGAGCACCGGCGATGTGGGCCAATAGCTTATGCCTGTCATGCCAGATGACAGTGAATTCACTGCACCCCTGCTCAGGAATCGCGCGCCAATACAGTATCGGTTCCGGGTTAACCTCGGCAAATGCCCAGTTCTTAAAGTAATCAATGAGTAACTCAATGTGCCTGATGATGTGCATGCTTTCGCGACGCATGAAATAGCGTGCCGGCATTTCCTGAAAGTGGGCAACAACGGTGCTGGCATGACTTTCAGGCATTGCCTCGAGCACTTCTTTAAGGAGTATTTTCTGGGCAGCGCTTCGTCTTTCGGCGAATGCGGCGGCGTCCTCCAGGTATTCCCTGGTTTCGTGATAGAGGATGCGCAGTGGGGTTTCCTTGGTTTCCGTCCAGCTTTCCTCGTTGGTGCCGCGCGAATCGGCATAGGTCAGCAACATCAGGTGATCGAGTTGCCGCTGGGAGCCAATGATCTGCGCGAAGCTGGCGATAGTTTGCGGGTCATCGATATCCTTGCTGCTTGCAGTCCGCCACAATTCAAGGTGTGAATCGACGAGGAACAGCAATAATCGGCGACGTTTGGTCTTTAGTGAGAAACGCCGGGCGATTCTCTGCGCGAGGACGGTGCTTTCATCATCGTGATGAGCGCGATTCTTGGCGCGTCCGGAATCGTGCAGGAGGATAGCCAGGTAAATCACGTAAGGGTCGTCCAGTTCGTTGAAGAGATCCCTGTAGATCTCGCGCCTTCGGTCATCGGACCCGGATAGGGCGTCCAGTTCCTCGATAACGCGCAGGGTGTGCTCGTCAGCGGGATAACGGTGAAAGAACTCGTGTTGAACAAGATTGGTGAGTGCGCCAAACTCGGGAATGTAGCGGCCGAGGACACCAGCGCGATGCATTTGGCGCAAGGCTCTGCCTACATCGCCCTTGCGTGAGAGGATGGCCTCGAAAGTATCCCGATTTGAGTCGCGATAACGAAATCTCCGGTCAATAAGGTTCCAACTGCGCTGGATCAGCGAAAATAACGGAGGAGCAAGGCGAAGATGCCTGAGCTGAGCGTGCTGAAAGATCCTCATCAACCGGTCGGGATCTTCCTTGAATACAGTTTTTGATTCATAATAGATGCGGTTGTTCTTCGCTATAAAGCCGTCAAAGTGTTCAACCTTGAACTTGCGGCGGGCGAGGAAACCAACCACCGGCGCCTTAATGTCTTTCTCCCGCTCCTCGAGATAGAAGTGGTCTCCGAGCTCAGCTGCACGCTGGAACAGGTTGCTGGTATGAGTGTAATAGTCACGCATGAAGGCCTCGATCTTGCGCAGTAGATCGCGTTGCGGATAGCCGAGATTCTTCGCCACATCACCCTGCAGCCGAAGTGTCAGGATATCGGTCGAGCGCTTCTGGATGTAGTGCATTTCCGTGCGTACCCGCAGGAGGAAATCGTAAGCCTTGCGCATCTCGCGATAGGCGGTGGTCGTCAGCAGTTTTAACTCAATGAGTTCACTCAGTTTTATCGTGCCCCGGCGGACATAGCTTATCCAGATGAGGTTGTGGTAATCCCGGAGGCCGCCGCAACCCTCTTTAATGTGTGGTTCCTGCAGCAGCGGGGTGCCACTGTGCTTCAAATGACGCAGGCGAATGTCTTCAAGGCGGGTTTTCAGGTAATTGCGCTTGTAGCCGTTGATGCAGTGCTTGTTGAAGGCTTTAAGCATTTGCACGTAAAGCTTCTCGTCACCAAACAGAAGGCGGGATTCTATAATTGAGGATTTTGTCCGATCATCACTATTGGCTTCCTTGATCGTTTCCCTGATGGAGCGCACTGAATGACCAACCTTGAAGCCGCAATCATAAAGCATGTAGAGCATGTCCTCGATCATTTGGGAGGCAAGCGGAGGCAAGCCTGCTGCACCGCGCGGATGGAGAAACAGCAGGTCGATGTCACTGCAGGGATTGAGACGTCCCCTGCCGAATCCTCCGATGGCGACCAGCGTGACCCCGGGTGAGCCTCCAGCGGCGGCATCGACGGCATCCAGATAGAGATGATGGAGGAGAATGACCAGTAGCTCGGCCCGGCGGTTGGATACCCGCATGCCGCTGCCACCGCTGCGGTGATAGAGCTTTATCCGGTGTTCTTCGGTTTTTAGAAACCTTCGGTACAGCTCCAGTTTCTCCTTGCGGCTTAGCTGTGAGGTTTTTTCCCGTGTGAGCCGCTGCTTGGCATGAGCATTGAGACTTTGGAACTGGGATGTGGCCATTGGAAAGTGCCAACTATATCACTATTCAGCAGCCAGCGAGAAGCGATCTTCTGCCGGATCTGTACTGGGTTTTGCGATAACGGCCGGGCGGTTTACAGCCAGATGCCAAAGAGCATGGAAAGTCTCTTCCGGATCGGCACTGATAGCCTCAGCGATGTTCTCTGCCGTCATGGATTGATCCTGGCGTGACTGCAGGTGGGCTTCAACCCTGTTTAAAAGTTGCAGGAATTGCTCGGCTGCAACCTTTCCCGCCTCAACACCGGGTTGATGATAGGCGTTGATGTTGATGAGCCCGGCATAAAACGATACAGCGCGTTCATAAAGGGCAACCAGGCTGCCTAGATAATAGGCATCAAGGCATGGAATTGAAACAGTGATTGATTTTCTGCCGGATTCAAAGAGTGCGCGCCGCGTGCCTCGCAAAAATCCCTCAAGGTAATCCCCGGTGGTGACCCCGGGCTCGACTTCGATGCCTTCAGTTGCCCGTGTCTTCCGGATTTCAATAAAGGTCGCGAAGAAATTATCGGGACCGTCACGCAGTTGCTGGACATAGGCGTGCTGGTCGGTTGATCCCTTGTTTCCGAAGACAGTGATACCCTGATGAACCGGTTGCGCATCACGGTCAAGTTCTTTGCCGAGAGACTCCATTACCAGTTGCTGAAGGTAGCTGGAGAGCAACCGGAGCCGATCTTTGTAGGGCAGAATCACCATTGCCTTAGTGCCCCTGCCTTCACCGGCATGATGCCATGCGATGGCCAGCAGCATTGAGGCATTGTCCTGTATGTTTGATTCTCGTGTTTTCGCATCTGTTGCAGCGGCTCCTGCAATGAACTGATCGATGTTAATTCCCGATAATGCCATGGGGACAAGGCCGACAACACTGGTGATCGAGGTACGCCCGCCGACCCAGTCCTCCATCGCAAAGCGGCCTATCCAGCTGTTTTCTTCAGCAAATTTATCAAGCTTGCTGTTTGGTGCCGTTATGGCCACCGCATATTTCCCGAAATCGAGACCTGCAGATTCGTAAGCCGCTTTTGCCTCCAGCATGCCATTGCGGGTTTCCTTGGTGCCACCGGATTTCGAGATTACCAGGGTAAGGGTCCGATCAAGTTTCCCATCAAGCGTGGCCAGGTCACGGTCAATACCATCGGGGTCGGTATTGTCGAAATAGCGGATGGACATGGGTGCATCCGGTCCAGTGAGAGCATCAATAGCAAGTTGCGGACCAAGGGCGCTGCCACCGATGCCGATTATCAGGAGATGGCGGAATGTCTTGTTCTCCGGGGCGAGAATTTCACCTTTATGGACACCGGAAGCGAAGGCCTTTATTTCAGCGATCTTTCGCTTGATTGCCGGGCCCAGTCCCTCAGGCGCCAGTGACGGGGTGCGCAACCAGTAGTGGCCGACCATGCGGCCTTCGTCGGTGTTGATTATTTCCCCAGCTTCAATGCGTCGCATTTCGTCGATTGCGCGCTTGATCGCTGCGGCATTTTCGTTTGCGTAGCCGGCAGGGATAGCCATGCGACTGAGGTCCAGCCAAAGGTCAGGATCAGAATAGCGCAGCAGGTTCTTGGAGAATTCTTGCCAGGTCGGGTTGTCGGACATCAGGGATCAGTTTGGCTCGGCCGGGTTGTGGTGCAAATGGAAACCGGCATTTGAGGTCACTGCCGCTGTTTGGCAATGTTGCCGGCTGGGTCTGGTTTGAGGAACGAAAGTATGGATATTCCGTGGCAGTTCCTGCGAGGGCATTAGAGCATTTCATCCAGTGCCGCTTCTCCCCGGAGATGTGCGGTGTCACCCCAGGTGCGCAGTTGCCAGTCATTCTCAGCATGCCTCTCCAGGACATTAAGGGCGGTATTCTGGATATGAAAGCGGCGTTTGGCGGCCAGGTCCATACCCATGCAGGATTTCATGGCCATGGATATCACGCCGCCGTGGGTGACGCACAAAATGCATCCACCGTCATGGTAATGCGCGAGTTCATTGAGAATATTACCGGTACGGTTGTAGATATCCCGCCAGCTTTCGCCGCCCTCGGGGCGATAATCAGGGTCGCCGGATGTATGTTGTTTGTGGTCCCCTGGCATCTGCTCGGCAATCTCGGCATATGTCAGGCCTTCCAGTAATCCCAGTGCACGTTCACGCAGGCGCGGCTCTTTTTGGATGATGTCCTGCTGGCCGGCGGCCCGGCAGATTCTCTGGACACTTTGCATGGCACGTCCAAGATCCGAAGTATAGACGGCATCAAAGCGGGTTCCCTCGCTGGCAAACCGCTTCCCGAGAAGTTGTGCTTGGCGTTCTCCTGCCGGGGTCAGGCGACTGTCCATATGTCCATGGTGGAGGCCGCTGAGGTTCCATTCAGTTTCGCCGTGGCGAATGATAAAGAGGGTGGTCATGTGAGCGGACGATAATCGACCGTGTGGCGCTTCTGGTCAAAGTGTTGTTGCGCAGGGGGCATGAACCCGGCAACATTGGGATGTCCCGGATCTTTCGCGGGACATAGAATGACTCTCGAAACCCTAGGGTGGTCTGATTTTTTCAGCCAATTTTTTTTCAGTGAGCATGCTGATAAGGGGCTGATGGCAGCCCGTGTCTCGCGCAACAGCAAGCAGATTTACCACGTGCTCTGTGAGGAGGGATCATTCGTGGCGCGGGTGTCCGGGAACTTTCGCCACCGGGCGCAGTTATCCTCGGATTACCCGGCAGTGGGGGATTGGGTGGCCATCAGGTTGAAGCCTGATGGCCTGGAGGCTGAGATTCGTGAACTACTGCCCCGGCAAACGGTATTTTCCCGACAGGCGGTAAGCGCTTCGGGAACTGAGTCAAAGTCTTCCGAGCAGGTAATTGCCGCCAATGTTGACATGGCATTTCTGGTTGCATCCCTTGATGGAGGCCGTGGGTTTAGTTTACGGCGTCTTGAGCGTTACCTGACGCTCACACGTAATAGTGGCGCACAACCTGTGGTGGTCCTGAACAAGGCAGACCTGGCTGATGATGCCGAAAGTTTTGCGGGCAAGGCCCGGGGAATTGCAGCCGGTGCCCCGGTACATACGGTAAGTGCCCTTGAGAAAGACGGGTTGGCACCGTTACGGCAATACGTAAGGGAAGCAATGACACTGGTTTTACTGGGGCCTTCGGGATCCGGTAAATCGACAATTATCAACAGCATCGCCGGGGCTGATCTGATGCGCACCAGCGAGGTGAGGGAAACCGATGCGCGCGGGCGGCATACCACGACATGGAGTGAACTGACAGTGATAGAGAGTGGCGGCATATTGATAGATACCCCGGGCTTGCGTGATGTGCAGCTTTGGTCAGGTGACACGGCAGTGGACGAGACCTTTGCGGAATTGCGGGAGCTGGCCAGGAAGTGTCGTTTCCGTGATTGTAAACATTCAGGTGAACCTGGATGCGCAGTTGCTGCCGCCATTGAGTCAGGGGAAGTTGAGGAGAAACGCCTGGTAAGCTTCAAGAAGCAGAAGGAGGAAATTGCCGCTGCCATGAGGCGTCGTGATCGTGGCGAGAAACTTAAACATGTGCAACCGCCGCGGCCACGGAGGAAGAAGAAGTAACGGGTGCCCGGGTAACTATCAGGGCAGGGCGGATGGCAGGAGGGGAAGTTGCCTGTTGCAAGCCGTTTCACCGAGTGCTGCAGCAATTAATTTGTATGCATTGCTGGCAGTTGACCCGGCTTTACGCTATTACTTCCGGCAATGAATACTGAGATCCGCAACGAATGGGGGGAAAAAATTGATTACAGCTTCCATGATGGGGGAAGTGAAACGCTTGTTGTGATCGGGCATGGCGTTACCGGCGATAAGGATCGACCACTGGTGGTGGAGTTGGCCGAAGGGTTGGTTTCAGCCGGGATATCGGTGTTGCGCTTTTCTTTTTCCGGAAACGGTGATTCTCAGGGCGATTTCCGTGATGCAACGATTACCAAGGAGCTTGCTGACCTTGGCGCGGTGCTGGATGCGCTTGGAGACGGGGGGAAACGCATCTTTTATGCCGGGCACAGCATGGGGGGGGCTGTGGGGGTGCTCCGGGCGGCTTCGGATCAGCGGGTTAAGGCTTTGATTTCCCTGGCCGGCATGGTCAATACCGGGAAGTTTGCCGAGACCGAGTTCGGGGACGTGACGCCCGGAGAGGGAAATATGTGGGATGATGAGGACTGCCCGCTTTCACAGGCCTATATGGACGACCTACGGGGGATTGATACCCTCATTAAAAAGGGCAGTGAGGTTGGAGTGCCATGGCTGCTTGTCCATGGCACAGAAGATGATGTGGTCCTGATTGAGGATACACATGGCATATTCGAGGAAGCTGCCGGTAATAAGCAGCGGCTGATTATTGATGGAGCTGACCATGTGTTCAGTAATCCTGACCATATGCGTGAGATGGTTGAGGGTGTGACTGCCTGGGTGAAGGATAAGGTGGAGGCTCAATAACGGCAGGGGGAGCGCCGCCACTGTGGTTTTTTTCGCCGACGGATGCGGAATCTGCGTGACCCTATCTGCGAGGGGCGTATGATTGCAATAAGGCGCGATTTTCCGGAGGCTGATGATATTTCCGGCGGCGTTTTTGCATTCATGAATCGGGGAATTTCCATTGCTCTTTTGGCAGTCCTTTTCTACGGGATCCTGCTCTCGGCGGCGGTTGTTTCATCCCGTTCGCGTATTGAGGCAGATCTCACGCAGCGTGCTGAAGATGCCTTGAAGGGGATAGATGATCTTCCTCCGGGTATAGCTTTGAGCGTGGATGGACGTGATGCTCTCATTGAGGGTGAAATCCATGATAATGGGCAAGGGCAGCATGTTTTAAAGGCGTTGAGTGCAGTAAAAGGGGTGCGGGTTGTTGAAAGCAGGCTTTCCGTGAAACCGCCGGAACATTCACGCCTTGTGATCGAGCAGGTCGATGACGGCTGGATGCTTGACGGGCAGGTGGCGCACAGTGAGGTGGCTGCCGGGCTGGAGCAGGCGTTACGCGGGGCATTAAAACCAGGGGAGAAACTGCAGGGCCGGATGAGGGTTGAAGAGCATACCCGGCCATCAGCATGGCAGGAGCCACTGGGCAGGTGGTTCGGGCAATACCTTGCAATGGTTTCAGGGAACTGGCGCCTTGAGATACTTGAGAACAAGCTGCATATTTTCGGGGAAGTATTTAATAAGCAGACACAGGAACATGTCCTTGCCAACGCACGGTCTCATTTCTCAGGCAGCGGCCTGGAGATCATTGACGAGATCGCTGTCATCACGGCACCCGATCCTCCGGAACTAACCATCACGCAGGGCGAGGACGGGGGCTTTATGATAACAGGTAAAGTGCGTGAGTTGGCATTCAAGGAGCGCCTGGTGGAACTTATCCGCGAGGGCAGCGATGGAGAGAATGTCAGTGAACAGTTGAGCATTGGCGAACACATCAGTCCGGCCTCATGGGAGACGCCGTTAACTCGCCTGTTGCCGGCCCTGATCACCGAGGTTGAGGAATTACATCTACATGTTTTAGGGCCTGCCCACGTCTCAATTAACGATATTTTTATTAATCCTTCTGATTCTCTTAGCGTGTTGACGATGTCCGGGACAGTCCTTGGCAACGAGAAGAAGCAGGCTATTGATGAACTTGCGGCACAGGTTTTCAGGGGCATTACCATCGACGTTGATAATCAGCTGAGCATTTTCGTTGCGCCCGATCCGGCCAGCTTCGTGATCTCGCGCGGGGATGATGGTGTTTTACGCCTTGGCGGTTTATTGCCGAATACGGCACTTGCCGATGGTTTGCTGGCTGCCGCGAGCAATGTGCTGGAAACAGACCAGCCTCCTCTTCTCAATGAGATAAAAACCGGCGAGAATGTCAGTGAAGCTCTCTGGGTGGATGCCATGGTGAGCCTTATCAAGCCTTTCATCCACAATGTGCAATGGGGTGCGCTTTCCGTCCATGAGGATAGCGGCGAGGAGTATCCGCAGGTGGCCCTAGAGGCTACAGTTTCCGATCCTGCCAGCGGTGATGTGCTGCAGGCACTGGTCGAGCATGCTTTTCCAACACCGGATGAGGCCGTTGCCCCAGATGAGCAACCACGATACAAGCGGGTCATTGCCTTGAGCCTGGCCAAGCCGCCCGGGCCAAGTGATGAGGATATCGCGGCCTTGGAGAAGGCAGTTGCCGAGACAGTTGTCTATTTTGAGAGCACCAGTTCCAGGATAAATCCCGAGGAACATGTCAAGTTGTCTGTCTTGGCAGAGCGTTTCGCCAAGGTCCCCGGTGCCAGCCTTGCCCTGCTTGGATACACTGACCCTTACGGTAACGCCTTGTATAACCGGGAACTTAGCGGTAAACGCTGCAAGGCAGTACGCGATGCGCTGGAGGAACTGGGCATTGCGTTCATTTTACTGGAGATTGAGCAAAAGGGTGAAACCACAAAGAGCAAGGATGGCCGCGTCTATGAGAGCGGTCGCCGCGTGGAGTTTGAACTGCGTTGAGCATTGGCACTGATGGCTGAGGAGGGACGCGACACGGTTTGGCGTAATTCGCGCTTCGTGCGCCTCTATGCGGCGCATGCCGCGAGTCTGGTTGGCAGTGGCATCGGGACGGGGGCTATTGCCCTGTTGGCTGAAAAACTCCGTCCGGGGGCCGGTGCGCAGGTGCTCGGCATTACCCTGACCATCCGTATCGCAATCTTTGTATTTCTGTCACCGCTTGCCGGTCAGCTTGCCGATCGCATCGGCAGGCGCAGACAGATGGTATTGGCCGACCTGCTGCGCATGGTGGCGATGTCTTGCATGTTCTTTGTGTCGGCCGAGTGGCAGCTTTATTTGCTGGCATTTGTCCTGCACCTCGGCTCGGCATTCTTTACCCCCATCTATAAATCGGTGATTCCCGGGGTGGTTGGGGAGCGGCTTTATCCCCGGGCTGTTGCCTACGGGACCCTGGCCTATAATTTGTCCGATATTCTCGGCATGACGATCGGGGCGGTGTTGATCTGGATGATAGGCTTCAATTGGTGCTTTACGATTGATGCCGCCACTTTCCTGTTCAGTGCATTGTTGATTTTCGGGGTGTGTTTCCCGAGTGACCAGCGCGCACAGCGCCGCAAGGGAGCGCGCCTGCTCTTCGGGGTAGGCAGGATGCTGGGTGCTATTGGCCTCAGGCGTTCACTGATGCTTTCCCTGCAGGTGAGTGTCGTTGGCGGCTTGGCGATCGTGACCACTGCCGGTTACGTCAAGAATGAGCTTGGCAAGCCGGAACACTACTATCCGCTGGCGATGGCCGCGATGGGTATAGGTTCAATGTTTGCGGCACTGCATTTCAGCCGTTGCGGGGAGTCCGGGAGGAGGTGCTGGGGGCGGGTTGTCCTGCCTCTTTTCTTTGTCACCCTGGTTACGGTTGCATTAATTCCCTGCTATCCGGTGCTGGTGATTGCCTGGATGGTTTCCGGTGCCGGCCAGGGGGTGTTCAGCGTGATTTCCAATACATTGTTGGCGGACAACAGTGAAGAGTCAGAGCGACCGCACATCTATGCCGCGCAGTTTGCCCTCAGCCATGCCGGCTGGGGCATCAGTTATCCGCTCTGTGGTTTTTTGGCCGGTCAGCTGGGCTTTGCGGTGGCGTCCTGGACCTGTGTCGGGCTACTGGTATTGACGCTGTTGCCGATGCTCAAGCGGGGCTCTACCTGACGTCGAGACATGCGGCTTCCACCGTGCTGCGGATGTAAATCCTGCCACCGCTTAAGATCGGGGCTGACCAGCATTTGCCGGTTACCGTGTTGTCCATGCGCGCGAGTTCCTGATAGCTCTCCGGTGTTGCCTTGACCAGGGTCACCTGTCCGGCATCACCAAGGCACACCAGGGTGTTTCCTGCCAGGCACACTCCACCGGGTCCGTAGCCTTGCTTTTCCCATTTCACCTTGCCGGTGGCCAGTTCAATGCACTTGAGTGGTCCCTTGGCGTATTCCTTGAAGCCGAACATGCCATAGAGGTGGCCGTCCTTGACCAGCGGCGTACTCCAGTGGTTGGTGACCGGCCTGTTGCCTTCGCTGAACCACAACTGGGTCGTGGAGTTATCCTTGGCGATGCGGATTGCTGTTGATCCGACACCGTAACCGGCGGCGAAATAGACAATGTTGCCCTCGACGACGGCTGATGCTGCCGTGGATACCTTGTAGGGGAACTTGTGGAACCAGAGTTGCGAACCGTCTTTCGGATTCACTGAGACCATGCCCTTCTGGCAGAAGAAAAGAACCTGTCGCTGGTTGTTGATGGTTGCGGCGACCGGGGAGGCGTGGGTCATCGTGTAGCTGCCGGATTTCCACTGGATTGAACCATCCTTCTTGTCGAAGGCCAGGAAACTCTGGCCGGGGCCACCGCCTTGGACAATGATGAGGTTGTCCTCGATTAGAGGTGCCGAGGCGTTCTCCCACTTGATGTTCCTGCCGCCGTGTTCCTTGCTCACTTCCACTGCCCAGACTTCCGATCCATCCTTGGCTGAGATACAGACTAGCCTGATGTCACTGGTGTAGCAGTAGACATGGCCATCGGAGTAGGAAGGTGTTGAGCGGGGGCCGTCCCCGCCCTTGTTGTTGGCTGCACCGGAATTTCCCCCGCCATTGTCAATCCTCCAGATATCGAGGTTGGCTTTCCATTTTGTTGTACCGTCTTCTGCATCGAAGGCGATGCAGACCTCACTCGGGATGCCGTCAATTTCTTCATGGATCACCGTGTAGGCGTTGCCGCCGGCGACAATGAAGGAACTGAAACCGGTTGGGGTATTCGCTTTCCAGAGTTTTTTTGGAGCGGTCAATGTCCAATCCCGGTTGGTGATCTTCTCACCGGTTGTCCGGTTCGAGTTTGCACCGTGATATTGCGGCCATTGTTCGGCATTTGCCGCGGTGGCGAGGATGGCTGCAAGAATCGTAATTGCTCGGGTATTCATGATTGGATAAACTTTTCGGGTTCCCGGGCCTGCGTCAAGGCTGTATCTATTACTGCGGGTTGCCGCATTCCTTCAGGGAATGATCCGGTGAGAGCCTATTTGTTTGGGGGAACTGATGTCAATGCTCGCAAAAATCGGGCGATATGTCTACTTTGGAGCATGCCGATTATTCTTACTCTTTTTGCTCTTTTTCTCACAACCATCAGTCGCGGCGCGAACGATGACACAGCAGCCTTCGCCGAGGATCGGCCAAACATCATCTTTTTCCTCACCGATGACCAGCGTAATGATTTTCTTGGCTGCACCGGCCACCCGCTGGTCAGGACACCGCATATTGACAGGTTGGCGGCACAGGGGGTGTTGTTTGAGAATGCCTTTGTAACCACTTCCATCTGTGCTGCCAGCCGGGCAAGTCTCCTGACCGGGCTTTATGAGCGCACCCACCGATATACCTTCAAGACACCTCCACTTGCGAAGGTTCATACCGGGGCAAGTTATCCAGCGTTGTTGAAAAAGAATGGTTATCGCACCGGTTTCATCGGCAAATTTGGTGTTGGTGTCCGCAAGGGGGCGAAGGAGTCCATGTTTGATGTGTTTGTCCCGCTTCGCCGCAGTCCCTACTTTCACAAGCAGCCCGATGGCAGTTTGCGTCATGAAACAGAAGTCGCGGCAGACAAGGCGATCGGTTTTCTGCGCGGAGCGAAAGATGCGGCTGTCCCGTTCTGCCTGAGTGTGAGTTTTAATGCTTCACATGCCGAGGACGGAGACAAAAAGAATCATTTCCCCTACCCAAAGGCAGTCGCCGGCCTTTATCAGGGGGTCAAGATGCCGCCTCCGAGGCTTGATGATCCGGCAGTTTTCGAGGCGCACCCGGAATTTCTCAAGAAGTCAATGAACCGTGACCGCTATTTCTGGCGGTGGGATACAGAGGAGAAATACCAGCACAATATGCGCAATTATCTGCGGATGATCAGCGGCATTGATGGCGCAATTGGCCGGGTTCTTGATGAACTCAAGAACCTCGATATGGCCAACAATACCGTGGTGATCTACATGGCGGATAACGGATATTATGCGGCATCGCGGGGGTTTGCCGGCAAGTGGTCGCACTACGAGGAGTCGCAGAGGGTACCTTTAATCGTTTTTGATCCGCGGCTGGGAAATGCCAAGCGCGGTCGGCGTGAGAAGCAGATTGTGCTCAATGTTGATATTGCGCCGACCATTGTCGGCTTGGCCGACGGGCGCATTCCCGGCGGATATCAGGGCCGTGACCTGTGTGGGATCATCAATGCAGCGACAGGAGAAGAGGGGAGAAGTGATTTCTTCTGCGAGCACCGAATGGATCATTCCACGATTCCAAAGTGGGAGGGCGTGCGTGGTGAACGCTTTAAATACGCGCGTTATTTTGAACAGGATCCGCCGTTTGAATTTCTGCATGATCTCGAGAATGACCCGATGGAGCTAAAGAATCTGGCAAAGGATTCAAACTATCGCACACAACTTGATCGTTTGCGTAGGCGTTGTGATGAACTCAGCGCCAAATACAATCAGCAGGCCAAGGATGATTCCCGCAGAGCTTTGGAAAAGGCGCGGTTTGGCATACTCGACCAGGGTCAGCACGGGGGTGCTGAGGAAGCAATTAGCGAGGCGCTTGCGCTCGATCCGGAAAGTCCTGATGCGCGGTTGGCGCGTGCGGATTTGCATGAAAAGGCGGGTCGTTTTGACAAGGCGCTGACGGACCTTGATGTCTTGGTGGAAAAACTTCCCGGGATTGATCAACTTCGGCAGCGGCGTGGGGTAACCCGGTTTTTCCATGGCGACATGAAAGGGGCGATTTCTGATTTTAATGTCTACCTGCAGCGTAATCCCGCCCGGGCGCCACATCACTGGCAGCGCGGGCTCGCTTATTACTATGCCGGTGAGTTTGAAAAGGGAATCAAGCAGTTCGAAATCCATCAGGATGTCAATTCCAATGATGTTGAGAATGCTGTCTGGCATTTTCTTTGTGTCAACAGGATCAGGGGACTTGCGGAAGCGCGTAAGAGCCTGATTGATATTAAGGGCGATGCGCGAGTGCCGATGGCACAGGTGCAAAAACTTTTTGCCGGGGAACTCGAACCGGATGATGTGATTGCTGCCGCTGAGGTGGGGGATCCTGATGCCGATGAATTGCGCAACAGGCTTTGTTACGCCCACCTCTATCTGGGCCTGTGGTTTGAAGCCAAGGGGGACACCAAGCAATCACTCAGTCATATCCGCAAATCGGCTATCGATTACTCGATGCCACATTACATGGGTGAAGTGGCCCGCGTGCACCTGCGGGCTCGCAAAAAGTAACACACGTGAGGCGGGTAAGGAAAATGGGTTGCGACTGATAACCCGGTGAATTAACATGACCGCCCTGTCTGAATCAGGCAGGAGAACTTTTGAAGAAAAGGGGTGTTAGCTCAGTTGGTAGAGCGCTTCAATGGCATTGAAGAGGTCAGCGGTTCGATTCCGCTACACTCCACTTCCTCATTACCAGCTTCTTGGCGCAGAAGCAGTGCCCCGCTTAAAACTAAACGCCTGTAAGGCACTTGGAAAAGTGCCACGTGTGCTCAATTGCGCCATGGCAACAATCAAGGCACAACACTACCGCCAGACCGCTGCGGCATGTGTACAACGTAAGGGGAGAGAGGTGTCCTCTTCGCTAAACTGGCTGACAGATCCGCCGTGTGGTGTGGCGGATTCCGGAAGTCAGGCAGGTTTGACGCTTTCAGCGCACGGTCCCTTTGGACCTTCACCTCGTGTGAATTCTACCGCCTGACCCTCGCGTAGATCTTCAAAGTTGGCATCTTCCACTGCTGACCGGTGGAAAAAAAGATCTTTTCTTTCATCGGCAATGAATCCAAAGCCTTTGTCGGCGATAATTTTTTTGATCGTTCCCTGTTCCATTGTAATGTCGTTATTCTTGAATAAATAGGTGGGTCGTAATTATTTACGGGTCCCATCCGTTTGGGCATTACACCCTAAATGCCGGGAGCGCACGCTAATTCTTTGCCCTTAGCGGGGGAAAATGGCCGTTTTTGAGGGTGAAACCTCTCTAAAATCGCTATTTGCCGGGTGGATCCGGTTTTTTAAGGGGATATTATTCTATCGTCAGGATCGGATCATTTAACCGGCTGTTGAAGCGCTGCGCCCGATTAGCAGGCAGGGATCAGGCTATAATATCTTTTACCACATGACCGTGCACATCGGTGAGGCGGAAGCGGCGGCCCTGGAACTTGTAGGTCAGCCGTTCGTGATCAATTCCCGTCAACTGCAGCCAGGTTGCCTGCAAGTCGTGAACATGAACCGGATTTTCAGTTGCACTGAATGCCAGATCGTCGCTTGCCCCGTAGGTAATCCCCGGTTTCACCCCTCCACCTGCCATCCACACAGTGAAGGCGTAAGGGTGGTGGTCACGTCCCCATTTCTTGCGGTCATTGAAATTACCCTGAAGGAAAGGGGTGCGCCCGAACTCACCACCCCAGATGACCAGGGTGTCCTCTAGGAGTCCGCGTTGCTCGAGGTCGCGCACCAGGGCGGCACTGGGTTGATCGGTGTCCTTGCACTGGGTGTAGAGTTCGGTGGTAAGGCTTCCATGTTGGTCCCAACCGGCGTGCATAACCTGCACGGTACGTGTTCCCCGCTCGACAAGTCGACGAGCCATCAGGCAATTGTAGGCGAATGTTCCCGGTTCGTGAACCTGCGGTCCATACATGTCGAGAGTTGATTTCGCTTCCCCGGAAAAATCCGTGAGTTCCGGGACGCTGGCCTGCATCTTGAATGCCATCTCATATTGTGCGATGCGGGTGCTGATCTCCGGGTCTCCATATTCACTCAGTTTGTGTTCATTGAGCTCGGCAATGCCATCGAGCCAGTCACGGCGCATTTCACGGCTCATTCCCCGGGGGTTTCTTGCATACAGCACCGGGTCTTTACTTCCCCGGAAGCGGACGCCCTGATGCTTGGAAGGCAGGAAGCCGCTGCCCCAGTAGAAATCGTAGAATATCTGGCCGCAGGTCGTTCCCTTGCTGACCGATGTCATTACCACAAAGCGGGGCAATTCCTCGGTCTCGGCTCCCAGGCCGTAGGCCAGCCATGCGCCGAGGGTGGGTCGCCCGGGGATCTGTCCACCACTGAGCAGGAAACTGATTGCCGGGGCGTGATTGACCGCGTCGGTGTGCATGGATTTTATAAAGCACAGTTTATCGGCGATTTTTGCCGTGTAGGGCAGAAAGTCACTCACCCATGCACCGGATTGACCGCGTTGATGAAATGGTTCAACCGGGGAAAGCATCAGTTTGCCGTTGGCTTTCCCGGTCATGGTGCTGAAGCGTTTGCTGCCAACGTAGGAATCAGGCACCGGCTTACCGTGCATTTCCATGATTTTCGGCTTGTAGTCGAAAAGGTCGACATGTGTTGGTGCCCCGTTCTGGAACAGATAGATGATATTTTTCGCCTTCGGGCTGAAATGCGGCAGGCCGGGCAGTCCCCCGACGGATGAGGATGCGGGCTGCGCTGCCAGCCCGTCATGGTTGAGCAGCCCGGCCAGTGCCACTGTGCCAATGCCTGTAGCTGAACGCCCGAAGAACTCGCGACGGGTAAGGTCAAGATGGTTTTTCAGGAGCGGGTTCATGGATTTATTTGGCGCTAAATACTGTTTATTTGGTGACCGTTTCATCCAGATTGAGGACAGCAAGCGTGAGCGCAGTCCAGGAGGCATGTTCGACCGGGTTCAGGGATGCGTCACGGGCATGTGCTCCGATGCTGATAAAGGATTCTGCGGCCTTGGGATCCGCTGTATAGGATTTCCTTGATCTGGTGAGTCTGGAGAAGAGGATTTTTCTTTCGTGTTCGTTTGGCAGGCGCGAAAGGAGGCGCTTAAAGACAAATTCAAGTCGTGCGATATCATTGGCGGGATATTTCTTCAGGACAGTTTCGGCGATTACCCGGGAAGCCTCGACGAAAGTGACATCGTTGAGGAGATAGAGGGCGTGCAACGGGGTGTTGGTGCGGAATGGCTTGACACTGCATGTCTGCCGGCCGGCGTTGTCAAAGAATGCCGGGGGGGCAATGATACGCCTCCAGAAGGTGTAGAGGCTGCGACGGTAGAGTTGGTCACCGCTGTCACGGCGGTACCTTTTCTTGCCGAAGGACGCCTCTTCCCAGATGCCGTCGGGCTGGTAGGTATTGACCGGGGCACCGCCAATTTCCCGTATCAGCAGGCCACTGGCAGCAAGTGCATGATCGCGCAGCATCCAGGATGGCATACGGAATCGCGGACCCCGTGAAAGCATGCGGTTTTCCGGGTCGAGTTGGTAATTGGTGCCGTTGTCGGCAAGGCGAGTGGCTTTTGCCGACTGTTTGTATATTGCGCTGGTGACCATCAGGCGCATCAGTGCTTTGACATTCCAACCACCCTCGCGAAATGAAACAGCGAGATAATCAAGGAGTTCCTGTTGTGTGGGAGTTTCGCCCTGGCTGCCGAAATCTTCCGACGTCTTTACGAGCCCGACACCAAAGAGTTGTTGCCAGAATCGGTTTACTGTAACGCGGGCGGTTATGGGGTTTTCACTGGACATCAGCCAGCGCGCCAGCCCGAGGCGATCCTTTGGTGAATCTTCAGGCATTGGCGGGAGCACTGCAGGTGTTCCCATGCTGACCTCCTCGCCGCGGCTGCTGTAGAGCCCCTTGTTGAGAATGAAGGTCTGCCGCCTTTTGGACATGTCCTCCATCACCATTACCCTGGGGGCGGAATCATTGATTTTTTTACGGCGGGCTTCTAGGGTCTTGCGCTTCTTGGTGAGGCTGATGATGACGGTGTCGCTGTTTCCTGTTGCAATGGCAAGGGGCGCATTCCGGTCCATGCTGACTGAGAGGCGGAAATGGCCGAGATTGTGGCTGGCATGGGGAGAATCGTGGCGGAGAACAAAAGTCAGCACGCTTCCCTTGCCGGCTGCCACCGGCTGCTTTACACGGAATACGGCCTGGTGTTCACGGTCGACGATCCTGCCTTCGTGGACGGCCCACCCGATTTTCGGGTTGCCATCGTAAGAGGTGCTGATTTTGTGACTGCCCTGTTCAAAAGTGGCTTCAGAACTTTCTATTACCAGTGGCACGGGTTTGCCTTTACCGGGTTGCAGCAGCGATATTTCAAAGCCGGTGAGGACAAAATTGCCACTGTCAGAGCGAGCCAGTCCACCTCCTGTCATGGTCGGGTGCATCAGCGCTTCAAGGCGGATTGCCGAGATGTGATCAAGATCTGTTTTGGCCTCAAGGGTGTAGGTGTCATTTTTCGGATTGTCACCGGCGGCAAGGATTGAGTGGTCTGGCTGTAGGGTGAGCTTCTGGGTGAGGGCCTCCATCTTGTGCGGGGTTATTCGATGCCACGGGGAGCCCGGCAGATTGCTTGATTGTATTTTTTTCAGTGTTTCCTTCCTGTTAGTGAGTGCACTGCTGATCCCCGCAATCTCCTGCGTGATCTTCTCCAGTTCCAGTCGTTGTGGTTTAGTTGGTGCCGGGAGGTTGGGAGGTTGTTTGGCATTGCCGCCACCGCCGTTGACCGGCGTCTGGTTGAAGTAGGCGCTGAACTGGTAATATTCGCGCTGGGTCAGGGGGTCAAACTTGTGGTCATGGCACCGGCAACAGTTGAAGGTCATCCCGAGCCAAAGGGTTGCCGTGGTTTCGGTCATGTCCATGACGTAATCGACACGGTTCTCTTCCGCTATCCTTCCGCCTTCACCGTTAATAGGATGATTGCGCAGGAATCCCGTGGCGAGTTTCTGCTCAAAGGTTGCATCGGGGAGAATATCACCGGCCAATTGCCAGACTGTAAACTGGTCGAAAGGGAGGTTTTCGTTGAATGCATCCACCACCCAGTCCCGCCACGGCCACATGGTCCTTTCGTTGTCACCCTGATAGCCGTTGGTGTCCGCATAGCGTGCGGCATCAAGCCAATCCCAGGCCATGCGCTCACCGTAGGCCGGCGCAGCCAACAGGCGGTCAACCACCTTGAGGTAGGCGTTGGGTGAAGTGTCGGCGAGAAACGCGGAAATTTCTTCAAGCTGCGGTGCAAGCCCGGTGAGATCCAGCGTGGCTCTCCGGATCAGCGTGACACGATCGGCTTCGGGTGAGGGTGAGAACGCCGAACCATTGAGGCTTTTGGCGACAAGTTCGTCAATGGGATGTTTTCCCAGGGGGATTTCGGGTTTTACCGGCGCGCTCAGTGACCAGTGGCGGCGATACTCCGCTCCGGAGGCAATCCATTGTCTCAGCAGTTTCTTTTCCCTGTCATCAAGGGTTAATTTTGCTTTCGGAGGCGGCATTATTTCCTCCGGATCCTTCGAGTAAATCCGTGTAATTAACTCACTTTCCTCCGCGGTTCCCGGGACGATGGCGATGACACCCTTGCGTTCACCGGTGGCTCCCTCGAAAGTGTCAAGCCGCAGCCCGGCCTTGCGTTTATCGGCATCGGGACCGTGGCAGAAGTAGCAGTTTTCCGAGAGAATCGGTTTGATGTCGCGGTTGTAATCCAATTCCACTGCGCAGCAGCTGGCTATGGCGAGAAGAGCACTGATGATCTGGGGGAACAGGCGTGGAAGCATCGAAGAATCAACTGACTTGCCGAAGTGTAGGCCTTTTCCGGGAATATTGTCACTTAATTCCGATATCGGGATTTGGCTAAAGTTTAGCGGATATTGCCCTTTGCCATGCAAAGCTTGGCCTTACCGGCTGTTTATCTCACATATTGTTCCCTGAATCGGCAAAGTATCCTGAAATGAGCAAAGAGACCCCAGACGGCCTGCCCATCTCCGCTGGTTGCCGGAAGGAATCCCCTGTTCCCTATTTTATCAGGCAAAGGTTCTTTAAACGGCTGTCAACAGTTCCAAAATCAGGCATGAATTGTAGTGGCGCGATTAAGGCGGCGGATGTTTATATTGTTATATAAAGCGTATTGAACTGCAGCAATGAAAGGATCCTATCGCATTGGTGAAGCTTTCGGCATTGGTATTTTTGTGCACTGGAGTTTTCCGTTATTGCTGTTTTATGTGCTGGTCAGTTCCCTGGGATCCGGTCTGGTAATGGCATTTAACGCAGTGGTGTTTGTATTGGCAGTCTTTGGCTGTGTATTGCTGCATGAGCTCGGCCACAGCCTGGCTGCGCGGCGTTATGAGATAGGGACCCATGATATCACGCTGTTGCCGATTGGCGGAGTGGCGCGACTGATGCGTTTGCCTGATGAACCGAGACAGGAACTCGTTATTGCCATTGCCGGGCCCGCAGTCAATCTGGGAATTGCCGCTGTCCTTTCTCTTGTTGCATTCATGTTGGGTAAACCGGTGCCAGCGGGACTAACCGCGTTGTCTTCGGACACGGCTATCCTGTATGGCTTAATTTCAGCCAATCTGATCCTGATCGCATTTAATATGATACCGGCTTTCCCCATGGATGGGGGTCGTGTGCTGCGTGCCCTGTTGGCAATGAAGAAGGGCATGCTGCCGGCGACCGAGATTGCGGCTGGTCTCGGGAAAATGATGGCAGTCCTGATGTTTATCGGGGCTTTCTTCCTGAGCCCGGTATTATTCATCACAGCTGTATTCATCTATGTTGCTGGAGAAGCCGAGTTGCAATCGATGCGCCGGAATGATGCCGGGAGAGAAAATTCCATAGGCATAGATACAGTAATGAGTCGCCTGAGCGGTGCCTTTGCAGTGCGTGACGGCTTTGTTTATAGAGAGGAACCCCGGAAGGTGCGAGGCAGGGTCATTGACCAGCAGGATTGATTAATCCGAGATGTGCAAACGGAGAAACCCAGTTGTTCCCTCTGTTGCGTTGATCGGCTCCGGGTAGCGGAAGAGAGAGGTGATTGAACCGTCGGGATTGACAGTTTCCCCGCCGTGCATTGTTGCGTTATTCGACCATGTAATGAGGTCTTTGCTTTCCTGGCTGCTGAAAACCGCAGCCCGCAGTCCGCCTGTGCGTGTAAATTCCAGGCAAAGGAAATCCTGTCCTGCAATGCTTGTCACGATTGCCCTGGGGAGAGCAATCCCGTTGTCAGCACTGCGTGGTGGTGTGCCGAGCGCGAATTCGGCAAAATTACTCAGGCCATCACCGTCGATATCCGCGTCAGTGCCGGAGACAAGGGGGTCATTGAGCTCAGCTGTTGTGAAATGGGTTGACTGCCAGACCGCGAAATTCATGGTTCCTCCAGGGTTGCCGCCCATGGAGATTGAAGCTCTCCAGTTTCCACCGGCGTCGTGTGATGCGGAAGGGTCAATGATTTGAATTGAGTGGCCGTCCCTGTCACTGAGGTCCGGCCATGGTGAGGAGGTGGAGTAGGAGTAATCCTGTATTACCTCGTCGTTTGATCCGATTAATCGCAGATGTTCCCCGCCATTGTTGAGGCGTCCGATATACTGGCCGGCAATTAATGCGTCGTGGTGGCTGCCGTTACGGAAGCGAAAGGCATCAAGCTCGGAGACGGCGATGACGCTTGCCCCGGGGGAGAGTGCGCGGATTTCTGAGGTCGAGAAATTAAAGTTTATGCCATCGGTGAAGCGCACGCCATGCAGATCGATGGCTGTTGAGCCGATATTCTTCAATTGAATAAACTCGAACTGGTCACCATCGGTGAATCCGGAATTTAATTCTTCACTGTCAGCACCTGCCGGGTTGTAAAGCATCTCCACAACCGAGAGGTTCGTGCTGTTTGCGGGGATCGTGTCGACAGTGAAGTCGGCTTCGGTCAGGGCACTCCACTGGCCGTTGTGATAGCTGCGTGCCATGATGGTGACCGGGGCATTTACAATGAAAGGGCTGCCCTCCGGGTTGCTGCGGATGGCGTGGAGATATAAATCCATTACCATGTCACTGCTGCCGACGCTGACATTGTGTATTTCCACGGCAATGACGTTTGTGCCGTTTGCCAATACGGAAACGTCGATGGGATAACTGTCGTAATCGCCTTCATTGCCGTCGCTGGAGTCATTGCTGGTGGAATTAGCAAACAAGGCCCCCAGCGGCAGGTTCGAGTCCCTGAATGCTTCCGAGCCGTTGATATATACCGCAGCCCCGGCATCTGACATGATGTTGAGATCAAGTTCAAAATGTGCCGTGGCATCATCGATTTCGAAGGTTTTCCGGAAGTAAGCGGTCAACTGGCGAGGGCGCGGATTGATCTGCGTGGCTATTGCAATGCGTGTCGAGGGGTTGGTGGCGGTATTGTTGATGCCACCAAAGCCAAGGGGTCCCGGTCCGCTTTTCCAGCTGCTGTCATCGTAGGGGATTGCTCTCCAGAGGTTTCCGAGGTCGCCGTCATCATCACTGTATTTCCACTCGGAGCCCGCGGCGATCAGTTCAACGCCTAACTGCGATCCACTTTGGGAAGTGGCATCCGGATTCGGGGAACCGCCCGGTAATCTGGGATCGGTGCCGTCACTGGTATAGTAGATGAGACCGGATTCGTTGGTGATGTTCAGGGGATAATCCCTTGGCACGGATCCACCGGGTTGGCTGAATTCCGGGGCAGGCAGATCCGGCCACAGGTTGTTGTCCCGGAACTCTTCCCTGTTTGGCCCGAACAGGTAGTTTCTTCTGCCGGAGGTTGGACTGGTCCATGCGCTTATCTTGGATGTGTTTACACTCTCACCGTTCATGAAACTGAGCAAATCAGCGAATTCATCCTTGAGCTCGTCTGTGAGGAACTTGATGTGGGAATTCTCGAAGGCACGATCGTCCAGGACTCCACCGTTAAAGAGATGCTTATTGATCCTGTCAGCGAAAAGGAGGCGGAATTCCTCCCAGCGGTTGAGTCCGCGCCAGAGGTCGCGCAATTCGCCGTTGCCGCTGGCAATGAAGGAATTGATCATTTCCTGTGATACCGGCCGGTTTCCACGGTTGTTCATGCCACCTTCAGCGTCCCAGATATAGAGGCGGTAACGGCCTGCCGGTGAGCGTTCCTTTGCCGCTACCCAGTTGTTATGGGGCCAATCCCAGGTGGCCATGTAGATATTGAGAAGATAGTAGTCCGCCATGTTGACCACATCGGCGACTGCAAGCACCTGTTCCCAGTTTGCAACGGAATTGCCCGCGTTGAGCCGGGCGATCATGTCGTTCCAGGCGGTCATATCACCTTCAGCAACGTTGCTGCCGCCGCCCTGCAGGGCGAGGGTATCCCATTGCATTCCCGGGGCACTGCCGTGGATTGAGCTGAACCAGGGTGAGCGCAGGCGCTCGACCATGTTATAGAAACCCTTGAGTTCAGCATTGACGTAGAGCGAATTAATGACCCCGGTGCTGGCAGCCTGCCCCATATCCCGGCTGATGCGGCGAACCAGCTCATCGATAATGAAGGGGTTCTTAATGTCATTCTTGCCGGCACGGACACGAAAGCGCTGGTAGGTGTCTACCGGGGCATTTTCCCCGTTGAGCGGCAGCTGCACGTCGGGATTTCCATATTGATTACGGAAATAAAGGTTAAATGAGGGTTTCTCAACCCCGCTTGCCGGCCAGGGGCTGGAACCAAGCTGGTTTAACCGCATTCTCGGACGTGAGTATGTCGAGGCTGCGACACGCACCCCGCAGTTGCTGCGAAAACCGGAAGAACCGTCAGGGAAATAAAATTCGGCGTGGATTAACCGTTCGTAACAGCGTCCCCGGTTAATGACATTGTTGTAGTCGGCGGCACCGGTGGGTTGCCATCTATTGCTTACATAGCGTCCGCCGTTAATAGCCAGAGCCCCGAAGGGATCATAGAGCGCGCGTGGCAGGTCAGCGGTGAATATCAGGGCGGGGGAGTCAACGAGCCGGGAATTCTGATTGATGAGATAGCTGTTGGTTTTGGTGTTTGAGGGTATCAAACCGGGCATAAAACTGCGTGCGCGGATGGCGTGTCCTTTTTTGTTGGAAACTTGATTGAGGGTGAGCGCTTGTGTGTAAACATTGCCGTTGGCTGCAGTGGGCTTTGTGCCATTTGTTGTGTAGCGGATGGTGGCACCCGAGGTTTCAGAGGTGAGTGTCACGGTGAGCGAAGAGGGGTAGAAGCCTCCCTTGTTGTCAAAGTCGGGTGCATCCGCTTTCCCCGTGAAGGTGTTGCCGGAGTTTGCCTTGCCGGGAGTGGGAGTGTCATGAAAAACATAGTTACCCTCAACCGAACCAGGGCCGTAACTGTAGTAATCCTGCTGCTTTGGATACTTTGGGCTGAGGATGCTTTGCGGGGCACCCGTGCCATCAAATAACCCGAGGAATTCACCGTCGCCATCGAGCTTGAAATTGGTGTGCAGGTAATGTGCTCCGGCTATTGGGGTGGGCGGATCATCAGCGAGGACTACAAGGTAGCCGCCTGCAGGGATCAGGGTGCCATCAGGGAAGCTCCACATTCCAGGATTGGAGTCATCGTCGCTTAATGACCAGTCGCTGAGGTCAACAGCGCTGGCACTGTTATTATATAACTCGATCCAGTCGGATATTTCGTTGTCGAATGCCGGGTTTTCTAGGATTGCCGGTTCATAAATGTCGGAGACCGGTTCCATAAGACCCGGGAAGTAACTGACCCGGGATCCCAGCGGCACGAGGATGGTATCTGTTGCATTGGATTCGTCGATGAGCAGGGACATGTCCAGACGCAGGCTGCCTGCCGGGTTTTGGTTGGCGATCTGGATGGCCAGAGTGTTGTCTCCTGGCGAGAGCAGGGCTGATGCGGTGCCGAGGTTGAAGTCGGAGGTAGAGGTTCCAATGTTGCTGCCGCGGTAGGCGACCTGGTCAAAATAGATGTGTGCCTTGTTTGCACCGGTATTTGCCCGTGCGACCTCGATGCTGTTTACCCAGGCAATAAATCCGTCATTGTAGTTGATTCGCAGAATCAGGGGCCTTGAGGATGAAGCCTTGTTACCGGGGACGTTGAAGCTCTTGCGGACATACAAAGAGGGGGAGATTCCGCGCAGGGTGTTTCCCAGGTTGGTATTGATGGTGCCGAGATCATAGCCAATGGGAGTATTGCCGATCTGCCACAATGAATCATTGAAATGCGGCGATTTCCAGGCTGGGGAGGATCCGACAAAAGGCTGTCCGTTGTCATCCCAGCGCAACAGGCGTTCACTGCCACTGGCGGAGATTTCATTGATGATGATATCCGCCTGCAAAAAGCCGCCTGCAAAAAGCCATGAGCCGACCAAGATAGAAAGGATGTATTTCACCATTGCATTTTCCCCCGTCGGTGACAGTGCATCCGTCACTGCCCTGCCGAAGTGCGTGTGATTCGGTAACCTCGCTCCGGGCTTTGAGCGGTGGTGGTATCAGTGTAGCCGGTTTCCGTCTCAACGGGTTCTTCAATGAGTGAATCGGGGAGATCGGATTTCCAGGTGAGCAGATCGTTGGAGTATTCGACTTGATAGCGGAACCCGGGCTGTGCTTTCCACTGAAGCGTGATGTTGTCGCCGGCAGCCTGAGTGATGGAACTGATATGAAAGTTTTCTTCGGGGATAGCTAGTTTTGAGGTGTCGGCATATACTGTCCAGTCATCAAAGAGCATCCAGTTGTTACCCCAGTTATTGCCTGAACCGCGTTGCCACTGGATTGCGGTTCCCCCCAGGTCAAGATCCACCCCGTTCTTGGCCGTGAATGGCTGGTCGCGAAAAATCTGGAATCCGTCCAGGTCCACACTCCAGGTATTGTTTACTAAATCCACCTCGGCAACCAGCAACTGAACCTCGTTACGGATGAATTCCTCCCCGGTATCATGAGTATCGATGCCATCATCGCGCCAGAGTCCGAAGGCAACCTCTGTATTATTGTAATTAAGGGAAGCAAGACGCTGGCCGCTGGAATTAAAGAACGTGATAAAGAAACTGTCCCGGTCAGGATCATCACCGAATGGCGAGTTGTCGTCCGAATCATTTAATCCGATTGCAGCCACCAGTCGGACAATCGGTTCACCTGTGGCGACCGGATCGTGTTCAACTGGCCGGAGAACGATGGCGGAATTTGTGTTTCCTCCCGGGGAAGCGTAGCCGATAAAAGCACTTTGACCGAGACCCGGGACTGCTTCCGCGTCGATACCGTGGGAACCTCGCCCCTTTGGATTTCCATTCCAGTTGTCATAGCCGGCGAGGTTGTCATCTCCGGGAACAGCATCCTCGAAATCGGTAAAATAAATTTCCCGCTGCGCTGCATTGGATGCGGCTAATGCAAGGGCGGCTAAGGGCGCGAGTGCGACAGGCACCTTGAATGGTTTCATGGGTTTAAAGAGGGGGGAATAAGGGGGTTAAGACTTGTAAACATTAGCACGATTCAGGTGCATTTGCGATCAGAAGAAAGGCGACCCGTATGGGTCGCCTTTCTTCTTATCGAATGATTCTGCAGGCAGTTTAAATGCCCGAAAAACTCGTGGATTGGTCTTATTCTTCGCCTTCGCCTTCACCTTCACCTTCACCTTCGCCT
>JAYGGE010000129.1:0-1505 GCA_046581505.1 Verrucomicrobiales bacterium | reverse complement strand
GTAAATTTTCAAAGGATGTTGCCGCCCAGGTGAGGACTGTTCCCGGTCACCACCTGGCGCATGCCTATTCAGCATTCTGGCCTTCCGGTTTTGATGAGGCACTGGTGCTGGTTGCCGATGCCAGCGGCACCACTTTCCCGGTATCCGCAGGACGCTGCACGGAGTCCTACACCCTTTACGAGGGTCGTGGCACAGAACTTCACGAGTTGCATGGCGAACAGGTAAAAGCACACCTTGCTGCGTTGTCGACACTGGGATTCGTCTACGAGGCGGTTTCACGCCGGGCAGGGTTTGTGACAAGTCTTCATTCCGGATTGAGCTTTCCCGAGGCGGGTAAGCTCATGGGGCTTGCGGCATACGGCGGTGCGCAGGAGAACTGGGAAAGATGGTTCCACAAGGCAAACGGGAGTTACCGGATCAACATGTCGGCTTATGACATTTTCCTGGAGATGGCAGCACTTGAGAAGCGTTATGACAACGGTGAGGGAAAGCCTTATTTCCGGCCATGGCTGGTGGACCTGGCCTACAAGGTGCAAACTGAGCTGGAGGAGGTGCTCTGTGAATTGGTTGCTGATGCCTGTGCCCAGACAGGATTAAAGCGCGTCTGCATGGCGGGCGGGGTGGCCCTTAACTCGGTGGCCAATTACAAGATTCTTCGCGCCTGTACACTGGATGACATCTTTGTCTTCCCGGCATCTTCCGATAACGGGATTGCCGTTGGTTGTGCCCTCTGGGGTTACCACAATGATGAGGGTGGATCTGAACGTCCGCCCCTGGGGTCGGCCTGTTTTGGCCGTAGCTACAGCAGTGATGAGGTCGATGAAGCCATTGCCCAGTTCCCGGACCTTCTGGTGGTCGAGGAACATGACTTTGAGGGCATGACGGACCGGGTCGCGGAAGCACTCGCAAAGGGTAATATTGTGGCACGCTTTGAGGGGGGATCAGAATTCGGGCCGCGGGCCCTGGGGCATCGTTCAATCCTGGCGGATCCGACCTATGAACGCATGAAGGACGTGGTCAATGCGCGGGTTAAATGTCGTGAGGCCTTTCGCCCATTTGCCCCGTTTGTTCCCCTCGATCGTGCCGACGAGGTCTTTGAACTGGACAATCCTTCTCCCTACATGCTCCTGGTGGCCCCCGTGCGTGAGGAATTCCGTGCAAAGTTGCCGGCGATAACCCACGAGGACGGCACAGGTCGCATCCAGACCTGTAGCCCGGAACAAAATCCCTTTTTCCATGAGATCTGTCACAAGGCGGAAGAACTGCGGGGTGGAGTCCCTGTGCTCCTGAATACCAGCTTTAATGTGGCCGGCCAGCCGATTGTCGAGACGCCCATGGAGGCGATCGAGACTTTCCTGCGCACAGATATTGATTACCTCGCTCTTGAAGGGCGATGGATCCGCCGTCGTCATCAACCTGTCAAGGACTACGCGGAGCACGTGCGTGACCTTGCGGTTGAGCCACGTCCGCACGGGCTGGATCCCGGCCAGCCGGGCGTGCGCAAC
>JAYGGE010000110.1:0-48372 GCA_046581505.1 Verrucomicrobiales bacterium | reverse complement strand
TGAAGTCCCTCAGTGGAGCGAAAGTGCGGTTCGAGGGACCCGGAATCTTTGGGCTGAACTCGCCCTCAGGGAGTGTTCTCTACGAAGGGTCGATAATTGCCCGGATGGCAAATAAGGAAGCAACCTATTCAGTTGAGACCGCCAACCTGAGAATTCTTGACCGCGGGACTGAATTTGCCTTTCGTTCAAAGGGCGAGGAGGAGTTGGAGCTGGAGGTCTTGGATGGTGAGGTGGAGGTGCAGACATTGAACCGCATGCCCAAGTTCTTCTGGAATTTTGATGGAACGTTGCGGGATTCCTTCAATTCGGTCGAGCTCACCCTCGGTGCTCGGGCGTCGAAAGTGAAGGGGTTGGTTGGCTCCGGGGCCTTGTCCTTTGACAACCAACCCGAATCTGTTGCCCGTGTGGTTGGCCAGACCGGGAAAATGGTGGGGACGGGTGAAATGTCCTTCTCCACGGGAATCAGCATTGAGGCGCTCTTCGTTTCCAAATGGTCCGGTGAATTCCTGGATTACGACCAGATCTTCAGGAAGGAGGATGGAAACCATAGGATCTTGCTCAGTTTTCAGAACGACAAGGACGTCGGGGATTATGATACCCCCGAGGTTTCACACGGCCCCGTCCTTTCCTTCGGGCTACATCTCGACGGTTTTGGGTACGAGGAACTTGATATGCCCCTTGACGGCAAGGAGGGAAGGCCGGCACTGGGAGAGCTTACTGATGGCCAGGTTCACCACGTGGTTGCGAGCTACGATAGCTTTACCGGTAAAAAATCAATCTTTCTGGACGGGAAACCGGTCTTCAGTCATGGCTATCCCATGGGGACCCTTGTCCTCAGCGGGGGGCCAAGCGAAGCGACAATCGGTAATATTCTAAAGGCCGAGCCCTTCACCGGGGTAATCGATGAACTGGCCCTATACCCTTTTGCCTTGAGTGCCGGTGAAATTTCCCTTCATGCCAATCGAGCGAGGGACGGCTTGCCTTATTTCGAGGCCAAAGCCAATCGAGCCGCCTATGCGCAATGGATCCCGGTGAAGTCCTACCCGATGGGATGGAAGTTGAGTTTCAACCGTTTGTCTGGAAAGCTTCTTGATTCAACCTTCATTCCACGATGAACAACGTTTTCCTAGCCTGCCTTGTATTTTCCTTTTCCCAGGTTTTGCATGCGGAGGAGTGGTGGTCCCGAAAGCCGCTGGTTGAGCCAAGGGTTCCGGAAGCCAAGGAGTGGGCCCGCAACGAAATCGACCGCTTCATTCTGGCCAAGCTGAAAGCCAACGACCTACGACCTTCGCAAAAAGCTACGCCACTTGCACTCATCCGTAGGGTGACCCATGACTTGACTGGCCTGCCACCGACCCCGAAGGAAACGGAAGAGTTTCTGGAAGCTTACAAGAAGGATCCCGACAAAGCCTATGAAGCCTTGGTCGACTGGCTGCTTACCTCTCCTCACTACGGCGAACGTTTCGCCCGACACTGGCTCGACGTGGCCAAGTACGCCGATACCTGCGGCTACGACAAAGACAAGTTGCGTCCCAATGCCTGGCCTTACCGGGACTACGTCGTACGCTCTTTTAACGAAGACAAGCCTTATGCCCGGTTCGTGCAGGAACAAGTGGCGGGCGACGCCCTCTTTCCCGATGAACCCGATGGTATACTCGGTCTCGGGTTTCTGGCTGCGGGCCCTTGGGACTTTATTGGTCACGTCGAGGTTCCCGAGTCGAAGATCGATGGCAAGGTGGCCCGCAACCTGGACCGTGACGACATGGTTTCCAACGTCTTCAACACCTTCTGCGCCGTCACCATTCAATGCGCCCGCTGCCATGAGCACAAAGGAGATCCCATAACACAGGAACATTACTATAGCCTGCAATCCGTCTTCGCCGCCGTCGACAAAGCGAACCGCAAGTACGGAAACGATGCCGCAACGGAGAAAAAACGCTCTGACTGGGAGAAAGAGCTGATTCGATTAAGGGGCGAGAAAACCAGGATCGATAAACAGATCAAGGAACAGGGTGGCAAAGCGCTAGCCAAGCTCGAATCGCAAATCAAGGGGTTGCAAGCCAAGACCAAACTATCCGCCAAACGCCCGGAGTACGGCTACCACAGCAAGATCGAGCAATCCGCCGACAAGGCAAAATGGGTACAGGTGGAGATGGGTGAACTTGGAACTAAAGAAAGAGTCGATATAAAGAAAATCATCCTGCGTGCATGCCATGACGATTACAAAGGCATTGGGGCAGGGTTCGGTTTTCCCGTACGGTTCCAGGTAATTGCCTCCAACCGAGCGGATTTCTCGCACTCTCAAGTGCTGGTGGACGAATCAGGCCGAGACTTTGCCAACCCCGGATTGCTTGCCGTCGAGTACGGGGTTCAGTCTTCCGCCCGCTATATTCGGGTCAAGGCAACCAAATTGGCTCCAAGATCCAACGACTATATTTTCGCCTTGGCGGAACTGGAGGTCCTAGACGGAAATGGTAAAAACCGAGCCCTCAAGGCCAAGGTTTCCTCGCTCGACTCCATCGAGGCGCCGGTACGCTGGCGGCGGACCAACGTGACCGACGGTATCTGGGTCCAAGGATCGGACAAGGCATCCGCCCAGGAAATTGCCAAGTTGAACAAGGAAAAAGCCGCGCTGATGGCCAGTCTCCAAACTCCCGAGCGAATGAAGCACCTGACGGAACTGGAAAATGCGATCAAGCAAACCAACGGCAAGATCGCCAGAATTCCCAAGGGCAGCATGGTCTATGCCGCCGCCACCCACTTCAAGCCCGAAGGTCAATTCAAGCCGACCAACGGCAAACCGCGCGCCATCCGTTTCCTGCACAGGGGGGAAGTAACCCTACCCAGGGATGAGGTCAAACCTGGGACAATACCGGTCTTCAAGGACGAACCATGGGAGTTTGAATTGCCCAAGGATCACATGGAATCCCAGCGAAGGTCGGCCTTGGCCAAGTGGCTGACACGAAAGGATCACCCGCTGACCTGGCGAGCAATCGCCAACCGCGTGTGGCAATGGCACTTCGGGGCTGGCATCGTCCCCTCCCCCAACGATTTTGGTGGTCTCGGCCAGAAACCGACCCATCCGGAACTGCTCGACTGGCTCGCCATCCAGTTCCGCGACAACGGTGGTTCCTTCAAGAAACTGCACAAGCTCCTCCTAATGAGCTCCACCTACCGCCAGTCCTCGAAAGGAAACGCAGCCTATGCCAAGGCAGACTCAGGAAACCGCCTCCTCTGGCGAATGAACCGTAGAAAACTTTCCGCCGAGGAAATCCGCGATGCAATACTCTCAGTCAGTGGCAAGCTTGACCTGCAGATGGGTGGCCCGGGTTATTACCTCTTTGCCCTGGAAAAGACCGCCCACTCTCCGCACTACGAATACCACAAGTTCGATCCCGAGGATCCAAAAAGCCACCGCCGATCCATCTATCGGTTCATCGTGCGCTCCCAGCCCAACCCCTTCATGACCACTTTGGACTGTGCGGACTCCTCACAGAGCACTCCAAAACGCAATGAAACCCTGACCGCGCTCCAGGCACTCTCCCTCCTGAACAACAAGTTCACGCTCGCCATGGCCCGCCACTTTGCCGTCCGCCTTGGGAAGGAAGTCAAGGACTTGCCCGGACAAGTGAGACGTGGCCACCAGTTGGTCACGGGGCGTGTTCCTTCCGAGGAGGAGCAGGACCTGCTGGAGAACTACACCCGCAAGCACGGCACGTCCAATCTCTGCCGAGCTCTCTTCAACCTGTCCGAATTCACCTACCTGGACTGAAGATAATGACCAATTCCTCGCGTAGAGAATTTCTCAAGCAATCCACCTTCGGTGGCTTTGCCCTCGCCTCGATGCTGGCCAAGGATCCCCTCTCCGCTGCCACTCCCGCCATGTCCCGGGGCCTCCATTATCCGCCTCGGGCCAAAAGAGTGATCCAGCTATTCATGGCCGGGGCCGCGAGTCATCTCGACATGTTCGACTTCAAGCCCGAACTCATCAAGCGTCACGGCGAGAAATCCGATTTCGGCGAGCACGTGGAGGCCTTCCAGAACGGGCTCGGCCCGTGGATGAAGTCCCCCTTTGCCTTCAAGCCCTACGGTAAGTGCGGGAAACTCCTGAGCGACATCGTGGCCCCCCTCGGTGAAGTGGTCGACGACATCGCATTCATCCATAACATGGTGGGAAAGACAGGTGTTCACAGCCAAGCCACCTACCTGCAGGCCACCGGCTTCCAGTCGCCCGGTTTCCCCGGAGCAGGTTCATGGGTAAGTTATGGCCTGGGATCGGAGAACGAGAACTTGCCCACCTTTGTGGTCCTGCCCGACCACCGGGGTTACGCCTCCAATGGTCCCAAGAACTGGGGTTCCGCCTTCCTTCCCACCCATACCCAGGGAACCACCATTTTTCCCCAGCGCGAGAATCCCATCGAGGATCTTCACCCTCATGCCGATTACGTTACCGAGGCCAGTCACCACGAGGGCATAGATTTGATTAACCAGTTGAACCGTCGACATCGTCGGTCCCGTCAGGGAGATGAGCGCCTCGACGCCCGCATCCGCAGCTACGAGTTGGCTGCCCGGCTCCAGCTTTCCGCCACCCGGGCACTTGATATTTCCGACGAACCCAAGCACATCCTCAAGATGTATGGGCTCGACAAGGTCAAGACAAAGTATCCCAAGAATATTAACCCCGAGGAGGAGACCGAATACTTCGGCCGCAAGTGCCTCATCGCCCGAAGGCTCATCGAGCGGGGGGTACGTTTCGTTCAAATATGGAGCGGCAACGATAACAGTTTTCCCCGCAGAAACTGGGACAGTCACGAGGACATGACCCGAGACCACCCCTCCCTATCCCTCGGTATGGCACGAGCTACTGCGGGATTGATTCAGGACCTGAAGCAACGGGGTTTGCTCGAGGACACCCTCATCCACTGGACCACGGAGTTCGGGCGCATGCCCAGCACCCAGGGAAGCAAGGGGCGGGACCATAACCCTTATGTCTTTACCAATTGGTTTGCGGGCGGCGGCATTCGTGGCGGAATTACACACGGGGAAAGTGACCAGTGGGGTTACAAACCCATTGACCGCAAGCATCCCACGCAAGTCTACGATGTATATGCCACCATGCTCCACATTCTCGGCATCGACCACGAGCGCCTGACGCTACGACACAACAGTATCGACCGACGCCTGACCAACGTCCATGGCCACGTGATTCCGGAGATCCTGGCGTAGAGGAGTCGCTTTTATTTCGTTGCCGCCAGGATTTTCCCGATGACCTCGGCCACTTTTTCTTTGCCGTAGTTATGGCCATCGACCTTGGTCAGCAATTTACCGGCCTTGTCCTTAGCAACAATCCCGTGTGTAGCCAGCTTGGCTTTCTTGATCTCCGCAGCACTGTTGCCCTCGCCGACTTTCACGACAGTGATGTCAATTTTTGAGCCGTGCTTCTTTTTCTGGTCATTCACGATGACTGTTATCTTTGAGCAGAGCACTCATCCATCGAAGTAGTAATAGGTAAGTGAGGGTTTCTTGGCCCCGGCTGTGGTCGTTTTTTCCTCTGCCGCGTGGGAGAGGGCTAACAGCAGTGGCACAAGCAGGATGGCAACCAGTGTCTCCGGTAATTTCATGAAACACTTCTAGCGGGCGATGAAAGTGATTGCAACCCGGTCGTATGAATATCGCGTATCAATTCGAGCAGCAGGTGCCGTCGGGATCATTATTGAGAATTTCCGGCAGGCGGTTCAGGCTCAAATTGACGGCGCGACTGTGGTGGTCAGTGCACAGGGTGTTTCTGAACCGAAGAATGTTCGTTTCGGCTGGCATCACATGGTAAACCCGAACCTGTCCAACAAGGAGGGTTTGCCGGCGGGGCCGTTCAAGACGGATGACTGGAAAGGGGTGAGCGGCGAGTAAATGGTGGTAACCTGTCCGCAATGGCAGGTGGTTGAATTTGTTTAAGCGGGAATGCCATGCCAGGGCTGCCGCAGGCAGGCAAATTCCCTTGCAAAATGAAGGGGTAATTGTTACCAATGGGGTGTTGAACCAACGGTCTGCCATGTTCCCATGTACCGAGTGCTGAGTTTTTGCGTTCTTCTCGCCACTTGGCTTGTTCTTTCGGGGCTGATTGACTGGTTCCATGTGTCGCTGGGGATTATTTCCTGTGCACTGGTTACGTGGTGGTCTTCCGACATGCTGTTTTCTGATCGTTCAATTGCTCCGCGCGCACGTCTGTTGCAATTCTGTCGCCTCCCGGGATACCTGCTCTGGCTTCTCTGGCAGATTTTCCTGGCTAACCTGCACGTCCTCCGCCTCGCGTTTTCGCCGAGGCTGCGTGAGGAGATTGAGCCGCAACTGGTGCGCTTTAGCAGTGGGCTTAATACGAATTTCCAGAAGTTTGTCCTTGCCCAGTCCATTACCCTTACCCCGGGAACCGTAACCCTGAGGATCGAGGGCGATGAGTTTGTTGTTCACGCGATCAGTAATTCTGCAGCCCGGGGATTAACGGGACCGATGACCGAACGTGTCAGGCATGTTTTTTGTGACAGCCAGCAATGAATTCAACAATGGAAACATTCCTTATCTGTGCGGGGATTGCCTTGTTCCTGATGATGATTCCGGTGTTTTACCGTATCATTGTCGGGCCCACAGCCATTGATCGCATTGTTGCGGTGAATGTTATCGGCACCAAAACCGCGGTAATTCTCATTATCATCGGGACACTGTTTGATAACGTTTCGATGTTTGTGGACTTTGCCATTGCCTACGCCCTGCTGAACTTCATCGGTTCGCTTGCGGCGGCACGTTACTTTAACAAAACCAGGCCGGCGTATGGTGCCGGTGCATCGGGGGGAGGGGAAATTACCTGAGATGATGATCAATATTTTAAGTATTCTCCTGATTCTTGCCGGGTTGCTGTTTTTCCTGGGGGCGGTAGTGGGGATTGTCCGCTTCCCCGACTTTTACACCCGTATGCACGCCGCGGGCAAGGGTGACACGCTCTCGACCATGCTCATAACCGGGGCACTGGCGTTGCAGGTTCTTCACCATTTTGACTGGACACATTGGACGGAGATCTTCGTGGTGGTCAAGATCATGGCGATTGGCATTCTCATCATGCTGACCAGCCCGACAAGCACCCATGCCTTGATGCAGGCGGGATATGATGACGGCATTGAACCGGTCACCCGCCCCGGCAAAAAGGGCATTACCAGCCTTGATGATGACCCTGACGGGGATTCGGTATTGCCGCTTCAAGGAGCAGAGGTGCCCAAGCACGCTGAAGAGTAAGGAACTGATATCCCATGATTTGGCAATTTGACATCATCATCCTAGTCTTCATGATCGTTGCCGCGGTCATTTCCCTGCGCGTGAAGGATCTGCTTGGTGCCACGATGGTGTTCGGCATCTATTCTTTTCTCATCTGTCTGCTCTGGGCGGGAATGGGTGCGGTTGATGTCGCCTTCACCGAGGCGGCGGTCGGGGCGGGTGTCTCGACAGTAATCATGATTGCCACCGTTTTTTCAACCACAAGGAGGTCGAGGGACTAGAACCGGCCATGAAGTTTTTCGGTTTTGTTGCGGTTGTCGTCGTCGGGATCCTGTTGCTGGTGGCAACCGGTGATTTTCCGGGCTGGGGCAATCCGCGCTCGCCTGCCAGTGAGGGTCAGGTTTCCGGATTCTATATCGAGCAGACGGTGAATGAAACAAAAGTACCCAACATGGTTACCGCGGTGCTCGCCGATTTCAGGGGCTATGACACGATGTTTGAAACGATCGTGATCTTTATTGCCGGGATCGGCATCATTGCCGTATTACGCACGTTTGGTGATACTGCCGGAAACGCGTCCGATTACCCGGAACCTGACGAGGGCAGCGACATCATTGTCCGCAGCACCTGCCATCTCGTGGTGCCGCTGATTCAACTCTTTGCCCTCTATGTGGTCGCCCACGGCCACCACAGTCCCGGGGGAGGTTTCCAGGGGGGAGTGATGCTGGGTGCGAGCTATATTCTTTTGGCTCTGGCCTGCGGCCTGCCTGCCGCCAAGAGGCGCATGGGCGAACGCAAAGCCATTATGCTGGCGGCGACGGGTATCATCATCTATGCCGGCTGGGGCGTTGCCTGCCTGCTCTTCGGAGGCAATTTTCTTGATTACGCCAGCCTCGATCCCGTCCTGCCCGGGGATAAAGAGATGGCGCGCTCGCACAGCATGCTGGTCGTTGAGATCGGTGTCGCTTTTACTGTCACGGCGATCATGTTCGCCATTTATTCGAACCTGGCCACCCGGGGGCGCCTTGAAAAAGGCTTGTAAGGCATGGAATTGTTAGCTGCAGGATTTATCGAGGACAATATCGTCCCCAAGTTCAATTACTGGATTTACGTGATCCTCATGATGATTGGGCTCTACGCCATGATCACCAAGAACAACCTGATCAAGAAACTGATCGGGATGGCGGTTTTCCAGACGGCGATCATCCTGTTCTACGTGTCAATCGGGGTCAAGGAGGAGAGTGGCATCCCGATACTTGGCCACGGGCAGTATCATGAGATCGTCGAGGAGGGTAAGCCGAGCGGAGAAGTGATCACCAAGGATGCATTTGCCAATCCGCTGCCCCACGTGCTGATGCTGACGGCAATTGTTGTCGGGGTCAGCACCCTCGGGCTTGCTCTGGCGATTTCCCAGCGGATTCATAGTTCCTTTGGTACCCTTGAGGAGGACGAGATACTGGATCAACTTCGACCCGGCGGGCATGACTGAGCAGTACCCCGTAGTCATCCTTATTGTACCCCTCTTCGGGGCACTGCTGGCGATTCTCCTTGGCCGGGGACGGCAGACTGCGTGCTGGTGGACTGCCCTGATTGCCCTTGGCATCTCTGCGTTGTTTGCCGTTGGTAATATTTGTGCCGTGTTGGCCTCCGGCGAGGGTGAACTGCGCTACCGGATGGGCGGATGGCATGAGAGCTCCGGTTATGAGGTGGGAATTGAACTGCGCGTTGACATGCTTGCCGCCCTTGTCGTTGCCGCGGTGACCCTGGTTGGTTTCGTTAACACGATTTTCGCCAAAACCCGTGTCACCGGGGAGATGAGGGAGAAGGTTTCCTTCTACTATGCGCTCAACCAGCTGCTCATTGTCGGGTTGTGCGGGATCGTGATGACCAATGACACATTCAATCTGTATGTGCTCATTGAAATCACTGCGCTGACGAGTTATGCGCTGATCGCGATGGGTAACCGGCGTGCGGCACTCTCCAGTTTCAACTACATCATCATGGGAACCATTGGTGCCTCGTTTTACCTGCTGGGGGTTGGTTACCTCTACATCAAGACGGGCACTCTCAATATTGATGACATCCGCGGTGTGCTGCAGTCCGGCAATCTCTGGGGGCACGCCAGCATAACGATTGCGTTCATTCTCATTATGCTCGGGGTGTGGACCAAGATGGCCTTTTTTCCGCTTCATGGCTGGTTGCCCAACGCTTATTGCTACGCGCCGAGCGCGGTGAGCAGTTTCATGGCGCCGCTGATGACCAAAGTCATGGTTTATGTGATGCTGCGCGTCATGTTCTGGTTGTTTGGCAGTGAATATGTCTATTCAAGCGAATATGTCTGGGGAGAATTGATCATCTGGATGTCGATAATCGCTATTGTCGCCGGTTCTTTTTTAGCCCTGGCAAGGACCGACATTAAGAAAATGCTGACTTACCTTATTGTCGCGGAGGTTGGCTACATGGTTGGTGGTGCCTGGCTGGTCAACGGTGCCGGACTCGCGGGCAGCATGTATCATATTCTCTCGGATGCGGCGATGACCTTTTGCCTTTTCCTGGCATCCTCGATTGTCATTCTGCGCACCGGGGAGCACCGCCTTACTGCATTTAATGGCCTGTTTCGCAGGATGCCGCTCACCATGATCGGGTTCACGGTGGGAGCCCTGTCAATGATCGGGTTGCCGCCGACCTGCGGATTTTTCAGCAAATGGTATCTTATCAGTGGCGGGATTGAGGTCGGGCACTGGGGTTATGTTGCCGCGCTATTGTTCTCGAGCCTGGTCAACGCCGTCATCTTCTTCAGGATCTTTGAGCGTGCCTACTTCGGTGATCTCAAGGGGGTTGCTGCTGAGCAATTCCCAGATGACAGGGACTCCGCACCGCCGCTTACGCTGGGCAGGGTGCCGTGCTCGATGCTGATCCCGCTTTTCCTTGCTGCCGCGACTGTCCTGCTGGTCGGCATCTATAACAACACCCTTGTCAGCTGGATCAAGGCCGCAATGCCGCCGCTCTAGATGATCGAGGAATCTTGCCTGCCCCTGCTGGCCTGGATGGTGTCGCTGCTCGCGGTGCCGGCCATCCTGATGATGCGCAGCAATCCCAATGCCCGTGAGGGCACGACATTCGTTGCCGCGTTCGTCAAGTTCGCTCTTGTGTTGGCGATGTTGCCTGCGGTTATGGCAGGTGGAGTGCTGCGCTTTAGCTTTGGCGAGATTCTCCCGGGCATTCCCCTTGAGTTCCGGGTAGATGGCCTCGGGATGCTTTTTGCCCTGGTGGCTTCTTCCCTCTGGATACTGACGACTCTCTATTCCGTTGGTTATATGCGGGGTCTCAAGGAGCATGATCAGACAAGATTCTTTGCATGTTTCGCGGTTTCCATCTCGGCCACGATCGGCGTTGCCTTCGCCGGCAACCTTTTCACTCTCTATCTCTTCTACGAGATGCTGTCGCTCTCGACCTACCCGCTGGTGACTCATCACGGCGACAAGGAGGCGCGCAGCGGCGGCCGCACCTACCTGAGCCATCTTCTCGGGACCTCGGTTGCCTTTGTGCTGCCGGCGATGATCTATTGCTGGGTCAAGTCCGGCGGTGACATGAGCTTCACTGACGGGGGCTTCCTTGCAGGGAAGATCGGTCCTGGGGATGGGCTTATTGTGCTCCTCGCATTTACCCTTGGATTTGCAAAGTCCGGCCTGATGCCGTTCCATTCCTGGCTGCCCAATGCGATGGTTGCGCCAACGCCGGTCTCCGCTTTGCTGCATGCCGTGGCGGTCGTCAAGGTGGGTGTATTCTGTATCCTGCGGGTATTTACCGGCGTGTTTGGCATCGATACACTCAAGGATCTGGATATCACCACCGCAGTCACCTATATAGCCGGCTTCACCGTGATCACCTCTTCGCTTATTGCGCTGACCCAGGATAACCTGAAACGCAGGCTCGCTTTTTCGACAATAGGCCAGCTGGCATATATCATTCTTGGCGTGTCGTTCCTCTCCGCTAATGGCATCACCGGCTCGGCGATGCATATTGCAATGCATGCTTTCGGGAAAATCACCCTGTTCTTCTGCGCGGGCGCCATTTTTATGGCCACCGGGAAGAAATACATCAGCCAGATGGTTGGCATCGGCCGGCAGATGCCGGTGACCATGACCGCTTTCCTGCTCGGTTCCCTGAGTATTATCGGCCTGCCGCCCTTTGGTGGCGCCTGGAGCAAGTGGTATTTGTTTCTTGGTGCTCTTGATGCCGGGCAGCTGGTGATAGCGGCGATCCTGGTCATCAGTTCCCTGTTGAACATCGCTTATTTACTTCCCGTGGCGGTTAACGCCTTGTTCCGTCAACCTCCCGGAGGCAGCGATGATATCGCAGCCGCGGGGATCAGGGAAGCTCCCGCAGCCTGCGTGATCCCGCTGAGCATCACGGCGGTGGCCGGATTCATTCTTTTTCTCTTTCCCGACCTGGTCTACGACCTGGCACAACTCCTGATTGCCAATGGCTGACTTTGCCTCCCCGCCTAATGACAACGATCCTGATCGTGAGGGGATCATCCTGCTGGAAGACGATGGCAGGAAGCACCTGTGGGATAATCCCGCCAATGTGAGGCGTTTCCTGAAGGGCTTCTTCATCGCCTGTGTGCTGTTGTTCTTGTTGGATGGATTGTTCCTGGCACACCTGATCCACAAGCACTTGAGCTTTGGGCCAGAGGCTTTTCCCCTTGAGGGGTGGGCCGGTTTTTTCAGCGTTTACGGGTTTATTGCCTGCACATCAATTGTCCTGCTTGCCAAGCAATTGCGCAAGGCAGTGATGCGACCGGAGGACTATTATGATAAGTAGTCCGCATCCGGTAATCATTATTTTTGCCGGCGCCCTGCTGGTGGGGGTTTTGCGCGGCCGACTGAAGAATATCGTCTCGGTGCTTACCCCTGTATTGGGACTGGCCAACCTGCTGGCGATTTCAAGCGGGATGGAGGTGCCCGGGGATGACACTTGGCGCTTATCGGTGATGGATCTGGATCTGGTGGTGGCAAGATTCGACAAGCTGAGCCTGGTATTCGCCTATCTTTTTCATATAGCGGCAATCATCACGTCCATTTATTCGCTGCATGTTCGTGACAATATGCAGCGGGTGACCGGCTTGTTGTATGCCGGGAGTGCGATTGGTGCGGTTCTCGCCGGGGACCTGATTACACTGTTTGTGTTCTGGGAATTGCTGGCGGTGACCTCGGTATTCCAGATCTGGGCGCGACGCACCGAGAAAGCCTCGGGTTCGGGTGTCCGCTACCTGCTGCTGCACGTGAGCTCGGGGTTGCTGTTGCTGCTGGGTGCCGCGATCCTTTACAGGGAAACCGATTCTCTGGCTTTCGGTGAAATTGGCCTTGAGGGCCCGGGAGGCTGGCTGATTTTCCTTGCCCTGGGTATCAAGTGCGGATTCCCCCTGTTGCACACCTGGCTTACCGACAGCTATCCGGAGGCAACCTCGGCCGGGGCGGTTTACCTGTGCTGCTTTACCACCAAAACTGCGGTTTATGCCATGGCTCGCGGCTTCCCCGGTGCCGAGCCTCTACTTTATATAGGGGCGGTGATGGCCATGTTTCCGATCTTTTACGCGGTGATTGAGAATGACCTGCGCCGGACGCTCGCCTACAGCATGATTAACCAGATCGGCTTTATGCTGGTGGGTATTGGCCTTGGAACAGCGTGGGGTATTAATGGCGCGGTTGCCCATGCTGTTAACGACGTGTTTTTCAAGGGCTTGCTGTTCATGGCGATGGGCGCGGTGCTTTATCGCACCGGCACGATGAACGCCTCGCAGCTTGGCGGCCTGTACAAAAGCATGCCGTGGACGACGGGTTTCTCAATCGTGGGAGCGGCTGCCATTTCCGGGTTTCCCTTGCTGTGCGGTTTTGTCAGCAAGAGCATGATCATGGCCAGTGCGGCCAAGGAGGGACACCTGGTGATCTGGTTGCTCCTGCTCTTTGCTGCTGCGGGCGTGCTGAAACATGCCGGGATCAAGATTCCGTTTTTCGCTTTCTTTGCGCATGACTCGGGCATTCGCACCAGGGAGGCACCGGCGAATATGCTTGTGGCAATGGCCATGTCAGCAGTGATGTGCATTGGCATTGGCTGTTTTCCGCAATTGCTTTACCAACTTTTGCCGGAAGCCTGGGATGTGGCTTATAATCCCTATGACACAACGCATATCATTAACCAGTTCCAGTTATTGTTCTTTGCCGGAGCCGCTTTCACTTTCCTGATGTTGCGCAATATCTATCCACCTGAATTACGCTCGACCAACCTTGACTTTGACTGGACCTGGAGGAAGGGCGGCAGGCTTTTTTACAGGGCAAGCGACGTTATATTCAATACCGCCAATGAGAAGATCCACCGTGGGTTTGTCGGCTTGTTCATTGGCAGGTTGAATCATTTAAGCAAAGCGGCACCCTCGCGATTACTGGTGTTTGTAATGACGCCGTTGTGGAAGGCACAGGGTTTTGTCGGCGAGGCGCTTGTTGAGAAACAGCGTGCGTTTTACGAGGATTCCCGTCTTGGCGCGTTCCCGATCGGCAAGGCTGCCATTCTTGCAGTGATTCTTTTTGGCTTACTGTATATTTTCTAGTGGACTCACTGAGATTTCCCTTGTTGTTCCCGAAAGCTTCCTACTTTTCCCAGAATCTCGCCAAGTGCTGACTGTAACTGTCCATTGTTCACGTGATGAGGGCTGCGCCGATTAATTCAGCAGATCTTCGCGCTTCGGTTGTGGCGGTTCCTCCGCTCTGCCGGGCAGTTGACTGGTCGATTGATATCGGGGAGAACTGCAGGCTGATTTCGCATCTTGAGAATGGAGGGGTTCGCACGCTCCTTTACGGCGGCAATGCCAACCTCTACAACATGGCCGTTTCCGAATATGCGCGGCTATTGGAAATGCTTGCGGCCGAGACAGGGGAAGAGACAGTTGTGATTCCTTCAATCGGCCCGTTTTTCGGGAATATAACCGATCAGGCTGATATACTGAAGAATTGCTCATTCCCGGCGGCGATGGTATTGCCGATACTGTTCCCCGCGAAACCGGAGGGTGTCGCGAGCGCGGTGAGGCACTTTGCCGAAAAATCGGGAATCAGGGCGGTGCTCTATATCAAAGATGAGGCCTATATATCGCCGGAGTTGGCGGGCGCACTCGTGAATGATGGTGTTGTTTCGTGGGTTAAATACGCAATTGTCAGGGAAGATCCATCGCAGGATGACTACCTCAGGGAACTTCTCGATCAGGTTGATCCGGCCATGGTGGTCAGCGGTATAGGCGAACAACCGTCGCTTGTTCACTTACGGGATTTTGGTCTTGGCGGTTTCACATCGGGTTGCGTATGCATTGCACCATCAGAGTCGATGAGAATGCTGGCGGCGATCAAGGCGGGTGATTTTGATGGAGCGGAGAAGATCCGGGGAAAGTTTGCAGAGCTGGAGGATTTGCGTAACGACCACGGTCCGATCCCGGTTCTTCACCATGCGGTAGCCTTGGCCGGCATTGCCGACACAGGTGCGCAGTTGCCGCTGATGGCGGATCTGGATAAGGAGCTGATGGAGCCTATAAGGAAGGCTGTCGAGGCACTGATGAAGTGTGCAGGCTCGTGATGGGGGAAACTGCTACCGGAGATACTTGTAGCTTCCCGCCGGCGCGATGCGGCCAAGGATCTCCCCCTTGATCCGGCTGTCCTCTGTGCCCGGTTCCAGCGGCAGGCTGTCCACATGCCCGTCGGCAAAGAGGAAATTAGCGCGTTTGTGATGCCGAAAGTGGATTGTTTGAGAGCGTTCATTGATGATGTAGAATTCCTCAAGCATGGGGTTGTCCGGGCTTGCGGGTGCCTGGAAGGTGTTAACCTGGGCGCAGTCACCGAGTACGACGACCGAGCCGGGATGATCTATGGCACTGCTGTAAATACAGTTTTTCCCGGAAGGCCCGCCGCCGAGCAACCAGTTGTAGCCATAGCCCCAGCTGGCACCATTGAACTTGGGTTTCCAGCTGGCCGACCGGTAATTGAAGCAGGGGCACCTCTCGATTTCGCCAATGGTCTGAATGTATGGATAGAGCGGGCCGGCTGTTGCATCGAGATTGCGTTCCCCCTCTGCACGGGTTCCTCCTGTCTCAAGACCGAAATACCAGATTTTCCCTTTTCCCGTGTTTTGTGCGTAGGGGAAATAGCGGTTGTTGTTATCGTTTAGGTAAAGTTGCGTGGCAATACCGAGTTGTGACAGGCCGGCGACGCACTTGGCATTGTAAGCAGAGCTTTTTACCGAGGAGAAAACTGCGGACGAGACAAGGGCAAGGACCGCAATGATCGTCATTGCGACCAAAATCTCAATCAGGGTGAATGCTCGCTTCACGGGTAATTCACATTGAATCGCAAGAAAGATTCAGTGGTTTCCACTTTGCGGATCTCATGTCCCTCACCTAGGAAAATCAGTGTATGGGGAACCCTTTTCCAGTTTTCAAGATTCGATGAGATTTCCGCAAAGATGGTGATGTCTGGATTAGTCAGGTTGTGCCGGTAGGTAATGCTGAGGACTCCATTTTCAAATACGGGCGACGGGATTCCATTCGGGAAGGCAGTTTGGATCAGGTTAATTCCAGATGTTTTGACATGTATTGAATGAACATCGAGGTCGGCGCTTCCTGGCTGGTTGTGCTGCCAGAGTAACAGCGCGAAGGCATCAAAGCGGAAAGGGAGCTCTTCAGTGAGTATCAGTTGAATAGTTGACGGGTCATTATCGGGATTTGCCCCGAACTTATTAATGGGGAGTCCACCGTTGTCGTCGGAGAGACGGAGGGTTATTGTCCGGGTGGAGGCTTCATAGCTGAGTACAGTGGTAAACCTGGTGTCCGCGGGCAGCGGTCCAATTTCCCCGAAATCGTTGATCAGGCTGGTGGCACCGTCCGGGAACTTCAGCGAGTCGGATGTGAGCGCGTTGCCGCTGCCGTCATCCTGGCTGATGAAGGTTGGCGTGTAGGTTGGATAGGAAGCGCCCGGGAAATAATCAACAGTGAGACATTCCCAGGAATTACCCGGGGCGATGGTTCGTTGGGTTCCGGTGTTGGCGGCATTGATCAGGCCGAAGGAAAGCTGGCAGAAATTGAAGTCGTCGAAATTGATTGATGACAGGGTAAATTCAACAGTGGCTGCAAAGCTGTCAGTCTCGCTTAACGTTCGCCTTAGCGGCCAGGCAATCCTGGCATGCGGTTGCAACAGGTCATATGACGCAGTGAGGGTTTTTGCAGAGGGATTGAAAGAAAAGCGCGAAGAATCACCGCTTATCAATGCGCGTGATGCGGTTGGGTCTGATGCGAAGCGTTCATTGAGCAATGTTTCCCCGCCGGCAAGCGTGACGGATGCCCATAGGACTGTAAAAGGTATTTTCAACGGTATCGTCGGGTTAACAGGCCGAGTAATGTGATCAGAAAAACTGATACGGAGGGTTCAGGAATGACAGATCCTCCAACGGCGGCGGCAGCAACGGAAACGGCATCCAGTTCAAAATTAAGCAGTGTGCCAGGATCCCCATCATCCGCCAGTGACAGGCGAACCCAGCCGGCCTGCGCGAGCCCTGTGGCATCAAGGTCGATCCATGTGCCCCCGGCGGAGTTGCCCAGCAACCCTTTGATTGCGTCCCAGTCCTTTCCCGAGTAGTCAGCGAGCGTATTGTCATGCGGCAGCCCGAAATCAGCAGGGGTGAGGCCGGCTGGGTCGCTTTGGTAGGCGGATGGTGAATTGGTGAAGGCGCTTGAGGGTTGATCAAATCGAGTCAGCCCGAGGTTGATCCAGTTTACCCCGTCGGCACTGACCTCGAGAACAGCACTGTCAATGCCGAAGGTGGCACCGGGCAATCCCAGGTCTGTGCCGGCGATACCTTCCGGCCAGGATGTATCGCTGATGCCGGCGTTGGTAAAGATGCCTATTTCCGGTGTTCCCGATGTGGTTACCGCAAAGTTGGAGAGTTGCAGTGTGATTGATCCTCCTTCACCAAATTGAACAATCTGACCTGCTTCAAAATGAGGATTGAAGGGACTGATAACACTTGCAAATTGCGTTCCGGACCCGGCTACAGGATCAGGTTGTCCCAGGGCTGCCGCCGGATTGCCGGGATTGATAAACTGCCCCGGCTCATAGGCGATGATTTCACTGGCAAAGGCGGTTGCCGAAACATCATTGGAGGGCATCAAGGTTCCCAGGGAAAGCATGGCCAACCCGATTGTTTGCGAGGCACGATTTAGCATTACGGATGGTTCTTTTATGCGAAGAAATTTCTCGTAACCGCTCCGGGCAAGTATTCGGACTTCTGGCTTCAAGTCTCCTTCCCGCCTTCACCCCGCCTAACGGCAGGATTGGCATACCGGGAATTTGTATCCAGATACCGCAGCGCAAACTGTCCCGGGTTCCCACCGGGTTCCATGCACCGAGCTGGTCTGTAGTAGAAAAACCGTTACTCGAAACATATCGGAGAGCAACCGGAATCTGGAAATAGGCACTTTAATCTGGAGTGAGGCAATATTGGCCATGGGGCATCATTATGGGGCTATACACTTTGCTGCTGGTCGCGATAGCTCTGCAGGGCATCCTTCATGCGGGAAAACATGTAATAGATGCTCTGGCTGCGTGTCAGTACAAGTGGGGAACCGACAATTTTCATGATAAAATCCTCCGGCAACTCAAGGATTTCCTCAACATCGCAGTTATCCAGGCCGCGGCAGAGGATCGCGGTCATCGCCCTGGTGAGGGTTTGCACATTGGGGCCAAGTAAGATCTTGAATCTCGCCCTGCGGCCTTCGATACGCAGGAAAACACCAACAGTGTCGATACACTGTTTGTCTTTACGCACATCTTGCAGATGAAATTGTTCATCTTTTGCGGGCCTCCATTTTTCTGCTCCAAGGGCAAAGTTAACAAGATTCTCACGCCGCTCCTCCTCGGAGAGCGATTCGAATATTGCAATGATTGCGTCAAGTTTTTCGGGGTAAGCCATCTTCGGTAATGATTGCCGAGTATGTGGGTGAATGAAGTTTTACATGGCCAGTGTACTGCCAATTCTTTTACGCATCCGGAAAATTATCAATAATACCGGCATCTGTAAATCCGGCAGCTGTAGGTAATTCGTGCTAGGCTTGGTTCATGGCGACTGAGCCTCCACTTCCCGAAGACCTGCTGTTGCGCATGCACCGCTTGAAGGTGATTGAGGGTGACCTGATTGAGCGTTTCATTCGCGGTTCCGGGCCCGGTGGCCAGAAGATCAACAAGACATCCTCCTGCGTGCAGCTGCGGCATGTGCCCAGTGGCATTGAGATAAAGTGTCAACACAGCCGTTCCCTTGCGGCGAATCGCGTGAAGGCACGAAGCTTGGTTTGTGACATTCTGGAGGAACGTGAGATTAAGCGGCGCGCACAGCTCCGGGCCGAGGCCGAAAAGCTTCGCCGCCAGAAACGGCAGCCTTCAAGGAGACAGAAAAAAATCAATGTTGCCAATAAGCGTCGCCACGGCACAAAGAAGCGGTTGCGTGCGCGACCCGGGACTGACGAATAGCGGCAGGGCGTTAACCTTACAGGAAGCTACCTGGTGACCAGCTTGACAAATTCCTTCCTGGCTTTCTTCGAAACCAGTGCATAGAGGTTGTCTCCTGCGGAGATTACATCCTCGCTTGAGGGCACCCTTGTGTGTGTTTCATTGATGTGCGCGACCAGTGAACAGTTGTCAATTTTAATGTCCCTGACAGTTGCGCCGGCTGCCTTGGAATTCTCGCGGACAGTGACCTCGATCAGTTCACCTCCCGGCAAATCCTTAATGACGTGGTATTTGTCGGAGGTGATGAAGCGCATCAGTTCCTGTTGCACCACTTCGCGCGGGCTGACGGATTCGATACCCAGTTGCTTGTGTGCCTGGTTGAGCGCATCCGCGTAATCGGTGCGATGGATTAGGGTAAGGCGTTGTTTGGCTTTGAGTTTCTTTGCATGCAGGCAACTCACCAGGTTATCGATATCGTTGCGGGTGGTGGCAATGAAGAAATCGACTTCCACCTCGCCGATTTGCTCTTCGTGAAGGTCTTTAAGCAAGGTGGCGTCGGCGTTGATGACGCTAATGCTGTTATCCAGTTCACCTGCAATTTTTTCAGCATGTGCCTGGTCACGCTCAAAAACTCTCAACTTGTAGTTCCATGTCTCCATTTTCTTTGCCAGCGCAAAGCCGTAACTGCCGCCGCCTACGATAACGACCCTTGGATTCCAGTCTCTGGTGACGCCGCAATGCAGCTTATTGGCGCTTTCCGAGAGTTTTTGCGGGTTGCCACAGAGAGTGACGTGGTCATCTGTCTGAAGACAATCATCGGGCCCGGCAATAAAGGCCGGTTTGCCTCGGCGGAGGATGGACAGGACACGTATCCGATCAGGCAGTGCGATTTCCCGCAGGGATTGGCCGCAAACCTCACTATGCCTGTCAACCTTGACCTGTTGCACCTCAATTTTCCCCTGCCCGATTTCATCGACTGAGATTGACCCGGGGTTATGGATGGTTTTCGAAAGCTGCGCGGCACACAGTTGCTCGGAACTGAACATGTGATCGACTGAGAAAAGATGATCAAGCCTTAACGGGAACTCATTGCGGCGCAGAGCCTCGGAAACGCGGCAGATGGTCGTCTTGGCACCGCCTTCCTTGGCTACTTTGCAGGCGGTGAGGTTGGCGTTGTCATCGCTGGTGAGTGCGAAGAAAAGATCGCATTGGCTGATATCAGCCTCGTCAATAAGCAGGTTGGGATGGGTGCCGTTGCCGGAGATGACGGTGTCAACCTCATCATTTGCCTTGATTTCACTGGCGAGTTTGCCGTTCTGTTCAATGACAGTGACATCGTGAGATTTGTTTGACAGGCTGAGGGCGAAATGACGCCCGATTTCGCCGGCACCGACTATAATGATACGCATCTTGGATGATTCAGGTGTAAGTGTTCAGGCGCAATGGTTTTGCATTTGAGGCCGGATGTCGAATTTATCAGAAAGGTGGCCGGCGAGTTCATCCATCGGCAGGCCGACAACATTGGTATATGATCCGCTGGTCTTGGCGATGATTTTTTCCCCGTGTTCCTGCGCGGCATAGCCGCCGGCCTTGTCAAGGGGGTTGATGAGTGCCAGATAGGAGCGTAATTCTTCAGGATTAAGTGTCCTGAACGTCACGTCGGTAATGACATGGAAATAGTACCGGCTTGCAGGATTTCCCTGCAGCAGGGCGACCCCGGTGCACACTTGGTGTGTTTTTCCAAGCAGTCGCGTGAGCATGGCTTCGGCATTGGCCAGGCTGCCGGGTTTTCCCAAGGGTTCAGACTCGAGGTAGACCAGGGTATCCGCCCCGATAACAACCGCATCCGGGTTGGCGCTGCTTATTGGCTTTGCCTTTAGCATGGCGTTGTTCTCGGTCAACTGCTGCGGCGAGAGGGAGCGGTCATGGGATTCTTGCGCATCAGGAAGTGAAACGCGAAAACTGTAACCCGCCTGCGCCATGAGTTCGTGGCGGCGTGGAGAGCCGGAAGCCAGCAGCAGTTCTTGTTGCATCAGGGACAGGTCACCCGCCCTGTGGATGATGCAATACATATCAACATATCATGATTTGTTGATATATTATGTTGAAGCTACGTTTTTGAGGGTTATTCTCCCTAAAATGGTCAAAGAAAGCTGCGAATCCGAGCTGCAAAAGCTATTGGGCGAGCGCATCGTGATCCTTGACGGGGCGATGGGCACGACGATTCGTGGCTATGGGCTCAATGAGCAGGCAGCACGTGGAGAGCGTTTCAGGGACAGCATCAAGGATTTGCTCAATAACGGGGATATCCTGTCGCTGACGCAGCCGGAGATTATCGGCGACATCCACAAGCGTTTTTATCAGGCCGGGGCTGACATTGCGGAGACGAACACTTTTTCAGCGACCACTGTTTCACAAAGCGACATTTTTCTCCCCCACGAAGAGGGCAAGCGGAGAGATCAGGAATACTTCCAGCGGGTGATCGAGGATCCGAAGCTCAACGACTTGGTCTGGGAGATGAACGTCGAGTCGGCAAAACTTTGTCGCACGATGGCTGAACGCGTCGGTGAGGACTCAGGGGTGAAACGCTACGTCGCGGGCGCCATTGGACCGATGACGGTGGCGCTCCACCAGATGGTGGACGCTAGTGACCCTGAGTTCCGGATGGTGACTTTCGATCAGGTGAAGTCGGCCTACATGCACCAGATTCGCGCGCTCATCGAAGGTGGCGTCGATATCTTAATGGTGGAGACGATCTTTGATGCACTGAACGCAAAAGCCGCATGCGTCGCGATCCGGGAAGTGTTCGCAGAGGACGGTGTCGATTTCCCAATCATCATTTCGGCGGCGGTTGGCTTGGGTGGCGAGACGATGACTTCGGCTTTGAAGGTCGAGGCCCTCGCTAGCACCTTCGCACATGTGAACCCGCTGGCGATCGGCATGAACTGCTCGATCGGGCCAGATCTGATGCGTCCGTTTTTGTCGGAACTCTCGGCGCGTTCGAACACTTTCGTTTCGGCTTATCCCAACGCTGGACTGCCAAACCCACTGGCTCCAACAGGCTTTGATTTGTTGCCCGAGCACATGGCAGAGCACACGAAGGACTTCGCGGAGTCTGGGCTAGTGAACTTGATTGGTGGTTGTTGTGGAAACACTCCGGAGCACATCGCAGCGATCGCTAAGGAGGCGAAGAAGCACCCGCCGCGGCCGTTGCCGACGGTTGAGCCGCTGATGCGCTTGAGCGGATCGGACGCCTACGACCACACGGCGGACAAGAATTTCCTCATGATCGGTGAGCGGACGAACGTCGCAGGTTCGCCGCGCTTTGCGAGGATGATCAAGGAGGGACGCCTTGAGGACGCAGTGAGCGTTGCGCGGCAGCAGGTCGAGAACGGTGCGAACGTGATCGATATCTGCATGGATGAGGGCCTCATCGATGGCGTCGACATGATGACGCGCTTCTTGAAGATTCTCCAGACCGAGCCGGAGGTGAACAAAGTACCGTTCATGGTCGACTCCTCGAAGTGGGAAGTGATCGAAGCTGGCCTGAAGTGCCTGCAGGGCAAAGGTATCGTTAATTCCATTTCGCTCAAGGAGGGGGAGCAGAAGTTCAGGGAGTATGCACAGAAGGTCATGCGTTACGGTGCGGCAGTGGTGGTGATGGCCTTTGATGAAGAGGGGCAGGCGGCAAGCTATGAGGACAAAATCCGTATTTGCGAACGTGCTTACAACATCCTCGTCAAGGAAGTTGGTTTCAATCCGAACGACATCATCTTCGATCCGAACATCCTCACCGTTGCAACGGGCATGGAGGCGCACAATAACTACGCGGTCGACTTCATCGAGGCGACACGTTGGATTAAAAAGAACCTGCCGGGTGCGAAAGTGAGCGGTGGTGTTTCGAATATCTCGTTCGGTTTCCGTGGCAACAACCCAGTACGCGAGGCGATGCACTCAGCCTTCCTGTATCACGCGATTGAGGCCGGCATGGACATGGGCATCGTTAACGCCGGGATGCTTGAGGTCTATGAAGAGATTCCCAAGGAGTTGTTAGTGAAGGTCGAGGACGTGCTCCTCAACCGCAATCCTGAGGCGACTGAGGCGCTCGTCGACTACGCAGAGCAGTTCAAAGGCAAGGCTGGCAAGAAGATCGAAGTCGATCTCAGCTGGCGCGAGCAGTCGGTGGAGAAACGGCTAGAGCATGCACTCCTGCGTGGCATTACCGATTTTATCGACGAGGACAGCGAGGAGGCACGCGTTAAATACGGCAAGCCGATCAAGGTCATCGAGGGGCCGCTGATGGATGGCATGGGCATCGTTGGAGACTTGTTCGGCGAGGGCAAGATGTTCCTGCCGCAGGTGGTGAAGTCGGCAAGGGTGATGAAGAAATCAGTGGCTTATCTTGAGCCGTTCATGGAGGACGATCAGCAGCAGGCTGACCGTGCGGGCAGGATAATCATGGCGACGGTCAAGGGCGATGTGCACGACATTGGCAAGAATATTGTCGGGGTGGTGCTGGCATGTAACAACTACGAAGTCATTGACCTTGGTGTCATGGTCCCGTGTGGGAAGATTCTTGCGAAGGCGAGGGAGGTTGACGCCGATATCATCGGTCTGAGTGGCCTGATTACACCCAGCCTTGATGAGATGATGAACGTGGCTGCAGAGATGGAGCGCGAAGGTTTCACCGTGCCCCTTTTAATTGGAGGTGCTACGACCAGCGCGGCGCACACGGCAATAAAGATTGCCCCGAATTATGGCAACCCGGTAGTGCATGTGCTGGATGCGAGCCGCAGCGTGCCGGTGGTAACCTCGTTGTTGAGTAATGAAGGTCGGGATGCCTTCGTGGCCGGTAATGAGCAAAGGCACGTTGATCAGCGGGAGAAGTTTGACAACAAAACCGCAAAGAAGAAGATGATTGCGCTTAAGGAGGCGCAGCAGGGGCGTTTCACCTGTGACTGGGAATCCATCGATATTGCGGTTCCCGAAGGTGCAGATGAGGGTGTGTCCTCACCGCGACTGGAGGATATCGTTGCTTTCATCGATTGGTCCCCGTTTTTTCACACCTGGGAGTTACGCGGGCGATATCCCGGTATATTCGATGATCCAACGGTGGGTGAGGAGGCACGCAAGCTTCATGATGATGCCCTTGCGATGCTGCAGGTGATCATTACCGGGAAGAAATTTATTGCACGGGGAGCTTGGGGATTATTCCCTGCCAATGCCCGTGACGATGACATCGAGGTTTACACTGACGAATCCCGGTCGGAAGTACGCTGCGTGTTCCATACACTGCGCCAGCAGATGGCAAAGAAGGGCAAGCCCAACTACGCGCTGGCCGACTTTATAGCACCATTGGGAAGCGGCCGGGCAGATTATCTTGGTGGATTTGTGGTGGCAATTGAAGGTGCCGACCGCTTGTCTGCAGAGTTTGAGAAAAACCACGACGATTATTCGAGTATCATGGCCAAGGCCCTTGCCGACCGCCTTGCGGAGGCCTTTGCCGAGAAACTGCACCATGAGGTGCGTGTTGCCTGGGGATACGAGACACCAGGTGAATACAGCAGCAAGGAATATATTCGTGAGTGTTATCGCGGCATACGGCCTGCCGGCGGTTATCCCGCGCAACCTGACCACACTGAGAAACGCACCCTGTTCGACTTGTTGCAGGCTGAGAAGAATACCGGCGCACGCCTGACTGAAAGCATGGCAATGCATCCCGCGGCAGCAGTCAGCGGCCTTTATTTTTCCCATCCTGAATCACGTTACTTTGGCGTGGGGCAGATCGGCCGCGATCAGGTCGAGGACTATGCAGGAAGAAAGGGGACCACTGTTGCCGATGCGGAAAAGTGGCTTGGTCCATGGCTGGGGTATTGAAACCGTAAGGAACGTCCAGTATTCTTCCGCAGGAATAACAAGATAATGGCTGAGACGGGGCAGGCTGTTGCCGGGGAAGCGGGGAGCCTTGGGGTGAGTGGCTTGATCAGGATTCCTGCCTGTTTATAATTTGTTGCCACTCATCGGTGATATATGCACAGTTGGGCTTATGGGGCGGTGCTTGCAGTCAATCATTTCTGGAGTGTTTATCGTTGGCTTATTCTCCGGGTGCCAGACGACAAAGCCAGAGGGGGAACCTGCCAACTCGCCGGCACACCAGGCCCGCCTGCAGGCTATTCTTGCCGAGGACCCCGGGGATTTTTACATTGGGCGCCGCTACCATGTTGAGCGCACACGCTACTGGGGATACCTCCGTCGTCCACGCAACGGGTGGCAAACGGCAAAACTTGTGATAATGAATGAGTCTCGCAAGCCGGTTCCTGACAGTCCGCTCGGGCGATCGGACGGGGAAACAGAGCCGGTTCAACCGGACCACAATTTTGAATACAGGATTTACGGTCACTATTCGGGAAAGGATGCGTATGACCCGAATTCAAACATGGTGCTCCCGGAGTTCATCCTTGAAGATTATGAATTAATTGATTCGAATCCCGGTTGGTTATTTGATCCGCGGGAGATCCATCCTTCCCGGCGGTTGCAACCCGGTCCGGAGGGTAGCCAGAGAGAAACAGCACAATAAAGTGGCTTCTTCCTGTTCACCTTCCGGCAGACTGGGCGGGGATTTGCAATGGACATTGTCTTGACCGTATTGAGTTGCGGGGCGATAGTTAATCAACATCCCCCTTCACTTTTCTTCCCCCTTAATACCCCCAACGATTCCCATGCTTTGCCTCCATCGTGTATTCCCCCGGTATGATTATATTTTCGCTTTAATTGCTTTTGTATTGCCATGTTTTTCCGAGCGCTCTGCTGCTGAGGTCATCATCACGGAGATTCACTACAATCCGGATGGTTCGGATGAGCAGAAGGAGTTTATTGAACTGAAGAACGTAGGCAATGAGACGGCAGACATGTCGGGATGGCAGTTTACCAATGGCGTTTCATTTACCTTTTCAAACGGCACTGTCCTGGAACCCGGGAAGTTCTTTGTTGTCGTTGCCAATCCGGGTGCGTTTGCCCTTCATTATCCGGGCGTGGCAATTGGCGGACAGTTTATTGATGAAGACAACGGTGTGGCGGGCCAGGCGGGACTTGCCAACAAAGGTGAACGCCTGACGCTTAAAGACGGGCCCGATGAGACCGGCAGCACCGTTTTTTCCCTGCGTTACCACGATGGCAACAACGGGGATATTTCCGAACCGCCCCTTGTTCCGGATGCCGATGCCCTTGAGCGTGCGCGTTGGCCAAGCGAGGCTGATGGGGAAGATCGCTCACTCGTCTCACTTGACCCTAATGGAAATCCCGATGAGGAAGACTATCGGAACTGGCGTCCGAGCATTAACCTTAACGGTTCACCGGGGGCTGATGAGCCATTGCCCTCTCCGTTGCAGGTTATCTATATCAACGAGGTTCGCACACGTGACGGGGTGCTTGATAATGATGCGGTTGAACTCTACAACCCCGGGGTGGGTGATGTCGATATTGGAGGGTGGTTTGTCAGCGACAACCTTGATCAGCCCATGAAAAATCCGGCCATTACGTCAAATACGATTGTGCCGGCCGGAGGATACAGGGTTCTTGAGAACGGGGTGAGCGGGTTCATTCTCAGCGTAAGTTCGAAAGGTGAGCGGGTGTTTCTTTACTCTGCTCAGAGCGGGATACTTACCGGCTGGGTGCATGGATTTCATCTGGAGGCCTCGGAGGATGGCAAGAATTTCGCACGGTTTGTTGATGCTTCCGGAAGGGAGCATCTGATCCCAGATGATCCCAGCATGGGGGCGGGCAACGGCACTCCCGCTCTGCCCGTGTTGAGTATTATAGAGATCATGCATACCCCCGGTTATGGATCCGTTGAAGAGTATATCAAGATCAGGAATTCAAGTGTCTCCACAGTAGCGCTTTACGATCCGCTTGCGCCTTCGGATAACCTGAATGTTGGCGGGTTTGGCATTACACTCCCGGGGGTTCAACCGACCCTGGCTCCTGGAGAGGAGGCCTTTGTCACCAATATTTCCGAGGCGGCGTTCCGGGCTGCCTATGATGTTGATTCCGGAGCAAGGGTGTTTGCTGATACGCAAGGTGGTGGATTGAATGGTGGCGGCGAACTCATAGAACTGCGGATGCCCGTTACGATTGGAGGGTTCCAACGCAATGACCCCGGACATCCGCGTTACTATTACACGGTTGATGAAGTGCATTACGACGATGATTCTCCATGGCCGAGTGAAGCAGATGGATCGGGTTACAGCCTGCAGAAGGTGGATCTCGACGAATCGGGTTTCGATTCACTGAATTGGGCTTCCAGCGTTGATCGCGGCGGCTCCGCTTTCGGTGGCGGGGTTATCTATGTCAATGAGGTGCTATCGCATACTGATATTCCTCAGACTGATGTGATTGAACTCCATAATCCGGGCATCAGCCCGGTTGAGATAGGAGGCTGGTACCTCACAGATGATCCGCTTTTGGCTCCCGCGAAATATGTGATCCCTGCTGGGACAAGTATTCCCGCCGGTGGCTACTGGGCAGTGAATGAGGACAATGATGCAAACTCAGGCAGTGCGCCAGCCGGTTATTTCGGCAATGCTTTCTCTATCAGTTCGCGCGGTGATAAGATATTCCTGTTTTCCGGCGACGGGCTTGGAGGGTTCACCGGCTATGCGCATCAGGCCAAGTTCAAGGCCACGGCAAATGGCGTGTCGATTATTCGACATGTTAATTCCGTGGGTGAGGAGAAGTTCACGGCCCAGTCGGGGAATCCATCGCTGGAGATTAACCGGTTTGTGGCGTTTCCGGACGGCCTTGCGAACACTGCACCGCGTGTTGAGCGGGCGGTGATCAGTGAGATTTTATATGATCCGGGTCCCGGGAGCATTGAGTTTGTGGAAATTGCAAATATCAGCGGCGTGACGCTTGCCCTTTACGATGATACTCCGATAGCACTTGGAGGTGATCCCGGAAATAACTGGGAACTGGATGGAGTGGACTTTGTGTTTCCCGGTAATCAACCCACGCTTGCCGCAAACGAACGGGTAGTAATCATTCCTCATGGAGTTTCCGTTGCTGCATTCCGCAACCAGTACAGTGTTCCTGACAATGTCAGTGTTTTTGGTGATGCCGAGGGTTATATCGGTGCACTTAATAACGGCGGAGAAGAACTTGCCCTGCTTCGGCCGGACAAGCCTGATCAGGTGCCCGGGCAGGGAATTATTGTGCCCAAGATTGAAGTCGATGTTGTCAGGTATGATGATGATGCGCCGTGGCCATCAGGGGAGGGCAAGAGTATTGAACGTATCGATGAATCTGCGTTTGGTGATGATCCGGTTAACTGGCAGACAAGTTATTCGGGCAGTGGCACCCCCGGGAATCCGAACAGCAGTGCTGCGGGTTACCAGAATTGGGCGGCAGGCGAATTTACAGAACAGGAACTTGCCAGTGGGGCTACCGACCCGGATGAAGATTTCAACGGTGATGGATATGACAACCTGTTGGCATATGGTTTCGGTTTTAGTCCAAGGTTGGGTGTTGAAGGCATTAACCTTCCTCAGGTGGCAAGGTCCGGGAGTAGTGAGAATGACATGCTGGTAATCCGCTTTCGAAGCAGGATTGATGCTCTGGACCTGACTTATAGGGTGCAAAAATCAAGTGATTTGGCATCTTGGGCGGATGTGGACAATCCCCAGGGTGAGGTGGTTGATAACGGAGATGGAACCCAGATGATAACTCATGCCGACCCCGCGGCTGTGGGTGATAGTGAAACTGCTTTTTTGAGGGTTCTCCTGGAGTTGGCTGTTCCCTAGTGTCGCGTGGGATTTGCCTTGTCATCACCGGGGTAGGTGCGGGATGAGGCGGGTGTGTGACCAAAGGCACAGTGCCCCGGCGGTTTCAAGCCCAGGCGACAGGTTATTCAAGGTGCTGGGCAGGGGAATACTATTTAGCAAATCTTTGATATTCATATATTTTGACAATCAATTATGATTCTATAGAATCGATAGAGCAGGTATAATGGCCAATCTCCACATAATGTGAGGAGTTATTGCTTTGTGAGTAAATTCCAATGATGATTGATGTCGTTCTCTTTCAAGCAGTTGTTTAAAAAAAACGAACAGAATTCCGGAGCCGAGAGAACGCGGTTGCAATTTGGCCAGCCACAGGCGGAGGCTTTGCCTGCAACTGATCGTAAACCTCTGGCTGAGGATTCGGATGGTTTGAGTGCGGAAGGGGTGTTCACAGCACCTTCTTCGCGAATTGCTGAAGAATTGCCACCCGGACAATCCAGGGGCTTGCCTGAGGTTAAGAGTCCGTTTCAAATTGCAGAGACCGCCACCGGCTTATTTAATTCAGTGCCACCATGTGCAGATGAATCTGCAGCGGCTGGTTTTTATGAGTCAGTGCTGGCACAGGGTGAGGATACGCCGGGAATGAACCCCAATCTGTTATCTCCCGGGCCCTGTTCTTCAGGTGAATCATCGGTGATGGAGGGTAGTTTGCCCCCCGCTCAACGGGATTCTGCAACATCCACCACCCCCGGAGATTCTCAATCTGCATCAAGTGTCACTGAACCGTTCTGGAAGACGCATTCCGAGATTGCACCAAGTATTCCGGCGCCATTCAGCACTGATGCATCCGATGTCAGTGCGGAGGCGCATAGAGCACCAGCGCGGGAGTCTCCCGATGAGATCACTGTCCCTTCTGCCGGGGAAACTCCTTTTCACGCTGCAGGATCAATACCGGGTAATCTGCAGGTGGAGGATACCGGATTTTCCGGAGTCGTTGAGGACAATGTTGTTTCTGAACAAGACGTGCCGTTTCCTTCCCGGGCCCCGGATGAACTTGCAGAGCCTTCAGCTTTTCCACCGCGCCCAACGGGCGTTGCTGGAACTCCTGAAATTGGCGGGCAAGAGCAACTTCCTGCCTTTTCTGAGAAACCGGATTCGCCACAGGATGGAGGGTCAGTTTTCGGAAACCGGAATAAGGTTCCCGATTCTCCGGAGACGGGCGGGACGTCCTTTCCTGGGGATGGGGGATTGAGTAGCGGCAGGCAATCAGGTGAAGAATCATTATCAGAAACTGATCCCGGTATGCCGCATATTCCGGGATTCTCCCCTTCTGAGCAGCAAGGCATACAGGAACCCCGTCCGGATTCCTTCGAGCCGGAACAACTGCCGGTGCCGACTGAGTTGTCCTCAGTGGCTAAGGGCAACCCCGTTGACGGGGAAAAGGAACTTTCAGTCGCCGGGCCCTGGCCGTTTGAGGACGGGTTTGTCCAACCCAAGGTGCATGCGAAGCAACCGGAACCCCTGGAATCACTTTCGCCACTTTCGCCAATATTGCCGGGCAGCCAGAATCCCTTTGATCCTGCCGGTGAATCCAAGGCGGTGCAGGACAAGCATCCTCCCAGCAGTGATTGTAATTTCGGCAGCAGTACCGGGCAGGTTACGCTGCGTGCCATTTTGATGACTGATGGGGATATCGATGGAGACATGGTGGTCAGGCACTGTGCGGGGCTGGAAGGCGTTCATCAGTGCGTTGTCTATACTGCTGATGGCAGAATAAAATCCTCGTCGATGCCCGACGGGATACTGGAAATTGATGCCGCAGGGCTTTTAGAGAGCGTTCGCACTCTCGCCTCTGCCTTTCGGGCCGGATCGGAAGGCCCGGTGACACTGCGCAGTCCCGAAGGGCTTGTCAGTTTTTTTTCCTGCGGCGATGCCTGTCTTGGTGTTTTGCACTCTGAAGGGGCTTTTAAATCAGGTGTCCAGGAACGTTTCCGGCTGATTACCGGGGCACTCGGTTCATTGACCGCTTAAAGTAAATATACTGATATCGGCACTTGGTTAAGGAGGAGACTTTACGCATCATGCGATTCGTGCCAATTTACCTGAACTGCAGCCCTTAAAGGCTGCCATTGAATATGATTGAGATGATTAGCAAGGGTGGGCCGCTGATGTGGTTGTTGCTTGCCTGTTCCATACTGGTTCTGGGAATTTTCGCGGAACGCCTGTTCTTGTTTCATCGTTCGACTATCGATGTCGGGGAGTTTCTTCAGGGGCTGGCAAATCTTATCCAGAAGAAAAACTATGCTGAAGCCCTGCACGAATGTGCAGGGACACCGGGACCGGTCGCCAGAGTGATTCATTCTGCAGTGATTCGTCATGAGGCCCCAAGGACGGAACTTAAGGAGATTGTCCAGGAATCCGGGCAACTGGAGGTACCTAAACTTGAGCGCTACCTGTCAGTGATGATGACAATTGTTTATGTAACCCCTCTCATTGGACTTTTAGGTACCGTTATAGGACTGGTTGATACCTTTGTGTTGTTCAATGCCCTGAGCGGGCAGGCGACTATTGCCGATTTATCGAAAGGTGTCTATCAGAGCCTGATCACCTCCGCGGCCGGACTGGCAGTGGCTATACCAGCTTTTATTCTCTATTCGTATCTCATTACCTATTCCCGGACCCTTATGCATGACATGGAGAGAGGGGGTATTGAGGTAGTCAATATTATTGAGGATGCACGCAAGAATTCCGATATTTTATTATTTTCCGATCGGCAGGCTGGCAATGAATCCGCTGTTGAGGGTGATGCCGGCGAAAAAGGCAGGATGTCCCGGAACGATGTTACATAATTGATGAAACTCGAGAGTATGTTGCGGTCACGTCGCGTTTTTTTTCACTTTGCGTCGCTGCTGGACATTCTTTTTTTGTTGCTGTTGTTCTTTCTGCTCAGTTCCAACGCTGTTGTGAGATCTGGTATAGTGGTGACACCACCGCAGTCGCGCTCTGCACTCCAAGCGGCAGCGAGTGCCGACATTATAACGTTGTCGAGCGGTAATTCTTCCCAGATCTTCTTTAATGACCGACTGGTGACAGTTGAGGAGTTAGAGCATGAATTGGCAGACGGGTCCGGTTCTGAGGGGCGTAAGCAGGTAGTGCTTCGTGCTGATCAGGCTGCCCCTTACGGACAGGTGATAAAGATAAGCAACATTGTGGTTGGCAGTGGTTACTCACTTATTCTTGCAACCCGGCCGGAGATATCCCAATGAGTGAGGCGTTCGTTAATGTCCGCGGAGAGCACGGCGATTTGACATTTGACTGGAAACGCAGTGGGCGCCGGCCATTTTGGCTGCTGTTTTTCATTTTGTTGTCGAGTGTTGGACACGCAGCCTGTTTTTATCTTTTCCGGGTCGTATATCCACCCCAGAAGAGAGAACTCATCAGTGCGGCGGAGGTAACTATTTTGAATTCTTCTGATCCGTTGACCCGCAGGGTGCTTAATCGGATTGATGACCGGGTTGTAGCTCTTGATTCTCGTGGTGCCCCTGAGTCATCAGGGGCAATTACGGCAAGCGGGACCAGATTTCGTCCTTTTTTTGAAGGTTACCAACCGAAACTCCGGGAATTGCCGCGATTTGAATTGGATGCCAGGCCTCTCCTTTTCCCGCCAGGCAGTTTGTTTCTTCCATCGATTGATTCAGGTCACAGAAAATCCCCCTCAAAGATATCCGCAACGCCATTTAAACCGGTGGCCAGTATTCGTTGGGTTGCCGGCAAGAGACAGATATTGCGTGGGTTTGAATGGCTGCCTTTGGCTGAAGTGCAGCGTCCTGCCGATAATGATGAGTCTCTTTTCTATATAGGAGTTGATCGTTTGGGGCAGGTAGTCCATGCCCTTCCTGAGCAAAGTGCCGGGGCCCTGATGGATGCCGCCCTGTTGACTTGCCTGCGCCAAATGCGTTTTTCTCCCGTGAAATACCGGGTAACCGATTGGGCTTGGGTTACAGTTCGCTGGTAGGCATATCCCCGTCAATTCCTCATGTTTGAAATATCGCTCCCATACATCATAGTGGCTTATCTGGTGGTCATCCTTTCGATTCTCTTTGGTGTTTGGGTTACCGGGGACTGGAGCCGTAAACGTCGGGAGAAACAGGATCGTAAATTTCGACTGGTTTGTAATATTTGTGGAGTGCCATATGAGGATCGCAGTCGCAATCCGATTCCTCCCTGTCCTAATTGTGAGGCATTAAATGAGCGGATAGGGCTCCGGGATCTGTAATTTTCATAGGAGTTTCCAGTAAAGAGGACTGGGGTCGTGAAAAGCTGACTTGCCTATTGCCCTTAGTCATGGAAATAAGAGTCTTTCTTAGTAGTCATCAATGAGTGAACGAAGAGTGGTCATCACAGGAATCGGGGTTCTTAGCCCGGTGGGCAACAACCTTGAGCAGTTATGGGGTTCCCTGACAGAGGGCAAAAGTGGAATTGGCAGGATTTCCGGCATTGACCCGACTGCCTTTGCCTGCCGGATTGGCGGCGAGATACATGATTTTGATCCCACGCTTTTCTACAAGAATCCCAAAGATGCGCGACGTACTGATCGTTATGGCCAGTTTGCGATGGCTGCAGCAAAGATGGCCTATGAGGACAGCGGAGTAAAAGAGAGTGATTTTGATCCTTTCCGTTTTGGATGCATGATCGGGAGCGGCATAGGAGGTTTAATTACCCTTGAAAATCAGCATCAGGTTTATCTCAACCGGGGACCCGGGAGAGTTTCTCCTTTTACCATCCCGATGATGATCGGCAATATCGCAAGTGGGATGGTGTCAGTGGAATACGGACTCTGCGGGCCCAACATGTCAATTGTTACAGCATGCGCCACGGCCAACAATAACATCGGTGAGGCCTGGCGGATCATAAAGTTTGGTGATGCTGACATATTTCTTGCTGGCGGGGCAGAGGCTTCAATGTCAGCCATGGGGCTTGCCGGGTTCGCCTCGATGAAGGCTTTAAGTACACGCAATGATGAGCCCGAGAAAGCCTCGCGACCCTTTGACAAGGATCGCGACGGGTTTGTGATGGGGGAAGGAGCGGGTATTGTTGTTGTTGAGGAACTCGAACATGCCAGGGCTCGTGGTGCGGAGATTTATTGTGAGTTGGCCGGTTATGGTGTTTCCGCCGATGCGCACCACATGACTTCCCCCCATCCTGACGGGGTGGGTGCAGGGATGTGCATGAATATGGCGATGCGTCATGCTGGGGTTAATCCTTCAGATGTCGATTATGTCAATGCGCACGGCACTTCAACCTTCCTCGGGGATATCTGTGAGACCAAGGCGATCAAGGATTCCTTCGGTGGTCATGCGATGGAGGGTCTGCTCGTCAGTTCAACGAAGTCGATGACCGGACATTTACTTGGAGCTGCCGGGGGCGTGGAACTCGCTGTCTGCGTGCAGGCGATCAGGACAGGAGTTGTGCCCCCGACCATCAACCTTGATCAACCTGATGAGGAATGTGACCTTGACTACGTTGCCCACGAATCACGGGAGAGGAAAGTCAGGGTGGCCTTGAGTAACAGCTTTGGGTTTGGTGGTCATAATGCCACCCTGGTTGTCAAGAGCATGGACTAACAACCAGTTCCATTGTCTTTGCGGCAAAACGGTTGCCTCGAATTCCTCTAGCAGGAGAGGATTGTTTCAACCCGGTTGGCACCGAGTCTTTCCCTGCCGTTGAGGAATGTGAGCTCGATAAAGAAAGAAACGGCAATGACTTTACCGCCGATGCTGCTGATCAGTTTCAGTGCAGCTGCCGCAGTTCCCCCGGTCGCGAGGAGGTCGTCGATTACCAGGACGTTTTCATCCGCCATGACCGCATCCTTGTGGATTTCGATTTCCGCTTCACCATATTCAAGCGAGTAGGATTCGATTTCAGTAGCCCAGGGGAGTTTCCCTTTTTTGCGGATCGGGACAAACCCGGCCCCGAGCAGGTTGGCAACGGCGGCACCAAAGATGAATCCCCGCGCATCGATTCCCACAACCTTGTCGATGGTTGTCCCGTGAGCAGTTTCTGCGAGTCCCCGCACTGCCATTGCAAACAGTTCGCCGTCGCCGAGTACTGGTGTAATGTCCTTGAAGAGAATTCCCGGCTTTGGAAAATCGGGAACATCGCGGATAGCTGCAGAAAGGCGCTGAAGTTCTTCGCTTTGCATGGTGGTAAACGGTTCCAAAACAGTTGGGCGAGGTCAAATACAAGTGGTGTCATTTTTTTGCATTACTGTGCCAGACGGCCTATGGTGCGCTCCCTATCGGCTATGGATCGCCTTTACCTCGGTTTGGCAACACTGTTTTTCGCGGGTGGTTTTATCTACGCGCTTGCCTGCCTGCGTGCGGGAACCTACCGGCATTCGACCTGGAACTTCGCTGCCATGTTATCCGGGTTGGTGTTCCAGACGCTTTTCCTCTATGAGCGGGGTCAGGTTCATGGCCGCTGCCCGGTTACAAATGGGGTTGAGATCCTGATGTTTGTTGCCTGGTCAATGGTCTTGATTTACCTGCTTGTCGGCCGCAACTATCGCCTGTCCCTGATGGGGGTATTTACTTCACCCCTGGTATTCCTGACCTGTGTCATGGCACTGGTATTTCCGTTGGATCTTGAGTCCGCCATTGCTGCTGCCCAGGCAAAAGGCAGGGCAGATGCCTGGGTGGAATTCCACGTTGGAATTTCACTGCTCGCCTACGGGGCATTTGGCATGTCCTTCATCGCCGGACTGATGTTCCTTATACAGGAACGGCAGGTGAGAAAGGGCAATCTCAAGATCCTGTTCTACAACCTGCCGCCGATGCAGAATCTTTGCTCGGCGGTATTGCGCTTGCTTGTGGTGGGGACAATTCTGCTTACCGCCGGCATCGCATCGGCCCATGTCATCTCGGTGGTGGGTGACCAGCACCCCATATGGCCGCTGTATCTGATCTGGGTGGTTTATTCAGGGCTTTGCACTGTAACGTTTTTTCGCGGTTTGAGCCCGCGGCGATTGGCGATTGGCGCAATAGGTGCCTTCCTTTTCTCATTAGCGAGCTTGTGGCTCATTGCGGCCAACTGAAGAAGCGGGATTTGCTTGCAATGGAATTATTTTCCTTAGGATTAAATCATGAAGCCGCGCCGGTTGCAGTTCGGGAGAAACTTGCCATTTCCAAGGGTGAACTGGGGGGAAATTGCACATCTATTGTTGCCCTTGAAGGTTTCAGTGAGGCCGTGGTGCTTTCAACATGCAACCGGCTGGAAGTTTATGCTTGCGCTCAGGAGGATTGCTTCTCCGGGCTTGAACGGCATCTCAACGAAATGTATGAATTGCGCGGCACGGGTGAGCTTCCGTTCTATAAATATCGCGGGGCATCGGTGGCCCGGCATCTTTTCAGGGTTGCCAGCGGCCTTGATTCAATGGTTCTCGGCGAGACTGAAATTCTCGGGCAATTAAAACAGTCCTATGCGGTTGCCCATGGCTCGGGGAATACCGGGAAAAGGCTTAATAAGCTCTTCCAGAATGCCTTTAAGGTGGCCAAGTTTGTCCGCACAAATTCTTCAATAACCCGTGGCGCTACCTCAGTCGGAGCGGCAGGTGTTGATCTTGCTGAAAAGATTTTCGGAGATCTTTCTCGTTGCATGGTGATGGTTTTCGGGGCCGGGGAAATGGGCAAGATGGTAACCAGAACACTTGCGGGTCGTGGAGTGAAGGGAGTGATTGTCTCCAATCGCTCTTACGACAAGGCGGTGGAACTGGCCGGTGAAATGGAGGGCAGGGCCATGCGCCTTGATGAGGGAGTGGAACAACTGACACTGGCTGATATCGTGATTACCTCGACATCAGCGCCTCATCCGATACTGGGGAAGGCGGAAGTGGCCAGGGCATTACTCAAACGGCGGGGGAGGCCTCTCTTTATGATTGATATTGCGGTTCCGCGTGATGTCGAGGAGGAGGTTGGAAGCCTTGCGGGTGTTTATCTTTATGACATCGATACGTTGCAGGGAATTGCTGCAGCAGCCAGGATCAGGAGGGAAGAGCAGGTCATTCATTGTGAGGCATTAATCGACGAGCAGATGAAGAAATTCGACATGAATGATTCCTCAGAGGGTGACGCAATGTCGACTGATCCGATACCTGCCGGATGAAAAATATCATTATAGGAACAAGAGGCAGTGAACTTGCCCTTGCACAAACCCGGATGGCACTGGACTTCCTGCGGAATTCGGGATTTGATGGTGAGCTTGAAGAGCGTATCATCCAGACCAGTGGCGACCTGCGACAGGATATAAAGCTTTCCGAATTTTCCAAAGGGGATAGCCCGGTTGTGGACAAGGGGGTTTTTACCAAGGAGCTTGAAGATGCCCTGTTGACTGGAGAAATTGATGCTGCTGTTCACAGTTTGAAGGATCTTCCCTCGCAATTGGCTGAAGAATTCAAGCTGGCAGCTGTGTTGCCACGAGCACCGGTGGAGGATATTCTGCTGGTCAAGGGGACTGCCTGTTCTTTGTCTGAGTTCCCCCCGGGGGCAGTGATTGCAACGAGCAGTGTGCGGCGTGGCCGTACTGTGGCCTGGAAGCGACCTGACCTGGAACTGTGCGATATACGGGGAAATGTGCCAACCAGGCTTCGCAAGCTTGCCGGCGGCCGGGCGGGGGATGCGACGATCCTGGCCCGGGCCGGTCTTGAGAGGTTGGGATTTTATCGGGAAGGTTACAATGAAATTGAGATTGAAGGCTGTCTTTTGGGTTGTCAGGTGTTGCCGGCGAGTGATTTTATTCCTGCGGGAGGGCAGGGAGCTGTGGGGATTGAGACGCTCTCAGGGTCTCCTGTGGCGGATCAATTCCAGAGAATTAATGATGCGGACACTTCTTTGAGGGTTACCGCAGAGCGGAAATTTCTTTATTTACTTGGTGCTGGATGTGATACCCCGGTTGGAGTTTGTGCGAACCTGGATACAGCGAGTGGTGAAATCAGTTTGGAGGCAGTGGTTTTTGATGAATCTGATTCTGCAGTTCCACCGAAAACAGGCAGGGTTTCTGGTCCTTGCGGACGTGAGGAGGAAATGGCGCGGGAGTTATTGCAGAAAATGGGTATCGGTATTGACTTGCAATGAGTGAACAGCACACAGAAAAACCCGGCATTTGTTATCTGGTGGGCGCGGGTCCGGGTGATCCGGGTTTACTCACACTGCGGGCGAAGCAGTGCCTGGAGATGGCTGATGTCGTTGTTTACGATTATCTTTGCAATGCGGAGATCCTCAATTATGCCCCGGAGTCGGCAGAGCGTATTTATGCGGGGAAAAAGGCTGCCGACCATGCAATTGCGCAGGATCAGCTGAACGATTTACTGGTAAATTTTTCTGGGCAGGGAAAGACAGTCGTTCGCCTTAAAGGCGGTGATCCTTTTGTGTTTGGACGCGGTGGAGAAGAGGCCCAGGAGTTGCATAATGCCGGGATTCCCTTCGAGATCGTGCCCGGGATCAGTTCATCAATTGCAGGCCCTGCATATGCGGGGATTCCGGTGACACATCGTGACCATTGTTCACAACTTACCATCTTTACCGGGCACGAGAATCCAGCCAAGGGGAAGAGCGTGATCGATTACGCGAAGATTGGCAGTGTTGCGGGCACCAAGGTGATGATGATGGGAGTGGAACAACTGGAAACTGTTTCGGCCAAGATGATTGAAGGCGGTGCGGACCCCGGTATGCCTGTGGCTCTTGTGCGCTGGGCCACTACAGGCAGTCAGCAGACCTTGATCGGGAAACTTGGTGACATATCCTCCCGTGCACAGCGTGCAGGATTCAGTGCCCCTGCGGTTGCTGTATTCGGTGGTGTAGTTGACTTGCGCGAGGAGCTTAACTGGTTTGAGAGCCGTCCGTTGTTCGGGAAGAAGGTTGTTGTCACCAGAACCCGCTCCCAGGCCGGTGCACTGAGTGTCCGGTTAAGGAATCTCGGTGCAGATGTTAATGAACTCCCGACAATCCGGATCGAGCAACCGGAAGATATCAAGGGTTTTGGAAGGCTTGTGCAGGATGTGCACAAATATGGATGGATTATTTTCACCAGCCCCAATGGGGTGGATGCTTTTTTTGATCTTTTCTTCAAGCTCTATAATGACGTGCGTTCAATTGGAGGGGTGCGTATTGCAGCGATTGGACCGGGGACAGCCAATCAGATCAGGGAGAAACACCTGGCAGTGGATTTGCTGCCGGATGAATATGTGGCTGAGGGCCTGCTGAAGAAAATCCTCGCAGAGGAGAGTGTTGCAAATGAGATGTTCCTGCTGGTTCGCCCCAATGAAGCCCGTGATGTGATTGCCAGAGGACTCTCGGAGGCGGGTGCGATTGTCGATGAGGCCATCGCATACCGGACAGTCGCCGAGCTCGGTGACCCTACCGGCGCGGTCGCGAGATTTGAAGCAGACGGTGCGGATGTCATCACATTCACCAGTTCAAGCACAGTTGAGCATTTTCTCGACATGGAGTTGCCCCTTCCGGAGAATTTACTCATTGCCAGCATTGGGCCGGTTACTTCCGAGGCACTCAGATCTGCCGGGCTGGAGGTGGACATTGAGGCAACAGAGTCAAATATCCCGGGACTGGTCACGGCGATTGAGCAGTATTACGCTGAACTGGGCTGAAAAGTGCCCCGGGCCTGGGGCAGGGGATCTGGCCTGCAACGCAGGAAAAAAGAAAGACACCACCGGGGGCGGTGGTGTCTTCGGGGAATCTCTTTTGGGTAAGGTGACTAAGCTGAATAGCTTAGTCAGCAGGATTTTCTGCGGGCGGGGCGGTGGTTGTTGCAGCCGGCGGATTTTGATCTGCGGATTTTTTCGAGTTGTCACGCCGGAACACCTGCAGGTTGGCCCGGAAACGCATGCGGGTTTTTTTTGCCGCGGTGCGCTGTTTACGGCGATAGCGCTGGATTGGAGTTTCAAAGGCGCGCAACCGGCGCATCTCATCCATGATCCCCTCAGCCTCGAGTTTGTTCTTCAGCCGTTTGAGGGCGCGGTCTACGGATTCGCCTTTTTTGATTTCTACTTCGGGCATATTCTTCTGTATTTTCTTCGGATCCGTTTTCGGAGCGGAAAAGGCGTGAATTTATAGGCATAGGTCTTGTGCGTCAAGTTCGCGTTCTAGCTGCCGGTCGCGGCAGGTGGAGCTGTTTCCTGTTCAGCATCCAGCACTTCGCGGCGCAGGTTCGTCTTGCTCCTGGCGGCCCACCAGTAGACCACCGGGGAGGCAACGAAGATTGAAGAGTAGGTGCCAATGACAATTCCGATAATGATCGCGAAGGAGAAGTCGCTCAATGCCGGGCCACCGAAGGCAAACAGGCAGCTTACTGTAAGCAGGGTGGTTAAACTTGTCAGCAAGGTCCTGGACAGTGTCGTGTTGATGGCAAGGTTCATGATGTCTTTTACCTCGCCGCGCTTGCTGCGCAAGCCTTCCCGGATCCGGTCAAAGACCACGATGGTGTCGTTGATTGAGTAACCCGCGATGGTCAGGAAGGCGCCGACCAGGATCAGGTTGAGTTCGCGCCCGCTGAGGACGGTAATGCCGATGGCAATCACAAGGTCGTGGACGAGGGCGATGATGGCACCCAGTGCAAAGGACAACTCGAAGCGGAATGTCACGTAGATGAAGATGGCGAGCAGTCCTGCACACAGGGCGTAAAGCGAGTTCCTCAGCATTTTTCCGGCAACCACGGAGGATACTTCCTGTGTCTGGATTTCCCCCTCGGCGAGGCCTTTGTCAGCAATCAGTGCCTTGGCCTCACTTCCCTTTCCCTTGTCGATGCGCACAGAGAAGATTGTTCCGGTGCCGCCAACGGGAGTAAGGGTTTGAATGTTTGCCGTTTTAATCAGCGTCATTCCGGCAATGGCATCCTTTACTGATTGACTTGATGTACCCGTGGCGGCCTGGAAGCGAATCTGGTCACCACCTGAGAACTCGATGCCGAGCATCTTTGTGCCTTTCATGGTTATTACGCCGATTGCCGTCAGGATGAGGGCAAAGGAAATGAATCTGCTGGTTTTGGCTGCACTGAGGAAATCAAAGGTTCTCCGTCCCAGGACCTTCATGAACTTGAGGCTGCGCAGGGTTTCGGCTGTGGTCAGCCAGTTAAAGCACACGCGTGTCACCAGCAGGGCGGAGAAGAGTGACACGAGGATACCGATGGTCAGGGTCACCGCGAATCCCTTGATGGCGCCCTCCGCCAGCCAGAGCAGGACCAGTGCCGTGATCAGGGTGGTTATTTGCGCGTCGAAAATCGCCGAGAACGCCTTTTCATAGGCGGCCTTGATTGCTGTCCCGAGACTTTTTCCTGTCGCCATCTCCTCACGGAGCCGCTCGTAGATGAGCACGTTGGCATCGATGGCGATACCGATAGTGAGGATGACCCCGGCGATCCCGGCGAGCGTGAAGTCGGCCTGGAAGATCGCCAGTATGCCAAAGAGAAGGATCACGTTCACGCTCAGGCCAAGCAGGGCGATGATGCCTGCAAAACGGTAGAAAAGCAGCATGAACAGGGCCGTCAGACCCAGACCCCATGCGCCGGCAAGAAGACCCTGGTTGATTGCCGACTTGGCGAGTGTCGGAGGAAAGTATTCCTCGTAGATAACCTGCGGTTTTGAGCGCAGCGGGTTTTTCATTGAGGTTGCCAGCGTTATCGCTTCAGTCTTGTTGAAGTCGCCGGTGATGCGTGCGGTGCCGCCCGGGATTGCCTCGTTGAATCCGGGGGCGGAGATTATTTCATCATCCAGGACAATGGCCATGCTGCGGCCGTTGTTGACATTGTTGCGACTCATCTCGTAGAGGGCGTCTTTTCCCCGGCCCTTCATGCTGACCATGATGCTCCAGTTGCCGGCCTCGTTGTAGGTCCATGCATCGGTGACGTCTTCCCCTCTGATCCCGGGCTCTTTCTCAAGCAGCATCTTGTCCCGCGCGTTTCCCATGTCCTTGCGGAAAGGACGGACGATGGAGTCCAGGACCAGTGGATTTTCCCCTGCCTTGATCTTGCTGACAACTTCCGGAGTGCCGTTTTCGATATGGGAGAGGTGGAAGTTGAGCACGGCAGCCTGGGTCAGGATGGTGCGCAGCTGCTTGAGGCGTTGATCATCGATTTTCTGTCCTTCACTGTTCGGCACATCGACGATGATCTGGTCGTCTCCCTGCTTGGCAATCTTGACATCACTGGTGCCGAGTGCATTCAGGCGGGTGTTCAGTACATCGACAGCCTGATCCTGGTCCTGTGGAGTGAGTTCTGCCTCGATGCCGGGCTCGAGTTTAAGCGTGAAGCGGGCACCGCCGGCAAGGTCCATGCCGCGCTTGATTTTCTCTTCGGGAGGCAGGACAGAGTAAACGCAGAAACCAACAATGCCGAGGGTGAGAAGGGTCCCAATCCAGCGCTGCTTGTGATCCGAATCGGTGCCGAAATACCAGATGAACATGCCGAGAAGCGACAGGGCGATGAGGAATGGGATGAGAGGATGCAGCCCGGATAATACTTTCTTGAAGCTGTCCTGTTGCGCCAGGGGAATCGCTTCGCGTTCTTTTGCCACTATCTTTGCCACCATGCTCAAGCGGTCATCCGCGGAAAGCCTGGAAATGAAGACCTGGTCTATCAGCGGGCCCTTTGAATAGGTAAGGGCAACTTCCTGATTCTCTACTAGATCTCCTGCTTCAGTGCCCCCCTGTGGAACTTGCCATGTCCCGGTATTAAGATCCGGGTTCTCCATGGTTCCTTCAACAAAGGTGCCGTCTCCCCGCAGGATGATTCGCCTGGATGAACTGTCTTGCGTATCCGACTGATCAGCAGTCAGCTCATAGACCCCGACATACGCTGACATCTCGGCAGAGGCCTCTTTTGAGCGCAGCTCTTCCCCTGCATTTTTGCTGCAGCCAAAGGAGAATAACAGGATGAATCCGAATACAGTCCACTTCATATCAATTAAGGGCGGCAAATCTACAGGTATTCGCCGGAAAAACAACCTTCCTCTGATGAAGCCGGAGAGATAGTTGCGGTGGATCGATATCCACATATATATCTTATTATAAAAGATATATGTATTTAAGTATGGATTACTTTCACGAAGAGAGTGGCGTCACCGGCAAGCGGCAGTTGTTGGTTTTGTGCTATCCTGCACAAGTTCTGAGGAACACCAGCCTTCACCGTTTTCCAGTACGCGGCAGGGTTGAGCGAGGCGTTGGCAGGCAGTGATGAATTCACCGGGATCCGCCGTGTTGAACTCAAACATGTCGAAATGGTGGGCAACCGCGATACGCGCACCAATTGCCTTTGCCAGTGCGGCGGCCTCGGTGCCGTTGAGGTTTCCCGCAACACGGCGGGCTGGATTGTTGCCGTTGATGGGTACGAGGGCGAGATCTATCCGGTGCTCACGCAATTCACTGACGAGGGTCTCGTGCCATAGCGTATCGCCGGAATGGTAGATGCTCCATGGGCCGAAAGTGACAACGAATCCCATGAATCTCGACTGTCCCAGTTCATCACGTTCAACTTCGTTGTGTGCTGCATTGACGCCGTTAAATGTAAATGGATCGAGGACGACGGGTTGCTTTTCATCAAGTCCGATCATTTCAAGGTTCGGTATTTGCAGGCGTTCCACGGCAAATTCGAGGTTGGCGGCAGGTAATACAATCTTGAGTCGCGGGTTTGCCTGAGCGAGAGCCTGCAGGGTTTCGGCATCAAGGTGGTCGGTGTGGTTGTGCGAGGATGTCGTGATGCTTATGAAGTCGAGTTGCAACGGGTCGATCACGCGCTCGGTGATGCGGATATGCGGTTTGTCGCTGTCCGTATACTTCGCGGTGAGCGAATCAGAAAGATAGGGATCAAAAAGCAGGCAGGACGAACGCCACTTGATGAGGAACCCGCTTTGCCCGAGCCACCACAGGTGGAAGTGTTCATCGCCCCCGTCGGCAGTCTTGATTGCCGCAAGCAGTTCACTGTCCTTGCAAAATGCCGTTTTCAAAATTTCACTCAAAGGCTTGACCTCACTTGTTCCGCGGCGGCACACATGTTGATGAGTTTGCGCTTTGCAGCCCAGCGGGCGGTTTGGCTGAGACCGCAATCAGGAGCGAGAATCAGCCGATCGGCGGGTGCATGCTGCAGGCATTGGCGGATACACTCGGTCAGGGTCTCAACGGGCTCGATAAGGTAACTTTTCACATCGATGATGCCGACAGCCACGTCCATTTTCCCGGCAATGGGAGCAATTGCCTCAAGCTCGCAGTATTCGCGCCCGGCCATTTCCAGGTGCATTTCATCAACCTTGAGCTCAAGAAATTCAGGGAACAGTGGAGCGTAGCGCCGGTAACCCACGGCATGTCCCTTGTAATTGCCGAAACAGAGGTGGGTTGAGAGGCGCGTCTTGCCGTGGACCGGTTCGACCGTGCGGTTAAAGATGTTCACGAAACGCGAGGTGTCCTCCTTGTAGCCATAACAACTCATTGACGGTTCATCGACACAGATCTCCCGGCAACCTGCAGCGACCAGGTCCTCGAGTTCTTTACGAATGATAGGCAACAGTGCCTCGGTGATGGCGTAACGGTCGGGGTAATCGGAATTTGGCAGAAGCCGGCCGCTCATCGTGAACGGGCCGGGCACGCTCATCTTGAGGACGGGACCCGGAGGAGCGAGCCTCTTGAGGCGCTCGAATTCTTCCACCGCACCGAGTCCCTGGTCGGCTTTCAACTCCCCGATAATCTGGTGCTTGCCGCGCTGGTCGTGAGCCGGGGGGCCAAAACGCCGTGGAGATTCCGGTTCCATGGCGAGCCCGTCGAGATGACCATAGAAAGACAGGTTAAAGTCAAAACGTGTCTGCTCACCGTCGCTGATCACATCGAGCCCGGCGTGCATTTGATCCGCGATGGCACAGGTTACCGCATCGTCCTGCATCTCAGCAATATCAGAGCTGCCGAATTTACAAAGGTTGCCACTGGCAAATTCAAGCCAGCTTGGAAATGGATAGCTGCCGATTACTGTAGTGCTGAGGGGATGCTCACGCATAGGGGGTATAAGGCTTCCCCCATCGGGCGACGGCTGTAAACCTGATTTAAGCGTTGCGGTGCATTAAGTGGCCCGCTTAATGCTCAATCAGCCAGCTCGTTATAGACTTCCCGCTCTGAAGCATCTCTCCCCGAGAACACGGTTTCAGCCAGTCTCAGGTATCCCCGATCCTGCGGGGAAAGCGGTAATTCTGCAAATTGTTGCAGATGTTTAATAATGCGCATCCTCCTCAGGTGGGCACGGAGTTTCGGGCTTGCCAACAGAATAGCCGATTTCATTGGAGATCATTATTTGCTTAGTGAATGTTATAGTCAAGTACTTCTTAGTATTTAATAGATATTAAATAGTTCTTGGATCGGTAATATAAATTTATTAAGTTACAGGTTTTGCCGCCGTTGTTTTTTTGTGCGCCATACGCAGCCTGTGCTAACCTGCACACCCGCAAAACCATGGGACAGAATCTCTTTGAAAAAGTCTGGGACGCGCATGCTGTGCGCAGCCTCACAAACGGCCAAACCCAGTTGTTGATCGGGACGCACCTGATCCATGAGGTTACCTCACCCCAGGCATTTGGAATGTTGCGTGATCTGGGGCTCAAGGTGAAATATCCTTCGCGAACTTTCGCCACGGTTGACCATATCGTGCCCACTGATCAGAGGGTGGAACCCTTCAGTGATCCTCTGGCGGACGCGATGATCAGGGAGTTGCGCAAGAATGTTGATGAATTCAAGATCACTTATTTTGACCTTGCCTCCGGCAAGCAGGGCATTGTGCACGTGGTGGGCCCCGAACAGGGAATTACCCAGCCCGCTACCACGATAGCGTGCGGGGATTCGCACACTGCCACCCACGGGGCCTTTGGCGCGATTGCCTTCGGTATCGGCACGACACAGGTGCGTGATGTCCTGGCAACCCAGACGATGGCGCTCGGCAAGCTCAAGGTTCGCCGCATCAATGTTGAGGGGGCCTTGTCCCCCGGTGTTTATGCCAAGGATGTGATCATGCACATCATTGCAAAACTCGGTGCCAAGGGAGGTATCGGCTATGCCTATGAGTATGGCGGGTCGCTGCTTGAGAGTTTTTCCATGGAGGAGCGCATGACGGTCTGTAATATGTCGATTGAGGGCGGTGCACGCTGCGGATACGTCAACCCGGATGAGAAGACCTTTGCATATCTCAGGGGGCGTCCGTACTCGCCGGATGGTGTTGATTGGGATAACGCGGTTGAGCGGTGGAGATCAATCGCTTCTGATGACGATTGTAACTATGATGATATCGTCAATATCCGTGCTGAGGAAATTGCGCCAACGGTTACCTGGGGAGTGAGCCCGGATCAGGCTTTTTCCATCAACGGCAATTTGCCTGATCCGGGGACGGCAACCAGTGAGGCGGAACGACTTTCCATTGATGAGGCACTTGCCTACATGAAGCTGGAACCTGGAGCTGCCATCAAGGGCACCAAGATTGACGTTGCCTTCCTGGGCAGTTGTACCAACGGGCGCCTGTCGGATTTCCGTGAAGTCGCCAAATATATAAAGGGTCACAAGGTGGCAGCCGGGGTGAAAGCAATTGCTGTTCCCGGCTCACAGATTGTCGACATTATGGCCCGCAAAGAGGGACTGAACGAGGTGTTCACCGAGGCCGGATTTGAATGGCGTGGCGCGGGTTGCTCAATGTGCCTTGCGATGAACCCGGACAAGCTTGTTGGCGATCAGCTTTGTGCCAGTTCCTCAAACCGGAATTTCAAGGGTCGCCAGGGCAGTCCAACCGGACGCACCGTGCTCATGAGCCCGGTGATGGTTGCCGCTGCTGCCGTGAGTGGAGCAATAAGCGACGCGAGGGAGGTTTTTAAGGTAGAATAGGTTTCAATTTAACAAAAAATAGCGCGATGCCACTGGAGAGAATTGCCCAAGTCAGCGGATCCGCTGTGTATGTTCCCGGGAATGACATCGATACTGACCGCATTATCCCGGCCCGGTTCATGAAGTGTGTTACTTTCGACGGGCTTGGTGAGTATCTCTTCCATGATGTGCGCAAGGGTGAAGACGGCATTGACAGGGAGCACCCCCTTAACGATACGCGATTTTCGGGGGCTTCGATCCTGCTCACAAATGCCAATTTCGGTTGCGGCAGTTCGCGCGAACACGCACCCCAGGCCCTTTACCGCTACGGGTTCCGGGCAGTGATTGCTGAAAGTTTTGCGGATATTTTCTTTGGCAACTGCACAACGTTGGGCATGCCCTGCTCGGTGGCTGCAGCCAAGGATGTGAAGGCGCTGGCAGCTGCTCTTGAAGAGACCCCGGCAGCCCGGATAACCATTGATGTTGAGGGCAGGCGTGTTTCGGGGGCGGGTCTCGATTTTTCCGTGAACATTCCACCGGCGGCGCATGATGCCCTGATTTCCGGCCAGTGGGACCCGATTGCAGAATTGCAGGAAGGCGAGGCGGCAGTGGCGGATCGTATATCCGGGTTGGGTTATCTTGCACAGGGGGAGTAACTGGGGCTTATGCATTATCTTATGACCGGAGGCTGTGGGTTTATCGGCTCGCATTTCGTGCGCTTGCTGCTTGCAGAGGATGCGCGGTGTGAGGTGTCCAACGTTGACCTGCTGACCTACGCAGGTCGTGAAGGGAACCTTGAGGATGTCATTGCAGCGCACGCGGATCGTTATCATTTTATCAGGGAGGACATTGCTGACGGGGCAGTGATGCGGGGGGTTTTCGAGAGAGGAGAGTTTGACGCAGTCATTAATCTCGCGGCAGAGTCACACGTTGACCGCAGCATCAGTGACCCGGACCGCTTCGTGCAGACCAACGTGGTCGGCACAGCAAATCTGGTTGGCCTGGCGCGGGAATTTAACGTGGCGCGTTTCGTTCAGGTTTCCACTGATGAGGTATACGGTTCGTTGAAGGCGGAGGATGAACCATTTACCGAGACCACGCCGCTAAGTCCCAGTTCTCCATATTCCGCGAGCAAGGCGGGCGCTGACCTGCTGGCCATGGCGGCGCACCGCACCTTCGGCCAGGACGTTGTCATTACCCGCTGTTCGAACAATTACGGCCCCTGTCAGTTCCCGGAGAAACTCATTCCCCTGATGATCTCCAGGGCACTGGCCGGTGAAGCGTTGCCGGTCTATGGTGATGGCGGCAACGTGCGCGACTGGATTCACGTTGGTGATCACTGCCGCGGCATATTGGCGGCTCTGGAAAACGGTAAAAGCGGGGAGATTTACAACCTTGGAGCTGATTTCGAGAGGACCAACCTGGAAATTGTGCGCGAGATCCTGGAGATCCTGGATAAGCCGGAATCGCTCATTTCTTTTGTCAAAGATCGTCCCGGACATGACTGGAGATATGCCATCAACTCTGCAAAGGCGCGCAATGAACTGGATTGGGAGCCGAAGCACGACTTCGGAAGCGGATTGCGGGAAACGATCGAATGGTATCGATCAGAAGCCTAGCTCTGTTACATACCCCAGATGTTCCTTTCTGCTTGGCGTCAAGGCCATTCCTGACAGTTTGAGAGTACCCTTGCGCAGGAGGATGCCGTCTGTATGCTCATCAAGAATTCAAAACCTTTGGGTGACCCTGACCCGGTATGTCCCCTTGCCTCCAACTGGCGGACGCAAAACGGCTTTTTCAATCCTTTCATCAGGATAAGTTATTGTCAGCCCGGATGTGGGAAGCGGCTCCCAGACTGATTTTTCAGTCAAAATATCAAGGTCAATGTTGTAATATCGGGACACCGGTCGCGACCTC
>JAYGGE010000031.1:0-26836 GCA_046581505.1 Verrucomicrobiales bacterium | reverse complement strand
GTGGCTGCCGGCGGATTGGCTGCCGGCGGATTGATTGCCGGTGGATTGGCTGCCGGCGGGGTGATTGCCGGTGGATTGGCTGCCGGTGGATTGGCTGCCGGTGGATTGGCTGCCGGTGGATTGGCTGCCGGCGGGGTGATTGCCGGCGGGGTGGCTGCTAGCCGGTTACCGGCAGAGGCATTGTTTGCATACCAACGCGTAACGGTAAGTGTGCACCTTAGAATACTCGGGTCCTTCTTGTCACTTGTGTAGGTAACCTCAGGGATCGCGTAAAACTTTGCTGCTGCCGTTGTCGTGGACTGCCCCCATCCGGCGAGCGTTACCAGGGAAACAAAGCGGGTGACCTGCTCATCGCTGCCGGAAAGTTTTACCCCCAGCGGAACCTTTGTATATCTCGATGCAGAATCGATGATCGGTGGATCCGGCCTGATCTGGTCAATGGTTGCCCCTGAGTAAATCTCGCACTGCTTCAGGTGATTCTCAATCTCCGTTGCCGCCACCTCCTCGCTGACAAAAGCCGGCTCCATCAAGTTAAGCTTCGCCCTGGTGGCAAGCCATTGCAGTTTTTTTTGCTTCTGCGGCTCAAGCAAATCAATCTCACCTTGATAATTGGATATCTCTGACTCTGCCGCCTGCCTGCGCCCGGCAAAAGTGCTCACCACCAGGAAATTGGCAACACAAAAGATTGCTGCTGCAAAAAGAACCAACAGACGTTTTTCACTTTTCTTGAGAGCGGCCATTACAGTTTCTATGCGTCGTCGGTAACAAACCTGTAACTCCCCTGGAGCCTGAAGGTCGCGGTCCCGTCCTTCAGCCGGGTGTTGACAGTGGGGCGTTGCAGCCAATCCCACTTATAATCACTCATCACGGAAGCCCCCATTAATTTCGCACCGAACTTTCGGCCGGCGTTAGGATCCCTGCACTCTCCTATAATGGTGATGGTATTGCCCTTCACCCCGAAACTGGTAAAACGCACGTCTTTGGCGGGAAGTTGCAGGGTACAGCGGTGCAAAAGCTCCGAAGGATGGGTTTGCCCATTGATGACCGGCTCAATTTCCCTCCATTTCTTCGCAAACGGCGAGATCCAACCCAGCTCTTCACCCAATTGGGTTACCGCCGCACTCAATCCGTCCCTCTCTTGCATCATCTTGAAATAGCCGAGAAAATAGATTCCCAGAAAAACAATGTAACATGCAGCGACAGCGCAAATGACGTTGCGAATCATTCGTGCACGTTTCTTCTCCTCACGCTGGATGGCCGCCGCATCGGGCAGCAGTGCGGAATGGCTGGCAGGAAGCACCGGGTCAGGTCGCAGCGCTATAATCGCATCAAGGGAAAGATGCTGCTGAAGTTGTGCGACAACGGATTCATCGGCATCCTCAAGCCAGACGTGGATGCCGGAAAGTTCAGTGACAATCCCCTGCTGCGTTTCCTCACTGACGGGTCCCGCACCGTCGAGACCAAGCATCACACACTGAATTTCCTGCACTGCTCCCGTGTCAAAAACATCGCTGTTAAGTCCCTGAAAATACACCAGCTCGCTGCCGCGGGTCACGGCCATTACAAGGCGGCCCAGTTCTCTCCAGATCACGATATGATTGCCGGGCAGGTTGAGAAACCTCGCACTGACATCGAACTCCCTGGAACCGGTTGTCGGTAACGGATGCTCATAATCAGAATTGAGCACCGTGGCAAGGACAAGGTGGCGACTGGTTCGCTCATTGCCCGAATCCGACACAAGTTCACCCTCAACAGTGCAGATTTTCCGGTAATCGAGCATCACGCCGCTGCCCGATTCGGTTTTAATTCCCGCTTTCTCAAGCTGCATCTCCACCAGGCTGCCAAGCATTTCCGGGGCATCCGTTGCCGTCCAGATCGGCACGGCAAATACAGAGTTCACCGGGAAAGCATAATAGGTCGCGCTCCTGAACGGCTCACACCCGCCCGCTTGCCCGCCTTCACACGGTCGGCTCTCGGCAAGCACAAGTTTGCCTGATTCCCGGGACCAGAGCTCCCAGCCATCCTCGCCGGGAAAACAGATCGTGATATCGCTGCCGTTCTTTGCCATTTATTGAATTGATATCTCCTCCCGTGACAATAAAGCAGGCCGGGTGCTGCGATTGCGCAGGACCACGACCAGTTTCCGCTTAAAGCCACCGAAATACCCCGTGCTCTCGATGCGCACGGTGTTGCCCCGGGTGGTAAAACGCCGGCTGATGATATCACGGCGATCAGGAGGTGACTGGATCTGGTCGAGCACGGCATTGATGTCATTGAAGGGCAAGTCATCCTCGGTGTCCTTGATTTCATCAACACCGTTCCTCTGGATGATAAAGTCCTCGACCCATTCGATATCCGTTTCCGCGGCCAGTGCAATGATCTCCGGTGAAGCCTCGTTGACATCCACCGGCCCCTCGCTGCGCACGGTAAAGTAATCACGCCAGTTCGGCTTGTATGCCGCCACCAGGTCCATCCCGCGGACAAACTTCATTTCCTCAACCTCATAAAATGCACGGTTAAAGGGATAATTGCCATCCCCTATGCCGTTATCCTCATACCACTGTGCCTCCGCCCCCTCAGGTGCCGCGCTGGTGATTTCATCCGCATCCACCCAGTCCACCAGTGCACTCACCACCTCCTGCGCCTCGCTTAACTCCATTCCCCAGAAGTTGAAGATTTCCTCCAGCAGGGCCCTGTCCCCGCGAAGCAGGGCCTGGTTGGGATTGAGCCAGCCGGACTCATTGCGGATCCTCACGGTGAATCCCTCGTTGGCGGCAAAGTCGAAGTAGTTCAACAGCCCGGGATCACTCACCGGGTTCTGCTGCAACAGCGGGTCATACTCCTTGATGTTGCCGTTGGCGGCAATGGCGATCCCGGTCTCGGCAAGTTGCAGGGCACGAAAGGAGGCCTTCTCATCACTGACAACCTCCATGTCGGCATGCACCACAAAAAGGGTGGAGAAAACCGCCAGGCCAAGCGCTGCCATCAGCCAGAACACGGCGATGAGCACTGAGGCACCAAGGGCTCCGCGACTCCCGCGAAGAACCCTCATCTGGGGCATGGTGTTGTTCATGTTTCCCTGCCGATGCGCGAACACACCGGCACGGCATGATGAATTCCACGGCGCCGAATGCAACACCATTCCGTGCTCAGCGGCGCGATTTCCACCAGGGGAAACAAGATGCTCTAAATGACTCTTCAATGTTAATGGGTTAAAACTTATCGCAGAGCTTGCATTATGCCCGGATTACGGCACGCACTGCTGTCCTTAAAAAAATATGATTCATGTTCGCTCATAACCGGGGAAACAATGCGGGGGCAGGGAAATCTCTCTGGTCTTACTAAACTCCGCAAAAAAAATGGATATTGGGAAAAATAAACCTGAGGATACTGGATTTCGGGGCAGGAAGAATAGACTATCTTGGTAAGATTTACAATCTGCAAAGAAAACCGCATCGCCCACTGTATGGAAGATCAACAAATTCTTCAAGGGCGACCTCCTCCCGGGATTGGCCCTCCGCGACCTCCCGACGACCCTCCCGAAGGCCGACCTCCGCGACCTCCTGAAGGTCTTGCTGCCCCGGGGCTGCGCCCCGCACCGCCAAAACCCGGAGGAAGCTGCACACCGGGCCTATCACTGCGCCTATCACCGCGCCCATCACCGCGCCCGCCGTCGCGCCCGCCACCGGGTCTTGCCCCGGAGCTGCGATTGCCGCCGGACTGAATCCCGCGCACCACGGTTTCCGGATTGACCACCACGGGAATCCAGAAAACAGATCGCAACGATTCCGAGCCGTCATGAAATTCAACATTCATCTCCACCAGCGACGGTCGTTCGTTGGGACGCACCCAGTCCTCCTCCCAGGCTTCCTCAGTACTGCCATTATCGCCACCACGCTGGTTGGCATCGGCCGTGCGTTGGTTGTAAAATCGCCACCAGATATTCTTCAAGCCGTCCATCAAAACAATGCCGAGCGCGTCGTCCTCGGGAATTTCATTCCCCTCGGCATGGCTTTGCGCCTCCTCGGCATTCAGGTAGCGGATGCGGATCTGGCTTCCCCCCCTGGCATCCCTGTCGGAAATGATCAAGACACGCTTGGAGCCGGCCGCCACCCCTGCCCAGGAGAATGCCAGCGGGTAATCCTCAAGCACAATCTCGGACCTTCCCCCGGTTTCATCCGGCGGCTCCATGCTGATCCTGGCATTGCCGGGGATGTCCTCAATGTTGCGCCGCAGGACACCCAGCATGCTGTGCAGGTGCATTTCCTTCTGCTGACGCTCGGTAACCGCGTTGGAGAGATCAAGGCAACCCACCGCTGTCTTGAAGATGCCGTAAAGTACAATCGAGGCAACCGTGATCCCCAGGATCACCTCAAGTAAAGTGAAGCCGCCGCGTGCGGCAGAAACCTTACCGGATGTTCTGGTAGAGTGGTTCATAACGAATCAGTTCAGCAACGTCCTCCATCGTCCTGCCGGACGCATCCTCCCACTCCGCAATAATTGAAATCCGCCACATATTCTGCAGCGGTTGCCCGTCCATGTTCTCCATCTCCATTTCCTCAATAACCTTGGAGTAATAAACGCCCTTCTCATCCTGCCCCAGTCCCTCCTCGGACTCCTCAAAGCGAACCGCCTTGGAGGCCTCGGTCAGCAGTGTCTCAAGCGTGCGCTGAATGCGCATTGATTCACCTGAACTTTTCGCGATAAAGGCAACCTGCTGGATGGCAACAGTGAAGCCGACCGCCACTATCGCGAAAAGGGCAAGGGCAAGGATCGACTCCAGCAGGATGAAGCCGGCCGGGTTGCATTTTTCTCTCGTTCCAGTCCGCATCACTAAAAATCCCGGTCAGGCTTACCGCCAATGACCAGGGACTGGTCCTGCACCTTGGCAGTCAGTGGGTTAAACTCCATCTCGATGAAACCCTTCTGGTGGATCAACTTGATGTGAATAGGTTCACAAATGCCGCTGGGCTCGAACACCCATGTGTCTGCCTCCGGCTTGCGGAAATACTTCTCTCCCCAGCGGCGCACCTCAAGGCGCATCAAGTCATCCAGCTGATAGCTACCGAGCATGCCGGCGCTGTCCTCATCCTCCTCCCCGGAAAACCGGCCAAAGTCCTCCTCCGGGTTGGTCATCCCGGTACCTTCACGCAACGCAAATGAATCCGGCTTGAGCTCAATGGCAAAGGCCCTGCGGTTGTTAATCGCCATCTGCAGCCCCCGGCGGGCGTATTTCTTGAGTTCACCTGCCGGCTTGGTGATCTGCTTGCGCGTGCTTTCCGTGGTCAGCGACAACACGCCAATCCCGATAATCAACACGATCAGTACAAAGGAAACGATGAGCTCGATAAGCGTGAAACCCGCAGGTGAACGCTTCTGTGACATCGTGAGCATCGTGAGCATCGTCTTGTTTGCAAGGGCCTTGCAGTTCATTCCGGCCAATCCCGGCTGGACTTACCTCTTCTTATTCCAGTTACCCATGTCATCCTCGGTGTCCTCCTGCCCATCGGGGCCTCTCGAGAAGATGTCCGGCTTGCCCGTCTTGCTGTATTTTCCCGGGAAGCGATAACCGTACTCATTGTTCCAGGGATCATAGAGGGGTTCATCAAGGGCCGGGGACCAGTTGCGGACATTGCCGGGATCCTCGACCAGCGCCTGCAGGCCCTGGGCGGTATTTGGAAAAGAGCCGGCATCACCCTCATATCTAACCAGGGCCATCATGATCACCCGGATATCACCTTGAACCCGCGTCTCCCTGCCCTTGTCGGTAACGCCGGCCAGTTTCCAGATTCCAACACCCATCAGCATCGCGATGATCGCCAGCACAAGCATGATCTCAATCAGGGTGAAGCCCGCACCAACTGCACGGTAACGATAAATTCCAGTTTCGGTTTTCATGATTTCTTCGGTTCTTGCTTTAAGTTAGTATTGATTTAGACAGCTATCCCAAACAATTGTTCATCGGTATTGGATGCATCTGCAGGTGGTAAAGGTTAGCCGGTATTCAGCCCCGCGATTGTATCAAAGATCACGGTGATCATCATGTATGCCATGATTCCCACCAACAACGCCATGATCACCACGATGACCGGCTGGATCAGGGCACTGATCTTCTCGATATCCTTGCCAAGTTCCTTGTCATAACGCTCAGCCGCCCTTTCCAGGCTCTCACCGATCTGCCCGGTCTGCTCGCCGACGGCAACCATGTCAAGGAGTAGCGGAGGGAAAAAACCCACCCGCTTCATTGTGCGCGACAGGGAACCGCCCTCCTCGACATATTCAATGATCTCGCCAACCTTCTGCTTGAGAAAGAGATTGGGGGTGGCATCACGGCTCAACTCAAGGGCCCGCAGCAATGTAAGGCCATTGCCCACCAGGTTGGCAAGGGTCTCAAGAAACTGCACGAAGAAGCGCGCCTTTATGACCTTACCGAAGAGTGGCAGATTGAGCTTGGTCTTGTCCCACCACTCACGGTTTCCCTCTGCCTTGATATAGGCTCGGAAGCCAACCACCCCACCAATGATAACCGCTAATATAAGTATCCCCCCCCAGCCCTTGAGGAAATCACTCATGTCGAGCATGAACTCCCCGATAGGCGGCATGTCCCCCTGGGTCGACTTGAGCAACAGGGTCAGCTTGGGAATCAAGAAGGTGATGAACAATACCACGACCCCAACACCGGAGACAACCAGGAAAGACGGGTAGATAAGGGCCATCTTCACCCTGCTCTGTAATTCCTGTATCGTGCTCAGGTAGTTGGCCTGGCGCTTGAGGATGGTGCTCAGGGCACCGCTCACCTCACCGGCGTGGGCAAGGTTACAGTAGAGATCGCCGAAATTCGATGATGCCTTGCGAAGTGCCGCAGAGAAGGCTGTGCCGTCACGGACCTCCTGGCGGAGAATCCTGGCCACGCTTTTAAGCGAACCAAGTTCCTCCCTGCTTTCCATCACCCGCAATGCCGGCTCCAGTTGCAGGCCGGCACTCAGAAGCTCGGAAAGTTCCTCGGTGAAAAGAACGACCTGTGCCTTTTTCAATCGCACCGGGCCGGAGTGATCCGCCTCCCCGGCTACCGGCTTGTCCTTCGTTGCCTGCGTCACTTCAGCAGTGCCGGCATGGGCTTTAATGTCGAGCAACACGGGCTGCAGACCGCTCCGGTCCAGGCGCATGAAGGCTTCGGAGCGATCACCCGCCTCCAACTCGCCGTCGGCAGCACTGCCGTCCGCCCTCAGGGCCTTGTAGAGAAATGTCGGCAAAACAGATTATTGGTAATGGTTGAGGAACTGCTGTTGTTACCTGGAAAGCACATGCTTCTTGCCGCCGACATTAAGCTCAACGGTGGTTGCCGCCAACACCTCCTCGACAGTGGTGTTGCCGCTTAGAACTTTGTGCCAGCCGTATTCCCGCATCGTGATAAAGCCCTCTGAAATTGCCTTCTCCTTGATTTGAGCCGAGGAGGCACGGCTGACGATGAGATCCTCAATGGCGGGCGTCACAAGGCAAACCTCATAAATTGCCAGGCGCCCGAGATAACCGCTCTGCCGGCAGCGCTCACAGCCGGCTTCGGTGGCCGCGCTAATCTGGCTCCCGTCGCCCCCCGGCGGGAAGTCGATGCTTTCAAGGTAGCCGGCCGGGTAATCACCCGGCACCTTGCATGACGGGCAAAGTCGCCGCACCAGGCGCTGGGCCAGGAAAGCGCGCACCGAGGCGGAGACAAGGAACGGTTCAACGCCCATGTCCGTAAGCCGCGAAATACCGCCAATGGCGTCATTGGTATGCAGCGTGCTGAATACCAGGTGGCCGGTCAGCGACGCGCGCACCGCAATCTCCGCGGTCTCCAAGTCGCGCATCTCACCAATCATGACAATATCCGGGTCACCGCGCAGGATGCTGCGCAGTCCCCGGCCAAAGGTAAGGCCAATCTCCGGCTTGACGGCAATCTGCATAACCCCGTCCAGCTTGTTCTCCACCGGGTCCTCAATGGTGACGATGCGGGTTTCCGGCTTGTTCAGCTCGGAAAGGAAAGTGTAGAGAGTCGTCGACTTACCTGAACCGGTAGGCCCGGTAATCAGGACAATGCCATTGGACATCTTCAGCAGTTCCTCAACGCGCTCACGGGTATGGTCGATCATCCCGAGGCGATCAATGTTGAACCTCTCCTGGTTGAGCAGCCGCAAACTGACACTCTCCCCCTCAACGGTGGGTATCGTCGCCACCCGGACATCAATCTGCTGATCATCAAGCGAGAGGTTAATCCGTCCGTCCTGTGGCAGCCTGCGCTCCGCGATGTCCAGCTTGGACATGATTTTCAGGCGGGCAATCACCGAGCTTTGCAGCGCCCTGATATTTTCAGGAACCGCAATGTCATGCAGCATGCCGTCAATCCTGTAGCGAATGCGCAGGTCATCATGCAGCGGCTCAACATGAATGTCGGTGGCACGCTGCTCAAGGGCCTCGCGGATGATCTGGTTGACAAACTTGACGACGGAGGCCTCCTCGTCATCATCGTCAAGGACATTTGCCTCATCACGGTCAACGTCGAGTGCCTCCATGTCGAGGTCACGCCCGGCAAGAATCTGCTCAAAAGTATCCGCCCCAACGCCGTAAAGTTCCTGGATCCCCTGCAGGATTCTCGTGCGCGATGCCATTGACCACTCGATGGGACAATTGATCATCTGGCTGGCTGCCTGACGGGCAAGAAAATTAAACGGATCGTAGGTGGCGATCCTCAGTCGCATTTTACCCTTTGCTTCACCGGGTGAACCATCCCCGTTGTCATGCTCTTTTCCTCCACCCGGCTGCCCGGGCAACTCGTTGCCGGCATCATCGGGATCCTCCTCCTCGATCAACTCCGAGCCGTCCCCGAAGGACAGCGGCAAAAGCCTGTGCTTAAGGGCAAGCTGAGCGGAACAAACCTCGCGCAATTTGCGCTTGTTGATCGGCTTGAGGGTGTCTTCCCAGGTGATTTTAAGCTCGTCAGCAAGACCCTCAAGGAACTCCTCCTCGGTGAAAAGATCGCGATTGAGCAATTCCTCAATGATGGAACGCTGACCCAGCGCAGCCTCAGTGATCGCTTTCTCAAGACCATAAATCTCCGGTGCCCCGTTACGTGCCGCTATTTTTAAAAAAATCTCTTTCATCTTTGGCTATGCACACAGCATTACCGCTCAAGTTAATCTCCGCTCAAGAAATGGGTATTTATAAAGTTTTTCGGGAAATTGCCCACTGGGAAGGACCGGTAGGTAAAAAAAACGTAAAAAAGGGCAGGGAAGATTGCACAACCCAGAGGAATTGGCACCTCGAATTTGAAGTTACGGGAATTTTGCAAGGGCAGCTTGCGTGTTGCCCTTTAGGCAAAGGAACTGCAAACCCACGGCGTAATGTTCCGGTAATGTTTACGGCGGCAACTGCCCTAAGGATTTAGAAAGGCGGAACGACCTGTCGCTAAACGAACAACGCCCGGTTCAACCCGCCGTTTATGGTCATGTTCGCAGGACAACGATCACCCTGCCGATCGGGGTGGACCAGGGGTAACACATCCCGCCCGGATTGATTTGCAATGACTTTCCTAGCGGGCGGGATTCCAGGACGGCCCGGCTTGCGCCCGCAGCACCCGCATTCGTCGACGGATTACTTCCAGGGTCTCGCCATGTCGCGGATTACCCGCCAGGTTATTGATCTCGTGCGGGTCTTGCTTGAGGTCGAAAAGCTGCTCGTAAGGTGGCTGCTCATCAAAGTAATGAACGTATTTCCAACGCTCAGACCTCAGTCCTTCGCTGCGCGGAATGTTATTATTGTTCGTCCTGAGCCCGGATGGTCGAAAATAATGCTCGTAAAAAAAATCCCGCGGCCATTCCGGCACCTTGCCACCCAGAAGGGGGACCAGGCTTCGCCCCTGCATGGCGGCGGGAACCTCGATGCCCGCAAGGTCGAGTAGGGTTGGCCCAAAATCAACGTTAAGGGCCAACCCGGGAACCGCTTTACCCCTGCTCGCCTCCGGTTGGCGGGGGTCATGGACAATGAGCGGCAGACTAATTGATGGCTCATACATGAGCCAAATGCCGGTCATGCCATGCTCCCCGGTGAGGAGTCCGTTATCAGAGGTGAAAATGACGATCGTGTTGTCCTCTAACCCCTGCCTGCGGATTTCATCGAGGATTCTCCCGACCTGGATATCGACTCCCGTGATAAGCCGATACATCGCCTTCATCATTCTCTGGTATTTATCCGGTGTGTCGAAACGACGAAACCAGCGCTGACGGCTCATCGAGACACGCAAAAACTCAGGCAACTCTTCAAAGTGCCTGGGTTGGGAAACAGGCGGAGACGGAATGACCACGTCCCGGTACAGGTCTGCAAGTTCATTATCAAATATATACTGCCTGGCGTTGTCATCTTCCGGATGCGGCGCACTAAAACTCACGGAAAGGCAAAAAGGCTGAGTCCCGGTTGAACCACGCAGGAAATCGATGGCGTGGTCGCCGTTGATTCGCGTCAGGTGCTTGACGGTACCGTCTTGCGACTTCCGGTAATAGGGTTGGTTCGTGCTGCTCGCCTGATTGGCTTGGAAAAAATCAAACATCTCTTCAGCAACCCCCCGGTTCAAACGAACCCCGACCTTGCCGACAAACCCGGTGCGGTAACCTGCCCTCTTCAGGATTGCCGGGTAGCTCTGCCGCATAGCGGCAATTGTCATTGGCGGCTTTTCAAACGTGTAGCCATGACTCCTGCGATACTGGCCCGTAAAAATACTGGCGCGGGTGGCAGCACAGATCGATGTCGTGCAAAATGCATTGGTGAACCGGAATCCCTTAGCGGCAAGCCGGTCGATGTTGGGTGTTTTGATAACCGGGTTTCCGTAGCATCCCAGAGCATCCCGGCGCTGGTTATCCGTCATTAGAAAGAGCAGATTAGGACGCTTGCGGGAAACCGCCGACTCCTCAGCCCTTCCCAAACCGGGGAAAAATGTGAACACGATGATCAGCAGTAAACCCGGTATCCAGCCCATCATGGGCACCATTCCTGTATATTGTTGAGGGGCGAGAACACAGGTCATTGTGACAATCTTGGGTTAGAAGAGGATTTTGCAGTCCGGCAGGGCTGCCTTGAGCATCTTGATCTGATCCTCCGGGATAGGGTTAGCGCCAAGCATCAGTGTCTCCAGGTTGATTAACCCGGCAAGAGGCTTGACGTCGATGATCTTATTGTTATCGAGCCACTTTGTTTCAAGTTTGGTCAACTTTGCCAGCGGTGCAATGTCAGTGATGTTGTTGCTTGAAAGCAACAGATTAGTCAAGCCGGTCAGTCCTGCCAGTGGTGCGACATCGGTGATGTTGTTCTTCCAGAGGTGCAGCAGTTCTAACTTGATCAATCCCGCCAGCGACGCGACATCTTTGATACGGTTATCGAAGAGGTCCAACTGCTCCAACCCGGTCAACTCCGCCAACGGGATCAGGTCGATGATCTGGTTCCCGTGGAGATCCAGCCTGTTCAACGCCGTCAACCCTGCCAGCGGCGTAAGGTCAGTGATCTGGTTCCCGTGAAGTGCCAGCCCCTCCAATTTGGTCAGGGGCGCAAGTGGCTTGAGGTTGGTCAGCCCCCAGTAATCAAGTTTCAATTCGGTGGCGTTGTTGACTTTCGCTTCGTTAATCTGGGCTAACACTCGAGGATCGTCCCGGGCTTCAAACTTCTTCGCCTTCTCTCCACCCGTACACCCCGCCGACAGAAAAACGACAATCACTGGCATCACCCGCTTCATGGCCTCATGCAAACCTGCGCCGCAGTGCTCAGGACAGGATGCGGCTGAAGCGCCGATCGATCTTATCCAGCACCACCTTCTCCAGTGCATCGTTGCCGATGCCGTCGACAACCCCCTTCACGAAGCCGAAGGTCATGAGCTGGCGTGCGGCTGACTCGGGAATGCCCCGTGCGCGAAGATAAAACAACTCATCGTCGGTAATCGGTCCGGAAGTTGCCCCGTGACTGCACTTCACCTGGTCGGCGTTGATCTCAAGCCCGGGCATTGAGTTCGCCTCGCATTGATCACTCATCAGGAGGTTCCTGCATGTCTGGTAGGCATCGGTGTATTGCGCACCCTCCTCGACCATGATGAGGCCGGCGAAGATCGTCCGCGCCTCATCGTAAAGGGCATTCTTGTAGAGCAGGTTGCTCGTGGTGTGCGCCTCTTCATGCAGTTGCAGCGTGCGCATGTCCATCTCCTGGTTGTTCTCAGGGATGCAGACAGCAAGCATGTTCGTGTTGGCACCTGCCCCGCTGAGCCGGGCAGTCGACTCGGAACGGGTCCACTGGCACCCAAGGTTGAGGGTGAAGGATTTGACGTCCGCTCCGGATGCCGCCAGGCTCGAGCCCACGTGGATCGACCTTGACTGTTCGCTCAGGTTCTGGGTGCGCACGTGGGTCAGCTTTGAATTCTCCCCGGCCACCAGATCGGTGACACTGCAGCAAAAACCGGGTTGCCCGTCAGCGGATGTAATGTATTCGGCAATCACCGCGCTGGAACCGGGACCGGACACAATGAGGCTGTGCGGAAAGATCGCCGCATCCTCGCCGGACAGCCAGTGAAACACCTCCACCGGCCGTGATAACGACACATCCTCGGGAATATGCAGAAAAATCCCGTCACGAAGTCGCGCACGATGAAGTGCTGCAAACTTTGCCGAGCCGAGACGGGCCCGCTCCTGCATGAAGGACAACCTGACAAGGTCGGCGTTCTCCACCAGCGCCCGCGAGAGGGGCTTGAAAATCACCCCCTGCTCAGCAAACTCCGCATCGAGCATGGGATCGGCAACCAGGCGGTCATTGGCAAAGATGATACGCCCGGCGTTCTCTTTCAATGCCGCTGAGCGGGTGATTAAATCAACCCCGTCAGTCTCGCCAACCTCAACCGCATCAACGATATCATCGAAGGCCAGCTTCTTGAGGTCGGCAAATCGCCATGCCTCATCATTGCGCTTCGGCCACGGGGCTCCCTCATACTCATTCCAGGCCGCGACCCTGGCTTCGGTATACCAGTCCGGCAAATGCCCATCAACCCGGTCAGGAGCATCAAAAAAAGACCTCTTTACAGATTTTCCCTCTAACAATGCCTCAGTCACTGGTGAAAAATTGATTTATCCAACCGATCCCTCCATCTCAAGGTCGATAAGACGCTTGAGCTCGACTGAATATTCCATGGGAAACTCGCGCACCAGGTCGTTCACGAAACCGTTGACGCTGAGACTGATTGCCTCGGCCTGGCTGAGCCCGCGCTGCCGCATGTAGAAGATCTGCTCCTCGCTGACCTGGCTGACACTGGCCTCATGCTGTGTCGCGTGCTGGTTGCCGCGCACCGTGATCGCCGGGTAGGTGTCGGTCCGGCTCCCGGCATTAATCAGGAGGGCATCACACTCTGTATTGTTCCTGCATCCCTTGAGATGCTTCGGGATGTAAACCTGGCCGCGATAGGTTGAGCGCCCCGCGCCGATGCTGATCGACTTGGAAACCACATTGGAGGTTGTCTCATCAGCCGCATGGATCATCTTCGCGCCGGTGTCCTGGTGCTGGCCGTCATTGGCAAGGGCAATGGAGATCACCTCGCCGCGTGCCTTGCGTCCCTTCATGATGACCCCCGGGTATTTCATGGTCAGGCGGCTGCCGATATTGCAGTCGATCCAGCGGATTTCCGCGTTCTCGTGGGCAAGGCCACGCTTGGTCACCAGGTTGAACACATTGGCGCTCCAGTTCTGGACGGTAATGTACTGGATCTTGGCGTCCTTCATTGCCACCAGTTCGACCACCGCGCTGTGCAGAGTAGTGGTCTCAAACTTCGGCGCCGTGCACCCCTCCATGTAGGTGAGCTCGGCACCCTCATCGACAATGATGAGCGTGCGCTCGAACTGGCCGAACTGCTCGGCGTTGATCCGGAAATAAGCCTGCAGGGGATGCTTAACCTTCACCCCGGGCGGCACGTAGATAAAGCTGCCGCCGCTGAAGACCGCGCTGTTAAGTGCAGAAAACTTGTTGTCGCCCGTCGGGATCACCTTGCCAAACCACTTGCGGAAAATCTCCGGGTGCTCGGCCAGTCCCTCTGAGCTGTTGACAAAAATCACGCCCTGGTCGGACACCGCCGCCTTGATGTTGGAATACGCCGCCTCGCTGTCGAACTGTGCCTCGACCCCGGCAAGGAACTTGCGTTCCTGCTCAGGGATTCCCAGACGCTCAAAGGTTTTCTTCATCTCCTCGGGAACATCATCCCAACTGCGCTTCGGGGCGTCACCGTCTGAGAGATAGTAGCGGATCTCATCAAAATTGATTGCCTTCAGGTCCTCGCTTGCCCAGTGGGTGGGCATCGGCTTCTTCTCAAAAATCCTGAGCGCCCGCTGGCGAAAATCCGTGATCCACTGGGCCTCGCCCTTGACCCCCGCAATGTAGTCGATCGTCTTCTCCGTCAGGCCGCGACCTGCATCGTGCTTGTATTCGACATCGTAATGAAAATCACCCTTGTCGCGATCAATGTCGATGCTTACAGCGGCATCTGTATCAGTATCAGTATCAGTATCAGTATTCATTTTCAAACATGTATTAGGTTGTTGCCAGTTGATCTTCCTTCACCCAGTCATAGCCCTTCTCCTCAAGCTCAAGTGCCAGTTCCTTGCCCCCGCTGCGGATAATCCTGCCTCCCGAAAGCACATGCACATGATCAGGAACGATGTAATCGAGCAGGCGTTGATAATGGGTGATGACGAGAAAACCGCGCTCGGGGGAGCGCATTGCGTTCACTCCTTCGGCAACCACCTTCAGGGCATCGATGTCCAGCCCGCTGTCAGTCTCGTCGAGAACCGCATATTTCGGATCAAGCATCGTCATTTGCAGGATCTCGTTGCGCTTTTTCTCGCCACCCGAGAAACCCTCGTTGACCGAGCGCCCGGTGAATTTACGATCAATCCCAAGCGCATCCATCCTGTCATACATCTCCTTGTAGAAGGTAACCGCATCGATCTCCTCTCCCTCAGGCAGGCGCGCCTGCAGTGCTGCGCGCAGGAAATTGGCGTTGCTCACCCCGGGGATTTCTGCCGGGTATTGGAAGGCCAGGAAAAGCCCGGCGCGCGCACGTTCATCAACATTCATCCCGAGCAGGCTCTTGCCGTCCAGCAACACGTCACCGCAACTTACCTCGTAATCCTGATGGCCGCCCATCACCTTGGCAAGGGTGCTCTTGCCCGAGCCGTTTGGCCCCATGATGGCATGCACCTCCCCTTTGGGAACAGTGAGGGTCAGGCCCCTGAGTATTTCATTGCCGTCCACCCCGGCATGCAAGTCCTTGATCTCGATACTGCTCATTATGATGTAAAATGAAATTTTCCTGAAGGTCGTTGACTGTTTATGCGGAGTTGGCCAACTCTAGTTTCTGCTTGCGTACGCATTGCGGACAATGTCCGCGCACAGCGATCTCAAAACGTTCCACCACAGCACCCCGGGGCAGCTTAACCGCCTTGGAGACCTCGGCTCCCTCCTTGAGTTGAACATCAAGGACAGTACCGCATTTCTCACAGTGAAAATGCCCGTGTGGTGAAAGGTTGCCGCAGTAGCGGGAGGGTTCACGATCCACATTAACCTGTATGATGAAACCCGCCCCGGACAGGGTATCAAGGCAATTGTATACCGTCGCCAGGGAAATCGTCGGCAGCCGCTCCTTGACGCGCATGAATACCTCCGTTGCCGTCGGGTGATCCGGATGTTCCATCAGCACCTCATACACCTCACGGCGCTGCGGCGTCATGCGGTGACCATCACCGAGCTTTATTGAAGTTTTCCATCCACTGCTTGCAGCCATGTAAGCAACATATAGCCGGGCGATAATCCTTATCAATAATTATTCTAAATAAAATTAAGGGGCATTGGTTACGCGATTCGACTTGTCACCTGGGGTCGCTATACTCCCCCTCATGAAACTTGGAATCATCGGATGCGGCAAAATGGGATCGGCCCTGCTCAAGGGCGCAGTGCAGTCAAAAGCTGTCAATCCGGCAGAAGTTTATCTGCATGATACCTATAGGCCGCTTGCCGAGCAGCTGGCCGGTGACACCGGCGCGACAGCCCTTGAGTCAAATGCTGCGGTCATCGGGCAAACAGAAGCGGTTCTGCTCTGCGTCAAGCCACAGGACATGCTCGATATGCTACGCTCATTGCCCGTGCCCTCCACCTCCCCTCTTTTCATATCAATTGCCGCCGGACTCAAGCTCGCCGCGCTCGAGGAAATCCTTGGTGAAAACGTCCGGGTTATCCGCGTGATGCCGAATACCCCTGCACTTGTCGGCAAGGGAGCCTCCGCATTCTCCAGAGGATCGTGCGCCAGTGACGCAGACTCCGACTTTGTCGAGGCCATCCTGCAGGCGGTAGGCACGGTAACTGAATTACCCGAGGAACTGCTCGACGCGGTGACTGGCCTCAGTGGCAGCGGCCCGGCATACATCTACACGGTAATAGAGGCACTCGCTGAGGGTGGAGTCCTGATGGGCTTGCCGAAGGACAAGGCATTGATGCTCGCCACCCAGACGGTGGCGGGAGCCGCGGAAATGATCCTGCACACCGGCGCAGATCCCGCCGTACTCAGGGATCAGGTCGCCAGTCCAGGCGGAACGACCGTTGCCGGGTTGTCAGCACTTGAATCCGGGGCATTACGCGCAACCCTGATAGATGCCGTGCGCAGCGCCACGCAGCGTGCCACTGAACTCGGCGTATCGTGAATGTCCTGATCCTCGCCGCAGGCTACGGGTTACGCCTGCAGCCGATTACCCGAACTCTCAGCAAAGCCCTGATTGAAGTCGGGGGGAAACCGATGATTGAGCATGCGGTTGAAAAATTTTCCCGGTTCGGGGAAATCACCATCGTCACCAACCGCAAATTTGCCGGTGACTTCGACCACTGGCGCAAGCGCTTCGTGCGACGTCACCCGGAAATTCCCCTCAGGTTGCTTGATAACGGTTCAACCTCCGTCGAAAACCGTTTGGGAGCCAATGGCGACATTGTCTTTGCCATTGAAGAGGCCGGGCTCAACGGCAGGGAACTGCTGATCGTAGGCTCAGATAACCTGTTCACAGAACCACAGGATGCCTTCGTGCATTTTGCCGCCGATAAACCGGCGACCATCGCCACCTGCGATCTTGGTTCAAGGGAAGAGGTTAAGCGCTTTGCCGCCGTTAGTACTGCAGCCAATGGCCGGGTTATCTCCTTTGAGGAAAAGCCCGCTAATCCCCCCTCAACCCTGGCGGGTACAATGCTCTACCACCTGGCGGCAACAACCGTCCCGCTGGCGCGGGAATATCTCGACTCCGGCGGCAACGCTGACAACGCAGGATACTTTTTTTCCTGGCTCGGCAGCCGGATCGAAACTTTTGCCCACCCGCTCAAGGGTGAATGGATTGATGTCGGCTCACATGACTCGCTTAAACGCGCACTTGAAATGGCCGCGGCAGAGCGCCGCTGAATACCTCCGGGCTGCCAAGTCCCCACCTGCTCCGCCCCCCTCCGCATGCCTTTCCGTGCGCACTGTTGCTGTCCTATCGCCAATCAACCCTCAAGCATTCAATCTCCCCGCAGACGTTCAGCCACCACGAAAATGACGGCGACAAGGATCATTACTGTAAACACTGTGATTATGAACTTCTTCCGCCCGCTGATTTCCCGCACCGCGGGATTCTTTTGCATGCCCCTCTCCCATGGCGCCAGCCGTTCAGTAAACTGCTGCTGGAAGTCACTTGCACATGCCCCTGCGCTGCCACTTCCCGCTGCAATCCCGCTATCGGAGTTCAAATCATCAAGTGTTCCGCTGAACTGCTCGCGCAAATTACCAGACTTGACCGGATCCTTACTGAATCGCGGTTTCTCATCCCGCTGCCCCGCTCCGCCTGCAGGCGTTGATAACACCCTTGCCGCGCAAGCTGAAATCGTACCCGGGCTCTCCCCTTGCGCCGATCCCTCGCCGGTTGATTGCGCAGCGGTTTTCCCTGCCCATGACGGGGAATTCTTGCGAAGATGACGCGGTAAAAATAAACCGTGGCTCTCGGAATCCCTGATTGCCTCGAGATCAACGCCGGCAGTCTCTTTTATCTCAGGGGCGGAGATCAGCTCAATATCCGGTTCGCCTTCAGAGGGCATTGACGCACGCAAAGTAGAGCCACAGAGCGGATGAACAAAATCCTTGCTGAAAAACCGGGAAGCCACCCGCACCGGACGGCCACACAGGGGACAGTTAAACCAGATTTCTTTCCGTGCCATTCAACGCCGCGGGAATGCGTTTTACTTTCTCAATAACATATCAACAAACCGCCAGCTCGCTGGCACCTCTTTGGATTACCCCTCGGTAATCAGTGGCAATCTCTGTTGTTCCTGCGCTCCGCGCAAGTCGTAAAGTCTGACCGCATTACCACCAAGGAAAGCCTGTTTCTCCTGCTCATCAAGGGACTGATCAAAAAGCACAAAATCAAGGCTTTGACGGTAAGTAAAGTCAACCATCGTGCGCGGCCAGTCCGAACCCCACATCAGTTTCTCAAGACCGACTTCACCGATCGCCTCCCTGATCATCCTCCGGGCACCGGCAAACGGGTAGCCTTCCGATCGATACAGCCAAATAATTCCCCCGCATTCCATCAATACGTTCTCATGCCGGCAAAGGTGTAATTGCCCGGGCCAGCCATCGCGATTGGGCATCCCGAAATGCCCGATCGCCACCTTCAGTTGCGGATAACTGGCAATCACCCTCTCAAACTCCGGAACCTGCTCCTGCCCTTCGGAAAAATCGACCGCCAGGACCAGGCCCTCCGTCTCCATCCGCTCCCAGATCGGAAACAGACGCCGATCATCAAGTGCCACCTTCCCGAGCAGGTGACCCGCGCACAGCTTAAGGCCGCGGAAGCCTTTATCAAACAACGCGAAAACTTCCCCTGCAACCGTGTCTGTGCGGAAGAAGTCCGCCAGTGAATGGACAAAGAAACGCCCCGGATAACGCGCGCATGCCTCAAGCAGGTAATCGTTCTGCGGACCATCAAGGTACTCCTGGACAACCACGCCTGCCGCCACACCCGCCGCGTCAAACTCGCCGATCACCAACTCCGCGCGGGCGGCACAGTCAGTCATGTGCGCAGGCATGCCCAGCATTTCATCATCGCCAATGCGAATCCTCCCGCCCTCAAGTGCCACCACGGCTTTTTCACCACCAACCCGTCCACCAACCCGTTCCCAAATATGCATGTGGGCATCGATAATAATCATTGATTAAATACTACCCCGGGCCCGCAACAACCACCAGCCCGCAGGCTGCGATACTCCTCGACACGGAAAGCAAAGATTCCGAGAATTCCCTGACAGGAATTCCTGTCAGCATTAATATGCTCAATTCCCGGTTTCCCTCCCAAATCAGTGGCTTTAGGATAACCGCAGGTGAACTGCCGCGCAATTCACCTTAAGATGAAAATAATTGCCGCCATTACTGTCCTCACCACCAGTTCAGCCGCGCCGGGGGCGGCAGTGGATTTCATTCACGACGTGCAGCCCCTGCTCACTGCCCACTGCATAAAGTGCCACGGCGGGGTGCGCGCCAAAGCAGGTTTAAGTTTTGTGCGCAAAGACAGTGCATTTGCCCCCGCCAAGTCCGGTCTGCACCCGATTGTGTCCGGCAAACCGGAAGCCTCCGAGCTCCTTGCCCGCATCACCAGCCATGATGAGGACGAGCGCATGCCACCCGAGGAACCTCTCACCGCACAACAAATAAAAACCCTGCGCACATGGATCGCGGAAGGTGCCAGGTGGCCCGGGCACTGGGCTTTCCTGCCCCCCGGGAAAACTGACGGTGAAACCATTGATTCACTGGTCGAGAGTTCCCTGAGCAAAGCCGGCCTGTCGGCCTCGCCGCAAGCGCCACGCCACACCCTGATACGAAGGCTCTACCTTGATCTCCTTGGGCTTCCCCCATCCCCGGCGGCAGTAACTGCCTTTGCAGCAGATACACTGCCCGGTGCCTATCAGCGCCTTGTCGACAGAACGCTCAGTTTGCCGGGCTTCGGTGAACGCTGGGCTCGACACTGGCTCGACGCTGCACGCTACGCGGATTCCGACGGCTACGAGAAGGACAATGCCAGACCTGATGCCTGGCGCTGGCGCAAGTGGGTGATCGACGCCATCAACGATGACATGCCTTTCGATCAGTTCACCATTGAACAACTTGCCGGTGACCTGCTTGCCAATGCGACCCCGTCCCAGAAGCTCGCCACAGCCTTCCACCGCCAGACTCTTTTCAACCGCGAGGGAGGCGTCGATCCCGAGGAGGATCGCACAAAGCGCACCATCGACCGCACCGCCACCACCGCGTCAACCTGGCTCGGCCTGAGCATTGAATGTGCCCAGTGTCATGACCACCCCTACGATCCGGTCAGCCAGCGGGAGTTCTACCGGTTCTACGCCTTCTTCAACAATGCCGGGGAAGCTGATGCCCAGGTGCCAAGAGGCAACCCGCCTGAGTTAGAGGAACTGAAAACCAAAATGACTGCCGCGCGGACTGCACGGCAACCCGCTTTTAAACGCTGGTTGAACACTGCTCAGGAAAAGGTAAAACACGCAGGGCCACTTGGGTTCAAGCAGCTTGGATCTTCAAACATTTCAAGCACAACCGGCACCCGTTTCATCAGGCAGGAAGACGGCTCCTACCTCGCCGGGGGCGGCAGGCCGCTGGCGACCGAGCTCTATCGTGTCACTGCCAAAAACGGCGGAGCAGCAATCACAGGGCTCAAACTCGAGGTGTTGCCGCATAAAAGCCTCGCCGAAAACGGACCCGGACGCACAGGGAACGGCAACTTCGTGCTCAGTGAACTGCGCGTTCTTGCCGCGAACAAGCTGATACCGGTTCAATCCGCAAAAGCCGATTTCAACCAAACCGGCTGGGAAGCTGATAAGGCTATCGACGGTGACCGGGCAACCGGCTGGGCCATCGCGCCGCAAACCGGCAAAGCCCACAACGCCCTGATTACATTTGCCGAACCCCTGGATGCAGCTTCCCTGACCATTGAACTCGACCAGAACTACGCGCAGTCCGCAGGAAAAGAAGGGCATCAAATCGGTCGTTTCCGCATCCTGCTGATGACAGGCGGGGCGCCCTACCCGGATTTGCCGGGAGATCAGCAAAACGCACTTGCTGCCGATAAGATGACAGCTCAAGAACGTGGAAAGCTGGCTGATTATTACTTCGCGAATATCGACCCGCAAACCAGGCCGATTGCCGCCGCCGTCAGCAAAATGCAACCCAAAAACATGATGAAAGCACGGGTAATGCGTGCCCAAAACCGGCAAACCTTTGTTTTTCACCGCGGCGATTTCCTGCAGCCTGAAAAGGAGGCTGGCGAGGTTATCCCGAATACCCCGGAAATTCTTCCCGCAATGACAGAACCCGAAAACGGGATCCCTGACCGGCTTGACCTGGCACGCTGGATCGTTGCTCCCGGCAACCCGCTTGCCGCGCGGGTTGCCGCCAACGACATCTGGTCAAGACTTTTCGGCAAGGGCCTTGTTGAAAACAAGGCTGACTTCGGCACGCGCAGTGCCCCCCCGCTTCAGTTGAAACTCCTCGATCACCTTGCCGGAGAGTTGCTGAAAGCAGGATGGAGCAGGAAAAAACTCATCCGTTCCATCCTGCTTTCGGCAACCTACCGGCAGAGTGCCCGCCACCGGCAGAAGGCAACAATCATCGATCCCGGTAACGCCCTTCTGCACCGCCAGGACCGCTTCCGTGTGGAAGGTGAAATCATGCGTGACATTTTCCTGAGCGCCTCCGGTTTGCTGCGGCACCAGGTTGGCAGCCCCAGCGTGTTCCCGCCGATTCCCCCGGACGTCGCGGCGCAAAGCTACGCCGGCAGCTTTAAATGGAAAACCAGCACCGGTGCCGACCGCTACCGCCGGGGAATGTACACTTTCTTCAAGCGCACAGCCGCCGACCCTAACCTGATTGCCTTCGACTGCCCTGACGCAAACGTCTCGGTGGCCCGGCGCAACCGTTCCAACACCCCGATCATGGCACTTACCACCCTCGGCAATGAGGTCTTCCACGAAGCCGCACAGGCAATGGCAAAAAAAATCCTGGGCAACAGCTCGCTGCCGGACGAGGCGGCGCGGATTGACCACTGCTTCCTGCTTTGCACCGCACGCAGAGCCAGCCCTGAAGAAAGGACCGCCGTTGCGGCCCTGCTTGAAAAAAGCCGCGCCTACTATGCGGCAAACCCCTCCGAGGCGGGGATCATCGCGGGAAAACACCGCCAGGCACAGCTGCCGGCACCGGAAAACGCCGCCTGGATCGCCACCACACGCATCATCTTAAACCTTGATGAGACCATCACCCGGGAATGAACCCTGCAGAAAAATACCTTGCCCACACGCGGCGTGACTTCCTGACCACCTCGGCCTGCGGCCTCGGCAGTGTCGCTCTTTCCCATCTGCTGGCGGGTGAATCAAATGCGGCGGCAAGGGTTTCCCCCCTTGATCCGAAACGCCCGCACTTTGCTCCAAGAGCAAAGAACTGCATCTTTATCTTCATGGCCGGCGCACCGTCACAGCTCGACCTGTTCGACCCGAAACCAAAACTCAACGAGTTGCACGGCAAGAAAATGGATGCCAAACTGCTCAAGGGAAAACGCTTCGCATTTATCAAGAAGGAATCCGCGGTATTGATGGGCTCACCGCGCAGGTTCACCCGGCATGGCAAATCAGGAATGTGGTTCTCCGACCTGCTGCCCCACATGGCAGGATGCGCTGATGATATCTGCATGGTACGCTCAATGCATACCGACCAGTTCAACCACCACCCCGGGCAGTTACAGATGCAATGCGGTGAGGGTCGTTTCGGGCTGCCCTCCACCGGCGCGTGGATTACCTACGGCCTGGGCACTGAGAACCAGAACCTGCCGGGCTACGTCGTTTTAACGGCCGGCCGCGGATCCAGTGGCGGGGCAACACTCTGGCAGAGCGGCTTCCTGCCCTCCACCTACGCCGGTGTCCGCTTCCGCAACGGCAGCGACCCGGTACTCAACCTCAAGAACCCCGATGGGCTGCCCCCGCAGTTGCAGCGCGCCGGCCTTGATACACTAAAGCAACTCAACAGCGGACGCCTGGCCGGTATCGGCGACCCGGAGATTGCCAGCCGCATCGCAAGCTACGAGCTCGCTTTCCGCATGCAGTCCGCCGCCCCTGAACTCGTTGACCTTGCCGGCGAGAATTCACGCACCATAGAGGCATACGGCACACAACGCCCGACCCCGAAAGGCGGCGGCCGGGGACGCGGCAACGGCAACGCCTACGCGGAATTTTCCCGCAACTGCTTACTGGCGCGCCGGATGGTCCAGCGCGGGGTGCGCTTCGTGAACATCATTCACGCCTCATGGGATCATCATTCCAATCTCGATGACGAATTGTCATTTAATGCCGGCATGTCCGACCAGCCGGTCGCCGCCCTGATCAAGGATCTCAAGGAACACGGGCTGCTGGAGGAGACTCTCGTTGTCTGGGCCGGTGAATTCGGCCGCACGCCCCTCGGGGAAAACCGCAACGGGCGCAAGGCGAACACCGGCCGCGACCATCACCCGAACGCGTTCTCAATCCTGATGGCGGGCGGCGGGGTGAAAGGCGGCCTGAGCTACGGGACAACCGACGAGATCGGCTGGCAGCCTGCCGAGAACCCGGTCCACGTCAATGATTTCCAGGCAACCCTGCTGGCACTCTTCGGTCTCGATCACCAACGACTCACCTATCCGCACGCAGGCAGTGAACGTCGACTTACCAGCATCACGCGGCAGTCAAGGGTGATCGGCGAGTGGTTTAGCTGACAAGCAGGCTATTTGGGAATCTTTAAAATCCTCCTGAGGAATTCAGTATTGCTCAAAGGCGGTGTTTCCCCGCCGGCTACCCGCAGATTGCATTCAATGCCCAATGCCTCGCACTTCTTCTTAAGCAGGCGACCGAAGCCGGCGTGGTGGATGCCGTCGCCCTGGATGACGGGCACGGGAGCAGGCTTGCCGTAACTGATCCAGACAGGAGGATCGTCCTTGCTGACGTGAGTAATGGGGGAACATTCAATCGAGAGGGCCTTGAATTTCTCCCAGTTCTTCATCAGGTGCTCGTGGCTGGTGGCTCCCACGGTCTTCCAGATCATGGGATGCTTGATGGCGGCCAAGCCGATGGTCTTCTCCAGCAGGAAGGGATCCAGTGTGGTCTGCCCCCCCATGGCAACGGCTCCGCACACACGGGAGGAGTGTCGGAGCACGGGGTCTTTGCTTTCCGGATCGGCCAGATCCTCATGATAGGTGAGCCATAAACTGGAGGCAGCGCCGGCGGAACCACCGGTTACGGCGATGCGGGTCGGGTCAAGGTTCCATTCCCCGGCCTTGGATCGAAGGAACTGGATGGCCCGGGCGGCGTCATGAACGGCGGCGGGCAAAAGTTGCATGCCGGCCAGTCGATAATCGATCGAACAATAGCTGTATCCCTGCTTAAGCAGGTTTGGCTGGATGGTCTCGTTCTTCTTGCCTCCAAGCCAGCCTCCGCCATGGATGTGCACAAGGAGGGGGGTGGGTTCCTTGGCGTCGATTTTCCAGAAGTTAAGCTTCAGGCGTTCATGGGGGCCATAGGAAACACCCTTGTGGGTAGGTTCAACATTTGCCGCCGGGAGAGAGGATGTGCCCGCGGCAAGGAGCATGATGCACGCTGCCCTGATAATCTGGTTTGGTTTTCTCATGTCTGTTCGCACGTAAAGATTGCCTCCGGCAGGAAGCATGCCGGAGAACATGAAATACGTCCCGGGATTATCCCATGACCATCATTTAAACAAATGGTCTCAATGTTCATGCCGCGCATATTAGGTTCACTCTCCAATTACAAAAGCCCTAAATACAAAAAAGAAGCAGCTTCCCCACTGGCATCCGCAATCCCTTGATCCATTCAATTCCGGACTGCAGAACTGCCGCCTGAAAAACAGTAATTGTAGGAGCTGTAAGTTGCCAAGCCGGCCGGAATTGACCTGCCACGGATCATTCTTAAATGAATCCAACTCATGCCATTTTACTTCTTCTTTTGCCGATTTGCCGGGAATCTACGCTTATTTCCGGTAAAAAGCGGTTTTCTCTAAGAAAACAAGCTTGATCTGCGTCGCTAATCAAAGAAACTAGGAGTAACTATCAATTCTGCCATGAAATACATTTTCCCGATTATTTTGGCCACCGTTTTCGCGGCTGTGGCCGGTGCTGCAGAAATGCGCACATTTACCAGTTCTGAAGGCTCGAAGACACTGCAGGCAAAGATGCTGGATTACTCAGCCGCCAAGGGCACTGCAAGAATCCTCCGCTCAGATGGAAAGACCATGACCATCCCGGTCAAGGCCCTCAGCGAAACCGACCAAACCTATATAAAGGATTGGTACCAGTCATCAATGGCCGGACGCCGTTTGGCCATTCGTGTCAGTGACGAGGAAGTCAAGACCGGCGAGCGCAAAGCCAATAACGGCAGGGTCACCGCTTACGACTCGCGTTTCAAGCTCAACGTCCGCAACAACGGGGACAGCGCATTTGAGGACATTGAGATCAAGTATTGCATCTTTTACACAATCGACGGGGTTGACGGCGCCAAGAACAGGGAACTTGTGACCAATGGGCAGGCTAATATCAGCAGCATTGCCCCGCGCACTGATCAGGATATTGCAACAGACGCCGTCAAGCTGACCAAGGTCAGGCCGTTGCCGGCATCGCAGTGCGTTGGCGGGACATGAACAAAGTCCGCCAAACGCGCGAGTTCGCGCAATGACAGGGTTCGCGGCATGATTGCCAGGTTTTACAGGAACGGCGAGGAGTTCAAGGAAGTGGTCTACCCGAGCGGTTTCCGCGGCCGATGGCAGGGTTGACCGCAGGCAAATAACCGGATTGCCCTGGCTCGCGACAAATTCACAACGCAAAAAAACACGATTATAAGAACGTAGAACGGCTTTCGCGGCTCTTTACACTGCAACATTTTCTCACCCGCCAAGCAAGGCAACCACCAAAACTATCATGAAAGCACCTCAGATTCTCCTTATTGTTCTCGCATTCGCCCTCGGCCTCGGCGTGATGGCTGCAATTAACTTCAAGAGCGGTGACAAATCGGCTGCAACGGAAGGCCAGGACAAGAATGCACTGGCAAACCCCGGCCCTGAAGTTCCCGCTCCCGCACCGTTGGCAAAGACCCAAAAGCCGGCGGATAAATTAAGCGCACTCCCGGACCCGGCCGCGGGCACCAAGGATAATGACGACCAGGATGATGCAATCAACCCTGAAGACGCAATCGCTGAAATCTTCAACAGCCCCCAGGCACGTAGCCTGATGAAGCAGTTTGCCGGCGCAATGAGCAGAGGCGCCGACCGCTGGATTGCCGGGGCAGTCAATGATTACAAGGACAAACTCGGGCTCACCGACGCCCAGGCGGATTCCATCAAGGCCAAGATGGCCGGGTTAATGGAGGAGAGCAGCAAGAAGTTTCAGGGTGACCTCGATGACAGTGACCGCTCATTGCAGGAGATCATGGAATCCCAAGGTGACTTCTGGAGAACCAACGAGGAAGCGATTGAGGAGATACTCAAGGAGGAATTGACTGCGGACCAGTTTGCACAGTTTGAACGCGAACAGCTTGAGGAGGATACCGAAAGGGTACAGGGACGTGCCAACTGGGAACTGGGAAGACTTGACCAAGCCCTTGAACTTAGTGAGGCCCAGGAAGACCAGGTATTTGGAATCCTCGTCCGCCAATCCGATGACTATGACGAGTCGATGGCCATTGAGGG
>JAYGGE010000088.1:0-2849 GCA_046581505.1 Verrucomicrobiales bacterium | reverse complement strand
AAAAGCAAAGGCAAAAACAACAGCTAGATAAAGGCGGAGATTCATTTCTTAATTTATCTCTAATATTTACTAATCCAGGCCCGTTTCCAGACTAAATTAAGAGGAACCAATTTCTCAACCTCATAACCAATCACACATTTTAGTCATGTTCAGCTTCATTAAAAGTCCTGTCATTGTTTCACTCATTTCCATCACAGTGCTGGCAGAATCAGCCTTGGGTTCACCTTTTTTTTCGCAGAGAGTCCCAGATCATCCAAGAGATCAAGATGGTAGCATTGCATCTGCAGTCGTTTATGATTTTTTCGGACGAGCGGTCGCACAAAGATGTGCCGACAATGTCATACTATCTGCATCCAAAGTGGCCCGCAGTGTTTCCTGGTGGGGTAAATTTAAAGACAATGATGCCCCTGAATCCATTAGATTTCATATTGCTTTTTACGGGGATAACAACGGAGTGCCGAACCGGGGTGATGTTCTCAGTTCTACCGATGTCACTTTTACAAAACTGAACGACACGGGAGATGATTTCGGAGTGAATCCCTGGCGGCCTGGTGAGGATATCTACGTCTTTCGTGCAAATATTACGCCGTTAACTATAAGAAGGGGAGCGCAAGTTTGGTTTTCAGTGCTTGGTGATTCGGGGGAAGAAAGTGGTAGCTTCGGCTGGAGGTTTCAACAAGCGGATACGATTTCAGCATGTGATGTACAAGATCTGGATCGAGATATCAGTGAGATGATCTTCGATTGGACAGACGGAGGGAGCGGAGGGATAGGTCCAAACAATTTTTCCTTCGTTCTTGATGATGAATTCATATCCGTTCCAATTCCTGAGATTGAAACGTTCAGCAACATCGACGGCTCATTCTCCCTTACTGTCTTGACTGAGGCCGATACTCTTTACCAAGTTGAAGCCTCAGGGGACTTAAAACAATGGGGAACAATTGGGGAATTTCAAGGCACTGGAAACCCGGTTACATTCACGGATCTGCGTGAAGCAATCTTTAAGCAACAATTCTATCGGGTCAGGTTGGCTGAGTAAAAGAGAGCGATCGGGCACCATTCCCGCAAAGTAACCAGGCAGGAATACTCACTGGCCACCTTCCAGCCAGGCCAGCAGATCGAGTATTTCTTCTTTGCTGAACAGGTTCAATAAACCTGCTGGCATCAGGGACACACTGGAATGCCCGCGACTTATAATGTCCACCTTGGGAATCCGGGTAACCTTGTCCGGATGCAACGGGTTTTCCGCCAGTTGCAAATCGGGCACACGGTAGTCGAGGTTGGCAATGATTTGCCCGGAGAGTTGGCGACCGTCCTTTAACTTCAACACACTGGCCTGGTAATTCTCCGCGATGCTCCTGGAGGGATCCAGTATCTCAACCAGCAGATCCCGGCGCCCGAAGCGGCTGGACACATGGGTGAGATCGGGACCGATGGGATAGCCCTCCCGGCCGTGACGATGGCAACGACTGCACAGTGCAAGCGAGAACACTTTGCGCCCATTAGCGGTATCCCGCTTGTTGGCAACGAAGTCCAGTGCTCCTTCAAAGTGATCAGGCGTCCATTGCTTTACCGGCTTTCTGCCGGTGAGATCAGGCAGGACAGGGAGTTTGGGGGATTTGTTGATGATGCCGGCCAGTTCCTTTTTCTCCGTTTCTGTCAGTGTTGCCTCAGCCTCTGTACGGATTTTCTTGAGGGCCTGTGGAAGGCCACGCCCGCCGAGAAAAGTGTCGTAGGTGCCGAGTATGCTAAAGAAGATGCGCCGGGATTCGGACGTCCATCCTCCCTTGGCATTTCTCAGGTGATAAAGGTAATGGAGCCGTTCCCTCTGGTTGGTGCTCGCATCAAGCAGGCGGATGGTTTGCGCGACGGCCTTTTCCGGATCCAGCTTGATCATCAGGGGGGCAATTGCCTGGTTCATAACGGAGGAATGACCCGGGAAGTGGGATTGCAGGTTGGCTTGGATTGCACCAAGTGCCTTTGCATCCGGTTTATAGTGATCCATGTTGCGCCGGATCAGATCAATGTAGGCCAATTGCTCTGAGGGCAGCAACTTGGGCCACTCATCCAGAAGTGTCATCCGGGGAGAACCGTTGCTTGAATCAATATTGAATTGGGCCGCCAGGTTTTCAAAGTTGAGTGAATACTCCTTTCCGGGAGCCCGTTTATTCTCCTCAAGGGCAATGCGCCATGCATGGCGGGTACGCGGTTCCACAAAGCTCGCAAAGACAAACTTGGTAGGCAACCCATGATGAGATTCGGCGGATTTCCTCTCCCTCCTGAATTCCCTGGCGCGTTTTTCACGGTTGGACTCGGCTTTGGTTAACGACCGGGGCTTTATTTCAGGTCCTGTGTAGGTCACGCGATAGAGGGCACTTTTTGTCTTGCGCCCGCCGGTGACAAAATACATCGCTCCATCCGGCCCAAAGCCGAGATCAGTGACATTCAGTGGTTGCCCCCGCAGGAAAACTTCCGCAGAACCCATGTAGGTTGAACCGCGTGCACGCATATGCACGGCGAGGATCCGTCCGTAAGTCCAGTCCAGGATAAAGAGAGCTTTCCGGTAATCGGGCGGAAAATGACTCTTCGTGCCGAATTTCACGCCGGTCGGCGAACCCTTGCCGATATCCAGCATGGGCTGCGTGTTATCCGGGCGGTCGGGGTAATAGGCAGGCCAGCTTCCGGTGAGCGCCCGCCAGCCAAAATCAGCACCGCTGGTGAGGTGATTCACCCGGGTTGGGCGATACCAGGGATTGCCCATGTCGAACTCGGCATCCGCATCATAGGTAAAAGCCTCACCATCGGTATTGAATGCAATGCCATAGGGATTGCGCAGGCCGCCACAGAAT
>JAYGGE010000145.1:0-7602 GCA_046581505.1 Verrucomicrobiales bacterium | reverse complement strand
CGGCACCTGAGAGGTTGGCTCTAGAGAGGTTGGCTCTAGAGAGGTCGGCCTCTGTGAGGTCGGCGCCGTTGAGGTCGGCGCCTGTCAGGTCGGCGAATGTGAGGTCGGCGCTAAAGAGGTCGGCGCCTGGTCCAATCTGGTAACCATTCACAACTCCGGTTCCGTCCGGTCCGATCTCAGCTGAAACAGGCAGCGTGGTTAAAACAAAAAGCAGGGCAAGGGTATTGAGGGGTTTCATCCCCCACCCTAACACCACCACCTCACGCCGCACAAGCACCCCATGCACTGCACAGTGGATGGTGGTGGGTTGTTAGGGGACTTGTCTTGCCACCGGACGGGCTGGTTGGTAGTGTCGGTTTATGCCAAAGCCTATTATTGGAACATTGCTCAATAAGCCGGTGACAGCTGAAACAGTACAGCCTGCGCTTGATCCTTATGCCTTCACAAAGGCAATGGAAGAGGCATCAAAGAAAAGAGGGAAACGACTCTCAGTTGCCGCTGACATAATGTATCTGATTGCTATTGGCGTATCGTTTCTCGTCCCATATTTTTCACTGGGTTTCGCGGAGTTGTTTGTAATCATCGGTCTAGTCCTGAACCTTGTCGCCATTATCAAGGGAGCAACGGCCAAGGGAATATGGGGTATTCTCGCTGGATTGATTCCGGTGCAGATCTTGATCTTATTCGCCACTCTTGGAGGCGGAGCTTTGTGGCTTTGGGGAATAATTAATGCAACGAGCTGATGGAATTATTGCTCACATGGGACTCTTTACCCGATGCTTTACGCACCGCCATCATGGCAATCGTGTGCACTGCCAAGGACACGCCCAATCACTGACTCACTCCCCGTGGGTGCGGGTCGCTTGATTAAGGGGATGGTGGGCGCTATTCCGGCAGGGTCAGCCGTAGCCACTTCTTGGGTTCACCCAGGGGAAGAAGTTCTGCAATCGCTAGGCAATAATATCGCGAACGACGTGACCGTGGACGTCAGTCAGGCGGCGTTCGATTCCATTATGGTAAAAGGTAAGCTTTTCGTGATCAATGCCCAATAAATGAAGAGCCGTGGCATGAAAGTCATAGGAGTAGGTGGGATGCATTACAGCCTTCCAGCCTAGTTCATCGGTGGCTCCATAACTGACCCCCCCCTGGATACCACCCCCTGCCATCCAAGCAGTAAAAGCACCAGCATTATGGTCACGGCCTTTTCCACTTCCACCTTGGGCAGCCGGTTGACGCCCAAACTCTGTAGTGCAGATCACCAGCGTTTCATCAAGTAGCCCACGTGATTTCAAGTCCTTGAGCAACGCGGACGCACCTCCATCAAGCACACGCCCCCAGTAACCGTGGTCTCTAGGTAAGTCTTCGTGACTATCCCAGTTGGGACGAATCTTGCGTGCGGTAGTATTCTCGGCACCGCAAAAAATCTGCACAAACCGAACACCACGTTCAACTAGCCGACGAGCAAGAATACATTGCCTCCCAAAAGGACGGGTGTCTTCATCATCAAGCTGGTACAGCTTCTTGGTGGCTGTGCTTTCCCCCTTAATAGTGGTGGCCTCCGGAACGCTCAACTGAAGTTTTGCTGCCATTTCATAGGCTTTGATGCGGGCCTCGAGTTCAGAGTTTCCAGGACGATTTTGAGCATGAGCATCGTTGAGCAGGCTGAGAAACTTGTCATCGCGGTTTTTGGTTTTGAATTCATTCGGCGGAAACAGATCAGCCATGGGCGCCTTTTCTGTGGCGGTTCGCATGGGAACCCCTTGCTGTTTGGCGGGAAGGAAACCGGCCCCCCAGTTTAGCACGCCCCCTGGCGGGAGCCCGCGGGGATCAGGCAACACGACGTAACTTGGAAGATTGTCAGCATCGCTGCCAAGACCGTAAGTTACCCAGGCTCCCATGGAGGGAAATCCAGGTAGTATAAATCCACTGTTCATCATGAACATGGCAGGGCCATGCAGGGCAGACTTGCTCTGCATTGAGTGGACAAAAGCGATGTCATCGACGCAGGTGCCCAACCTAGGAAAGAGTTCACTCATGTGGCGACCGCAGGCACCGTGCTGCTTGAATACCCAATGACTTCCCTGACAGTTACCGGGCTTGGACGCAAAAAACTGTAACTTATCTTCCGGATCAAAAGGTTTGCCAGTCCGCTTGGCCAGTTCGGGCTTATAATCCCATGTATCCACTTGGCTCATGCCGCCCGGGCAAAAAATCTGGATAACCGCCTTAGCCTTAGCCGGGTGATGGGGAGTCATTGTTGGCAGCCGACTTTCCCTGGCCAACATGTCAGCGCAGGCCATCATGCCAAAACCACTTCCCATGTTTTGCAGAAACCGTCGCCGGGAGTTAATCAACATACGCGAATTCATTGGCATTAAGGAGCGCGTGACAAATTGCAAAAAGCCCTTTTTCACCAATAACCTTCAGTGCAGCTTTCTTTTCTTTCTGACTGGGATAACGGCCAAATGCGAGGCGAAAGGCGTAGTCAATCTGGTTTTCAGCTGTCAATCCAACCTCCGTTCTCAAACGCTCGGTAAAGTATTCCGACTGTTTAAGTATAAATGGGTTATTGCTGAGAGTAAGGGCCTGCAAGGGAGTGGTGGTAGTAAGCCGTTTGGGAGTCAGGTTAGCCGGGTCAGGGCAATCGAAAATTGTCAGGAATTCATGAGGTGTTGTACGAACGACAAACCGGTAAATGCTGCGGCGCCATAGTTCCTGAGTGTCTGGCGTGATGTATTTGTAAATGGGGGCGTAGGCTTCGGTATACTTGAAGTCACGGAAACCCGGACCACCTGCCTTAAAGGTGAGTTTACCGCTGGTGGCCAGTACGGCATCGCGAATGACCTCGGCTTCCAGCCGTTTTGGGGTTTGACGCCAAAAGAAATGGTTGTCTACGTCGACACTGGATCCATGCGAAGTGTTTGAAACTTGCTGATAGGCGAAGCTGGTAAGGATTAAGCGGTGAATGGATTTAAGAGACCAGTTTTGAGTCAGCAGTTCCTCAGCCAGCCAATCAAGAAGCTCAGGGTGAGAAGGTGGCTTGCCGCCACGACCAAAGTCGCTAGGTGTATCTACTATCCCTCGGCCGAAATGCCACTGCCACAGGCGGTTTACGATTACCCTTCGAGTCAGTGGGTTTTCCGGGTGCGAAATCCATCGAGCAAGGGCAACACGACGCTCTGCTTCCGTGGATTCCTTGTTGCCAAGATCGGGCTTAAGGTTTCTCACCCATCGTAAAGTACCAGGAGTGACCTCCTCCCTTGGATCTTCCGGATTACCTCTATGCAATACCTTCACAACAGGAGGCTGCTCGGGAATAACACCATAGAATTTTGATGATCTCCCAAGAGCGGTGTATTTCTTTTCCAGACGGTCTTTTTCTTTGCGCAACTTATCCAGCTGCTCCATCTCTTTGACCGTTAGCTCTTTGGCTTTGACAGGAACAAGCATCGGGTCACCGAAACTGATTTGGTCGTGGCTGTAGCCGTTGCCTCCATCAGTTGAAATGAAAGTGAGGAAGCGGGAATCCTTGGGAATCTTGAATCCGATTGGTACAGCATCGTTTCGACCAACCAGTTTATGTGCCTGAAGGCTTCCATCCAATAGCACACGAAATTCCGCACTGGGTTTAACGGTACGTCCGCCATATCCCGCCATAGCGCGTAAACGCAATTCAATAATTCCCGTTGCTTTACGTATAGCCGCCAAGTCAAAGGTGATACCAGCGTTGGCATGGAGACCGATCATGGAATGCCCTGCCTTGCCGTAGTCTACTCCACCCCATTGAGTGGAGAACTGACTGACCACCGGACCATTGCGAATCATGTCCCATGCCTTACCGCCGTTGGTTGCTAGACCGGTGGCCTTGAGATTGGTCGAGGTAATTTTGGTCTCGCCCTTGGCAGGCACAAACACGCCGTCCACGAAATCATAGGAGCACTTGGCATAGTTTCCCGGTTTGACATTTCCCAAATCCCCGAAATTCCGCTCCTGTATTTTACCGGTACGGGCATCCAGTCCGATGCCCTTGCGTCCGGTTCCAAATCCGTTGCCGCCGCCGACTACATCAGCGAGGTCTATGCCCCGTCCTTCGACGTCCCCAATGGCGGACTGGACCTGATTGATATCATCTTGGATCTTTTTCTTTTTGGCGTTGAATTGTTCCAGTGCTTTTCCGCTGATATTTCGAGTTCCTCTTTTGAGACCCGCAAATACGGCAGTGAGACGATAGTAATCTGACTGGGGAATATCATCGAGTTTATGGTCGTGGCACCGAGCGCAGTTGACCGTCATAGCTGTGCAACAAGTCATTACCTGTGTAAGCATGTCATCCAGATCCAGTGCCCGGGAACTTCTTCTGAGCAAAGGACTTTTGGTCTCCACATGACCAACAAAATCCCACGGTCCAGCGGCAAGGAACCCAGTAGCCACAATCGCATCTCGGTCTTCTGGCCATATAACGTCACCCGCGATTTGTTCGAGCAAGAACTGTTGGTAAGGCTTGTCGGAATTGAAGGCCTTGATCACGTAGTCCCGGTAGGGCCAGGCATCTGGCCGCAACTTGTCGCGTTCGAAGCCATGAGTATCGGCGTAGTGGGCTATATCCAGCCAGTACTGGGCAAATCGTTCCCCGAAATGAGGTGAAGCCAACAGCTGATCGACAAGCTTCTCATAAGCTTTTGAGTCAGGGTCATTGATAAACAGCTCCACCTCCTCAGGCTTAGGCGGCAAACCGAGCAGATCAAAATACAGGCGGCGAATGAGGATCCGGCGGTCGGCTTTAACCGAAGGCTTAAGCTGCACCCGGCGAAGATGTTGAAGGATAAAAGCATCAATAGGATTGCTGGCTACACTCTTCCCTCCGCTGGCATTCGGTATGGGCGGTCTGGAAACCGGTTGCAGTGACCAGTGTTCGTGCAACTGGCCATAAAGCGATGCCGGCGACACCAAACTGATTAGCAGCGATATAATGAGTGTCCGAGGATGCATCTTATTACTCCGCAACCCTAACACCACCACCCCACAGCGCACAAGCACCCCTAGCTCAGGGTTCAGGTGGGGGTTACGGGGTTCAGTGTGCGGCTGACACGACACAGCGCACAAGCACCCCCTGCACTGCACAGTGGATGGTGACTACTCACTCCCCGCGGGTGCAGGCGATCAGAAGGTAGATAATTGACCAAAGGCAGAAGCGCGAGTTAATCAGGCTGTTTCTCATTGTGAGGCCTCGAGCCTTGCCTTGAGTGCCGTGGCAGCCTCAGTCTTCAGGGCTTTGATCGCTTCGGCGTTCTTCGGCGGCCCGTCGGGATCCTGGTGAGCGACTTCGGGAGTAAAGTCGATCGTGTCGGTGCGAAAGCTATGCAAGGGTTGCCATGGCATCCCATTGACTTTGAGATTCCCCATGGGGGACCGCGCCCAGGCATAGCGCACAGCGGCCGGCTCTTTTACCAGCGGACTCGAAACGAAGATCTGCCTATTCTGGAGTTCTCTTTCTTTGACGCGTTTAGCTATTGCGGTCGCCATATAGAAGACACCGGACTCGTCCGCAATTGAAAATCCTTCGATTTCAGATCCAAAGTCGTCAACGCGAACAACTTTGTCGAAGGTCAATAACATGCCGCCGCCTTCGCGCACCGCCGAAGCCAGATTTGCGGTATCCCATACGATTTGCTCGTAACCGTATACTGATTGCAACGCCCAACGGGCAGTGCGAAGGCCAAGTTCCTTTTTCTTCTTGGTATGCAGTTGAGGGATCTTCTGGTCGTAGGAGGGAATGAAGGCCGCGTTGGCGCGATCTTCGACGTCAGCCAAGCCAAGTCGTTGAGATTCGCGAATGTAGGCAGCCGTGGAAAATCCTTGCTGCTCGAAGTTCAGCCGAGTCTGTGCTTGCCCGCCGGCACACATTCCAATGATAGCGACAGGCAACTGTGGGTCGTTGAAATCTTCTCGCCACCCATCGACCATCAGTTTCATGAGAACGCGATAAAACTTCGGTTTGCAGCTGGTGTTCATCATGGCGTTGTTGAAGCCCTGGTGAAATGCAACCCCCTTTATGTTCAGGCCTTTGAAGACGCCGAACATGCCGTTGTAACAGGAGGCCGCGTCACTGGGGCTGCGCCCGGGCACGCTCCAGGAACGCAAATTCTCACGGGTCGGTTTGGACGGCAGCTTGTCCTCAGTGACGCCCTTCTTGCGCTGGTTGGCTACGGTTTTCTCCCATTTCTCCACCGACTTCTGAAGAGCCGCATCCCAGTCGAACTCGGCATGACGCTTCTCCACCCACGCCAGGTATTCGGCCGCCCGCGGGTGTTCCTTGAACTTATGACGAGGCACCAGGCCCTCCAGGGATGCTCCTCCGCGAGAGTTGTCGATAATGCCGACCGGTATCTGCAGAGCCCTCTGCACCGTCGAACCGAAAACATATCCGATCGCGCCCATATCCATAGCGACCTCGGGCGTGACCACTTTCCAGTTCTTGTCCGTATCGGTCCCGTTGAGATCCTTCTCCTCCAGATCGGTTTCGACATGCTCGGATTCTGCATAGGAGTTGATCTGGATGCGACGGAGAAGCGGCAAGTGCGCCATCGATGCTTCAAACTGGGCTTGATATACCCCGCGCAGCGCAAAGGCCATGTTGCTCTGACCGTTCATTACCCAAACGTCGCCGATCAGGATATTTTTCATTTCGATCGTCTGGTCACCGGCCTGCAGCTTCAGCGTCTGCCCGTTCGCATTGGCCGGTTGAGGATCGAAGACGACTTCCCATCGCCCCTCGTCGCCGCCTGCTTTTCCCACTACGGCATGATCACCCAGCGACACCTTCACGTCGGAACCCGCCGGCGCCCAGCCCCAAACGGTGATGGGCTTGTCACGCTGCAACACCATGTTGCTACGGAAGATGCCGTGCACCTTCAGCTGATCGGCCGCGTGGAGCGGCACAAACGCTGAAGAAATCAATAAGGCAGCGGGAAAAACAAATGTCCGTTTCATGCCGCAACCCTAACACCACCCCCCCACAGCGCACAAGCCCCCCATGCACTGCACGGGGGGATCTTAGTGGGGGAGATCAGGATTCACTGACCATGCGACAAGTGGACTCGACGCTATTGCTGCAGGGTCTAGATCAATCACCCCTTGAGCAGATCTGCTGGGAGGTTTAAGGTAGCAGCATCATGGCTGAAGAAAAAAAACCTGAACCGCAGTCACCTAAGAATCCGGTAGACCCTGAACCCGTCAAGGAAATGAGCGAGAAGGAACAAATGGAAGCCTACGAGGAATCACTTAAGGATACAGATTGGGGCCATCAGCCATGTTGAAACTATTCGCAACAGGTGTGGGGCAGGATACCGGAATCAGGGCTCATTTCAGGGCAACTGTTGGCACTTACTGTTGGCACTAAAGCCAAACGGCTTAGGGATTGCTCCCTAAGCCGTTGAGAATTATGGCTCCTGCGGTTGGATTCGAGCCAACCATGTCGACACTCAACAGCAAGCAGTTACAAAGTAGCACTCAGCTATACACTCACCCAGATTGCAGCGAGCTGATGGAATTATTGATCTCATGGGACTCTTTACCCGATCCTTTGCGCACCGCGATCATGGC
>JAYGGE010000082.1:0-6523 GCA_046581505.1 Verrucomicrobiales bacterium | reverse complement strand
TAGGGGAGCAGAAAGGTCATGTTGATGCCCACTGCCGTGCCGAATGCGGTAATGATGGAGTCACGTTGTTTACCGACGATCTTTTTAGTCCATTCTTCTGCCGGGCCTGCATCAAGTTGATTGATCACGGTCTGAAAACTTTCAGCAGGTCTGAAAAGGGCACTGAAGTCAGGAATTAATCCCCCGAGGACGGAGCTCCATTGCAGGTTGGAGCTATTCGCGAAGGTCATGCGCAGGATCACGCCGACAAAGGCGAGAACGATGAGGCCAACGAATATTTTCAGTAATCGCTCGAAAAGCAACACTCCCTTGCTGCCTTTCCCGTAGGAGAACACAACGAGGGTGGCGACAGCCAGTGCAATGGTGCAGACAATCAGGATGGGAATGAGGCTGCCCTCTTTACCGGCATTTGGAACCTGCGGGAACAGGTTCTCTGAAATGGCCCCGTAAGCGAGGTTAAACTGGGGAAGGCACCATACCATGTTAGCCAGCATGGTCGCTCCCAGCCAACCCCAACCGAGGACAGGTGAGACATGCTGGTTGATTGCCTGAAAGGGGCGTTGGCCTGTCGAGAGTGTGACGTAGGCGATCGCACTCAGCATGATGATCCCGAGGATCATCGCCAACGGCTGCACCCACATGAAATTTGTTCCACCAATTGCGCCCAATGACAGTGCGCCGATTAAGGACCCGCCACCCAGGGTTATGGCACTTTGCAGCCATCCCGGTCCACAGAGTTTGGCGTAGGTCTTTATCTTTGTTCCGGCACCCTTGTTGGCGACGGCGGCAAGCAGTTCACGTTCTTTTTCAAGTGAGTTGTCTGGCTCGGGCATTGGAGATGATCTTGGTTATGCTGGAATGGTAAGGATGATGGTCGATTCTGCCCGGGATAACAAGGCAGATATCATGGATTTGACGCGGGAGTGCTAAACTGGCAATGATGTAGGGATGTACCAATTCCGCCTTTTCCTGACTCTTTTCGCAGTTGCCAGCCATTTGTCCATGGCGCAAGCGGCTGTTGAGAAACCGAATTTTATTCTGATCAATGTCGATGACCTTGGCTGGACCGACCTGACCTGCTTCGGCAGTAAGTTCTACGAGACTCCCAATATTGACGGGTTGGCGGCCGACGGCATGCGTTTTACCGATGCCTATGCCGCCTGCGCGGTGTGTTCGCCGACGCGGGCTGCACTCATGACAGGACGTTATCCTGCCCGGCTTGGGGTGACTGACTGGATCCGGGCGCGCTTTCAGGGGGGGGAGATTCCAGCGAACAAGAAGAATCCCTCCGGTTGGGTTGGCGGCAAGGGCAACAGGGTGCTTTGCCCTGCGAATGCCCTGTGGATGGAGTCCTCTGAGATCACGATTGCCGAGCTCCTGAAAAGTGCCGGTTACAGAACATGCCATATCGGCAAGTGGCACCTTGGCGCTGATGATTGGTATCCCGAGAAACAGGGGTTCGACGAAAACTACGGAGGGTGTGATTATGGCCAGCCGCCCGCCTATCACGATCCTTTCAGCAACAGGAAACTTACCGGGATTCATGGCCTTCCGGGACGGGAAAAAGGACAATACCTGACTGATCGTGAAGGGGATGAGGCGCTCGGTTTTATTGCCCGCAACAAGGATAAGGCATTTTTCCTCTATTTCGCCAATTATGCGGTTCATACGCCGATCCAGGCCAAGGAGGCGCTGCTTGGCAAATACAAGGAAAAGGCCGCAAAGCTTAAGGGCAGGCAGAAGAATGCCGCCTATGCGACCATGGTCGAGAGTGTTGACCAGGCAGTGGGGCGCATTCGCGGGAAGCTTGACGAACTCGGGATTTCCGGGAATACCGTGATCATATTTACTTCTGACAACGGGGGCTTGCTTGGCCCCACTGATAATGCGCCACTGCGTTCAGGTAAGGGGCACCCCTATGAAGGTGGAGTCCGTGTGCCCCTGATCGTGCATTGGCCCGGCATTACCGGGGCCGGATCAGTGAGTTCTGTGCCGGTGAGCAGCATTGATTATTTTCCCACTATTTGTCAGGCAGCCGGAATCAAGCCGCCAGCTGGCGTTGTCATTGACGGGGTCGACCTGATGCCTGTCCTTAATGGTGGGGATTCGCTCGGCAGAGAGGACCTTTTCTGGCACTTTCCGCATTATCGCGGCCGGGGAATACCGCCTTACAGCATGGTTCGAAGCGGAAACTGGAAGATGCTGAAGCGTTATGACGGCAAGCCATACGAGCTCTTTAACCTCGCTGAGGATATTGGCGAAAAGGATGAACTTTCCGCGAAGATGCCTGAAAAAGTACAGCAACTTGATGCCAAGCTGGTGGGTTGGCTCAAGAAGACCGGGGCCAAGGTGCCCAGGTTAAATCCGGATTACGTGGGCAAGTGAGGGATTGCTAGCAACTCCTTCCTCCCTCGCCTTGGGGTTCCGCTCCTCCTGGAAGTGGCGGCAGCGATTGTTCGATGATTCCCTTTGCCCTGGGCCAGGCAAGACAGGCTTCTATTATCATCCAGATCTCGAGGGCAAGGGTGGCCAGGCCGATTGAGGCGAGCAGCAGTTTACCCTGTGCAATCCAGCCGCTGGGTTTGCAGAGCTCGATGGTCATGGCGAGCCCCGGCAGCAGCAGCATGAATACGGCGGGTATGGCGACAAACCACAGAGGCAGGTTGCGCCGGCGCATCCAGAACAGGATGACCAGGAATGCCAGCCCGCCCAATAGTTGGTTGGTTGCCCCGAACAGGGGCCACAGGTTGAGCCCCCCGGATCCCGGTCCCTTGGGGCCGGGACTTGCAGCGACCCCGAAGGCGAGGATAACGGCCAAGATTGTGGCCCCGTGCCTGTTGGCAAGCCAGGTGAGGGGGTTGGCTGTGAGGGGAATGCCCGGGCTTGGCGTCTTTGTTGGTTTGGGCCTGTATAGTGTAGCAGCGAGTTCCTGGATCACGTAGCGCTGCAGGCGGCAGGCGGTGTCGAGGGTGGTGGCGGCGAATGATGCCACGAAGACACCCATTAATGCGATTGCAAACCCCGGGGCAAGGCCCAGGGCTTTCAGGAAGTTGGCTGCGCCTTCTACAAACGCGCCAATTTTCGCGCCCAGCCCTTTTGCGCTATCCCATGATTCATAGCGTGCGAGATAGGCAGCTTCACCGCTGAGCATGCCGCCTTCACCGTTGTGTGTTCCCAGTCCAAGCCCAGCGACACAGGCGAGAATGACCAACACGGCGAGGAATCCCTCGGTCAGCATGGATCCGTAACCGACAAACTGAGCATCGCTTTCACAGCGCAGTTGCTTGGAACTGGTACCGCTGGAGACCAGGCAGTGAAAACCGCTGATGGCACCGCAGGCGATGGTGATAAACAGGAATGGAAAAATTGACGGTGCGCCGTCTGGCGAGAGGCGTATAGCCGGGGCGATGATCTCAAGTTCGGGGCGCGTTCCTTCGACTGGTGCTCCACCCCACAGCCCGGCAACAATCAACCCGAGCACAACCAGACCGATTGCACTTAACAATTGCAGGCTGTTGATGAAATCACGTGGCTGCAGAAGAGTCCAAACCGGCAGAACCGAGGCCATATAGCAGTAGATCAAGAGCACCACCACCCAGGTGAGGACCGGCCAGTCGGACAAGGCTGCATTGAAATTACCCAGTATGCCCACATCGCCGAAACAAACACTCAGGTACATGATCCCAAGGGCAACAAGCGAGGGTATCAGGATGTTGCCTCCTTTGCGGTGGATCATCATCCCGATGGCAAGGGCAATGGGGATTTGTATCAGGCATGGGAAAATTGCCGCGGGATACATTTTGAAGACCGCGGCGATTACCAGCCCGAAGATTGCCAGCACGATGGTCAGTGCCATGAACAGGACGGAGAGGAAAAGAATGCGGGTGCGCGGGGCAAGCACTCGCCCGGCGATGTCGCCAACGGTTTGCCCCCGGTTTCGCATCGATACCACCAGTGAGCCAAAGTCGTGCACGGCACCGATCAGGATGGAGCCGAAGAGCACCCAGAGCAGTGCAGGAACCCAGCCCCAGATGACGGCGAGAGCCGGGCCGACGATTGGTCCCGTGCCGGCAATCGAGGTGAAATGATGGCCGAAAATGATACCCTTCTTGGTGGGCACGTAGTCGATGTCATCGCGTAACTCGACGCTTGGAACCTTTGCCGTTGGGTCAAGCCTGAAGATCCTGCGTGCAAGGAACTTGCCGTAGGTGTGGTAAGCGACGAGGTAGAGAACAAGGGCTCCTAGCGCGATTGCGAGCGTTTGCATCTGGAGAAAAGTTCAGTTTCTTAAAGTAAGTTGATTTGACGGGAGTGCTGTCAGTTGTTAGTCCCTCCTAATACCGGAAAGAACAGTATCATGGAACAAATTTTCGTATGTATCCTTCTCGTCGTTGTGTTTACGGCGTTCGTGAAGGAGTGGTTTCCCCCGGACCTTGTTGCGATGGGAGCTTTTGTCCTGTTGATGATTTCCGGGATCCTGTCGGTCGATAAGGCATTGTTGGTGTTTGCCAACCCTGCGCCGATTATCATCGCGTGCATGTTTATTTTAAGTGCGGCGCTGGAAAGGACCGGTACCATTGATGCCCTGGGAGGGTGGTTTGAGAAGGTCGCGGGGAAAAAAGAGTTGCGAGTGTTGATGGTGTTGATGCTGGTGGTGGCGGTGATGTCGGCTTTCGTGAACAATACGCCGGTGGTGGTGGTGTTCCTGCCGATTGTCCTGGCTCTGGCCCGTAAACACAACCTGATCGCCTCGCGACTGCTGATACCCCTCTCTTATGCGGCGATTGTCGGCGGCACCTGCACGATCATAGGAACGTCGACTAATCTGATTGCTGCGGGAATTGCGGAGGAAACCGCTGATCCGCGTCTTCAGCAATTTGGCATGTTCGAGATGTCGCGACTGGGGCTGGTCTTTGTAGGGATTACTTTTATCTATATGATGCTGGTGGGAAGGCGATTACTTCCGGAGCGCGTGACTTTATCGACCCTTTTTGAGGCAGAGGAAGGAAAAGAGTTCCTCAGTGTTGCGGTGATCAGTCAGGATTCACCGCTGGCAGGAAAGAGAATATCCGAGACGCGGTTGGCAAAGATTCGTGAATTCCGGATTATAGAAATCAGCAGGGAGGCAGAGAGGCTGAAGATGCCTCTTAATGAGGTGGTCTTCCAGGCCGGGGATCAACTTCTGGTGAAGAGCCGGGTGGAGGGTGTCATTGATGCAGGTGAAACTGTGGGCTTGCAGATAGGGAGTGATAGTGAGCTTGGACTTGAGAGTGTGCGAACGGATTCAGCCGTTCTTATGGAGGGAATTATTGGCCCGAGTTCATCCCTTTTGGGGCAATCGCTAAAGGCTCTCAATTTCAGGCAGCGGTTTGGTGTCTTGATCCTGGCGGTGCACAGGCGTGGAGTGAATCTTCGTGAGCGGTTCGAGGACGTAAAGCTGGCCTTTGGGGATACTTTGCTGGTTGAAGGGGCAATAGAGAGGATGAATAAGCTCTTTCAGGAGAGGGATTTCATCAACCTCTCCCGCCCTAAGGGAAGGCCGGTGCGCCGGTCCAAGGTTCCTTTTGCAATTGGAGCAATCGTGCTCTTCATGATCTTGGGAGCATTTAAGGTGGCCCCGTTGATCGTGTTGGCCCTCGCGGCTGTGCTCTTTACCATGTTTACGCGCTGTATTGAGCCGAACGAGGCATATGCATCTGTAGAATGGAAGGTGATATTTATGATCTTCGGGATGCTGGGGATGGGCTTGGCTTTGGAGAGTACGGGGGTTGTCAGGGATCTCTCCAACTGGGTGAAGGATGGCGTGGCTGGCGGTTATGGACCAATGGTCATGATATCGATTATTTATTTGTTAGCCGCCGTTCTTACTGAACTTGTGAGCAACAATGCGGTTGCCGCACTCCTGACTCCGGTTGCCATTGGTGTGGCGGGCGCTCTTGGGCCTGATATTGATCCGCGCCCCTTTGTCATTGCGGTGATGTTTGGGGCCAGCGCGAGTTTCTCTACACCGATAGGCTACCAGACGAATACTTACGTTTATGGTGCAGGAGGATACAGATTCAGCGATTTTGCCCGTGTGGGTATCCCGCTGGCGGTTTTACTTTGGCTTACAGCAAGTCTACTTATCCCATTGATTTGGAAGGTGTAGAGCTGTTTTTTACTCATTGCCAGGCAGCTTCAGTTGAATGGCAATTTCAGTTGCGGTTACCAGCAATCGGAATTACAGATTCGCTCCCATTTTTCCGGAGTTCAGAGCATCTTCAACCCGGGTTATGGGAAGTCATAAGTCATTTTCGGATTCAGCAGACGATTAAAACCAACTTTTAAAAATGGTACAGAAACTAGCCAAGCAGAAGGCCGCGTCGAAGAAGAAGGCCGCGCCGAAGCAGAAGGCCGCGCCGAAGCAGAAGGCCGCGCCGAAGCAGAAGGCCGCGCCGAAGCAGAAGGCCGCGCCGAAGCAGAAGGCCGCGCCGAAGAAGAAGGCCGCGCCGAAGCAGAAGGCCGCGCCGAAGCAGAAGGCCGC
>JAYGGE010000036.1:0-8510 GCA_046581505.1 Verrucomicrobiales bacterium | reverse complement strand
CCGGCCTTGGCTGGATCAACACGCTCCCACTGCCCCTTGAGCGGCGGAAAATACACGGCGTCATTCTCATCCCCTGCAGCAAAGATAAGCAGGGACAGGTGAAAAATGACGACAATAACAAGGTCTCTTTTCATTAGATTTCTTTTTACAAGGCACACACCGGCAAGGGCTGCATATTTAATTAACTCCCCGGATCCTCACTTAGCAGCCATCACCTCAAGTGACTTGATGATCAGCGGATCGATCCCCTTCTCAAGGTCACCACGCATGTTAAGAACCCTGATGTCCACGGGAATACCCTTCGACTCATGGCAAATCATCGCGGCAGAGTAGTAGACCTGAAAAGAAAGTGAATACTTCCAGCCGTTGGGTAGCTTGCGCTCCAGCATGTTGGAGAAAATTCCGTTGGTAGGCTCACCGATGATGGTCACATGCGGCAGGTCGGCCATCAGCATGGCAAACGCATCAGCTGCACTGAACGAGGCATCATGGGTGAGCAGGGCAATGGGACCGGTAAAGGTGCCGTTGGAACCCGCATCCTCCGCAGGCTTGAGGTAGCGCGTCTTCAACTCGTTAAAATCATCCTCGCCGGGACCCCTCTTGGTCTTGCGGTAATGCCCGATGCGCTTCTTGTCGGCAAACCGGCTGGCAATCTGGTAGACACACTGGTCGGTGCCGCCCGGGTTAAGGCGGATGTCGATGATCAGCCCTTTGACCCCGGCAAGCTCCCCGAGCACCTTGTCCAGTGCCGTCTCCAGTTTCCTGCGCTTGACTCCCTCAAACTCAGTGATCAAGAGGTAGCCGAAATCCTTGTTGCGCGAATAGACCAGCAGATCAGTCGCCTTCTTCTGCTCGCCAAACCCTTTGCCTGCGAGGGTCTTTCTCACCATCACCTCGTAGGACTTCTCAAGCTTTCGGGTATTAAACTCCCTGAAAAAGCGCGGTGTTTCCTCAGGATTGAACCTGCCTCCCTTCAGGCCTTTGGCCTTGAGGTTGACGTGACCATCCTTGAGCGGCTTGAGCATGTCACATAGAATCTTGAACAACTCCTCATCGGTGGTGACTTTGGTGACCTGCGGGCGAAAGGCCCTGTATTGCTCCTGCCAGTCCACCCCGCGCAGCTTGAAGAAAGCGTAACGCTCATGGAAAGTCTTCCACAGTGCCTCGAAATTCTTCTCGGGTTCCGAGAGTTGCGCCCCGGGCAGTGAAGGCAGCCCTGCCAGGAAAATGCTGATTAAAAGAATCTGTGCGGAATATCTCATTTGAACGGCTCCTGCAACTTATCGTCAATTTTCAGCGTGTGCTTACCGGCCTCATTGAGCAGGATCGCCGCCTCTGCGCACCTGGAGGAGAACAGAAGTGTCGATACCCTGCGTAGCTTATCCAGTGCCTGCCTGTCGCCTTTGTTCTGCTTGCGAAGTTGATAGAGTTTCACGGCAAGGCGCAGGTGATCGGCAGTAAATGCAAATGCTTTCCCCGGCCGATCCCCGGCACGCTTCTGCAACATCTCAAGGTAACGATACCCGAAAGAGGTGGTCGGCTCAATGATGGTTCCCTCACCATAGTCATTCCAGGTTGCCACCTGAATCAGCCTGCTCTCACTCTGCCACGCCAGATCAAGAGTCTCTGCAAAAGTCGCGCCGCCCCCGTCATCAAGAAAGCCGTAACTCTCATGCACCCCCGCCTGGCTGTAAATGTCATGAAACCCGGGAAATACAGGCGCGATCACCCGCTCACCCTTCCTGCCCCTTGCATACAACTCACGCAGGTATTTCCGCCAGGCCTCCGGCACAATTTTCTTGCCGCCGTGAACCGGAGGCCATCCGAAGATCCCGTCCGCATTGGCCTTTTGCGAGAGATGCGGCAGGGAATACAACAGTGGGGGGGGGTGCAAACCGGCTGCGATCCCGTGCCATTGTTCCCTGATGAAATGCATCGGTCCAAAAACCAGCATGAGCGGCCTCTGTCCGACTCTCAGGTAGGCATCATCAGTGAACCAGTTTTCCTGCAACCACTGCAGGGTTTTCTTCCCGTGCAAAACATCCTCCCCTTTCTTTATAGCTCCACCCTTGACCATGTTCGCAACGGTCTGGTCCTCGTAGCAGACGGCAAACTTCAGGCCCGCCTTCCTGATGTGCCTGACCAAGTGGCCGGTGTTGCGATGAATCGCCGCATAATCATTGAAGTCGCTGATGCCATACCAATCGATAATCACACCGTCGATACCGGCGAATTTCATCAGCAGCACCTGGCATTCCAGGGCGTCAGGATCATTGGAATCATAGGGACCGATCAAGGGCTGGTAATGCGAGGCCAATGCCCTGTCTCCCTCCCTGGTCACCTTGTCGGGATTAAAGTGATTCATCGTCCAGTGCCAGCCCCACTGTGCGCTGAAAGGCTTTGAGGAATACCACGGCATGTAATGAACCATTGTCATCTTTGGTTCATTAACATCCCGCCGGGACCCCGGTTCGCTTTCAGTAGACTGATGCTTCCCCGCGTGATCGTCCTTCGCTGCATTGGCAGATAAAGGCTCAGCAGCCACCTTCGATCGTGTATCAACCAATGAAAGGCACAGGCAAGTAATAACCCGGATGATAAACAGAATTTTCATGGCTGCCTGCATTCTGTAATCCTGCAACATGAACAGGCAATACGAATCTCACATAGATCCTTCTCCTCTCCAAACAATCCATTCACCTGAGCATCCATGCGAACCGATATAGACAAAAATTGGATTACCCATGAAAACCGTCCTGCCTGCAACAGAATACCATCGGTTAACACCCTGCGGAGCAGGAACAAAAAAACTCCGGGACGCACATGACGCCCCGGAGTGAGTTAAAGTTCAAAGAAATCGCGCCCTGGCTATCGGCGATGTCCGCGCTCGTGCTTCTGGCGATCCCCACCATGCCGGGCATGATCACCTCCCCTTTGGAAATCACCACGTCGGGCACCAGGTCCACCCTTCTGCGGAGGTCCGCCACGCCGGGCATCAGATCCGCCCTTCTGCGGAGGTCCGCCACGCCGGGCATCAGATCCGCCTTTCTGCGGAGGTCCGCCACGCCGGGCATCAGATCCACCCTTCTGCGGAGGTCCACCACGCCGGGCATCAGATCCACCCTTCTGCGGAGGTCCGCCACGCCGGGCATCAGATCCGCCTTTTGAGGGTCCGCCACGCCGGACATCAGATCCACCTTTTGAAGGACCACCAGGGCGGGCCTGAGGCTTGCCGCCTTGATGAGTTCTGTCAGCTCTTGAGTGTTCGCGCTTATTCTCTGCACCGTGCTCAGGTCGCTGAGGTTCCTCCTGCTTGAATTTGCCCTTGCCTTTTTGGTTACGAGACTCGTCCTGCTCAGCTAATGCCGTCGGAGCTATCGCCGCAACTGCAACTGCAAGCACTCCACCACATAGGAACTTGGTTAAAGTTTTCATCTTTCTCATTGGAATTTGGGTTAGGGATTTATTCTCTTTAGTTATCTCTTCTTAAGGCCGGAACAGAACAAGTAACTCGAACCGTTCCTGACTGCCTTTACCTTGCCAGTTGTTGATGACGTAAACATTACACCTTGTGTGTTTTTTATTATTTCGTGACATTGTCAACTCAAACCAAAGCTCTACGGTTAAAGATCAACCCGTTCCCCATAGAATGAACATCTTCCCGGATTCAATATTTAGAACATCTGCAGCACTCACCCTTGTTGCCACCGCCTGCATTTCCTGCCACAAGCCTGAAAACAAGAACGCAAACCGGGATAGTAAAACTCAACCTGCATCAACAACCCAGCAATCCCCGTCAGCAACCCAGAAAAACCTGAAGCAAAAGACGATGCAGCAACTGGCTGAATCCTTCTTCAGGGAATTCTCGATTGCTCTAGCCAATGACAACGCAGAAGAAGCGGCAGCAATGATCGCGCAGGAAAAGCGTGCGCGATTCCGGAAAGGCTTCCGGTTCTGGCAGGGAGTCCATTTTTTTGACCCCATGGTAGTCGAGGCATCCGAAGACAAGACGCTCATGGAGGTTGAGGTAAGTTTCAAAAAAGAACCGGGGAAGGAAGATCGTGAAATCAAAAAACTGCTGTTTGCCGACGGCAAGTGGCTGCTGCTCGACAGCTAAACTGTTCTTGCCCCCGGACTTTACCGGATTTCTCAACAGAAATCCTCTTGTCGGGGAAGCGCACCGTGATGATTGAGCATGTTTTCCATGATTTGAGCCTGACGAATAAAAATATTCGCGACTTTGCACATGCGGAAATGAACATCCTTCCATCCCTTGGATTTTGAATGCAGCCAGCACTGTAAAAGTTTATTGTCATAAGATAGTCACAAATTATCGATGGCAAAAAAAATTCTGATTTTACCGATTCTCTGGATTGCGCTGAATGCACTTTCCATTGCCCAGGTATCAGTTGCCATCTCAACCTCACAACAGGGAAGGGAATCTGATGGGCAGCCGACACTCTTTACGCTGACGCGCACAGGTGACTCCATAAGCGAACTCTCAGTAAACCTCCTCCTGGGGGGCACTGCCCTCCCTGACCTGGACTACACTTCCCCCTCTGAGTCCGCCGGCACACACAGCATTACTTTCGAAGCCGGCGAGAATACCGTCCTGCTTACCCTGCCCACCCTGCCCGATGAAATTATCGACCCGGGAGACACCATACTGGTTATCCTGCAATCAGGAGCAGGTTACAACATCACTCCTGGCAAGGGACGCGCAGTGGCAATCATCGGTGCTGAGAACGTGATTTCCACGGCCGCTATGGCCGGTTATTCAATCGGTAAAGCAGACGGGGAATGGGAAAACTACAATGCCTTCGCCGCGCTCAAGGATAATGGCTCCGTGGTCACCTGGGGATCAGGGGCTGACGGCGGCGACAGTAGTGCCGTGACAACCCAGTTGAACTCCGGCGTTACCCAGATATTCTCAACCTATTCATCCTTTGCCGCACTCAAGGAGAATGGCTCCGTGATAAGTTGGGGTTCAGCGGCCAACGGCGGTGACAGCAGCCCGGTGGCAGAGCAGTTGTCACTGGGAGTTATCAGGATTTTCTCCAGCTATGATGCCTTTGCCGCATTGAGAAAAGACGGTTCGCTGATTACCTGGGGAGATGATAACAACGCGGCGGACAGCAGTGGTGTTGCAGCGCAGATTACTTCCGCGGTCACCGAAGTATTCTCCACCAAGTATGCCTTTGCCGCACTGAAGGAAAATGGCTCGGTAGTTACCTGGGGACGAGACGGATACGGTGGTAACAGCAGCACGATCACCGGGGAGCTCACCTCCGGTGTCACCCGGATATTCGTTACCGGCAGTGCCTTTGCCGCATTAAAGGAGAACGGTTCAGTAGTGACATGGGGATCGGCAGCCAGCGGCGGTGACAGCACTGTGGTTGCCACGCAGATTGCCGCCGGTGTCACCCGCATCTTTGCCACTGTTGGTGCCTTTGCCGCGTTGAAAAGAGACGGCGCTGTAATCACGTGGGGGTCAAATTCTTCCGGTGCCAACAGCAGCCTGGTGGCAGAACAGCTCGCCTCCGGAATCATCCGGATATTCCGCAACAGGACTGCCTTCGCCGCACTGAAGAACGACGGATCTGTAATCACATGGGGGTCAAATTCTGATGGCGGTAACAGCTTTGCCGTCGCCGATCAAATTTCATCCGGAGTCACCCGCATTTTTTCCAACCGCTATGCCTTCGCTGCACTGAAGGAAAACGGTTCGCTGGTTACCTGGGGTCGCGCCGGTTATGGCGGCACGAGTGATGCCGTGGCCGATCGTATCTCTTCCGGAATAATTGCACTGGCAAACTCGTCAACGAACGACTCTTTAGTTCCCTCCCCGACTGCCATGGTGTCGGTCAGGGCAACGCGGAAAGGTAACGAGCATGACGGCACGCCTACCGTGTTTGAACTTCACAGGAACGGTCCCAGCGACAGGGAACTCACGGTCAAGTTGTTGTTGCAGGGCACAGCACTGCGGTCAATTGACTACGCCTCCCCCATCGCCCCCGGTAGCGACAATACCCTGAACATTACCTTTGCCGAAGGCAGCGACACCGCAACATTAAGCCTTCCTTCGCTGGCAGACAGTGTTATCGATCCCAATGAAACAATCCTGGCAATCCTGCGTTCCGGGTCCGGCTACCGCATTACCCCTGGAGCTGACCGGGCAATATCCGTTATTGATGCCGAAAACCTGAGTAATTCATTAAATGAACCGGGGTATGCGGGGAAATCGAGTGGTGAATACGCTAATGAACTTGCCTTCGCTGCACTGAAGGAAAATGGTTCCGTAATCACCTGGGGCTCGATTGCATCAGGTGGTGACAGCAGTAGCGTCTCCTCTCAAATTTCATCAGGGGTTTCCAGCATCTTTTCGACCGCCAGTGCTTTTGCCGCACTGAAAACGGATGGCTCGGTGGTAACCTGGGGCGCCGGGGCTTCCGGTGGAAACAGCAGAGATGTCACGGACTCCCTGATATCCGGCGTGCGACAAATTTTTTCCACCCGCTATGCCTTCAGCGCCCTCAAGGAAGACAATTCAGTGGTTACATGGGGATCGACACCTTCAGGTGGCGACAGCAGTGTTGTCTCCGGACAACTGATAAGCGGTGTCCAGGGAATATTCTCCAACGAGAACTGCTTTGCAGCACTCAAGGAAAACGGCTCAGTAGTGACCTGGGGGCGCAGTGAAAACGGTGGCGACAGCAGCAGCGTAACTGCGCGGCTCTCTTCAGGTGTTAAAAGAATTTTCGCAACTTCAAACGCTTTCGCAGCACTCAAGGAGGACGGTTCAGTGGTGGTCTGGGGCAACCCTGAAGACGGTGGTAATGGCAACTTGCGTGACGTGTCAGGTCAATTGTCTTTTGGAATTGCTGAAGTCGTCTCCACAGGAGCTGCCTTCGCATCCCTGAGGACAAACGGTTCAGTTGGTTCCTGGGGATCAAGTTCCTATGGTGGTGACAGCACTGCTGTAGCCGAACACCTCATCTCCGGGGCAGTCAGGATATTTTCCAACAACAACGCCTTCGCCGTCCTCAAGGAAAACGGTTCCGTGGTTACATGGGGCTCGAGTTCCAACGGCGGCAACAGCAGCAGTGTCTCCGGCCAACTAGCCTCCGGTGTCACCCGGATATTCTCCACCCACCAGGCTTTTGCCGCCCTGAAGGAGAACGGGGCTGTGATTACCTGGGGCCGCGCCAGCCACGGCGGCAACAGCAGCAGCGTTGCCGGCAACCTCTCCGGTGGCATCACTGGAATATTCTCCACTCGCAGGGCTTTTGCGGCACTCAAGGAAAACGGGGAAGTGGTCACCTGGGGCGATCCCGAATATGGTGGTGACAGCAGCGGGGTAACAAGTGAACTCACATCCGGAGTCACCGCAATCTTTGCCACCAACCATGCCTTCGCGGCGTTGAAGGACAACGGCTCAGTGGTGAGTTGGGGATCGGGAACCAACGGCGGCGACAGCAGTTCTGTATCCGCACAGCTTTCCTCGGGAATCGTGGCATTCTCCGACCCGCTCAACGAGGATCACCTGAGTTTCCCGCCAGTCGCAGATGACAGCGACAATGATGGCCTGCCGGACTCAACAGAAACCAACACCGGTATCTTCATCTCAGGAAACAATACCGGCACCGACCCGCTCAACCCCGATACCGATGGTGATGGTTGGCAGGACGGTGATGAGGTTCAGCTTGGTTCTTCTCCACTGAACGCGCAAAGCACCCCGCCCTTCACTTTAAACGCCACCGCCACACGCCAACAGGAAGGAACCATTGAAGAATTCATCCTGTCCTTCCCCGCGCTTGCCGGGCAGTCCTACGCAATCGAGAGTTCAACCAACCTGGAAACCTGGCAAATCCTCGAGTCGGGTATCACCGGGGAGGGTGGCAATATAGCGAGGAGCTACCCGGCGGACGGCGAATTGCACTTCTTCCGCCTGCGCAGGGAATAGGGTTCCCGGTAATATCCCCTGGGACTAAACAGATAAAGTGACGTCTTGTCATCACCCTGTTTAGCATTCAGGATTCATGAACGTCTTGGCTGACAATCTCTCAAAATTCCACTCCCATGCAGGAATCACCGCTCTCACGCGATATTCATGAACAGCACCTGGAAGTAACCCGGCGTTATTTCATGCACCTTGGGGCAGCGGACATTGCCGCCATGAATGTCCGATCCCTGCGGGCGGAGGATCCCGATGAAGCAATCCTGGCCGAGGCCACAGTTAAGCTTGAATACCTGACTCCCCACGAGGAATTCGAGACCGTAGAGCGCGGCAAGCCCCCACCATACAAATTGCCTCCGGAAAAACGCCTGGCCATCGGCATGGAGCGGGAGAGCTGGAAGCTTGACGTGATAGCAGACAGCGAAACCAATGCCCGGGTGGACAACCCGCTCTCCAGGGAAAAAGGCACCGCTCTTAATTTTGAGGGACTCTTGAAACTCGCCGGAAAACGCCCGACACGCTTCCTCAAGGTGATGACCTGCAACAACATTGG